>CABUHS010000006.1 GCA_902491535.1 uncultured Eubacteriales bacterium
AAAGACATTACAGGAAGCGAAGCAGAAGGTTAGAGATTTAAGGCTGCTGCTTCGTACCCTGCGTGAACTGACGGATATTACGGAGCTTACTCCAACACTTGTAAACTCGTTGATTGAGCGTATCGAAGTCCACAACAACGATAAGTCAAGCGGTCATTGTTATGTAAAGGTGGATATTTACTTCACGGCGGCGGGGATGATAGATATTCCTACCGAACAGGAAATCCTTGCTATGATGGAAGAAATACGGGAAAATCCGCAGGACTTCCGCTTTGTAGCATAACAAAAGAATACGGTGTAACCCATTTTACTGAGTTACACCGTACCCCTACATAAAAACTTCCTTATCTGGCGTTGGCAAAAGAATATCTCTTTTTTCTTATATCAGCAGTGGTATGAATTTAAAATATTTATATTGCAATCGGTTTGTTTTTGGACTGAAAATGGTCTTGCGTATATATCTGTAAGATGATATACTGAATCTATATAGTTGAATATGTGATATACAAATAAATTTTCAAATATTAAACAGAGGTGTCGGCAATGAAGATATTAAATTTCGGTTCCTGTAATATTGATTATGTGTATTCGATGGATCATATTGTAGAATCCGGAGAAACCGAGATGACAAGCGGACTTGAGATATTTGCGGGCGGTAAGGGATTAAATCAGTCAATAGCTATATCAAGAGCAGGTGCTGATGTACATCATGCCGGTTGTATCGGAAATGACGGCGGAATGCTTTTGGATATCCTTAACGATAGCGGAGTTGATACATCTTATATAAAAAGAGTTGGCGCTAAGAACGGACACGCTGTTATTCAGGTGGGCAAGGGAGGGGAAAATTCTATATTTCTTCATTCCGGATCGAATTCCATGATAACTAAAGAGATAGTTTCAGGGACACTTTCCGATTTCAACCTCGGTGATATCATGCTTCTTCAGAACGAGATAAATAATATAGAATATATAATAAAAGAAGCGTATGCCAAAGGAATGTGTGTTATACTTAATCCGTCACCTCTCGATAAAAATATATTCAGAATAGATTTCAGCATGCTTTCATATCTTATACTGAATGAGATCGAGGCGAGAGCCATTACCGGATTTTCGGAATCCGACAGAATACTCGATTATTTTAAAGAAACATATCCGGCACTTAAAATTATGCTTACTCTCGGCAGTGCAGGCTGTGTTTATGCGGACGGGGATCTGAGGCTGTATCATCCTGCATTTAAGGTTGATGCGGTGGATACGACTGCTGCCGGGGATACGTTTACCGGATATTTTATAGCTGGCATAGCACGCGGGGACGATTTCTCCGAAATAATAAAAATTGCTTCTGCCGCTGCGGCTATATCGGTTTCGAGAAACGGGGCGGCGCCGTCAATTCCGTATATGAAAGAAGTACAAGAATCACTTTCATATTTTACTGTAAGCGGAAGTGACAGAAAAAGTGATCGGCTTCGCTGTCAGATAGACGGCTACATAAAGAATAATCTGAAATCAGCTTCGCTTAAATCGCTTGCGAATATTTTGGGATATTCAACAGTGTATACAGGTAATATAGTTAAAAAGGTGACAGGAGAATCTTTTTCCGGACTTTTGCAGAATGCGCGGTGTGATGCGGCGGCATATATGCTGAAAAATACAGACATGCCGATCGCTGAGATTATTTGTGCCGTCGGATATGAGAATGAAAGCTTTTTTAGGAAAATATTCAAGAGGAAGTATGGTAAAAATCCTTTGAAATTTAAAAATTCAATATAACAGTTGTTTATAAAAATATCCCCTTGCAGGAGTTCGGATTATAGACCAAATTCCTGAAAGGGGATATTTTATAAGTTATTTGTTAATTTTTTTAGTAATGCGTTGTATTTTTATATGCTGTCTTGAATTTTCTTATTATCAGAAATGTCAGACTTTATGTTCTCTGGAAATCCGTATTTTTCAATACGGTGTGCCGAGTAATAATAATCGATAACAAGCAGCACGGCGCCGCCGAACCATGATACCGGTTCGGCCCAAACGATTCCGTTTTTGAATCCTGTGATACCGACGATCACAGCAACACCGGATCGCATGGCAAATTCGACAATTCCCGATATCATGCTGATAAATGTGTTACCCATGCCCTGAAGAGCCGCACGGTATACATAAAGGAGATATATCACGATGATGAATACGCTCATTACAAAAAGATATAGGTATGCAGCATCTCCTGCTTCTGCCGCCGCTTCGGCGGTTTCTGCCGAGATAAACAGCATTGACAGTGGCCGTCCGAACAGAACCATAAGCGCTGTCGTGACGGCAGAAGTGACAGCACTCAGTACAACGGCAGCGCGGACTCCTTGTTTTATCCGATCCCACTTGCGCGCACCGTAATTTTGACCTATGTATGTAGTTACTGCATAACCGTAAGAAATAGCGGCGATCTCAAGGACACCGTACAGCTTTGCGGCAGCAGTGAAGCCTGCGATGAACGGTGTGTCAAAGCCGTTTACTACCGTTTGAACCGCCATGCCTCCGGCTGTAATAATGATATTCTGAAATGCAACGGGAATGCCGAGTTTCAAAAGGTTTTTGCTGTCGTATCGGCTGCATTTCATATCATTCGGTCGGAATCGCAGCTCGGGGATATGTGCGATTTTAAGAGTGCAGAGAAATCCGGCGGCACATTGCGCGATCAGTGTGGCAATTGCGGCTCCGGCGATTCCGAGATGCAGACCGTATACAGCAAGCAGGTCGAGGGCTACATTTATTAAAGCCGCTGCTATCATTGCAAGCAGAGGTGTTTTGCTGTCGCCTACGGCACGCAATACAGACGAACAGAAGTTATAAAACATTGTGATCGGTATACCGAGAATTAAAATTTCCGAATAGAGGTGTGCCATGTCGCGGAGATCCGGCCGGACGGCAAGCAGATCGAGACACGCCGGAAGTGTAACGAGACTGACAACCGTGGCAATAACAGCGATAACGATAGAAAGTGTTGCTGAGGCTCCGATCGTCTTACGGAGAGCATCATGATCTCCTTTTCCGAAGTTCTGAGACATCTTGACCGAGAAGCCTTGCGTGAAGCCCTGCGCAATTCCGACAGGAAGCCAGTTGAGCCACGCGACAGATCCGAGCGCTGCCAGTGCATCCATTCCGACGCCCTGACCGACGATAGCGGTGTCTACTACGGTATACAGCTGTTGAAATATATTTCCGAACATCAGCGGAAGTGCGAAAAAGAACAAAAGCTTTATCGGCTTTCCTGACGTCATATTCTGATTTTTTACCATAACAATTTATCCTTTTAATTATCAGCCTGTTATCTGTATTGTTTTTATAACAAGATTTATTTGAATCTTGCTGCTAAAGATGCAGCGCTTGTTCCTCGCGATACATAGACTCTCGGAATCGTGAACGGTGTAATACCTTCGTCGGAAACGGTATTTCTCGCAAGATATGCAAAGTCAAAAAATTCTTTTGTGATCTCTATTACGGTGTCGTTATATTTTCCCGCAGGATATGCAAGAGCGTTGCACGGCTGACCGGTCAGCTCCTCTATCTTTTTTATCGACCGTGTATATTCTTTTCTTACCGCATTTTCGCTTATAGTTGCCAGATTGCAGTGACTGGCAGTGTGACATCCGAAATATACAAGTCCGCTTTGCGCCATTTCGCGTATCTGATCTTCTGTCAGATATCCGGGTGTTCCGATCATATCGCTTATTAAAAATACAGAAGCTTTTGCTCCGTGTGCCTTGAGTATCGGAAACATGGTAGTATAATTATCCTCATATCCGTCATCAAAGGACACGATAACGCTTTTTCCCTCGGTTCGCCGGTAATCGTTCGCAAACAGAAAAGTACATCCGGCCTCGGTCAATGCAGTAAGCTGTTCATCCCAATCGTCAGGTCTGACAAAAAGCGCACTGTAGTCGTTGTACGGCGTTTCCATTATAAGATGATACATCAGCGCCGTAGGAAGCTCACCGCTTTCGGAATATTCCGCCTCGGTTTTAGCTTTAGGAACGTTTTTTGAAAGTATTCTCGCGAGAATATCGCTGTCTGATTCCGGTGCTGTCTCGGCCTTTGTTTGTGTTTTCGGAGGATTATTTATCCCGTGATCCTGTTCCGTTTTATCTGGCTGCTTCGTTTCGGCGGCAGGTGCCTCGGTTTGCGTCGAGAGCGGAAGCCGCGCAGTTATATTATCTGTCGGCTCATGTAACGGAGTCTGAGGGGATGCCGACGGAGTGTTGTCTTTTAGGATTTGATTTGAACGGGAGGAACATCCGCTGCCGAATATCATAACAGCTGACAGCGCCGCTGTCAGTATGCGGAGTCTACGGACTGACTTACAGGACAATATCATGATCATATTCTCCTTGCTCGAATATATTTCTTGTACGTAACTGTGTATTAGTTCATGTCAATATATGCTTTCCGACATAAAAATAAAATCGGCAAAACACATACGTATCTTGCCGATTTTGGTCTGAGTGACTGGACTTGAACCAGCGGCCTCTACCACCCCAAGGTAGCGCGCTCCCAACTGCGCCACACCCAGTTAGAACATATGGAATTATACCATAAACTTTATGGTATGTCAATACCATTTTGCAAAAAAAACAATTTAGTTTGAAAAAAGTATCATGCGTATGCTATAGGCCGTTTTTCATGCCGATGCTTCACTTTTTTCAAGTTTTTAAGGATAAAATTTGCAAATGTCTTGAATTAAATTTTTCAATATGATATACTGTTTTCGTATTTAGTATCTGAGATATAGAATATAAACAACTTATATATTACCAGATTCGAAAGGAATATCACAATGGAAAAAAAGATGCTCGACGGCAGGATACTATATCTTGCGAACGAGGCGAATAACTGGGAGGACTGCTCCCCTGTCGGCTGCGGAAATCTTGCGGCGATGCTGTACGGACATGTAGGACATGAACGTATTCAGCTTAACGAGGAATTTATATGGGCAGGCGGACCGCTTGAAAATCCGAAGCGCATACGCGAGTGTATCGATCATATGCTCGAAATGGTCAAAAAGGGCGAGGTGTCCGAAGCAGATCAGTGGGCGCGGGATAATATGGACGATTGCTTTAACCGTATAAAGTCCTATGAGACGGCAGGCGATCTCTGTCTTGATATACACGGAGACGCGCCTGAGTTTGAAAACTATCGCCGTGAGATAGATCTTACCGACGGTTTTGCTTATGTTACATATAAGCTCGGAGGAGTGAACTACCGCCGCGAGCTTATCGCTTCGTATCCTGATAATGTTATCGCGTTCCGAATGACTGCGGATAAACCCGGTTCGATATCATTCAAGTCTCATTTTGAGCGTGAGCAGGACAATTTTGTAAAGCGTGCGGACGGAAATATAATCACATTGACCGGCGAGACACAGTCCGGCGGACATATCTTTGAGATTAAACTCGGATTCTATGCGGACGGCGGATCGGTCAGCGTTTCACCTGAGGGCGCAGCGGTAAGCGGTGCTGACAGCTGTACGGTTTACATTACGATCGAAACCAAGGGAAGCAGCAGACGGACTGCTCCGGATATAGAAAAGCTCGCAGCGCGCGGATACGATGATATAAAGAAGATATCAGTTGCAGATCATGCGGCTCTTATGAACCGCTCGGATATAACGGTTCTCGGCGATGACGATGCAAAGCAGTATCCTACGTCGGAGCGTCTTGAACGGCTTCGCGAGGGCAAGAGCGATAACGGAATGGCGACACTGTATTTCAATTTCGGAAAATATCTCCTTATCGGAAGCAGCCGTCCTGGAACACTGCCGGCAAACCTTCAGGGTAAGTGGTGTACAAATGTATTTGCACCGTGGAATTCTGATTATCATACCAATATCAATCTTCAGATGAACTATTGGCCTGTCGAAACGGCAAACCTGAGCGAATGCTCTGAGCCGCTCTTCGATTATATGGACAAATTCCTTCTTGAAGCAGGCAAAAAGACGGCGCAGGAATGCTATCACTGCCGCGGAACCGTTCTTCATCATGTAAGCGACGTGTACGGTATGACCGCACCTGCGGACGGTATATGGGGGCTCTGGCCTCTCGGCGGCGCATGGCTCTGTTTCAATATGTGGGAGCATTATCTCTTTACGCTTGACGAGGATTATCTCAGAAATATTGCGTATCCGTATATAAAAGAGAGCGCGAGATTTTTCCTTGATTATATGATCGAGGACGAAAACGGCGTACTGCTGTCAGGACCCTCAACCTCTCCGGAAAACAGCTATAAGCTGAACGGTAAAGAGGCTATGCTTTGCATGTCACCGACTATGGATATCGAGATTATCGGCGGTCTTCTTGACTTTTACGTAAAAGCCGAAGAACTGCTCGGAATAGATGAGAAAATGGCTGATGAAGCGCGGACGGCCATCGGAAAAATGCCGCCCCTTAAGCTCGGAAGCGACGGAAGGCTTCTTGAGTGGATGGAGGAATATGAAGAGGTAGACGTAGGTCACAGGCATATTTCGCATGCTTTCGGACTTTATCCCGGTTGGAGCATAACCTACGATAAAACACCCGAGCTTTTTGCAGGAGTCAAGAAGTCGATCGAAAAGCGCCTTGAGGGCGGCGGAGCGCACACCGGCTGGAGTGCGGCATGGGTACTTAATCTTTACGCACATATCCTTGACGGCAAGGGCGCAGGCGAGATGCTCAAAAAGCTCTTTACAAAGTCGACAAATACAAATCTTCTTGACGAGCATCCTCCGTTCCAGATCGACGGTAACTTCGGCGGTACGGCTGCTATCGCCGAGATGGTTCTTCAGAGCCGTGACGGCATAGTAAGACTGCTTCCTGCGATACCTGAAAACTGGAAAAACGGCTCATTCCGCGGACTTTGTGTGCGCGGCGGATACGAGGCTGATGCACAGTGGGCTGACGGCAAGCTTGTTTCGTTCACGATCCGTTCGACTGTAGGTTCCGGAAAGCTTCATGTTTTTGCCGGCGGTAAGGAATACGATCTTGAACTGGCAAAGGGCGAATCGGTAAAGATAGACGCGTAAATACAAACGGAATGCACGCCTTTGACTGCGTGCATCTCCGTAAAAATATATAAAGATCCAGACGAGGTTTTTTAATAATGGAAAAGAAAATGCTTGACGGCAAGATACTCTACCTTGCGAATGAAGCTAATAACTGGGAGGACTGCTCTCCCGTAGGCTGCGGAAATCTCGCGGCAATGCTGTACGGCCATATCGGACACGAGCGTGTGCAGTTTAACGAAGAATTTATATGGGCGGGCGGACCTCAGGAGAATCCGAAGCGTCTGCGCGAATGTATGGATCATCTTCTTGAGATGATCAAAAGGGGCGAGATGTCCGAAGCTAACGATTGGGCAGAGGAGAACATGAAGGACTGCTTCATGGAGATCGGTTCATATGAGACTGCCGGCGATCTTTGCTTCGATATACACGGTGACGATCCGAAATTTGAGGATTACCGCCGTGAGATAGATCTCACAGACGGAGTTGCATATGTTACATATAAGCTTGACGGCGTAAACTACCGCAGAGAGCTTATCGCTTCATATCCCGACAATGTTATTGCTTTCCGTATGACCGCAGATAAACCCGGATCGATCTCCTTTAAGGCTCATTTTGAGCGTGATAGGGATAACTTTGAGCGCAGCGTATGTGAGAATATCTACACACTTGTCGGCGAAACGCAGACGGGCGGACATGTATTCGAGGTTAAGCTCGGATTCTATCCCGAAGGCGGATGTCTCGGTATGAGCAAAGAGGAGATCGTGCTTGAAGGTGCCGACGCATGCACGGTATATATTACGATCGAAACAAAGGGAAGCAGCAGACGCAGAACTCCCGATATCGCAAAGCTTGCAGCACGCGGCTATGAGGATATAAAGCGCGTGTCTGTCGCAGATCACGCTGCGCTTATGAACCGTTCGGATATAACGATCCTCGGTGACGACGATGCAAAGCAGTATCCGACGTCCGAGCGTCTTGAACGGCTCCGCGAAGGCAAGAACGATAACGGCATGGCAACTCTGTACTTTAACTTCGGAAAGTATCTTATGCTCGGCAGCAGCCGTCCCGGAACTCTTCCCGGAAACCTTCAGGGTAAATGGTGTACACATGTATATGCTCCGTGGAATTCGGATTATCATACCAACATCAACCTTCAGATGAATTACTGGCCGGTAGAGACAGCCAATATCAGCGAGTGCGCGCTTCCGCTGTTTGACTATATGGATAATTTCCTGCTCGAACCCGGTAAAAAGACTGCTGAGGAATGTTATCACTGCCGCGGAACGGTCGTTCACCATGTCAGCGACGTTTACGGAATGACTGCTCCGGTTGCTTGTATCCTCGGACTTTGGCCTCTCGGAGGTGCATGGCTTTGCTTCAATATGTGGGAACACTATCTGTTCACGCTTGATAAGGATTATCTGAAGAATATTGCATATCCTTATATTCATGAGAGCGTTCGCTTCTGTCTCGATTATATGTTTGAGGATGAAAACGGAATGCTTCTTACCGGTCCGTCTAACTCACCTGAAAACTGTTATATATATAACGGAAAATCTGCACGTCTGTGCCTGTCTCCGACGATGGATACTGAGGTTATCAGCGGACTTCTCGAATTTTATATCGAAGCAGAGCAAATTCTCGGACTTGATTCCGAGCTTGCAGCGGAAGCAAAAGCGGCGCTGCCTAAGCTTCCTCCGCTCAAGATCGGCAGTGACGGAAGACTTATGGAGTGGATGGAGGAATATGAGGAGGAAGAACCCGGACACCGTCATATTTCTCACGCATTTGCGCTTTATCCCGGATGGGGTATCACATACGATAAGACTCCCGAGCTGTTTGCCGCTGTAAAGAAGTCTATAGAGGCACGTCTTGCCTGCGGCGGCGCGCACACCGGCTGGAGTGCGGCATGGGTACTCAATTTCTATGCGCATATTCTCGACGGTAAGGGCGCGGGAGAGATGCTTAACAAGCTCTTTACTAAGTCAACGAATACAAATCTTCTTGACGAGCATCCTCCGTTCCAGATCGACGGTAACTTCGGAGGAACGGCTGCTATCGCTGAAATGGTTCTCCAGAGCCGTGACGGCATAGTAAGACTGCTTCCTGCGATACCTGAAAACTGGAAAAACGGTTCGTTCCGCGGACTCTGCGTACGCGGCGGATATGAAGCTGATGCAGAATGGACTGACGGAAAGATAGTTTCGTTCACAATCCGCTCGACCGTAGGTTCCGGAAAGCTTCATGTTTTTGCAGGTAATAAGGAATACGATATTGAACTTGCAAAGGGCGAATCTGCTACTGTAAATATCTGAAAAACAGAATGAAAAAATAAAGATTGACCTCCGTATACTGCCGGTATACGGAGGTTAATGTGTTTTTGTTTTATCTCATATTATCTATTAGCGTGATGAGCGATAGCTTTTGATAATCACGGAGGGTTTGATGTACTTTTATAATTTTACAGAGTTCAGCAGTCCGTCTGTGCTTTATCTGGATTTACGTCGCCCGGAGTTCTTTCCGGTATTCCGAGTTCTGCTATCATATCGTCGAGAACCGCCGCCGCATCTTCAATGCAGTGCAGGCACGGACGTTTTTTATAGAATTCCGCATCACGGACGGTAGGATTTGGGGAAGAATCGTTTACGATACCTTTTAAGATATCACGGCATACGATCGAACCGTGCTTTGAGCGGAATGCCTCGGCGAGCGATTGGATCCGCGCATAGTGCGCCGCTTTCGATTCGATGTCTCCGGGACGGTCGTATCCCCACAGCATTCCGGCAACCATAAATATTCCGCTGACGGCTCCGCATACTTCACGCATACGGCCCATACCGCCTCCGAAAGATGATGAAAGGCGCAGTGCCGTCTGTTTGTCCATGCCTGTAATATCGCGAAAGGCGAGGAATGCTGACTGTGAACAGTTATAACCTTCAAGAAAAAGATCGCCTGCAATCTTGCTGTGATCGGTACGTTTTCCGAGGATGATATCGCCGAGCTTTGCCGTATCGGAGACGATGACAGACGCACCGCTTTGGCGCAGAAACTCCCGGTCTCTGAATCCCCAGTCAACTGATATGCAGTCTACTCCTGAGTTTTCAGCGGTCTTTATATCAACGTCGGAATCGCCGATGTATACCGATTCTTCCCTGCGGAAACCGAGAGTCTGGAGAACCTCATATACTGTGTCGGGCGCAGGCTTTCGTTTGATTCCCTCCCGTTCTCCGACGGCGAAATCGAATATTCCGTTGAAATAGGTCTCGCAGAGCGGCTTTACGGCATAATCCGCTTTGTTTGATACGACGGCAAGGCGGCATCCCTCAGTTTTAAGCATTTGCAGCATGTCTGCTATGCCGTCATACGGTTTTGTCGCATCCGCGCAGTGCTTCGGATAATATTCATTGAAGCATTTATAAACGCGGTCTGCATCTTTTTCAGATGTTCCTTCCGGAACTGCAAGGTCGATAAGACGGCGTATTCCGTTTCCTACGAAACGCCGTACTTCGTCTTTTGTCCGCGCCGGATAGCCGCACTGCTCAAGAGCATAGCATACAGAAGTATAGAGGTCGTCGAGCGTATCGAGTACCGTTCCGTCAAGATCGAATATGGCAAGTTTATATTTCATAGCGTGGTTTCCTTCTTTTATTTTTAGATCATAAATAACATTCCGTAATGAAGCGAAAATGCTTTCAAGGATGATGTTTTAGTAATTTAGTAAATGCGTCAATAGTACAGCCGCAAAACGTTGCTCGGCAATGCTTTCTGCGTATATTATACCTTCTTTCTGTCCGTCTTGCAATAGATTATGACGTTATTTTCATATGATTTTACTATTTAAATTACGGTATTTTAATTTATTTGTTCAGTGCGGCAATATTTCTCTTATTTACCTTGACAAAGTTTCAAAAATGGGTTATTATTTAAACGTAAAATCAGGTGATGTCGTAATTGATATTACATTATGTCTTGCATATGCAGGAAAGGAAACATTTCAAATGGAAAAGAAAAGAATATATTGCGGATGGGGACGCAGAAATATCACGCCTCCTCAGCCCTCTCCGCTTCAGGGACAGTTTCATGTAAGAATTCCTACTCATACCAACGATCCGCTTTATGCTACTGCATTTGCAGTATGCACGGAGGGGGAGCTTCCCGTAGTATGGTGCAGCGTCGATATTGTTGAGATCGTAGGTTCGACGCTTGATGAGATCACTGCCGAAATTCAGAAATTCATTCCGGATTTCACACGTGACCGTCTTATCGTCGGAACGATACATACTCATACAGGCCCAGGACTGTTTGCAAACGCGATGAACGAATGCTGGGGAGAGGCTTTTGAGGTCGAGACTCCCGAGGGATGTATGCCTCCTGATGAGTATCGCGTAAAGTTTTTTGTTCCGCTTGTTGCAGCGGCGTGCGTCGAGGCGATAGAAAAGCTTGCGCCCTCAGGCGTAGCTTCCGAACTCGGTCATGCTGTTCTCGGCCATCCGCGCCGCGTCACCTACCGTGACGGCAGCTCGGTTATGTACGGAAACACAAACGAATACGGATTTGACTGTCTCGAGGGCTGCAACGACAACAGCGTCGAGATGCTTTATACCTTCAATGAAAAGGATGAACTGAGCGGAGCTATACTCAATTTCCATTGTCCTGCACAGGTGCTGGAGATGCAGGAATACTATTCCGCAGATTTTGTCGGATACTTCCGTATGCAGCTTGAGGCACTTCTCGGATACGAGCTTCCTGTTCTTCCGATAATCGGTGACGCAGGAAATATTGCGCCCCGCGATCTTGTCCGCCGTAATCGCGGCGAACCTGATATGCATGAGATTCCCGGTGCAAAGGAGCTTGGCAGACGTCTTTGCGTATGCTTTGCCGAGCATGTTGACCATGCAAGTCAGAATATATGCCATGAGGTAGAGTTTGCTCATAAATTTGATATTCTCCAGCTTCCGCTCCGTACGGTAACCGAGACCGAATACCGTGAAGCAAAGGCGGCGTACGATGCGATACTGGAGCGTGTCGGCGGCGTTGAAGCGCTTCGTAATTCCGACGCGGGAACACGTATGGATTCGAGCTGGCATGCCGGCGTTGTCAACCGCTATAAGCGTCAGCAGAAGAGTACGCTGTGCGACACTCCGGTACATGCGCTTCGTATCGGCGACTGTGCTTTTGTGACCAATCCTTTTGAGCTTTATATCGAATACGGACTCCGCACACGTGCCCGCTCAAAGGCAATACACACATTTACCGCCGAGCTTACAGACGGATGCATGGCATATCTCCCTACGCCTATAGCTGTCGCATCGAAGAGCTATTCTGCGATGGTATCCAATTGCGTAGCATCATGCGAAGCAGGTGAGATCCTTACAGAGATCTCCATACGCATGATCAACGATATGTTTGACGAAGAGGATGCAGAGCAGTAATCTGTTTTTGAAATATTCAAGGTATTGCAAGACTGAAAGGAATGATGTGGATGAATGATTACAGGCAGCTTATGGAGAAGGAAGCGTTTATTTGCGATATGGACGGCGTCATATATCACGGAAACAAGCTCCTTCCGCATGTTACCGAGTTTGTGAGCTGGCTTCAGGAAAAGAACAAAAAGTTTCTGTTTTTGACCAACAGCAGTGAGCGTTCTCCCCGTGAGCTTGCACAAAAGCTGGAGCGTATGGGACTCTCCGTCAGTGAGGATCACTTTTATACAAGCGCGCTTGCTACCGCATCATTTCTGAAAAGTCAGAAGCCGGGCGGCAGTGCTTATGTTATAGGTGAACCGGGGCTTGTCAACGCTATATATGAAGCGGGACTTTCGATGAACGATTATAACCCGGATTATGTTGTATTCGGTGAGACTCGCTCGCTCAGCTATGAAAAGATCGAGCATGCATCGAGACTTGTTCAGAAAGGTGCCAAGCTGATAGGAACCAATTCCGACCTTACCGCACCGTCTGAAATGGGTATAATCCCTGCATGCCGTGCTTTGATCGCTCCTATCGAAATGACGACCGGAAAGCAGGCGTATTATATCGGTAAACCTAATCCGCTTATGATGCGTCACGCGCTCCGCCGTATAGGCTGTGAGCCTGGGCATGCGGCTATTGTCGGAGACCGCATGGATACCGATATTATTGCCGGCATAGAGAGTGAGCTTGATACAGTGCTTGTTCTTTCGGGAGTTACTTCGCGCGAAACTGTAAAAATGTTTCCGTACAGACCGATGTACTGTTTAAACGATGTCGGAAGTATTATCGGAATAGGTGAACAGTAAGCAGACCGCTGTATTCGCATTTGTGCCGGCATATACCGTTTAAGCGGTTATGATCTATATATTGAAAGTGAAAGCGGACCGTGCTTTGTTTCGGTTCGCTTTGTCTCTTTTAAGTATTGTGACAGAATAATCTTATAATGCTTTTCAGGCTTTCCTGATTCTGAAAAAGCTGTTTATGATGTGATATTTACTGTTTTCGAAAAATATTTTGCGAGAAATTTTTCTTTATTACAATTTTTTGATAAATGCAACCGGAGGTTGCTTTATTTGCCATTTCGAATTGGTAGTAATAATTGTCCGGATAGGTTAAAATTAGATAAATAAAACCTTTTGGGAGGGATAAAAATGATAGGTAAAAAACTTACAGAGCTGAGAAAAACACGCGCTGTTACTCAGGAAAAACTTGCAGAGCGTCTTGATGTTTCCCGTCAGGCTGTGCAAAAGTGGGAGAGCGATTCTGCCATGCCTGATATATCCAAATTGATTTTAATGAGTGAACTTTTCGGTGTTACAATAGAAGAAATTCTCGGGATCAAGACAAAAGAAAAACATAATCCGAGATATCCTGAGGAGCAGCTTCCTTATTATGAGGAAATGGAGGATGCTTTTTACGTACACCTTGTTCATGAGCTTCGGCAGTCATCGGAAGAAGGACGTGATGTGGCATCGCTGAGAGGGCTGTTTACAGAGATTCACAACCTTCCGAACTGCCATGCCAAAAGGGATCTTGCTGAGATAGCGTTTAATATGATCGATACCGTTCCTCAGCGCATAGATTACGAATATAACGAGCCTTCTGATTATGATGATATCATGCTTCTTTGCGATCCCGCGGGTGCTGTTACGGAATTTGACAAAGCAGATATTGAGGATAAGGTACGCGGAGCGTGGCTCGGAAGAATAGTAGGCTGCAATCTCGGAAAACCGCTTGAGGGAATACGTCTGAGCGCTATGATTCCCGGGCTTAAAGCTTGCGGAAATTATCCGGTCAAACGCTATGTTCACACCGATGATATTACTGATACATTTAAACCGCATGCGTTTCTGACTATTGACGTTGTAGACCGCGAGGGCGCTGCGCCTGTCGATGATGATACGAACTATACCGTTATCGCATCGACTGTTATAGATCGGTACGGCCGCAATTTCAAATCAGAGGATCTCGCATATCTCTGGACATTGCTTCAGGTCAAAAATTCTTATTGGACGGCAGAGAGGGTAGCGTATCTGAACATTGTCAACGGTTTCCGCCCGCCGTATACTGCAACATATCACAATCCGTACCGGGAATGGATCGGTGCGCAGATAAGAACCGACTACTACGGCTATATAAATCCCGGCGATCCCGGTACGGCTGTCGAATATGCTTTCCGTGACGCACGCATTTCACATACAAAGAACGGTATTTACGGAGCTATGTATGTGGCTGCTATGGTCGCGCAGGCTGCTGTAAGCGATGAGCCGGCGGATATTGTTGCGACAGGACTTCGATATATTCCGAGAACGTCGCGTCTTTATGAGGCGCTTTCGCGTATACTTGATGATTTTAAAGCGGGAGTCAGTGCAGAGGAATGGTCGGAGCGCTTTCATTCGCAGTGGGATGATGAACCGTTTCATAACTGGTGCCATGTTATTTCAAATGCGTGCATTGTTACAGCAGCTATACTGTACGGCGGCGGTGATTTTCTGAAGAGTATATGCTTTGCGGTAAGCGAGGGATTTGATACCGATTGCAACGGCGCTACAGTAGGATCTGTTGTCGGCATGATGCGCGGCGCGTCCGCAATACCTGAATCATGGCTTGAGCCGTTCCACGGGAAACTGAGAACACAGATGTTTGAGATCGGAGACGTTACCTTCGAAGAAATGATCGAAAAGACATTAAAGCACATAGAAACCAGATAAAAGCCGGGCGTTTATTGTTTTATTGGAAAAATTGCTGAAAGGACATTATAACAGATGATCGGAAAAAAACTGACAGAACTTAGGAAAATGCGCGCGATCACTCAGGAAAGTCTTGCTGAACGGCTCGACGTTTCGCGTCAGACTGTTCAGAAATGGGAGAGCGATGCGGCGATACCTGACGTTTCCAAGCTTATAATGCTGAGTGAACTTTTCGGAGTAACGATTGAGGAGCTTCTCGGAATGTCTGTAAAGCCGGGGAAGAATATGCGTTATCCTTCTGATAAGATCCCGGATTATGAAAATATGGGCGGCGCTTTTTACGAACAGCTTCCTCTTGAGCTTCAGCAGTCGTCTGAAGAGGGCAGGGATGTTGCACATCTTACAGGACTTTTGACGGAGATCGCAAAGCTACCGCGCTGCCGTGCGAAAAAGGATCTTTCCGAAGTCGCATACCGAATGCTGAATGCTGCTCCGCAGAGGATAGATTATAAGTACAGCGAGCCGTCTGATATTGACGGAATAACGATGCTTTGCGATTTTCCGGCGGTTGATCCGGTTCCGGAGCGCAGAATACTTGAGGATAAGATACGCGGCGCATGGCTCGGACGTGTGATCGGATGCGATCTCGGAAAACCGCTTGAAGGACTTCATCTGAAAGAACTTATACCAGGACTTACCGCTTGCGGAAACTATCCCGTACACCGATATGTTACAGCGGCGGATGCTACAGAGGAATTTAAGGTCAATAAGCTTGCGACGATCGACGCGATCGAAAAGGCAGGAGCAGCCGCTGTTGACGACGATACAAATTATACCGCGATGGCGGCATACCTTATAGATCGTCACGGACGTGATTTTACGTCGTATGAGCTTGCACGTCTTTGGATCGACGTTCAGATAAAAGAGATGTACTGCACCGCGGAGCAGGTGGCGTTTGTAAATACGCTGAACGGATATCGTCCTCCGGATACGGCAACATATCACAATCCGTACCGCGAATGGGTAGGCGCGCAGATAAGAGCGGATTACTACGGATATATAAATCCGGGCGATCCCGCAGCGGCTGCGGAATATGCATTCCGCGACGCAAGAGTATCGCATGTGAAGAACGGAATATACGGCGCAATGTTTGTGGCCGCTATGATAGCAAGAGCGGCTGTAAGCAGCGATCCTGCCGATATCGTGAAAACAGGATTACGCTGTATTCCGGGAACATCCCGTCTTTATGAGGCGGTATCAGATGTTCTTTCGGGATATGAGAGCGGAGTCAGTGCCGCAGAATGGTCAAAGAGCTTTAATGAAAAATGGGATGATGAATCTCAGCATCACTGGTGCCATGTTATTTCCAATGCGTGCATTGTGGCGGCGGCGATCCTGTATGGCGGCGGTGATCTTCCCACAAGTGTATGCTTTGCGGTCAATGAAGGCTTTGATACCGACTGCAACGGCGCTACTGTCGGATCTGTCGTCGGCATGATGTGCGGTGCGGCGGCAATTCCCGAAGAATGGTACAGACCTTTTCACGGGAAGCTTCGCACTTCGCTCAATCCGGTCGGAACGGTGACGTTCGACGAGCTTGTCGAAAAGACTATGAAGCATATAGGTAATAAATAAAAATATTTACATACCGTATGTTGAGACGGTACTGGAATCGGTTTCTGCACGCATTGGAAAGGTAAAGGCGTATGAACTGCAGTTTATATTCCGCGTTGACCGAGGGTTCCTAGTACACTGAATCCAACGCTCCTTAAGAACGGCTAACTGAAGAAGCCTGCTTAGGGAGCAGAGAAAACTTTAACCACACTTATTGCAAACGTATAAGCTTGTAGACCGCCTGTGATTTTTTGGGGCGGTCTACAAAAAATATTATATTAAAGTCCGAACGCAAAACGAATTATTACGACTATATGGGTGAACGTTCAAAAGCATTCCGGAAAGCAGGGCGAAATATGACAAACGATGAAATCATTCAATATTATGATTATCTGATGCGACTTGCAGCATCAAAATGCAATTCGCGTTCTGATGCGGAAGACCTTGTGGGTGACACTATGCTTGCTGCTTTTGCCTATATGCACAGAGGCGGAACAATAGAGCATCCTAAAACTTGGTTTGTCAATACTCTTTACCATAAGCATAATGATAATCTCCGTAAAAAATACCATTCTCCTGTCACAGTATGTTTAGGTGAGGGATTTGATATTTCGGAAGAAGAAACCGAGGAGTATCTTTCTTCGGAAGAAGCGTCAAAAGTGCGGAAGGAGCTAAATCATCTTGCGTATATTACGCGCGAAGTTATGATTCGCTTTTATTATGGGAATCAAAGTGTTGCGGATATTGCTGTGGGACTTGATATTCCCGAAGGTACAGTGAAGAGCCGTTTATCCACCGGTCGCAGTCAGATGAAGAAAGGACTTGAATCAATGGAAACAAGAGAAAACTATTTACCCGGACAACTTTGTCTGTCTTTTGGCGGCTTAGGCGGACTGAAAGGAGAGCCGATGTCGCTTGTTGAGGATGATCTGATTGTACAAAACCTTCTGATTCTGGCTTATGAAAAGCCGATTACTATCAGTGATCTTTCAAAAGCAATCGGTATTCCTGCAGCATACATTGAGCCGATCATCAAAAAACTTGTGGATGGCGAATTGATGGTACAGATGGATAGCGGTAAGGTATATTCGGATTTTATTATTACAAAGCCGCAAGATATACTTCAAAACTTCAGGCCTCAGCTTGATTTTGCGCATAAGCATTTCGATATGATATGGGATATTCTTCAAAAAATGTCGGCTAAGATCTCTAAAATGCCTTTTGTGCAGAGCATGAGCAATAAAGAAAAGACGAAACTTGATAGGTATGCCGTTTTGAAAGCTTTACAGGATTTTCAGCAATTTGGTTCCGATAAGATTGAAATGCCTAAATTTCCGAAGCGGAAGGGCGGCGGTTGGTGGTATGCGCAAGCGACAGCGTTTGATGCCGGATATAATATGAGGGAGTACACGGAAGCTTCAGAATATGCGATACATGGCGGTCATCGCACATCGGAAGCGTTGTCGGTTGGACGGACAAAGCGAATCCGCTTTTATGAGTTCGATACTACACTATTGGATAGTCCTCATCGTTACGGCGATGCATATGAACTGTATTTTAAATATATCATTCCTTTGCTATGGCACATTTATGATGATATTCCTCTTGAAACCTCCGATATTCCTAATGAGTTTATTTCTTATATGCCTACACTTGAAACACTTGGTATAATCGGGCATGATCAGGGTAAACCATGTGTAAGGATTCCCGTTTTGGAGAAAACAGAATATGATAATATGTGTGCTGTCATTAAAAGTGCTACGGAGGAAATTAAATCTGTAATCGGAGATGAATTTACGACCTTTATTGCTTCGATGAAAACACCGCTTCCCAAACATCTGACCTCTGTTCCGGAACTTTTCAGATACCAGGAAGCAACAAAATATTTTGTTATGGCTATTATTCGCGAAGCGTATAATAAGGGTTTACATCTGAAAGATGTTGACTACTGTTGTCCTCCGGTAGTATTGGTTTACGAGGAATAAATATTGGTTTTAACAATTGAATAACGATAATACCGCCGAGAGCAACTATGCTGTTACTTTCGGCGGAGTTTTCTTTAATGAAACAAGGTGTTTGCTGGCTGAATCTCAGACATTCTTGATTGTTGCATACAAACTATCATATATATTAAAAAGAAAGGACTGTTTTGATCTGACAGAACCTTTTACATTAAACGGTACAGTTATTAACTAATGCCGCTCTTATATATCGAGTTATATTGCTCTAAAATTTATCGGAATTTCCTTATCTTTAACATATAAAACATCATGCGTGCATAAAAATTGAAATAGGTCCGCAGTACAGCGGTTTATGTTTTAAATTTTGTGCTAAAGCAAAGTCTGATCCGACGATACGGAGATCGGATGATAATACAGAAAGGAAAGGCCATAATAATGTCACTGAATTGCTACAAACCTGAGGGAATGCTGATAGGAACGGAGGAAAACCGGGAATTTTTGTCGTCTCCGTCCGGAATAGAACGGGCGATGGCGAGCGGAAAGATACTTGAGGCTATGGCGGTACTTTGCGACGGCGATATGACGCTGACGGTAGATCTCGGTTGCATGAGAGGAGTGATCCCTCATTCAGAGGCAGCTTATCAGCCTGACGGTACTCCGCTTAAGGATATTGCGGTCATAACGCGTGTCGGAAAAGCGGTATGTTTCCGTGTCATTTCGGTGGAGCATGATGAAAACGGCCGTCCTTATGCGGTGCTGTCAAGGCGTGCAGCTCAGCGTGAATGTACGATGAACTATCTTATGTCGCTTGTAGAGGGGGATATTGTTCCTGCCAGAGTTACACATCTTGAACATTTCGGTGCATTTGTGGATATCGGCTGCGGGGTTGTATCGCTTATGTCGATAGACTGTATATCTGTATCACGGATATGCCATCCGCGCGACCGTTTTTATGTGGGAATGAATATTAGTGCTGTTATAAAAAGTATGGAATTTTCCTCGGGTGGCATGCTGTCACGAATTTATGTTTCACATAAAGAATTGCTCGGAACGTGGCAGGAGAATGCCGATCTTTTTTCGGCGGGACAGACTGTCTCGGGTGTTGTGAGAAGTATTGAAGAATACGGTATTTTCGTAGAGCTTACGCCGAATCTTGCCGGTCTTGCGGAATTCAGGGACGATGTTGCTGTCGGTCAGAGTGCTGCGGTATATATAAAGAATATTATTCCGGAGCGCATGAAGATAAAGCTTGTACTTATAGATTCATATAAAGAAGAACTTCCTCCGGTTAAGATGCGCTATTACATAGACTGCAAGACCGATACGCATATAGATTGCTGGAGATATTCTCCGCGTGGATGCCCGCGGGTAATAGAAACATGTTTTTCACAATACGGAGCGGTTCATATCTGAATACTGTAATCTGCCGTCCGCTTATGCGGACGGCTGTTTGTTTTTGAATTGTAGTATATATTTAGGGAAAAATATTTAAAACATATGATTTATATGCTGCTTGACAATCACACGAATGTATTGTATAATCATAATAATGGATTATCATCAAAGCAAATGTATAATTTCAGATGTTGTACAGTTTTTAAGGTATTACCGATATCTGAACAGCTCAAATTTTGGCATGACGCGATCATGCGGGACGGAGAGTTATATGAATATCAATATAAAGTCACAATATATTCCGGGAACGATCATTCCCAAAGACAGTACAAACGGAGCTACGGGACTTAAATTTCTTGACAATATCTTTTTTATGTCTGACGGTATCATGCTCAGCCGCATAAGAGAGATTGCCGGAATTGACGGTTCAACGATACAGAACTGGGTAAAGCGCGGATGGCTTGGAAATACTGTTAATAAGCATTACAGTCAGATGCAGCTTGCCAGAATACTTATAATAAATATGTTACGCACTTCGATGAAGCTTGAAAAGATCGATTTTCTGCTTCACTATATAAACGGAAATCTCGACAGCCGTGCGGACGATATTATTCCCGAACCGATTTTGTTCGATTATATATGCCGTATTGTCGACAGGACAGAAAGCTGCGGTGTAGTGACTTCGGAGCAGTTAATTGAAATTATTTCTGAGGAGACTGCGGATTATGTTGAGTGTCTGCCGGGAGCTAATTTCCGCCTGCGGAATGCGCTTGAGGTTATAATTCTGTCGTATTATGCGTCGGTTGCCGCTACGTTTTCAGAACAGCGCTTCGCGGCGCTTACAGGTGAATCTTCCGAAGCGGAATGATCTGCACATATATGTAAAATCAGACTAAAAAATTTTTCACGAATAAGCATACCTTTTTCCGGTCATGATAGACCGGGGGGAATTATGCTTGAAAATTCGGTTTGGACAGACTTTTAAATATATTTCGGTATTTGCTGTCGGAGCGGTACTGTATCCGATCTTGGAGATATTATGGCGCGGATATACCCATCCTTCGATGGCAGTTGTCGGCGGAATATGTTTTTGCGGAATATGGTTTGTAAATGAAAAGCTTATGTACAGATACGGTACGGTGTTCAGGGCACTTTTGTGCAGCGGTATTATAACCGCGGTGGAGCTTTGCTCCGGAGTACTTCTGAATACTGTTCTCGGCTTGAAAGTTTGGGATTATTCTATGCGTCCTTTTAATTTTATGGGACAGATATGCATCGGATATACCTTTCTTTGGTTTGCACTGTCGATACCCGTTTCTGCGATATGCGCACGTATTATATCGCGGATGCGCGGCGGTGAGAGCGCGGATGACGTCGGAAACGGCTTTTCTGATAAATAAAACGGACGGTAAAGGAAAGGTGAGACGTTTGAGCCAAAAAAGGAATAAAAAGAGCTATAACGGCGCTGCACGCTCCGTGGGCGGTATCATAGGTATTATGATAACCGTACTTGTCTCGATTCTGATTCTGTATTTTGTCGGCGGAAGCTTTGATTTCAGCGGCGGCTTTTCCTTTTCGTTTTTTTATCCCGGCGATGATCCTTATACATCTGACATTTCTGCTGAGGAATGTTCGGTACATATAATAGATGTAGGACAGGGCGATTCGATACTTTTGTCTGTCGGCAGCGGCGAGTATATTCTCATTGATGCAGGACCTGTAAGCTCGCGCGGTGTGCTGTGCGAATATCTGAGTGCGGTCGGTGTTGACAAAATAAACTGGCTTGTACTTACACATCCGCATGACGATCATATCGGTGGGGCAGCCGAAGTTATAAAGAAATTTAAGGTGGATAATATTCTTATGCCTGCACTTACTGCGGACTCTTCTGTTTTTGCGGCTCTTCTCGACGCCGCAGAGCGCGGCGGCTGCTCCGTTCAGACGGTTTCATCGGGATATACTTTCAGCGCCGGCAAACTGAAATGCACCGTGCTTTCCCCGGTGCGGAATGAATACGAGGATGAGAACAACTGGAGTATTGTAATGAAAGCGAATTACGGTATGATTTCAATGCTGTTTACGGGCGATGCGCAGGAGCAGGCGGAATCTGATATTATCCGGAAATTCGGCTCGGGTATACTTAAAAGCGATCTGCTTAAGGTCGGACATCACGGCTCGCCGGATTCCTCCTCGGAACAATTTATAAAAGCAGTTTCTCCGACATTCGCGGTGATAAGCTGCGGCGAGAATAATACATACGGTCATCCGGATATAACGGTTGTGGAAAGACTCTCAGAGGCAGGCGCACAGATTTACCGCACAGACGAGGAAGGCGGGATAATATTTGTATCGGACGGCGAAAAGATGTGGCGAAAAAAATAATGTATTAATTATCTAATAAATATATCGCTGCGTAATGCCGTAAAACTATTGACAAACAGACAACAAAGATGTATGCTTTATTTGCGTATGTTATCAGGCATATATTTTTGTTGTCTGTTGTTTTTACCCTGAAACAACAAGATTCCGGCGGGTCAGGTTCTTATTGCTGCTGATAAGATTCTGTCAGGGGATACGGCAATATCTGTTTGGATCATTCGTATCAAATAATAAGTTTGTTATATAAGAAAGGCAATATGAAATGACTCTTAAAGAGCTTGACATAGGCAGTTCTGCCGTTATAACATCTGTCGGAGGGGAAGGATCTCTGAGACAGCATTTTCTTGATATGGGAGTTATTCCCGGAGCGGAAGTTACGCTCATGAAATATGCTCCGATGGGAGATCCCATGGAACTCAGAATACATGGCTATGAGCTTACTCTGCGTATTGCGGACGCAGAAAAAATAGAAATCATACCGTGCGATAAGCCGGAAAATTCAGGTAAAGACTATAAAAAATCTTCCGGAAATACGACAGCTGAACTGTGCGCGCATCCGGGACTCGGAGAAAGCGGCAAATATCATACAAAGGCGGGTGAAAATCCGCTTCCGAAGGGAACGGTGCTTACATTTGCGCTTGCCGGAAATCAGAACTGCGGAAAAACAACGCTTTTTAATCAACTTACAGGTTCAAATCAGCATGTCGGAAATTTTCCGGGCGTAACGGTAGACCGCAAGAGCGGACCGATAAAAGGGTATCCGGATACGCAGGTTACCGATCTTCCGGGAATATATTCGCTCTCTCCGTATACAAGCGAGGAGATCGTTTCGCGGCAGTTTATAATAGATGAAAAACCTACGGGCATAATAAATATTGTCGATGCGACGAATATAGAACGAAATCTATATCTGACGCTTCAGCTTATGGAGCTTAATGTTCCGATCGTTCTCGCGCTTAATATGATGGACGAAATGCGCGGTAACGGCGGTACTGTGCTTATAAACGCTATGGAGGAAATGCTCGGTATTCCGGTCGTCCCGATCTCAGCAGCTAAAAATGAGGGAGTCGATGAGGTCGTTCGCCACGCTCTGCATGTGGCGCAGTATCAGGAGCGTCCGGGAAGAACGGATTTCTGCGGTAAAGAACAGCATGGCGGAGCTGTGCATCGCTGCCTGCACGGAATCATGCATCTTATTGAGGATCATGCAAACGCTGCCGGTATTCCGGTACGTTTTGCTGCGAGTAAGCTTGTTGAAGGAGATCGGCTTATAGAGGATGCGCTTAATCTTTCCGAAAATGAAAAAGAAATGGTCGAGCATATTATTCTTCAAATGGAGGAGGAGAGAGGGCTTGACCGTGCGGCTGCAATCGCCGATATGCGTTTTTCGTTTATAAGTATGCTTTGCGAGCATACGGTCGTTAAACCGAAGGAGAGTAAGGAGCATAAGCGCAGCCGGAGTATAGATAAGGTTCTCACCGGGAAATATACTGCTATTCCGGCATTTATCGGTATTATGGCTCTTGTGTTCTGGCTCACATTTAATGTGATCGGGGCTGCTTTGCAGAATCTGCTTGAGATAGGCATAGATAAGCTTACAGCGGTCATTGACGGTATGCTTACATCAGCGGGCGTAAATGAAGTGCTTCATTCGCTTATCATAGACGGTATTTTTGCGGGTATCGGAAGCGTTCTCAGTTTTATACCTATAATTGTAACACTGTTTTTCTTTCTCTCGCTGCTCGAAGACAGCGGATATATGGCGCGCGTTGCATTTGTTACCGACAAACTGCTCAGAAAAATAGGTCTGTCGGGAAGAAGTATAGTTCCGATGCTCATCGGATTCGGGTGTACCGTTCCGGGTGTAATGGCAAGCCGCACTCTGCCGTCTGAGCGTGACAGAAAGATGACAATAATGCTCACACCGTTTATGAGCTGTACAGCGAAGCTTCCGATATACGGTTTCTTTGTCTCTGTCTTTTTCCCGAAGTACAGCGGACTTATGATGGTTGGTCTGTATTTTCTCGGTATCGCCGCAGGTATACTGGTCGCGCTTATATCGAAGAATACGGCATTCAAAGGCGAGGCGGTCCCGTTTGTAATGGAGCTTCCGAACTACCGTATGCCTGGGGCAAAAAATGTTGCACAGCTTCTGTGGGATAAGTCAAAAGACTTTTTACAGAGAGCGTTTACCGTTATTTTTGCAGCGTCTATAGTAATATGGGTTTTACAGACCTTTGATTTTCATCTTAATGTTGTTTCGGATTCGCAGAACAGTATTCTTGCGGTAGTTGCCGGATTTGCTGCGCCGCTGTTCAAGCCTATTGGCTTCGGAGACTGGCGGATCGTTACGGCACTTATTGCGGGAATCATGGCAAAGGAGAGCGTCGTATCGACGCTGTCGGTGCTTTTCGGAGCTTCGGGTGTAAACGCGGTGTTGTCACCGCTTTCTGCACTGTCACTACTCGTATTCTGTCTGCTCTATACTCCGTGCGTTGCTGCGATTGCTGCGATCAGACGTGAACTCGGGGGAAAATGGGCTGCCGGAATCGTAATCGGACAGTGTGTTATAGCGTGGCTGCTTGCCGGAATAGTTTATCTTATAGGAACACTTGCGGGAATTGCTTAATGGATATTATCAATATTATTATACTTGCGGTTATTGTGATCGCTCTTGCTGCCGATCTTGTATATATTTTCAGACGCAGAAAGCGAAAAGGTTCATGCTGCGGCGATTGCAGTGCCTGCCTTCGGCATAATGCGGAAGACAGCTGTTTCCGGAGAAAGGACGTAACATGCCAGGTTAAAGGCAGATCCGGAGAATCTGAGGCAGGATCGGATAGTAATAATAAATAAGATATGTTCGCGGAGCGAATATTCTGAAAAGAGTATTCGTTCCGTATTTTTTGTATCGCACAGATATTTTGCGGATTATTTTATAAAGTCAGATAAATTATCCCGTACTACCGTTTTGCCCGTATTTGAGTGCTTATTATCATATCGGAAAATTCGGCAAATTTTTTGAATTTTTTCGAAAAGGTGTTGACAAATGATTTCAGTCAGCGTATAATGTAGTCAATCAATTGAACAATTGTTCAATTGATTGACTGAAATTGAGAGCTGAGTTCAGCCTGTCAAAATAAAATTTATTATTGCGGAAAAGGAGATTGTCATGAAAAAGAGTTATAAAATCGAAGTTGATTGTGCTAACTGTGCCGAGAAAATGGCTCATGCCGCAAAGAAGACAGACGGAGTTGCGGATGCATCAGTAAATTTTATGCTGCTTAAAATGTCGGTTGAATTTGAAGAAGGCGCGGATGAAAAAACTGTAATGAAAGCGGTCCGCAAGGCATGCAAGCGTGTTGAAGACGATTGTGAAATATATATATGATACAGGTGTTTACGTAAAACGGTTTGTGTATTCAAAATGCAGATATGTTCGGTGCTGTATTAAAGTTTTGTTTCGGCATATTTCCAGAGTTGTATTATGAATGTGCCGTATATGCAGACCTGCGGCGGAGGATAAATATATGAACAGAAAACAGAAAAAGACGCTGATACGTATAATTGTCTCGATAGTTATGCTGGCACTGCTTCATTTTATTTCTGCAGATGGAGTTATAAAGCTTTTGCTTTATGCAGTGCCGTACATTATTATCGGATACGATATTCTTATAAAGGCTTTTAAAGGAATTGTACGCGGTCAGCCGTTTGACGAAAATTTTCTTATGGCGGTCGCAACGGTAGGTGCAGTTGTTCTCGGAGAATATACCGAAGGCGTTGCGGTCATGTTGTTTTACCAGATCGGTGAGCTTTTTCAAAGCTACGCTGTCGGTAAAAGCCGCCGTAATATCGGAGCGCTTATGGATATAAGACCTGACAGGGCATATATAGAAAGCGAAGACGGTTCTCTTACCGCGGTTGATCCCGAGAAAGTTCAGACCGGAACCGTGATCGTCGTTTCTCCCGGAGAAAGAATACCGATCGACGGAATTATAGTCGGAGGTTCTGCGTCTGTCGATACAGGCGCGCTGACGGGCGAGAGCGTTCCGCAGATGCTCTCGGTCGGAGATGAAGTAATAAGCGGCTGTATAGATCTTACAGGCGTTATACATGTAAAGACGCTGCGTCCGTTCGGTGAATCTACCGTTTCGAAAATACTGGAGCTTGTCGAAGATGCCGGAACGAAAAAATCGCGTCCCGAGGCATTTATATCGCGCTTTGCAAGGATATATACGCCGGCTGTATGCGCTGCTGCTCTTGCCCTTGCGGTATTTCCTCCTCTTGTCCGAATGTTCTTTCTCGGGACTTCACCTGAATGGGGAGACTGGATTTACCGCGCGCTTACATTTCTTGTAATAAGTTGTCCGTGCGCACTTGTGATAAGCATTCCTCTGACGTTTTTTGCCGGGATCGGAGGAGCGGGAAAAGCCGGAATACTTATAAAAGGCTCCGGCTATATGGAGACGCTGTCAAAGGTAAAAACGGTCGTATTTGATAAAACGGGAACTATGACTCAGGGTGTTTTTGAGGTCGCAGGTATACACCACGGCACTATAGATAACGATAGTATAGTAGAGTATGCCGCGCTTGCTGAGTCATTTTCGAGCCATCCTATAAGCGGAAGTCTGCGCCGCGCATACGGTAAGCCGGTCGACCGCTCACGAGTTTCCGACACAAAGGAGATCGGCGGACACGGAGTTACGGCAAAAGTCGACGGAACAGAGGTCGCGGTCGGAAACTCAAAGCTTATGAGCATGCTCGGTATAGAATATAAGGAATGCGGCCATGCAGGAACGGTCGTTCATGTCGCTGTCGGAGGAAGCTACGCGGGGCATATACTTATCACCGATATGCTCAAACCTAATGCTGTCTCCGCGGTGAAGGCGCTTAGAGATTCCGGCGTATCAAAAACGGTCATGCTTACCGGAGACAGAGCAAGCGCGGCGGAGCATGCTGCGCAGATGCTCGGAATTGACGAGGTGCTGAGCGAGCTTTTGCCGTCCGACAAGGTTGAAAAGGTCGAGTCGCTGCTTGCTGAGTCAAATCCCGGCTCAAAGCTTGCTTTTGTGGGAGACGGTATAAACGACGCGCCCGTGCTTGCACGCGCTGACGTAGGAATCGCAATGGGAGCGCTCGGATCTGACGCTGCGATAGAGGCAGCCGACGTTGTACTTATGGACGACGATCCGATGAAGATCGCAACTGCGATAAAGCATGCACGGAAATGTATCGGAATAGTTTATGAAAATATCTATTTTGCAATAGGCATAAAGCTTGCATGCCTTGTTCTCGGAGCGATCGGCGCTGCGGGAATGTGGTTGGCGGTATTTGCCGACGTTGGAGTTATGGTACTTGCGGTATTCAATGCCGTTCGCGCTCTCGGAGTGAAAGCTCCTGTTATGAAAGGAACAGTAAAAAATGGTTGATTTTGATTATGAAAACGAACATTGCGATTCGGAAGAGATACATGAGGAACTGCTGTCGGTCGTAAGAAATCAGCTTCCTGCAGAAGAAAAGCTGTATGATCTCGCCGAACTTTTTAAGGTATTCGGAGATTCAACGCGTATGCGCATATTGTTTGTTCTGCTTGAGGCGGAGGTTTGTGTGTGTGATCTTGCGGCGGCGCTCGGAATGACGTCATCTGCCGTTTCGCATCAGCTTGCGCTTCTTCGCAGGAACAAGCTTATAAAAAGCCGGAGAGACGGAAAATCAGTGTTTTATTCACTTGCAGATGAGCATGTAAGGACAATAATAAGCCAGGGTATGGAGCATATAGAAGAGTAGTGATTCAGGGTGTGCAGAATAATGACTGCACACCCTTTTTTCGGTTCTAAGCGGCTTCGGTGTGACAGGTTTATTTATACCGCTTGGAAATTTTCATACCGCTTTTGTCCGGAGAAGCTTAATGCTTTTTGTTTTGTATGAATGTTTGAAGTGACCGCTATTTATTTTTGCCTGAAATTTTGGTTATTCTGTTGATTTTTTTGCAGAAAAGTGATATCATAAAATTAGCCTATTTACTTTATATTATCAAGTTATATTCGGAGAATGTTATGAAAAAAACAGACAAATTTACGCTCTGCATACCTATGTACAATGAAGCGTCTATTATTGCGGATACTGCCAGGACTCTTTCCGAAAGCATGAAGGCTTTTTACGATCAGGGACTTTTTGACAGATATGAAATACTTTTTTCCGATGACGGAAGTACCGACGGAAGTGCAGAGACGGTAAATTCTCTCGGACTTGAAAATGTGCGGGTGATCGGATATCCCGAAAACCGCGGTAAGGGATGCGCGGTCAGATGCGCTATGCTCGACGCGGCCGGAGATGATCCGGAGGACGGACATGTTATAATGTTTACCGATGCGGATCTCGCATACGGAACCGATGTTATCGGAAGCTTCGCACAGGCGTTTGCGGAGAATCCGGAAAAAGATATTTTTATCGGATCTAGAAACCTTTCGGGAGACGGCTATGAAGGATATACCTTTATACGCAGACTCGCATCAAAGGTATATATAAAATTTTTGTGTGCGGTGGGCGGCTTTAAACTGAGTGATTCTCAGTGCGGCTGCAAGGCATTCCGCGCATCGGCGGCGAAAAAAATATTTTCGCATACCGAGACCGACGGTTTCGCATTTGATTTTGAGGCGATACTTTTTGCCGGAAGATATAAAATGAAGATCGGCGAGCTGCCTGTTAAGATCATAAATCACCGTGAATCGAAAATCCGTCTTTGGCGCGATGTATTCCTTATGCTTATAGACCTTTTCAAAATGCGCAGACGTGTTGCACGCACCAAACTTGACTGATCCATGAAGGATCGTAAAAATGACACTTTAAAAGTTTTAGCTGTCAGTGGAGGAAATATAAAATGAAGCTTATGGAGGACAGAATACTTAAGGACGGACGGGTATATCCCGGAGGAGTGCTTAAGGTTGATTCTTTTCTTAATCATCAGATAGATGTGAAATTTATTTCTGAGGCGGGAAAAGAACTTTACCGTCTTTTCGGTAACGAGAATATAACGAAGATACTCACGGTAGAAGCGTCGGGCATTGCAATTGCATGTATTGCGGCGCAGTATTTTGACGTTCCCGTAGTATTTGCAAAAAAGAATAAGACTTTAAATATCTCGGATAATCTTTATAAGGCTTCCGTAGAATCTTTCACGCACAAAAAGACATATACAATCGTTGTTGACAGAAATTATATTACGTCGGACGACCGTGTGCTTATTGTCGATGATTTTCTTGCAAACGGTCACGCGCTTGTCGGACTTATATCCATTGCCGAGCAGGCAGGAGCTTCTGTCGCAGGCGCCGGAATAATGATTGAAAAGAGCTTTCAAGGCGGCGGAGATATGCTGCGCGAAAAAGGCATACGGATCGAGTCGCTTGCCATGGTCGAGAAAATGTCTGACGACGGCAGCATAGTGTTCAGAAACTGACTGCAGGCATTATGAGGGTAAAAAGAACAAGGGAATCACGGCTCTCGAGGATGCAGACTGCCTTTGCTGTTTTGATCATGGCGGTTTCGCTCATGGCGCTTGCTGTGTTTGCCGGATATTTTATAATACTGTACCGCTCTGGCGGAGAAATACTTATTTCCCCGATAGGCGATGCGAAGTCTACCCCCGTAATCAATGTTCTTAAAAATGTGTCTGGCGACGATCATGCACGTTCGCAGGACGATGTATATAATGAGTTTGTATATCTTCCGTCTGAAAGGATCAGGCTTAATCCGGGACAGACATATAGGATCGGCGTATCTCCGACTGACGGTGAAAGCTTTGTTTCTACCGACAGCTCGGTAGCGTCTGTGGATGAAAACGGAACTGTTACCGCACATTCCTGCGGCAAAGCAGTGATATATGTTCAGGCGGATGAAGACCTTTCGGGCGGCGAAGTTACCGAGGGAATATACGGCGTTGCCGTGACCGTTTACCGAGAGTGTCAGGACTCTGTATTGCTTGATGTTCCGATCATTATGCAGGGCGAGACATACCCGAACGGATGCGAGAGCGTTTCTGCGGTTATGGCGCTTAATTACGCCGGGATAAATATGACTGTAAAGCGGTTTATAAACGAATATCTCGACCATGACTGGTTTGTTTTTGACGAATATGTATCGGGACTGCGTTACGGATACAGTCCGTGGGTATATTATAACGGATATCCGACAGATGCTTCCGGGACTTACTGTTTTGCGCCTGCTATAGAGATTGCTTTTGATAAATTCGTTGACCGGGATAAGTATGAAATAGACGTTCTTTACAGCCGCGGACTTATGGAGCTATGCTCAGACTATATAAGCCGTGGAATACCGCTTATCGTTTGGGTTACCGAAAATATGGACGAGGTTTACGAATACGTAACAGAGTGGTATAATCCCGAAAACGGACAGAAATACCGTATAATACGTCCGGTACACTGTATGGTGCTTGTTGGATATGACAGTGAGGGGTATTATTTTAACGATCCGCTTGTCGGAAAGAATGTTTTCTATGAAGCAGACGTGACGGAGAGGGCGTTTGAAAGTATGTGGGCGCAGGCTATTGCCGTTTATCCTGCCGGCTATACATATGAGCCGGATACTGTTCCGACTGTTCCCGAAACTTTGATTAGGCAGAATGGAGTACCTTCGTATGAAGCAGAGAAAGTTTCGGCTGAGTAATTTGCGGTTTTAAAGATAGTAATTAAAATCATACTGGTAAAGCCTATCAGTATGATTTTAATATTTTGTTTATTTGCCTTCAAATAGGATAATTTATTTCACAAAACAAAATTTATTTTCCGGTTAAAATAAATTTTATTTGATCGGAAAAGCTCTGAAAAAAATTGTCAGATCGCGCACATAATATTGACATTCTGATAATTTTGCATTATAATAACATCTATTGATATCGGATAAAGATATCGGAACGGAGCCGCCGCATAAGAGCGGCGTTCTTGCTTTTTAATCAGGGCTTCGCGTCGCGGCACTTCGTACATAAAAATAATACAGACCGATTTCGAGAGATACGGCCGGAAATGGCGGTGCATTATGTCACAGTTAAGAGAAGAATGCGGAGTGTTTGGCTTTTACGGAAGCGAGACCTGCAATGTCGCGGATTTTGCGTATTACGGACTTTACGCCTTGCAGCACAGAGGGCAGGAATCGTGCGGGATCGTTGTGAATGACAGCGGTGTTTTCAGTTCGTATAAGGATCTCGGTATTGTGAATGATGTTTTTACGCCCCAGAGACTTAAAGATCTCGGAAAAGGAAATATGGTAGTTGGTCATGTCCGCTATGCGACCACAGGTTCGAATGAACGCGGCAATGCACAGCCTATAGTAGTCAACCATATAAAAGGCCGTATGGCGCTTGCACATAACGGTAATATAACAAATTCCTTCGAGCTTCGTTCAGAACTTGAATTGCAGGGTTCTATATTCCATACTACTTCGGATACAGAGGTTATTTCTTATATTATTACAAAGGAGCGTCTCAGCGCGCCGAGTATAGAGCAGGCTGTAAACCGTGCGATGGACCGTATCCGCGGAGCATATTCTCTTGTTATAATGTCACCTGCAAAGCTTATCGCAGCGCGTGACGAAAACGGATTCCGTCCGCTCTGCTACGGAAAAATGCAGGACGGCGGATATGTTGTTTCCTCCGAGAGCTGCGCTCTTGACGCTATCGGAGCTGAGTTTATCCGTGACGTTGAACCGGGGGAAATTATCGTCTTTGATAAGGATGGGGTACACAGTATACGCGATCACTGCGGACGTGCGCCGCACAAAATGTGTGTGTTCGAGTATATATATTTTGCGCGTCCTGATTCGGTTATCGACGGATACTGTGTTCATGATGCGCGGGCTAATGCGGGAGCATTTCTTGCAAAGGAGCATCCGGTAGATGCAGATGTTGTTATAGGTGTTCCGGATTCCGGACTTGACGCGGCTGTCGGCTATTCGAAAGAGTCCGGTATACCGTATGAGATCGGTTTTATAAAAAACAAGTATGTCGCAAGAACATTTATATCTCCCGGACAGGAGAGCCGTGTCGATAAGGTAAAGATCAAGCTTAACCCTATTCGCAGCGTAATAGAGGGCAAACGGATAGTACTTATAGATGATTCTATAGTCAGAGGAACGACAAGTGCAAGGATCGTAAAGCTTCTGCGTGACGCGGGTGCAAAAGAGATACATATGCGTATATCAGCACCTCCGTTTCTGAATCCCTGCTATTACGGCACTGATATAGATTCAAAAGATTCGCTTATTGCCTGCAAGCATACAGTTTCGGAGATAGCTGAAATGATTGGCGTCGATTCGCTCGGCTATCTTAGCGTTGACAGCGTTAAGAAGATAGCTTGTCCGTCGGGAGAAAAAAGCTATTGTACCGCATGCTTTGACGGAGAATATCCGACTGAGATACCCTCCGATACAAGAAAGAACCGGTTTGAAGAAAAACTTCCCGCAGATAAACGGTAAAATACCTGCCGCCGTGAATCTGTCTATATAAAGGAATAATTGCTTATGAAGATAAAAGCTGTGTTATTTGACCTTGACGGAACGCTGCTTCCGCAGGATCAGGATGTTTTTGTAAAGGCATATTTCGGTGCGCTTGCCGAGTGCATGGCCTCCTACGGATATGAACCGGAGCGCCTTGTAGAAACTGTATGGAAAGGTACAGCTGCTATGATGAAGAATACGGGAGAGAATACGAATGAAGTTGTATTCTGGAAAGTATTCACAGAGGAATACGGTGAACAGTCGCTTTCTGACAAACCTCTTTTTGATGAGTTTTATAAAACAGGTTTTGACGCGGTGCGGAATACCTGCGGATTTAATCCTGACGTTTCGGGCATAGTAGCTAAGCTTTCGGAGAGGTTTCGTCTTATAGTTGCCACGAATCCGATCTTTCCGATAACCGCTTCGGAGAGCAGGATACGCTGGGCAGGACTCGATCCTGCGCAGTTTGAGCTTGTAACTTCCTATGAGAATTCAAGGTACAGCAAGCCCTCTGCCGGATATTATTCGGATATTGCCGCTTTTGCAGGTCTGCATACCGAAGAATGTCTTATGGTCGGAAATGATGTAAGGGACGATATGTCCGCCGCGGCTGTCGGAATGAAGGTCTTTCTTCTGACCAATTGCCTGATAAATAAAAAAGATGTTGATATTTCGTTATATCCGCACGGCGGATTTGATGATCTCATCAGATATATAGATTCATTGTAAAGGTAAGAGCCCGACCCGCCGGACGCAATCAAAGCTTGCGGGCGATGCCCCGTATCTTGTTTCACAATAAAGCCCGTACCGAAGCCGTAATTACGGCTTCGGTACGGGTAGTTTTTATAGATATCTTTTAGCGGAAACAATATCTTGTTTCAGTTTCCGGATTTCGGTATTCATGCTTTTCGTAGTATCCTATAAGTTTATTGTTATCGTCTCTCAGCGCGACCATATACACATCCTTGTTTTCCTTCTCGTTGTGAAATGTATAGATAATATTGTTATCCGCGCTTTTTTCGAACCATTCGACAACCTTGACGATTGCTTCTGCGGAAGCACTGCCGTGGCAGGCGAGCAGATTTGTTCCGATAAGAGCTTTTCCGCCGCGCTTTTCATATCTTTTTTCCGCGGTCGGATTCATATATATCACCTTATGGCTGAGATCGCAAATTACTACAGCACAACGATCCTGGTCGATTATACTTTTAAAAAACGGGGTCATTTCCATATATAATTTCTCCTTTTTGAGATTTAAAAATGAAGAATATTTAGGTATGAGCTTATTATAAAACGAAACCTTTCCGATGTCAATACATCGGCAATTATTACCTGCCGGATATCGGACTGCATAATGATGAGTAATATTGACTTTTGAGCGAAATGTGGTAAAATAGTATTGTCTGACAAAAAATATTAAAATGAATGCTTCAGTTCGATATATACGGTTTCTTTTCGGGGGATTTTTCAGTCTGAAACGGTCGGATTTTCGGCATAGCTTACCGTCCGAAAACGGTATCTGAAAGTTGTCCTGTGTTTATATAGTTTATAAGATATTATAAAGGGGCGGATTGTCTATGGATCATTTTGAATTAACAGCACCGTATCAGCCTACCGGCGATCAGCCGCAGGCTATAGAAAAGCTTATACAGGGAGTTAAAGGCGGATTTAAGGATCAGATACTTCTCGGAGTTACCGGTTCCGGAAAAACCTTTACGATGGCAAATATAATTGCCGGAGTAAACAAGCCGACTCTTGTACTTGCGCATAACAAGACGCTCGCGGCGCAGTTATGCTCCGAATTCCGCGAGTTTTTTCCGAATAATGCTGTCGAATATTTTGTATCTTATTACGATTATTATCAGCCCGAAGCGTATATTCCCGGCAAAGATCAGTATATAGAAAAGGATGCTCTGATAAACGAGGAGATCGACCGCTTGCGCCACAGTGCAACGTCTGCACTGTTTGAACGGCGAGATGTTATTATCGTGTCGAGTGTTTCATGCATATATTCTCTCGGTGATCCGGAAGAATATTCGAAACTCGTTCTTGCCGTACGTCCCGGAATGGCTATGGAAAGAGATGAGTTTATTTCTCATCTTATATCTATCTCATACGACCGTAATGATATGAATCTTGTGCGTGACAAATTCCGTGTGCGCGGAGATACCGTTGAAGTTTTTCCCGCAAGCAGCAAGAATGTTGCTATACGTGTTGAATTTTTCGGGGAGGAGATCGACCGAGTATCCGAGATCGACACTGTAACATCAAATACGCTGCGCGATCTGAAATACGCCGCGATATATCCTGCAACGCATTATGCGGTTTCAGACGGAACGCGGGAGCGCGCAATGGCTGAAATAGAAGATGAGCTTGAAGAAAGAGTCGAATACTTTAAGTCGCGCGGAAAACTCATCGAAGCGCAGCGTATTGAGGAGCGTACCCGATACGATATGGAAATGATGCAGGAGATCGGATACTGTTCGGGTGTTGAGAATTATTCACGCGTTCTTGCCGGCCGCGCGCCTGGTTCAACGCCTGCAACTCTGCTCGATTATTTTCCCGACGATTTTCTTCTTTTTATAGATGAATCTCATGTTACGCTTCCGCAGGTACGTGCAATGAGCGGCGGAGACCGCAAGCGCAAAGAGAATCTTGTTGAATTCGGCTTCAGACTGCCGTCGGCATTTGATAACCGTCCTCTGTTCTTTGAGGAATTTGAGAAAAAGATACATCAGGTCGTGTATGTAAGCGCAACGCCTGCCGATTACGAGCGCGGACGTTCGCAGCAGACGGTCGAACAGCTTATACGTCCGACAGGACTTGTTGATCCGGAGATCGAGGTTCGCCCGGTCAGCGGTCAGGTAGACGATCTTATTGGGGAAATAAAAGAACGTGCGGCGCGCGGGGAACGCGTGCTTGTAACAACGCTTACGACCAAGATGGCTGAGGATCTTACCGAATTCATGAATCAGAACATGATAAAGGTCAGATATATTCATCACAGTGTTGAGACCATGGAGAGAATGGAAATAATACGCGATCTCCGCCTCGGACTGTTCGATGTGCTTGTCGGAATCAATCTTCTGCGTGAGGGACTTGATATTCCCGAAGTTTCGCTTGTCGCAATACTTGACGCTGATAAAGAAGGATTTCTGCGTTCGGAGACGTCTCTTATTCAGACTATCGGACGGGCTGCGCGTAACGCTGACGGAAAGGTAATTATGTATGCCGACAGCGTTACCGGATCTATGCAGAGGGCGATAGCCGAGACTAACCGCCGCCGCGAGATACAGATAGAATATAACAGGGAACACGGCATAACGCCGCAGACGATCGTCAAGGCGGTAAGGGACGTTATAGAAATAGACCGGCGAGAGGAAAAGAGAAAGGATTCGCTGTCCAAGCGTGCAAGCAGTGCTGCCGATAAGACAGTTATCCTTACGGACGAAGAGAGAGAAAAGCTCATATCGGAGCTTACAGATGAAATGAAAACCGCAGCAGCGGCGCTGGACTTTGAACGCGCAGCTTATCTGCGCGACAGGATAGCGACCGTCAGAGGAGATGCCGGCGCTGCTTACGTTAAAGACGGAGGTAAACCTAAATACAAATGGGAACGCGGTAAGTATCCTAAGAAATAAAATATCGGAATTTTAAAAGGTGGTATAAATGGCATCTAAATATATTACGGTACGCGGAGCGCGCGTACACAACCTTAAGAATGTGGATTTGAAAATACCGAGAGACAAACTGGTCATATTTACCGGACTTTCTGGTTCCGGAAAGTCGTCACTTGCATTTGACACTATCTATGCAGAGGGACACCGCAGATTTGTGGAATCTCTCTCGTCGTATGCGCGTCAGTTTCTTGGACAGCTTGACAAGCCGGATATCGACTCGATCGAGGGACTTTCGCCGGCTATTTCGATCGACCAGAAAACAACGTCAAGAAATCCCCGCTCGACTGTCGGCACGGTTACCGAGATATACGATTATCTGCGTCTTTTGTATGCACGCTGCGGCATACCTCATTGCCCTGTCTGCGGACGCGAGATCGTTCAGCAGACGACGGATCAGATAATTGACCGCATTATGGCGCTTCCCGAAAGAACTCGTTTTATGATTCTTGCTCCGGTAGTACGAGCTAAAAAGGGAATGCACGAAAAGGTTATTGAGGATTCAAAGCGCAGCGGTTTTGTCCGTCTGAGGATAGACGGAAGCATGTATGATCTCGGCGAGGAAATAAAACTCGATAAAAATAAAAAGCATGATATCGACGTTGTTGTTGACCGCCTTATCCTTAAACCGTCGATACGTGACCGGCTTGGCGATTCGGTCGAAACAGCTCTCGGACTCGCCGGAGGGAATATTACGGTAAGCATAATCGGCGAAGATGGCGAGGAGGGTGAAGAACTCAGCTTTTCTCAGAATTATGCATGTGAGGAGCATGGAATAAGCGTTACCGCTCTCGAACCGAGAATGTTCTCTTTCAATAATCCGCTCGGAGCATGCCCGGACTGTCTCGGAATCGGCGAACGGCATGTTATTTCGTTTGACCGCATTGTTCCGGATAAATCGCTGTCGCTTCGCGAGGGAGTGCTTCGCTGCAACGGTTTCAAAAGTATCGATGACGATACATGGATGGGACCGCTTTTCAAGGCGGTCGGCGCAAAGCACGGATTTACGTTGGATACGCCGCTTTGTGAGTATTCGGATGAGGCTTATAATGCTTTAGCGTACGGCACGGGAGATGAACTTTATTACGTTGAGAGAAGCTTTGACGGAGTCCAACGCAATCAGAATATAAAGTTTGCCGGAGTTGTCGGAATGGTTCAGCAGCGTTACGATCAGACACAGGATGAATATTATGAGCAGTTTGTAGAGGATATGGAGTGCCATACCTGCCACGGCAGAAGACTCAAGCCGGAGGTTCTGTCGGTTACGGTCGGAGGACTTAACATACATGAGCTTTGCTCGCTTCCGATAAAGGATTCGGTAGTATTTTTTGATAATCTCGAAATGGATCCGTCACGTACTGTTATAGCACGTGAAATACTCAAGGAGATAAAATCGAGACTTAATTTTCTGAAAACGGTCGGACTTGAATATCTCGATCTTGCACGAAGAGCGGGAACGCTTTCGGGCGGAGAAGCTCAGAGAATACGCCTTGCAACGCAGATCGGATCGTCTCTAATCGGAGTTTTATATGTACTTGATGAACCGAGCATAGGTCTGCATCAGCGCGATAATGACAAGCTTATCGGCGCTCTTTTAAATCTTCGCGATATAGGAAACAGTGTTATCGTTGTCGAGCATGACGAGGACACGATGCTTAAATCCGACTATATAGTTGATATCGGTCCGGGAGCCGGAATACACGGCGGAGAGATAGTTGCGGCAGGAACACCCGAACAGATCATGAAAAATCCTAAATCCGTGACCGGAGACTACCTGTCAGGACGGAAAAAGATAGCTGTTCCGTCCGAGCGCCGTCCCGGAAACGGAAAGTTTCTGACGGTATACGGTGCGAGAGAGAATAATCTGCGCGGGATAGATGTTAAGATCCCTCTCGGAATGCTTGTCTGTGTAACAGGCGTGTCAGGTTCGGGAAAATCCTCTCTTGTCAATTCGATAATCTATCCTGTTCTTGCGCACGATCTCAACCGCGCATTTACCTATCCGGGTAAATTTGACCGCATAGAGGGAATCGAAGCGCTCGATAAGGTCATTGCAATAGATCAGAGTCCTATCGGACGTATGCCAAGCTCAAATCCCGCGACATATACCGGACTTTTCTCGATAATACGTGAGTTATTTGCTTCGACTCCCGATGCAAAGATGCGCGGTTACAAGCCCGGAAGATTTTCTTTTAATGTTAAAGGCGGACGCTGCGAGGCGTGTGAGGGAGACGGTGTAAAACGGATAGAAATGCACTTTCTTCCCGATGTTTATGTTACATGTGACGTATGCAAGGGACACAGATATAACCGCGATACGCTCGAGGTCAAGTATAAGGGAAAGAATATTTACGATGTACTCGATATGACAGTCGAGGAAGGATTGGAATTTTTCTCTGCGATCCCTTCGATATCGCGCAAGCTGAAAACGCTTTATGATGTCGGACTCGGATATATAAAGATAGGTCAGCCGTCGACTACCATATCGGGCGGCGAGGCGCAAAGAGTCAAGCTTGCGACAGAACTTTCCCGCCGTTCCACAGGTCAGACCTTCTATATTCTTGATGAACCTACTACGGGACTCCACACCGCTGATGTGGCGCACCTGATAGACGTACTTCAGAAGCTTGTAGATGCAGGTAATACAGTCCTTGTTATCGAGCATAATCTCGATCTAATAAAAACCGCAGATTATATTATTGATTTGGGACCTGAAGGCGGAGACGGCGGAGGAACTCTTGTTGCAGAGGGAACTCCCGAACAGGTTGCTCTTTGTGAGAGGTCGTATACCGCGAAATTCCTCAGGGACAAGCTTAAATAATAAATAACAACCCGGTCCGTCGGGCGCAACCGAAGCTTGCGGGTGGATACCCCGGAACTTTGTTGCTTTAGGGCAACAACCCGACTGCCCTCCGCAATCAAAGCTTGCGGAGGGCTACTCCGGAACCTTGTTGTTTTACAATAAAAAATACGCGTTAAGTGTCAAGCTTAACGCGTATTTTTTACTTTCGTAATTTATACAAGTCCGATCAGTCTTGTGACGGAGGCGACTATGATACATAGTGCCATTCCGATCACAGTCGGAATGACTGCCGACAGCAGTGTCCATTTAATGCTTCCGGTTTCATGCTTTATTGTCAGCAGAGTTGTCGAGCATGGCCAGTGCATAAGCGAGAACAGCATAGTGCAGGCAGCGGTTAGCCACGTCCAGCCGTTTGCGACCAAAAGCTCGCGTATGGCGTCAAGGTTCCCGATCTCGGAAAGGCTTCCGCTGGCGGTATATGCCATAATTATGATCGGAAGAACGATCTCGTTTGCCGGAAATCCGAGAATAAATGCGATCAGTATAACTCCGTCGAGTCCCATAAGCCGTCCGAGCGGATCGAGAAATTCGGCACAGTAGGATAGAAGTGTCGTGTCGCCTATCGTGATATTAGCGGTTATCCAAAGTAAGATCCCGGCGGGGATAGCCACCGTCGCCGCACGTCCGAGAACAAACAGTGTGCGGTCGAATATGGATCTGACTATTACTTTTCCGATCTGAGGCCGGCGGTATGGCGGAAGTTCAAGTGTGAATGACGACGGTATGCCGCGCAGAAGTGTTTTTGAAAGAATGCGCGTTACCGCAAATGATGCGGCGATTCCGATTAGAATTATTGCTGTCAGCATAAGTGCGGACAGTATTGATGACGAAATACCGCCGGAGCTTCCGCCGACGATAAAGAACATAGTTATTATCGCAATAAGAGTCGGAAAACGTCCGTTGCACGGTATAAAATTGTTTGTGACGATAGCGAGAAGTCTTTCGCGCGGCGAATCTATTATGCGGCATCCTACAACGCCCGCGGCGTTACAGCCGAAGCCCATAGCCATGCAGAGCGCCTGTTTGCCGCATGCTCCGCAGCATTGGAGAGGTTTGTCGAGATTGTAGGCGATTCTCGGAAGATATCCGACATCTTCAAGCAGTGTGAAGAGCGGAAAGAATATAGCCATAGGCGGCAGCATGACCGATACGACCCATGCAAGCACTCGGTATGCGCCGAGAACGACAATTCCGTGAAGCCACTGCGGCGCTCCGGCTTTTACAAACAGATCGGTCAGCACATCCTGAAATCCGAAAAGCAAACGCGAGAGAAGCTCAGACGGATAGTTAGCTCCGCTTATAGTAAGCCAGAAAATAAACGCGAGCATTAAAAGCATTACTCCGTATCCGCTTATCCGTCCGGTGAGAAAGCGGTCTATGCGGCGGTCTCCGCGGTCGTATGTCTTGCGGTCGTATTTGACCGCTTCGCGGCATATTTCCTCGGCGCGGTTGTTGATCGACGTGACGATCGCATCACGAACACCCTCAGAATCGTATATACCGCGTATCTTTTCACGTGCATCATTTACTTCGGCTTCCAAAGCATTGCGTGCGTCGTCACTGTCGCAGATATATCCGTATATTTTATCTGAAAAGCTGTCGTCGTCCTCGATAAGCCGGAGCGCAGTAAAGCGGCTGCATAGCCTGCCGTTACCGTATTGCTCTATTTTATCGGACAGTGAATACACTGCTGCTTCTATATCTTCAGGATATGTTATTCCCGCTGGAGAAGCGGTGCTTTTTCCGGAAGATATTTTATCCATAGTGCGCAGAAGCGGTGACAGGCTTTTTTTATCTCTTGCGACAGAGGATACGACAGGCAGACCGAGCTTTCGGGAAAGCATATCCGTATCGATACGGATTCCCTTACGTTTTGCTTCGTCCATCAGATTGACACATACGATTATGTTGGGAGAAACCTCTGCGGTCTGGAGAACGAGGTTAAGATTTCTTGAAAGACATGTAGCGTCGCACACAACTACTGTGGCGTCAGGTCTGCCGAAGCAGATAAAATCACGCGCCACCTCTTCTTCTGCCGAATGGGCTGAGAGAGAATATGTTCCGGGAATATCTACCATGACGTATTCGAAATTTTCACTTCGAACCCGGCCGTATGCACTGCTTACCGTTTTTCCCGGCCAGTTTCCCGTGTGCTGATTCATTCCTGTAAGACCGTTGAAAACGGTACTTTTTCCGACGTTGGGATTTCCTGCAAGTGCAATTATTTTTTCATCGGGACTGTTGCGGACGATGACCGGAACATCGCGCGCCGCATTCATTCCTACCGAGCTTCCGGTTAATCCCACCGAACCGCCTCCCCGCAATCTTTAAGCATAACGGTTTTTCCGTCCTTTTTTCGTATTGCAATAACAGCCCCGCGTATGAGGTATGCGCAAGGATCGCCGAGCGGACTTTTTCCGACACATTCGACTACCGTATTTTCGGTAAGTCCTATGTCAAGCAGCCTTCTCCGCATGCTTCCTTCAGCGGATAAACCTCCTATTACGGCTTTGTCGCCGGGAGATATATCGCATAAAAATTTTTTATCTTTTTTATTCATTTGTCTGTCCATCCTTTCACCGCTTTACTTTTTTAATTAAAAATGAAATATACGGAAAGCGGAAATTTCCCGGACACAGGCAGTTTACTGCTGTGTCTCATTATGCATTTTATTCATTCAGTGTCTGCCTTGTTACTGGAGTTAGAATATTTAAATAAGATAAAAAATGCCGCTTTAGAGTGTTTCTGTGCCGGACATGTGCGCTGTCTCAAAAATCGGGCGGATCCCCCTCTTATACATAGGATCCGTTCGGGTAGCGGGACATCGTTCTATATTTTATCCGGAGGGCTGAAACGGCATTTACTCATAAGATTGATGTATTGACAAATAAAAGGTTTGAGGGTATAATAAACAGTATCTGAAAATCAACAAAAAACGACCGCATGATGTACCATGGAGAGTCGGTATACGGTGTTCATAAATCGGATTTATGAAAAGACCGGAGAAAGGATAAAAGACAGAATGAAATCTGATTACAAAGGAATAAAGCTTTGCCCCGGAGGACATGTTTACAAAGGCGGAAAGCTTACCCCGTCGGCAGATGGCGGAAAAGGCGGACGCGGAAAAACAATAGCATACGGAATTCTCTCCGCGCATAATGACGGCGGAGCAATAACCGAGGAAAATGCAGCAAACGGACTTCGTATACATTTTGACGCTCTCGCGTCACATGATATTACATATGTCGGTATTATTCAGACCGCACGTGCAAGCGGACTTGAAAAATTTCCGATACCTTATGTTCTGACAAACTGTCATAACAGCCTCTGCGCGGTTGGCGGAACTATCAATGAGGATGACCATGTATTCGGTCTGTCCGCGGCAAAGCGTTACGGCGGTATATATGTGCCTGCTCATCAGGCTGTTATCCATTCTGTAATGCGTGAGTGCTTTGCAGCATGCGGAAAAATGATACTCGGTTCCGACAGCCATACGCGTTACGGCGCTATAGGTACTCTTGCAATGGGCGAGGGCGGTCCTGAGCTTGTAAAGCAGCTTCTTTCACGTACTTACGATATTCCTGCTCCGGAGGTCATTGCCATAAATCTTCACGGCGCGCCCCGTCCGGGAGTTGGACCGCAGGACGTTGCTATTGCAATTATCGGACGTGTTTTTGACTGCGGATTTGTTAAAAATAAGGTTATGGAATTTGTCGGAGAGGGTATTGCATCTCTGCCTATGGAGTTCAGAAACGGTATTGACGTTATGACTACAGAGACCGCATGTCTTTCCTCGATATGGATGACCGATGAGGAGACGCATGCATATCTCAGCATGCACGGACGCGAAGACGGCTATAAAAAACTTTCTCCGGCGGACGGTGCATACTATGACGGTGTTGTAGACGTTGATCTTTCCGAGATCGAGCCGATGATCGCACTTCCGTCGCATCCCTCAAATGCATATGCTCTCCGCGAGTTTATTGATTCACCTGCCGAGGTGCTTCATGATGCGGGACTTGACGCGCTTCTCTCCAAGGTAAGAGACGGCGGCGTATATGTCGATCAGGGAGTTATCGCCGGCTGTGCCGGAGGTACGTTTGATAACCTCTGCGCGGCAGCAGATATTATCGGAGACGGAAATATCGGAACCGATGCATTCGCGATGTCGGCATATCCGGCAAGCCAGCCTGTATTTACATCACTTATCGAGGACGGCTCGATAACCAAGCTTCTTTCTGCCGGTGTAACGGTACGTTCCGCATTCTGCGGACCTTGTTTCGGAGCAGGCGACGTTCCCTCAAACGGAGCGTTCAGCATACGCCATACTACACGTAACTTCCCCAACAGAGAGGGATCAAAGCCGTCGGGAGGTCAGTCTGCATATGTAGCGCTTATGGATGCACGCTCTATCGCAGCTACCGCGAAAAACGGAGGAAGACTTACTTCTGCTCTCGGAACCGAGACTCCGGTTCACAGCCGTAAATTTGATGATTCTGCTTACAAGAGCCGTTTCTACAACGGTTTCGGAAAGCCCGACGATAAGGTCGAACTTGTATTCGGACCTAATATAACAGATTGGCCGTCTATGCCCGAGCTTGGAGGTAATCTGCTTGTAAAGCTTGCATCTGTAATTGACGATCCGGTAACGACTACCGACGAGCTTATTCCGTCAGGAGAGACCTCATCATACCGTTCAAATCCGCTCGGACTTGCGGAATTTGCACTTTCACGCAAAGATCCCGAGTATGTCGGACGCGCAAAGGCAGCGGTTCGCGAGCCTGTTAGCGATGATGTTATGAAAGCTGTTTCTGAGATCAACGGCAAATGCGGCGCATCAAATGACGAAGTGCATGTAGGAAGCGCTGTATATGCTATTAAACCCGGTGACGGTTCTGCCCGCGAGCAGGCAGCGTCATGCCAGAGAGTTCTCGGCGGACTTTGCAATATCGCACGTGAATATGCGACGAAGAGATACCGCAGCAATCTTATTAACTGGGGAATGCTCCCGCTTCTTTACGATGACGACAGTCATTCGATACCTTTTACAGTCGGTGACAGTCTGTATGTTCCCGGAATCCGCAAGATTGTAGAGGACGGCATAGGCTCATTTGACGGATATATCATTCATGCCGACGGAAGCTATAAGCATATAACGCTTGGACTTGCACCGCTTACCGATGATGAAAAGAAGATCATTCTCGCAGGCTGTCTGATAAATTTCTATCGCGCAGGCTTATAATACGATAACGGGAAGTTAAATTCTGTGTTCGGAAAGGAACTGTAATGCTTAAAAAAAATATAGAAAAGCTTCAGGATATTCTTGATAAGCTGAGCGAGATACTGCCGGAGCTGAATGATGTTCTTGATGAGGAGGATATCAGACGCGATACTCTTGCCGGAATCCCCGGTAAGGAGGACGAGTACGACGCTGCCGACGGAGAGTGCGATGCTCTTGATGAGGCGGTCGACGGGCTCAGCGAAGCGATCGAAATACTCGAGGAGCTTCTTGACGAATAATAAAGCGGACTCATACATTTTTCTGTACAAGTCCGGTGTATAATTGAATATAGCGACAGCGCCGATTAGATACGGTCCGTTTTACCGGATTTTGATGTATCTTACCGACGCTGTTTCTTTTTGATATGCGGTACATTTGTTATTCTTCTATTTTATACATTAACTTCAATGCCAGTATTCTTTTAACTGCTTTATCTATCTGAGCCTCATCAATTTTACCTTGCTTTACGGCGTTTAATATTTCAAGACTTTGTCCTTTTAAATCGGAAGAAATTATCATATCATTACCGGCTGATACAGCCAAGACAGCAGCTTCTCCGTTTTCTGCATATGATTTGACTGCATCCATAGCCAGATCATCTGTCATTATAATTCCGGAAAAATTCAGCTCGGTTCTTAGAATGTCATGCACTTTTTTCGATAATGAGGCGGGCTTATCTGCATCCATGGATTTGATTATATTATGACTTACCAATATGCACGGACCGCTTGCTTCGATTCCGCTTATAAACGGAAGAAAATCCGAGTTTGTAAACATATCATACGGTCTTTCGTCGACAGCGATTCCGGTATGCGTGTCTGCGTTGTCACCGTACCCCGGAAAATGCTTCATTACGGATATCATGCCGTCTTCGTTCATGGCTTTTATGAGTTCGGATACATATACGGCGGTTTCTTTCGGATCCGTTCCGTATGATCTGTCAAAAATAAAGGATGATGGATCTGTAGGCACATCAGCTACCGGGGCGAGATTCATGTTAAATCCGATACTTTTAAGAAGTGCGGATTTTTCTTTTGAATCGTTAAGAATCGCCGGCAGCTGCCCGTTTGCCCATAATTGCTGCGGCGACAAAAATCTGTCATGCCGAAATGCTTCGTAGGCGCTTACTCTGACGACCGTTCCGCCTTCTTCATCAACGCCCAGTATCATCTTGATCTTACTTGTATTTTGACATTCCTTAAGCTTTGAAAGAATAGATTCCGGAGTCTCATTTTTAAAATCTCTTGCGAATAATATATAACCGCCCGGATAATAATTCTGTATTTCTTCGATTACTCCGTTCTTTGGAAACCTTGCAAGGAACATCTGACCTATTTTTTCTTCCAAGGTCATGTTTTGCAGCAGTTTTTCCGCAGGCTCATAAAATTCGGCAAACAGCTCATTACTGCCCGCATCTGAAATATCGGTATCCTGCCTGTCTGTTTGTGCCGGCTCGGTATGCGGCTCCGCGGTTTGTATGATCTGAGTTCCGCTATCTTCCGTGCCGGCGTTCTCTGTTGCAGGAACGGTTTCGTAAACGTTTGGATCGGATCGCTTATTTTCATATGTCAGCAGACATCTGACTGCAATGCTCGCTGATGCGGTAATCAGCATTATTATAATGAATTGCAGATATTTTCTTCTTTTGTTCCTTTTGTGCATAAACGTTATAACCTTTCGTCATGTTGTAATACATCGGCTGTTTGAATGTTAAATTCAATACGCAAAGATTTGATGTTTATATCAGACTCTTAGGATAAAACAGTAAGTTAGTATAAATCCCCGCCTTCTGTTATCAGGGAACGCGGGGATCTATATATTGCTTCTTAATATGCTTAATTACGGTTTTCAGATACAGCTTGTAAAAAGCGGTCTGTATTTTTCCGTTTATCTGTGCCTTGGAAACCGTTTTGAAACAGGAGGCGAAAGTATTTCGGAAAGTATGACCGCGTTTCTCAGGTTATCGCGGTCGAGTGTTATAGCCGGATGCGGAAGATCTTTTTCGTCAATACAGCGCTCACAGTATTCCTGTTCGGTTGCACTTAGGGTTTCGGCCGGACTGTCAGGCATCGGTTTTGCACCGTATTCATCGTATGACGGGCGATCGTCATAAATACTTCCGCGAAAACGTTCTTCACCGCGTTGACCTTCATGTAGTTCAGAGAGCCCGTTATTAGCTGGTTTACTGAAAGCGGAAGCGTTTCTTACACTGCTTTGGCATCTGTTCCCTGATTTGGAAACAGACTTGTATGTATGAGAAGTTCCGGACGATATTTCAGAATTCAGTTCCGCAAAAAAATCTGCGGCTATTGATATAAGTTTTGAATAATTAGCCATTATGATCTCCATTTTATGATTCCGCGTAGCTGTATAAATAACGGCTAAATTTCACCTTTATTTATACAAAACTAATGAGCGGAAATATCCCATACTGAGAAGATATTGTCATGTACGGAAATATATAAGTACCGTTTTATCAGACTTTTTAATCAGAAATCAGAACAACTTATCATTTCTTATTCTGACCGTCGTGCGGTATATCTATTCGTCCGGCAGAGTCGTTTCCGCTGTCGCTGATCGCGGTACGCATCTTGGTATCTGCGAGCAGATTCTGCATGTTATAATAATCCATTGCACCGAGTTTTCCGTCGCGCAGCGCTGCGGCGAGTGCAAGCGGAACTTCGGCTTCAGCCTCTACGACCTTAGCTTTCATTTCCTGAACGGCGGCTTTCATTTCCTGCTCGCGTGCAACAGCCATTGCACGGCGTTCTTCTGCTTTTGCCTGAGCGATACGCTTATCGGCTTCAGCCTGATCTGTCTGAAGCTGTGCGCCGACATTTCTTCCTACGTCAACGTCGGCGATATCTATTGAAAGAATTTCAAATGCTGTTCCGGATTCAAGTCCCTTGCTCAGTACCGTACGTGAGATCGCATCCGGATTTTCGAGGACTGCTTTATGTGTCTCGGCAGAACCGATCGTTGTAACGACGCCCTCTCCGACGCGCGCAATGATAGTCTGCTCGCCTGCACCTCCGACAAGACGGTCAATATTGGCGCGGACTGTGACTTTTGCTTTGGCGCGAAGCTCGATTCCGTCTTTTGCGATTGCAGCTACAATAGGCGTTTCGATCACGCGGGGATTAACGCTCATCTGAACTGCTTCAAGTACGTTTCTTCCTGCGAGGTCGATAGCCGCTGCTCTCTCAAATTCAAGGGGAATGTTTGCACGCTGTGCAGCAATAAGCGAGTTTACAACATTGTCTACGTTTCCGCCCGCAAGATAGTGAGCTTCGAGCTTTCCGATAGGGACTATGACTCCTGCTTTTGTGGCTTTGATCATCGGAATAACGATCTTTGCCGGTACAACGCGTCTCAGACGCATTCCTATAAGAGTGAAGATTCCGATGCGGACGTTTGCGGCAAGTGCGCTTATCCAAAGTCCTACGGGAACAAACGCGGTAAGCAGTATGATAAGAATTATTGCTGCTATTACAATTGTAAGAATTATTTCAAGCGGCATATTTTTATCCTTTCTCCCGTTTTATATACGGGGATGCAATATGTTGAATATGACAGTTTTCACAGCATGTACTGTGATATTATCAGTATATCATATGCAAATATTTTTTGCAATATTTTTTAATGCATATAATGTCAAAAATTGCTGTAAAGTTGACAAAAAAGATAATATGGGGTATAATTATTATCATATATGATCTGCCGGGTAAATATTACCGCTGCAGATGAATATACATAAAAAGGAGGGACGGCAGCAGTGCTTTCTGACATTAAAGAACCGTCCGAACTTAAAAAGCTGAATTATGACGAGCTTTACGCTTATGCGGACGAGCTTCGCGCACGTATAATAGATGTTGCGTCCCGAAACGGCGGCCATCTTGCGTCGAATCTGGGAATGATCCATGCAACGATAGCATTACACAGGGTTTTCGATTCTCCTAAGGATAAGATCGTTTTTGACGTAGGCCATCAGTGTTACGCCCATAAACTTATTACCGGGCGTAACGGTGATTTTGACACGCTCAGACGCTACGGAGGAATATCGGGATTTACCTCTCCTTCCGAGAGTGAGCATGATATGTTTTACGCCGGACATTGCGGAGCGTCTCTTTCGGCGGCGCTCGGAGTTGCAGAGGCGGCGCGTATGTCCGGATCTGACGCATATACTGTGGCGGTTATAGGAGATGCGGCATTCTCCAACGGAATGATCTTCGAAGCCATGAATAACTGCATAGATAAGGATCTTAAACTTGTTATCCTGCTCAATGATAATGAAATGTCGATATCCAAAAGTGTAGGGGGATTGTCCGGACATCTTTCCAATCTTCGGATAAGCGGATCGTATTTTGCACTGAAACATTCTTTACGCGGATTTCTCGGGCATATACCGTTTGTCGGAGACCGGATTGTCGCACTTATGCGGCACGGAAAGGACAGAATCCGGAGAGCTATTCTCGGTGACAGCATATTTGAGTGCATGGGACTTGATTATCTCGGACCAGTGGACGGACATGACATAAAAAAGCTTGAATCTGTGCTTGAAGAGGCAAAAACAAAGAAATGTATTTCCGTTGTTCATATGATGACCGAAAAAGGAAAAGGATATCTGCCTGCAGAGACCGCTCCCGAAAGATACCATTCGGTCGGAGTATTCGATCCAGGTATCGGAATGGCTGAAGAGGCATCCGAGACCTTTTCGACGGTATTCGGAGATATTATGTGCGAGCGCGCTGCCGCTGACAAAAGTCTTTGTGCTATTACCGCGGCGATGTGCAGCGGGACGGGTCTCGACAGATTTATCGGAGAATACGGTGACAGATTTTTTGACGTGGGAATAGAGGAAGAACATGCGGTTGCGTTCGCAGGAGGTCTCGGAAAATCCGGAATGCTGCCTGTTTTTGCAGTATATTCTACTTTTTTGCAGCGTTCGTACGATCAGATATTTCACGATGTGGCTATTCAGTCGTCTCCCGTGATTTTTTCGATCGACCGTGCGGGACTTGTCGGCGGGGACGGCATAACTCATCAGGGGATTTTCGACTGTGCATTCCTGTCTACGATACCCGGAATGGAGATCTATTCTCCTGATAGTTTCGAAGAAATGAGACGCATATTCTCTGATCTGTTTGATAAACGCGTTATGGCGGCTGTCCGTTATCCGAAGGGCGGTGAGCTTATATACGACCGCAGCAGATTTGTACCGATAGGCGAAGGAAGCTCTGCCATCGGATTTTCGGCGGATTATGTACCTGTATCCGACAGCGCCGCAGATGCTGTCCCCGAGCTTACGGTTATAACATACGGCAGACTGACGGCATATGCCGCGCAGGCTGCGCAGGCGCTGTCTGATAACGGATACCGTATCAGACTTATACGTCTGAGTAAAGTTTATCCGATAGACTTTGATAAACTGATACCATTTGTGCGTGAAAGCGGTGCGCTTTATTTTCTTGAAGAGGGTATAAAGAGCGGAGGAATTGCCGAAAAGCTTGCGGCGGGACTCTTTTGCAGACTTTCGGCGGAGAACGGCAAAGTACCGCGTACTGAGATACATGCGATCGACGACCGTTTTGTTATGCACGGCGATATAGAGTCGCTTTTCAGAGAATCGGAGTTTACTGCCGGTCAGCTCCGCGAGCGTTTCGAACGCTTTATTGAGGCAGACGGCTCTGCAAAGTAGTGCATATCAGTAACATTTCTTTTTGAAATAATGTTTTCGGGGAACGGATATTATTTTAAATATGTAAAGGTAATTCAGAAAGACAGAAAATGTCTGTGTATACTATAAATTAAATATTGAAAATGATTTTCTGAAATAAATGCAACTTGTATTTAAACTGAATGTAAAACAGATGCTTTAAAGCAGGTATATACAGTGCCTGTGCAGTCGCTTTTTATGAGGTTATGTCATGAATTTCAAAAAAATAACGGGAATCGGCAATATATTTAATAGAAAAAAATCCGGTTCCGGGAAAGGAAAGCTTAAAAGCTTTGTAAAGAAACATCCGTATTTGCATCTTGTGATGTCGGCAGCGTTAATGAATCTTGTTATAGAATCGCTCGGACGTCATTCGTTGCTTTCCGCATTAAAATTTATTATAGATTTTCCGCTTCAATTTTTGCTCGGAGTTCTGATAGTCGGGATGTCCTTTGCGATCTCGTTTGCCGTACCGAGGCGGAGATTCGCGTATACATTTGCAGCGCTTGTATGGTTCGGACTGGCGATTGCAAACTGTATTGTTCTGTGTTTCCGTGTAACGCCGCTTTGTGCGATTGACTTTATACTTCTAAAGTCGACTTTCAGCATAATAGGATATTATCTCACTGTTTGGCAGATCGTACTTGCCGCCGCTGCTATTCTGCTTGCTGTAGCCGGAGTTATCTGCATATGGATAAAGTCCGCTCCGATAAAGCACAGCGCACGCAAGGCTGTTAAGGCGGCCGCCGTGCTTGTTGCAGCTGCCGGAATCACGGCAGGTTTTGCTGCTATTAACTCTGTTTATGCAGAATCGACAGGCTTTTTGCCGGATGATTACCGGACAAACGGGTTTGCATATAGCTTTTGTGCAACTTTTTTCGATCGCGGCGTGGAAATGCCGACTGACTATTCAGAGGAAAAAATAAGGACGGTTTGCAGCAAGATATTTTCCGCTGTACCTGACAGAAAAAATGCAGATGATTCGGATATGCCGAACATTATATTCGTTCAGCTTGAATCTTTTATGGATATTAGCCGTGTAAAAGGACTTGAACTGTCGGAAGATCCCACCCCGATGTTTACGCGGCTGAAAAACAATTGCCCTCACGGAGAGCTTACAGTTCCTGTTACCGGATGCGGAACTGCAAATACAGAGTTCGAGATACTTACCGGAATGAATGTAAAAGATTTCGGTTCGGGAGAATTTCCCTATGATACTGTGCTTCAGACAGTTCCGTGCGAAAGTATAGCGTCGAATCTCTCGCATATAGGATATAAAACGCATGCAATGCACAATAACAATGCGGCATTTTACGGACGCGATACTGTGTTTTCCGCACTCGGGTTTGACACATTTACTTCTGTGGAATTCATGCAAGGGGTAACATATAACAGTATAGGCTGGGCGCACGATTCTGTTTTGACCGGAGAAATACAAAAGTCGCTCGATTCTACCGCGGAAAAGGATTTTATATATGCAATTGCGGTTCAGACTCACGGAAAATATCCGTCAGATTACACCGGAGGCAATATAAAAGCGTCTTATTACGGTACAAATTCCGGATTTAAGAAAAGACTGCCGGAAATAGAATATTGGATCAATGAAGCCCGTGAAGTCGACAGTTTTATAGGAGAGCTTACACGTGTTCTTTCAGAAAGACAGGAGCGAACCGTACTTGTACTGTTCGGCGACCATATTCCGGATCTCGGACTTTCATCATCTGATACAGATAATGACAGTATATACAAAACCGATTATGTGATCTGGGACAGCAGTACATGTGCGCCTGCCGGGGATATGGAAACCCGCTCTCCGGATGCGCGGAAGTATGACGACGTGCCGAAGCAGTCATATCAGCTTTATCCGTATGTACTTGACAGCATCGGAGTTGATATGAGCGGGTTCGGAGCTGTATCCGTACTTGATGCTTATCTTCCGCAGGCAGAAGATTACAAAGAAATGCTAAGGCTGCTCGAATATGATATTTTATACGGTAAATGTTATTCATTTGAAAACGGATATTCTTTCTCGGATATATCATACGGTACATGCGATATCGTTATTGACTCGGTATCTCTTGACGGAGATATGCTTACAGTAAGAGGAAGCGGTTTCACTCCGTTTACCGAAATAGTTGTAGGCGAAAATACCGTTTCTACAGAGTATATATCGGAAAGCATGCTCAGAGCGGTTACCGATGCAGATGACGGAACGCTTGTAAGTATTTCCGTATCAGACGGCGGAAAGCTTCTCAGGCGCGGAAACGATAAATTTATTAACTGTCCGTAGAATTGATTTGCGGTATGTTGCGTGATAAGCAGCAGGCTTTCTTACTTTTCATATGTTCCCGTTAAAAAATCATATAAAGAAAAGGATGTAGATGTTTTATGCCGGATAATCTGTACATATGGTTCTGGTATTTTCTCATATATGCGTTTATAGGATGGTGTGCCGAGGTTTCGTATGCGGCAGCGACACTCGATAAATTTGTGAACCGCGGTTTTCTGAACGGTCCGTTATGTCCGATATACGGTTTCGGGGTGTGCTTTGTAATACTGTGTCTGACGCCGCTGCGCGCGGTTCCTCCGCTTCTTTATATCGGTGCTGTACTGATTACCTCTCTGCTTGAATTTGTTACAGGATGGCTGCTTGAAAAGTTTTTTCATCAGAAATGGTGGGATTATTCCGATAAGAAATTCAACATAAAAGGATATGTATGCTTGTCTTTCTCACTTATATGGGGAATCGGATGTATGGCGGTTATGTATCTTGTACAGCCGTCGGTGGCCGCGCTTGTCGGTAAGCTCCCGCGTACCGTCGGTAATGTTCTTCTGATAATTTTCGGAATCATGCTTGCGGCAGATATGATCGGAACGGTCGCAGAGGTTATGAAGCTTAACCGTACACTGCGTCTTGTCCGCGAGATCGACGAACAGCTTCACAGAATGTCCGATCAGATCGGAGAGAATATAAGCGATCTTGTAATAGGGGTATCCGAACACAGTGAGCCTAAGTTTGCAGCGCTTCGCGAAAAGTATGATGCAAAGCTACGGAAGCATGATTTTGCCGATATTTCGGAGCTTCGCGCAAAGTACGAAAAGATAATGAGCAGGGGATCGAGATTCTCTTTAAAACGTCTTACGGGAGCATTTCCGGAGCTTAAAAAGAGCGATCGCATACGCGGTGTATCCGAGCGTATGGAGCGATTCTTCGACCGTAAAAAATAGGCGTTTGCCGGAAGGCGGAAAGGTAAGAATAATATGCAGAGACAGCCTCTTGCCGAAAGGCTGCGGCCTTCGGATTTTTCCGAGATAGTCGGACAGCGTCACCTTTTCGGTGAAAACGGGTCGGTTACCCGAATGATCAGACAGCAGTATATACCGAATATGATATTTTGGGGAACTCCCGGTACCGGAAAAACTACCGCGGCAGGTATAATAGCAAAGCGCTCCGGAATGTCGCTGCACCGTCTTAATGCGACAAGTGCGTCGACGGCGGATGTTAAAGAGGTTATTGCTCAGTCTGAATCGCTTCTCGGAAGTAACGGCACGCTGCTTTACCTTGACGAAATACAGTATTTTAATAAAAAGCAGCAGCAGACTTTGCTCGAATCGCTTGAGGACGGCCGGGTAAAGCTTATAGCATCTACTACCGAAAACCCGTATATGTATGTGTACAGCGCGCTCATCTCGCGATCGGTAGTATTTGAGTTCAAACCTCTTTCATCTTCCGATATTGCAGAGGTAATTCTCAGAGGACTTGCACGGCTCAATGACGAGGAATACGGCGTAAGCGGTGCAGTCGTTACCGCATCTGAAAGCGGCTGTACAGCCGGGGGATCATCGGCTGACGGCGACAGTAAAGCTATAGATAATGCCGACATACTTAATAACGATGTAAAAAAATCAGATACGTATAGCAGTGAATCTGATGAGAATGTGTCAGATGCGTCTGACGGAGATTCTGGCATTTCCGGAGGCAAATCAATAACACCGGAAGCTCTTGACTATATAAGCCGGTCGGCGTCGGGTGACGTAAGACGTTCTCTCAATATTCTTGAAGCAGTTTATTTCGGAAGTGCCGATTCTGTTATCACGCGCGAATGTGCGGTAAATATACTGCCTACTTACGGCGCTGAATATGACAGGGACGGCACGGTGCATTATGATCTGCTTTCTGCCCTTCAGAAGTCGATACGGGGTTCCGATCCCGACGCGGCGATATTCTATCTTGTGAGAATACTTGAAGGGGGAGATCTTATCGGCGCATGCAGACGGCTTCGGTAATTGCTTCGGAGGATATCGGGGCGGCATACCCTATGGCGGCGGTCATCGTTTCGCTCATGCGTCGAATCGGCAAAGGAGCTTGGAATGCCTGAGGCGAGTATTCCTCTTTCCAATGCGGTTATAACACTTGCTACAGCGCCTAAATCAAACAGCGCATATCTCGCATATGACAGCGCGAAGGCGGACTATACGGCAGGACACGGACTTGTCGTTCCGTCACATATGAGACCGTCGGATAAATATGCCGGATATCTGTATCCGCATGATTATCCCGATCACTATGTAAGACAGCAATACCTGCCGGATGATATAGCAGGACATAAATATTATAAGTACGGTACAAATAAGACCGAACAGGCGGCGTGCGCATACTGGAAAAAGATAAAGGAAAACAGATAGAGCTATCCGAATCAGAACTTGATTGTATTTACACCGCCGAAAGGAATAACTTAATGAATATGCTTTTCAGAAAACTTTGCAGAATACGTCCGCTGAACATCATAATGCTGACCGTTGCCGGTATAATAAATGCATTCGGCGTGACTGTGTTTCTGTCTCCTGTAAAACTGTATGACAGCGGTATATCGGGAACGTCGATGCTGCTGTCGCAGATCACTCCGGAGCAGTTTTCTCTTTCGCTTTTTCTGTTGATACTCAATATTCCTTTGTTTATTTACGGACTTAAGCGTCAGGGGATGCTTTTTACCGTATATGCAATATATACCGTTGCCGTATATTCTCTGTTTGCGTATCTGATAATAAATGTATTTCCTATAGATGTTGACATAGCGTCGCCGCTTGCCGGTACCGATCTTTTGCTGTGTGCGCTTTTCGGAGGAGTTATATCCGGCACGGGAAGCGGACTTGCGATAAGATTCGGCGGTGCAATGGACGGTATAGAGGTTATGGCTGTCATATTTGCAAGGAAGCTCGGCGTGACGGTCGGTACGTTTGTTATGGCGTATAACGTGCTTCTTTATATCGCATGCGGATTTGTTATAGGAAGCTGGATATTGCCTCTTTACTCTATTGTGACATATGCTGCGGCGCTCAAAACGGTTGACTATATAGTCGACGGTCTTGACAGGGCAAAGGCGGCTATGATCGTCACTGAAAAACCGGATGAAATATGTACGGAGCTTGCTGAAAAATTCGGAAGCGGTATGACACGTCTTGAGGCAAAAGGCGGATATTCCGGAGAGAGTAAAACGATGATATATTTTGTTGTCAACCGGTTTCAGATTACCGATATGAAAAAGATCGTTCACGGTATAGACAAGACTGCATATATTACGATAAGCGAAGTCGCCGATATTTTTTCGGAAGGGCAGAAAAAAGCCGATAAGGCTGATGATTTTTTGAAAAATACAAATAATTGCTGATACAGTCGAAAACTGTACGGAAAAGCACCGCGGAATATTAAAAAATTCCTCGGTGCTTTTATGTGTTTAGCTTTAATCCGACATTTGACGGGCAAACGTCAGTCATGATCGGTAGAATATTATTCATCGTGACTTACAAGAACTGCCTGAAGCGTATACCGTTCTTCCTGAAGAACATTCGTACAGGTAGAGAGGGTGAGCAGCTTTGTACCGGGCTTGAATTCCACGCCTTCGCGTTTATACAGCGAGCGTTCCTGCTGCTGCCGCGCAAATTCGCATACATCCTCTGTTGTCGGGAAATAAGTGGTTATATAGTCGCTGTACATGTTGGTTTTGTATACTGCAAAGATAAGATAGGTATAAAGACCTTTTTCCGTAATGATTTCGACATATTTATTCTCGTTGAAGAATTCCTCGTCAAGAAAGTTCATGATGTTGTTCATCATGTTGCCGTTAGTAAGGTTATGCCCGTAAATACACGAATTTTCATTTATCGGAATATCGTCAAAATTGCGGTAATCAAGAAATATAGAGCCGGACAGACGGTATCCGCCGAGGTAATCGTGATTGAGATAATAGTCGTTATCTGAAGAATGCATTATCGGGTAGCTTATTTTTGTATTCGGGACTGAGATATAACCGACAACATCATCGTTTCTCGCCTTGAGCGAACTTATCTTCGCACGCATTACCGCAATATATCCCGAAAGCGAAGAGCTTGTAGAGGATACATTGTCCGAGTTGCCCCTGAAGCTTCTCATACTGTCGAAATCCGGCAGCGGACTATCCGAAGCTACTGCTGTGCTGCGCGGTACTTCAAGAACCTTGTTTTCGAACATGAAGTTGTCGAGATCGTCGTATATTTCCTGCGCTTTTGAGTGATCGTAAAGCGTGTAGACAAACATTGCGGCGCAAAAGATAAAAACAGCGGCAGATATATACAGCAATATTTTTCGCATAATATCCTTTTTTTTCGCCGCAGTGCCGGTGTGTTCCGACGCAGGTGTTATATCGTCGGCGCTTATATCGCAGAGTGACAGATTGCGGGACTCATCTGCTTTTATTACGGACTCTTCGTTTTTTCCGTCGTTGTATCCTGATCTTTCAATCATAATAAATTCCATCCTGAAATATGTCTTTTTGAAAGACTTTTTACGTACAATATTATTATATATCCTGAAATCGGTGTTTTCAATACAAAATAAAATGTTTTAATTAAAGGTTACATTGTTTTCATAATTCCGACCCGGATAATTGTATCAAAACAAAAAATTAACAAATTGCACTGAATAAAATACAATAAAATGCTTGATATATTATATATAAAATGCTATAATAAAGCAAAATAATCAGAAAACGTCGGAGCGTGTCGCAGTCAGCTTCAAAACGCTCTGAGTTCAGAGACAAATGTTTTAAAACAGGAGTTCGGATATGAACAGCGAACAGCATGGTACAGAATTGAATAACAGAACTCAGACCTTTTCTATCGCCGAGGACCGGGATACTGAGGTCAGACGTATAATGACGTCTGTTTACAGTGCGTTGAGTGAAAAGGGATATAATCCGATCAATCAGATCGTCGGATATCTTCTTTCCGAGGATCCGACATATATTACGAATTATAAAAATGCGAGAAGTCTTATTCGTAAGGTTGACCGCGATGAACTTATCGGCTGTCTTATTAAGTATTATCTCGGAATATAGTTTAAGGCGCCGGATATATTGTATTTTTTGTACACGGGAACAGATTTGTTTTTTGTGTGCCTTTGATAAGCTCGCTGTATCGGCGGGAACTAAAATAAAATTTCACCGCTTTCGCCGACGGTTCTCTCATGAGTATCCGCGCGGCGGAAGCGAATTTTTTCTGAAAGGAATAATCTTTTATGCTCGGACGGGTTAAGCTCGGAAAAAGTGGAATAGAGGTTTCCCGGATATGCTTTGGTTCGCTCACTGTAAGTGCGCTCGGGGCAAATCTTCCTGTAAGCCGCGGCGCGCAAGTCATAGCATATGCGCTTGAAAACGGGATAAATTTTATTGATACGGCACAGTATTATCAGAATTATGAGGTTATACGCGAGGGAATAGCTCTGTACAGGGAACGAAGCGGAGCGGCTGCCGAGGCTCCGGTTATTTGTTCAAAAACATATGCGTGGAACCGTGAGCTTGCACAGACGGCGGTAGATGAGGCGAGAAGCGCACTGAACCGTGATGTAATAGATATCTTTATGCTTCATGAGCAGGAGAGTATGGATACGCTGCGCGGCCATGCTGAGGCTCTTGAATATCTTTACGAATGCCGTGACCGTGGGATAATAAGAGCGGTCGGTATATCTACTCATTGCGTTGACGCTGTGAATGCAGCATGCGAGATAAGTCATTCACACGGACAGGGACTTGATGTTGTGTTCCCGATGTATAATAAGAGCGGACTCGGTATACATCTGCCGCGCAGCGTATCTTCGGAAGCACTTACCGAAGAAGAACGAAAACTTGCTGCACGGACTGAAATGTATAATGCGATAAAACGGTGTCATGACCGCGGCATAGGTGTTATGCTTATGAAGGTGTTCGGAGGAGGTCATTTGCTTGGAGAAGCGGTTCCGGAAAATGTATCTGCCGGGAATTTTAACAGACCTTCTTCCCGCGCTGCCGAAGCGCTGAAATTTGCGATAGACTGTGACGCTGCCGATTCAGTGGCGCTCGGAATGCAGTCCGAGGATGAGGTCGCGGAGAATATACGGTTTTTTGAGTCCGGAAGCTTTTCCGACGAATTCTGCAGGATAACCGACCGCAGACAGAGAAAGCTTATTGTGGAGGATTACTGCGAAGGCTGCGGAAGATGCGTTCGCAGATGCGGCTCGGGAGCTATGAGCATAAAAGACGGAGTTGCTTTTTGCGATACTGAAAAATGTGTTCTTTGCGGATACTGCGCAGGCGTCTGCCCGCATTTTGCAATTAAAGTGGTGTGACATACCGCATTTAAATAAAAAAGAACGGGTTAACCGAGCCTTAAACTTAAAATTTATGATATGTGGTGTTGCGGTGCTGTCTTTCTGTTGCAGTACCGCTTTTTCTATGATATTTAGCGAAAAGTTATATCCTGAGATGAACCTTTTAATATCTGTATCCGTCTATATAGGTGAAACCGGTTTTAATTACTGTATTACGGGAGGTGATGATATGGAGGATTTTGAAAAATTACTGAATGCGGAACGAGTATCTGTGGAACGTTTTGTTAGATTTCGCTTGAACTGTAAAGCCGATGCAGATGACGTTTTGCAGGAGGTCTACTTGACAGCATATAAGAAATTTTCTCAGTTGAAGAATAAAGAATCTTTTAAAGCTTGGATCATAAGTATTGCAAGAAACAAGTGCAATGACTATTTCCGTAAAAAGGCGGTTCAGTTTGAAATCCCGATAGATATATTGTCGGAAAAAGAACTGTCGGAAAGCAGATACGGTGTTTTTGAGGTATATACTGTAAGAGAAACTCTTGGCCTGTTAGACAATAAAGATAAACAAATTCTTTATCTTTATTTTTGGAAGGAAATGCCGCAGTCGGAAATTGCAAAAAGACTGGACATTCCGGTCGGAACTGTGAAAAGCAGATTGTATACTGCGAAGCAAAATTTCAAAAATAAATATCCTTATCATGCCGATATGAGAAAAGGAGAGTATAATATGAAAAATTTACCTGAATTTATTCCGGAATATACAATAGAAGAAAGCTTTAAGGCGCCGTTCCCGGTAAAATGGGAAGAGCTAATGGGATGGTTTCTTGTGCCGAAACTCGGAGAAAAACTTTCTTGGGGTATGTATGATATTCCCTCGCGTAAGTGTGCCCATGTGTGTGATATGAAAGTTACCGGCAAAGCAAAAGTTCACGGTATTGAGGGGGTGGAGTTTACGGCAAGAGAGGCATCATATTCCGGCAAAGAGATTATTGACCGAACTTTTGTTGCTCAACTTACGGATACGCATTGCCGTTACCTTGCTACACTGAGGAATGACGGAGATGTCAGAAATTATATTACTTTTCTTGACGGAGATGAGTTTTTGCCTAACTGGGGTTTCGGTGAAAATAATATCGGAAATGAAACAAATTTAGCGCCGAAAGGCGATATATGCAGAAAAGGAACATCTGTTACGACGAGCGCAGATAAAGATTTTCTGTTGGATGTTGTGGGACGGTATACCGTTACGATAAACGGTAGAAGCTATGATACTATATGTGTTATGGATATCGAAACCTATGATTGCGGGGTCTTATCAGAGCAGTTTTTAGATGAGAACGGCAAAACGATTCTTTGGCGCAGATTCAACCGTGATGACTGGGCGATAGATCGTTACAAAAAGAAATGGAGTGAACAGCTTCCTGATAACGAAAGACTCAACGTCAACGGAACTACGTATGTACATTGGTATGATTGCATAACAGACTATATTATGTAAAAGACAGTGCAGGGCTTATAGCCCTGCACTGTCTTTTACTGCTGTTTATATTGAGTATCTGTCAATTTCAGTTTACTTGACCATCGCACGGATATGACGCGCGCAGATGATTAATAGTTTTACCGCGCTCCGAGAAAGCTGTTTCATACTCGGTTATTATATTGTCCTTGCTGTACGGCTCGGAATGGAGATCGCGTGTTACTTCGGTCATTTTCCATCCGCACTCGCTCAGCTGCTCAAGAGTGAAATCGAAAAGACCGTCGTTATCCGTCTTTATTATAAGCTCTCCGCCTTCTGTAAGAATTCTTTTGTATCTGTCAAGAAATGTTCGGTATGTAAGACGGCGTTTCGCATGTCTTGCTTTAGGCCACGGATCGCTGAAATTCAGATATATACGGCTTACAGAGCGCGGCTCAAATATTTCATCGAGACGCTCGGCGCTTACATTCATGAATCTCAGATTTTCGGGACAGCCGCCCTCCAGTCCTTTAGCGCGCTCCATTGCGAGCATTATAACGTCGGTGACAAGCTCCATAGCGATAAAATTACATTCCGTTTCACGCTGAGCCATTTCGGTAATAAATTTACCTTTGCCGCAGCCTATCTCAAGGCAGAGCGGCCGTTTTTCTGAAGTATTACTGCTGTCCGGAAATGCTTCCGCAGGTGAGCTTACAAGCAGGTCTGCGCATGCGGCGAGACGCTGCTCTCCGTTTCTTTTTTTTCGTACTCTCATATTGCTTTTTTCTCCGCTTTATGTTATACTGAAAATGCATCGTAAATTGCGATGCCCGTATTTTGATATTTGTTTAAAAGTTTTAAAGCTGTTTTGATTCGGTATTTTATACGGGATTTTTCCATACTTTACAATTATACCAACTCTGTTGCTTTTTGTCAATTCCGTACTGCTGTTTTTAAAGATTTCAGGCGGACCGTCAGGACAGTGTGTGTTATATAATACATGAAAGGAATGTCATATACAATGAACGAAACTCAATTTTTATCCGATCTGCGTAAGCGGCTGGTCGAAAGCAATGTCGACAGCTCCGATGCGGACAAATATGCTGAGCAGTTCAAGCGATATTTTGACAACTTATCGGAGGACGAGGTCGACGAACAGATGAGTTCTGTCGACAGTATGGACAGTATTGTAAACAATCTCGTTGCTCTTATTGAAGCAAAGAAAATGCGCAGGATGCAGAATGAAGGCGGCGCGTCTGATAATTCCTCATCTGTCAGCTCGGACGGGAAAGAGGATACCGATGATGCTTTGGATTCCGCAGAACCGTCAGAATTATGCAGCACAGCTTCCGAAGCTACGGATATTATGAAAATTTCATTTTCTGATGACGCTTCCGATGATGAACCGTCCGACTTGAGCGAACCGGATGCTTTGACGAGTGATGATTTGGATGGGCATAACGAAGGCAAAGAAGAATGTTCAACTCTGAAATTTGACGGAGATGCATATTTATCGGACGCTGATGAGACATCCGGCGGTTTGGACGGAGTTGATTCTTCGGCGGATAGCTGCACTGAATCCGCTTTTCCGGTAAACGATGATGACAGTTCGGCGGTTACAGGAGAGTTTGTACCGGTAAAGACATCTGACTGTGCAGAGTACCGTGAGCTTAAGCCTGAAATTGTCGGAGGAGACAGCGAGGAAAGGGTTATTTGCGGGAATTCGCGTATCGGTAAACGGGATGATGCGGAATACGGTGTAAAAACAGAGACCTTTTCCGAGGCAGTAGCCTTCGATGAAGGATTTTTCTTCGAGGATGAGCTTTCAAATGCTGCATACAATGCCGCATATAACGATACATACAGCGACGATGAATTTGTGATACCGAGTGAACCGGGACCGCATGATGCAATAATAAGCGCAACCCGCGGGAGGCTTCCGGAGCGGAGAAAGTCTGATTCAGTTGAAGAATATGACTGCGAAGAGGAACTTACGGGTATACGTAAGTATATATATCGCTCGCCGGCAAGGATATGGGCGGATATTAACTCTGAGACGGGTAAAAAACGTTTTTGGGGAATCTCTCTCGGTACTCTTCCTGTTACTATCCCTCTTGCGATAATACTTTTTGGACTTTTTGCGGGTGCTTTTGCAGTGCTTGCGGGAGTCATACTGACTATGATAGCCGGACTTATCGCAGTTACGGTGGCAGGCTCTGCATTTTCGCTGATTTCCGTAGTTTACGGAATAACACAGCTTTTCTCGACAGTACCTGTCGGTGTTTATGAAATAGGCGTCGGGATCATCTCTGCCGGAATTACGATTCTCGCCGGCATACTGATATATAATGCAGCGGTGAGACTTATGCCGGTAGCTATAGGCTATCTGATCAGATTTTTCTTTTATACGGTCGACCGTATAAAAGGGCTTGTATATCATTTCAGAGAGGAGTGTGCTAAGCTGAAATGAAGCCTACCTCTGTAATTTTTATAATAGTTGCGGTTGTTCTTATTATTGCTGGTACAATTACCTGTTCGGTCGCTCAGAGCAATGCCGAAAAAGAAGGCGTTGATATTTTCAGTTATAATTATAATGAATCCGGTGATCTGCTCGATACGGTGGATTTTAGGGCAGAGAATGTAAACCGGATAAAAATCTCGCTCGGACGCTGTGATGTACATATAATCGGAGGCGGTGACCGTGCCGAAGCCGAACTTGTGAATTTTGAAAGATATAAATACAGTCTGTCTATGACTGACGGTGAACTTAAAATAACCGATGGGATAGGCTTCGGTTCGTTTGTGACGGTTTCATCAGGCGGTATTTCATTTGACGGTATGCGTTATCTGTTTCCGTTTGGCGGAAAGGGCAGAATCAGAATAGATGAAAACGCAAAGCGTTCGGTGACTGTTTATCTTCCTGATACGCTGGGTATCAGAAAAATTGATATCGAAGTTCAGGAGGGCGATGTGATGTTTGAAAACATTGCCTATAATGCGGATTGCAGCGTAGTATCCTCCTTAGGAAATATTTCGGTTATCGGAAATGCGCAGGTTCAGACAGGATACAGCCTGACTGCGGAAAGCGGAGACATAATCTTTGATCATCCCGCATTTGCCGGAGTTGCCGATATGCATAGCTCATCTGGCAATATAGGAATAACAGTTGCCCGTGACAATGAATGTGAATATAGGGTTGACGCTCCGCTCGGATCGGTCATGTATTACGGTACATCCGCTGGGCATGCATATCATTCCGGTACTACATATCCGTGTAAAATAACAGCTGCGTCTGATAAAGGAAATATAGCTGTAGATTCCCCGGCTTCAGATCAGACTCAGGATTCGGATACGCAGGCGTCATAATAAAAATTTGCGTTCAGTGACATTTTCTCCGTAACAAGCTACGGTATGCCTGAACATTTTGAATTGCATATATAAATAGTTTGCCGGCTAAAAATATTATGCCCTTTTGGCCGGGAATACCGTTTGAATATATCCGAAACATATTTTTATCATAAAGAATTTGAGTATATTATTTAAAACAAAAAGCTTACGCGTTTTTAAATCGCGTAAGCTTTTTTTATGTATTTATATTGCTCAGATAAGCTCTCCGAAGCATTTGCCGAATGCACATGCTGCATTTGCTTCATCGGTATCGAGATGAACTGCAGGAGCAAAGTTTTCGTTTACACGTACAACGAGATCACCGAATACAGTGCTGCGTCCGAGACCGTTATCGATTTTGAGGGAAACGATCTGTTTATCTGAAAGTCCGAACTGTTCTGCGGTTGCGGGATCGAGGTGAACATGGCGCTTTGCAATGATAACACCTTCTGTCAGATCAAGCTCGCCTGCAGGGCCGATGATCTTGCATCCGGGTGTTCCGGCTACGTCACCGCTTTCGCGTACAGGAGCATCTATGCCGAGTGTACGTGCGTCTGTGTATGAGATCTCTACCTGTCCTGCTTTACGTGCCGGTCCGAGAATGATTACGTTTGCGATCGGTTTTTTGGGACCGACGAGCGTAACGCGCTCTTCGCATGCGAACTGACCGGGCTGGCTCAGATCTTTTTTATGTGTGAGTGTTGCGCCCTTTCCGAAAAGTATTTCGATCTGCTCTTCGGTAAGATGCACATGGCGTGCTGATGTTTCAACAAGTACCTTGTTTGCCATTTTAGATGTATCTCCTTATTATTTTTACTTATAGGGCATGTCCGGAACTGACACGGACATTATAGTATCATTATACTATGCAGAGGCGAAAAAGTAAAGAAAAAACTAAAAAAAATTAAAAATAAACAGAGTTTACCGTACGCCTTGATGTACATTTTCCTGCGCAAATATAAAATAAAAAATGTATTCAAAAATTTTTATGTATAATCGTTACATGATCTGATAACAATAATAAAGCACGGAGACGCGTACAGTTTATTGCGCTCATGTGCTGCGGCGGTGCCATTTTCGGATTTTCCTTGTTTCTTTTCGTGTGATATTTTATATCGCGGGGGATGTCCGAAAGGCATCTCCCGTTAAATAAGAGTCATGCATGCCGGAACCCGACTGGATTTCGGCGTGTTTTTGAAAGCGGGTACAGGGCGAAAATAATATTGAACTGTATTTTATATTTATTTTTGTACTTGTATTTTCTTTAATTCGTAATTATATTTTATGCCGCAGTATTGTGGCAGATCGGAGTTTGTTGTGAAGAACAAAATCGGAAAAAAGGTCATGAGATCGGTGGCTGCAGCCGCAGCAGTATGCGCATGCGTAAGTATGTTTGCCGCATGTACAGACGGAAGAAGTTCCGGCGGTACCGGTACAGACTCTGCGGATATTCGCGGAGGCGCGGTAAACGGAACTGACCGTGACAGCGGCATGATCGGCGATGACGTAAGCAGAGCGGATCAAGGCGGCGGACTTATCGGCGGTGCAGCGCCCGGAATGGGAAACGAGCCGTCAAGATAAAACGCTGAATTTTAAAATCGGTGCGGCAATGTGCAATATAAGCTGAATATGTTTATATTTATGCTTCTGCTAAGCAAGATTATTTAAAGTGCGGCGCCGATGACGGTAGCAAATGATGAGCGTTCGGGAATTATAAAATTAACATTGAACATTTTACTCAGAGAAGCAAAGAAATCCTTTGCCATCGGAGCGCATGTAAGATTTCCCGTAAGGACGATATTGTTTGAACCGTGTGCGCGCGAGGCAAATATAGCGCACATTGCAATTGTTTCGAACACCATGTTTATTATACCCAGTGCCTTGTCGCTTTTTGTGGCAAGGTCATCTATTTTTCCGAAATTTGCCGCAGTCATGTTTCCGGGCATTTCGGGAAGTATATCTTTGCTTGTGATATCGGATATTCTGAGGTCAATGTGTGAAATATCTCCGCCTTCGGCAAGCGTGAAAAGATGTTCTACGCTTTCGATTCCGAACAGCATGTGCGACAGACCGTGCAGCGTTCCGCCGCCGATGCCTGTTCCACCGAGGTATACCGGATTGTCTCCGCGTTTTGAATATACCATTGCGGTTCCCGTACCCATGCTGACTATTATAGCTTCATCAAGACCCGACAGCCAAAGACCTCCTTTGCCGATACAATCGAATTCGGGACGGGTTTCGCACGGAAGTCCGTAGATCGGTGTTGAGATGTAAGCCGAACCGACTCCGGTGATCATTACTTTTTCTATGGAGTCGAGAGACAGTTTATTAATATCGGTGAATTTCCCGAAAGCTCCGTATGCCGAGGTGATCGGATCGGCGGCTTTTACCGACATCGGTTCGATAAGTTTCCCGTCTTTTGTAAATCCGACAATTTTTGTTGTACTTCCTCCTATATCAATTCCTATAACATTTTTCATTGGAAATTATACCTTTCTTATTTTAAGCTTTATGATTCTTTATATCTTGAGGTTTCTTTTTCTGAAAATTCATATTATTTGTGTGGATTTTGTACCGATTATATGTTAATATATGAAAATAAAAATATGCATACAGGGGTAGATACATAGTAATGGAAATGCACGGATCGCTTGCAGACAAACAACTCTTTATTTTTGACATGGACGGAACCGTATATCTCGGAGAAAAGGCGTTTGACGGCGCGATAGCTTTTATTAAAAATCTAAGAGCCGCAGGACGAAAGGTCCTTTTCTTTACCAACAATGCGTCAAATGTTCCGGAATTTTATCTTTCGCGGCTTTCACGGATGGGTTTTGAACCGGCAAGGGATGAAATAATGACCTCGGCTGATGTTACGATACTTTATCTTAACAGATTCAGACGGGGAAAGAGTGTATATCTTGTCGGAACGAATGAGCTTCGGCAGCAGTTTGCCACTAATAGGATATCTCTTATCGGAGATGATGCGGAAAGCGCAGATATAGTTGTAACGAGTTTTGATCTTACTTTAACATACCGCAAGCTTGAGCGCGCATGCACATATATACGCGGCGGAGCAGAGTATTTTTCGACGCATCCCGATTTAAACTGTCCGACCGAAAACGGTTTTATTCCTGACAGCGGTGCAATATCTGCTTTTGTTACCGCTGCGACAGGAATAAATCCGGTATATTTCGGCAAACCGTACAGTCAGACGGTTGATATGATATGCGAAAAAACAGGATTCCCGAAAGAAAAGATGTGTGTGTTCGGAGATCGCCTGTATACGGATATTGCTATGGGCAAAAGGCACGGAATAACGTCTGTTCTTGTGCTTTCGGGTGAAACGCACAGGGAGGATGCGGATTCCGCAGCAGAATGCGACCGTCCGGATTTTATATTTCCGTCGCTCGGTGACGTAAATACAGATGCCTTCGGCGGTTAAGGCCCATTAAACACATTCTCAGTTTACCGCCTTGTACCCTGAAGCAACAAGGTTCCGGAGTATCCGTCCGCAATCTGTGATTGCGCCCGGCGGGTCGAGTTCATATTTTAAAATATCCAAAAAAAGTATATCACAACTTATGTGAAAAGTAAATACAAAACAGTAAAACAGAAAGCGGCTCTTTTTGAAAACGTATGTTTTGACTGAACTGTCTGTCTCGACAATATTCAGGAGATTTTTAGCGGTCTTACCGCCGAAAAAGATGCAGTTAAAATATTATTAACATTTAATACGTAAAATAGTGTTGAAATTAACTTCAAAACATGGTAAATTTTATATAGTGTTTAGCACTTGACGAAAGAGAGTGCTAAAATATATAAAAATTTTAAAACATTTTAGCAGATTGAATCGTCAAAAGCCAAGAAGGTAAGGTTTTATTATGGAACGGCATATGAGTGAGTCAGGAGGACTCAGCGACCGCAAAAAGCTTATTTTGCGCGCAGTTATAGATGCTTATATTTCTGCCGGAGAGCCTGTCGGTTCAAAATTTCTGACTCAGAACGGACAGATAGCTTTTTCTTCAGCTACTATACGAAACGAGATGGCGGAACTTGAGGATATGGGATATCTTATTCAGCCTCATACTTCGGCAGGAAGAGCCCCGACCGAACGCGGATACAGGTTTTATGTCGACGGTCTTATGGATAGTTACCGTATGACATCTGGAGAGCTTATGGAGCTTAACCGTCTGGTCAGAATGAGAACTGCTGAGCTTGACAAGATCCTCGAACGGGCAGGACGTCTGATGTCTATGATGACAAACTATGCTTCGCTGACGGCACGCCCTGCGCTCGGAGCGGCATCGTTAATACAGTTCAAAACGGTATATCTCGGGTCTGATGCCATGCTGCTCGTCATGGTGGTCGAGACCGCAGGAAGACATACGGCTAAAACGGCATATATAAACGCCGCTGAGTTTACAGAAGATGCTGCGGGACAGGTCGAATTTATTCTTAACTGCTGTATGGCGGGACGTTCGGCTGAGAGTATTACTCTTCCGGATATAATACGGCTTCGTGCAAAGCTTGATTCGATAGGCTGCGGAGAAATGACTGACAGCATAATGGAAGCGGTTTATTCTGTCTTTGAGGATACCGGGGACGGAGAGCTTCATCTTGAGGGAGTTAATCATCTGCTGCGGTATCAGGAATATTCCGATCCGGAAAAGCTCGGAGGACTGCTTGAATCCCTTGAACAGAAGAACGAGATACTTGAGACGTTCAGGCGGGGCGACGGCGACGGCGTAAATGTATATATCGGTTCTGAAAACGGGGTGACCGGTATGAGCCATTCGTCCCTGATATTTAAAAAGATCAAGCGGGGCGGAAAAGTGGTCGGTGCTATCGGAATAATCGGGCCGTGCAGAATGAAGTATAACAAGGTAATAACAATGCTTGAGCATTTTTCAAGGGGATTTACCGAAGCGATCGACGGAGATAACGATCACGGCGGTTCGGAGTAACCGTCCTGTGCAGTGTATCGTATACAGATAAGTAATTAACATAAATCTACCGAAAGGACACGGTGTTATAATGGCAGAAAAGAAGAAGCCGGGTAAGGAAAAAAACTGGGATAAAATAAAGAACGAAGTTTCCGAACAGGAGGCTGCGGAAAATAAAGAAGAACAGACAAAAGAAGGACAGGCAGAGGATACATGCGACGGAGAAACCGTTGTACTCGAAGATGCTGAACCGGAACCCGAAAACACAGACGGCGATGTCGTCATGTCTAAGGAAGAAGCTGAGGCTGTCGCCGCAAAGCTCACGGAACTTAATGACAAGTACCTCCATGTTGTCGCAGAGTACGATAACTTCAGAAAGAGGGCGCAAAAAGAACGCGAGGGAGTTTATGCAGACGCTTATGCGGACGCGCTTGGAGAATTGCTTCCGATCGCAGATAACCTTGAGCGTGCAATGACCTATACTGACGGAGATAAGGTTATCGAGGGTGTTGCAATGACGCTCAAACAGCTTTCAGCGTCGCTCGAAAAGCTCGGCATCGAAGCATTCGGAGCGGCAGGTGAAACCTTTGATCCGACTATACACAATGCTGTCATGCATGTCGAAGACGAAAGTCTCGGTGAAAATGTTATTGCCGATGTATTCCAGAAGGGCTATCGCAAGGGTGACCGTGTTATACGCTTTGCAATGGTAAAAGTAGCTAACTGATTTTTCTGCGGAGAACCGCGAAATTAAAACTCAGATATCTCCGGCATAAGCCGTGAATATATATAAATCATCAACACATAATACAAAGTAAGAAACAATATAAGATCGGAGGATCATAAATCATGGAAAAAATTATAGGTATAGACCTCGGTACCACTAACAGCTGTGTTGCGGTATTTGAGGGAGGAGAACCCGTTGTTATAACAAATCCCGAGGGCGCGAGAACAACTCCTTCGGTAGTTGCATTTTCGAAAACAGGCGAGCGTCTTGTCGGACAGGTCGCAAAGCGTCAGGCTATAACCAATCCAGACCGTACTGTCATCTCGATCAAGCGCGAGATGGGCACAAACTATAAGGTAAATGTCGACGATAAGTCGTATACTCCTCAGGAGATCTCCGCAATGATACTTCAGAAGATGAAGTCCGATGCAGAGGCATTCCTCGGAACAAAGGTATCCAAGGCTGTAATCACAGTTCCCGCATACTTTTCTGACGCTCAGCGCCAGGCTACAAAGGATGCAGGTAAGATCGCAGGACTTGAGGTTCTCAGAATCATAAACGAGCCTACAGCCGCTGCACTTGCATACGGAATGGACAAAGAGGTAGATCAGAAGATAATGATATACGACCTCGGCGGCGGAACATTCGACGTATCGCTGCTCGAGATAAGTGACGGAGTATTTGAGGTTCTTGCTACGGCAGGAAATAACCGTCTCGGCGGAGATGACTTTGATAAGCGCATTATCGACTGGATAGCAGAGACTTTTGCAAAGGAAAACGGCGGTCTTGATCTCCGTAAGGATAAGATGGCTCTTCAGAGACTTAAAGAAGCTGCAGAAAAGGCAAAAATCGAGCTTTCCGGCATGATGACGGCACAGATCAATCTTCCGTTTATCACGGCTGACGAAAACGGTCCTAAGCATTTCGAAGCATCTCTTACAAGAGCGAAATTCAATGAGCTTACCGCCGATCTTGTTGAGGCTACAATGGCTCCCGCAAAGCGCGTTCTTGCAGACGCAGGACTTAACGTATCTCAGATAGACCATGTACTTCTCGTAGGCGGATCGACAAGAATCCCCGCCGTACAGGAAGCTGTAAAGAACTTTATCGGAAAAGAGCCTTTCAAGGGCATCAACCCCGACGAATGCGTTGCTATCGGTGCCGCAATTCAGGCAGGCGTACTTGGAGGAGAGGTCAAGGATCTTCTTCTTCTCGACGTTACACCTCTTTCGCTCGGTATCGAGACTCTCGGCGGCGTATTTAACCGCATAATCGACCGCAATACAACTATTCCGGTAAAGAAGAGTCAGATATATTCTACTGCTGCCGACGGTCAGACGTCTGTTGAGATTCATGTTCTTCAGGGTGAGCGCGAGATGGCTCGCGGCAATACAACTCTCGGACGCTTCATGCTCGACGGAATCGCACCTGCTCCCAGAGGTGTACCGCAGATCGAGGTTACGTTCGATATCGACGCTAACGGTATCGTAAACGTAAGCGCTACCGATAAGGGTACTGGTAAGGAGCAGCACATTACGATAACATCTTCTACCAACATGAGTCAGGAGGATATCGACCGCGCTGTTAAAGAGGCAGAGAAGTTCGCTGATGAGGATAAAAAGCTCAAAGAGGACATTGACACAAAGAATACTGCCGAAAATATGATCTATCAGAGCGAAAAGACGCTTGATGAGATAGGCGATAAGGTTTCCGAGGACGAGAAGGCAGAAGTTCGCTCAGCTATAGATAAGCTCAAGGAGACCGTAAAGAGCGGCTCTACAGATGATATCAAGGCTGATACAGATGCTCTTCAGAAAGCATTCTATAAGATAAGCGAAAAGCTTTACGCTCAGCAGCAAGGTCAGGCAGGTGCCGGCGGCGCGCAGGATTTCGGCGGCGCACAGGGCGCTGATTCCGGATCTGACGGAAACACCTACTACAATGCTGATTTTGAGGATAAGACCGATAAATAATAGCAGGACTTTTGCCGCAATGCAGTGATTAACCGCTCCGCGGAGGACTGCATGGCTTACAGCAGTGATCCGTAAACGGTGATGGCAGAGGAAATGAGAAATTTCCTCTGCCATGTCTTGCCGTCCGGCTCGCTGTGACTGTTGATCCCGTAAGACGGAGCTTCCGCATGGCTCGGGATCGGTTAAAATAAGTGTCTTTGAAAAAGGAAAGGTCATAATGGCTGATAAGAGAGATTATTATGAGGTACTCGGAATACAGAAGGGTGCTTCCGACAGTGAGATAAAAAAAGCTTATCGCTCGATGGCTAAGAAATATCATCCGGATATGAATCCCGGTGATAAGGAAGCCGAGCAGAAATTTAAGGAAGTAAATGAGGCGTACGCAGTTCTTTCCGACGAAAAGAAAAAGTCTGTCTATGATCAGTACGGTTTTGAGGGACTTGATCCGTCGGCAGGCGGCGGAGCCGGAGGCTTCGGCGGCTTTGACTTCGGCGGTTTCGGCGGAGGGATGGATTTTGACCTCGGCGATATACTCGGCGGAATATTCGGAGGCGGCTCTGGCGGATCGCGCCGTAACATGGCGATGCAGGGCAATGATATACAGAGCCGTGTGACGCTTACATTTGAAGAAGCCGTTTTCGGATGCAAAAGAGAGATCTCATATAACAGAATAGAAAAATGTCCGGATTGCTCAGGTTCGGGTGCTGCAAAGGGAAGCAGCGCGGAAACATGCTCGCGCTGCGGTGGAAGCGGTCAGGTACGCGCAACAAAGCGTACCGCGCTCGGAATGTTCCAGACGACGACCTCCTGCGATACATGTCACGGTACAGGTAAGATAATAAAAAATCCCTGCGGAAATTGCTCCGGAAAGGGTTATATACGCGTTACTAAAAAAATCGAGGTGTCTATTCCGGCTGGAATCGACAACGGTCAGCGTATTGCCAACCGCGGTCAGGGTGATGCCGGAAGAAACGGCGGTTCAAACGGCGATCTGATCATTTCGGTAAGTGTAAGACCGCATGACTTTTTCGAGCGCGACGGCATGAACCTTTATTGCGATATTCCGGTAACGTATCCTGAAGCTGCGCTCGGCGCAGAAATAACAGTTCCGACGCTTGAGGGAGAGACAAAATATAATATTCCTGCGGGAACGCAGACAGGTACGGTATTTACTCTCAGAGGTAAGGGCGTGCCGAATATCAATAATCCGCGTAACCGCGGCGATCTTCTCTTTACGGTGGTAATAGAGACTCCGACCGATCTGAGCGGAGAGCAAAAGGAGCTTTTGCGCAAGTTCTCGGATACGCTTGTCGAAAAAAATCACCGCCGCAAAAAGAAATTTTTTGACAGAATTTTTAAAAAATAAAAACACAGATCAGAAAAGGCATGGACAGTAATATGACCGATTGGGTAAAAATAAAGACCGAGTGTACTCCGGATCAGGTTGACAGCGTCAGCGCTATAATGACAGTTATCGACGCTCATCTTATGATCGAGGATAATTCCGATATTGAGGAATACAACTCAATGTACGGCGAGCTTGTCGATGATTCGCTCAAGAACAGGAGCGATGCGTCTGTATCGATATTTCTTTCAAAGGAGATAAACGCGGCGGAGGCGGCAGCTTTTCTCAGAGACCGCTTCAGAGCGGAAGGTCTCGATGTTACGGTATCTCTTGAGGGCATTAACGAGGAAGATTGGGCTGATAACTGGAAGCAGTATTACTATCCGGTTGCGATCGGAGAACATCTTGTGATAGTTCCCGAATGGAGAATGGATACATACGATCGGCGCGAAGGTGATATTATTGTTGCGATGGATCCGGGTATGGCGTTCGGAACCGGAACTCACGAAACTACCCGTCTGTGCGCTGCTTTGCTCGAAAAGGTCATAAGACCGGGCGACAGAGTTACGGATGTAGGAACGGGAAGCGGAATCCTTGCTATATGTGCCGCAAAGCTCGGAGCAGGACATATAGATGCTTACGATATCGATCCGATGTCGGTTCGCGTTGCACGCGAAAATATAGAGAAGAACGGATGCGCGGCGCAGATATCCTGCGAGGAGGCTGATCTGCTCGCAAAAGCTCCGGACGGAGCCGACCTTGTAACGGCGAATATCACGGCGGATATAATTCTTCGTATGGCTCCTTCGACAGGAAGATGTGTGCGCAGCGGCGGATATATAGTTATGTCCGGTATTATTGATCCTCAGTGCGGAAATGTTATTTCTGCAATGGAGGCACAGGGATTTGAAAAGGTCGAGGAACTTCATGAAAATGACTGGACAGGCCTCCTTATGAAAAAAATATGACAAAAACACCGAAGTCTGCGGTATTTTCCGGGGACTTCGGCGCTTTGGTTTGTGTACTTTAAGCCTACCGTATTTTCTGATGATATACCGTGCAATATTTCGGAGTAAATGTTCCGACACGGTATACAGATGAGTTACCGAACGAAAGAGAGGATTTTTTATGCCGCGCTTTTTTATAGACGGATCGGCGATCAGCGGCGGGACAGCGACCGTTACCGGAAGCGATGCGAGACATATTGCGCTGTCACTGCGTATGCGCGTCGGAGACAGCATAACGCTATGTGATTTTGCAAGAAATGAATATACATGTTCGCTTGAGACCATAACACCGACAGAGGTGTCGGCGCGCGTAATGTCGGTGAGCATGAGCGAGGCCGAACCTCCGTATACCGCCCGGCTGTATCAGGCACTTCCGAAAGGGGAACGCGCTGATGTTATCGTTCAGAAATCGGTTGAATGCGGCGTTTCTGAGATAGTTTTTTTCGAAAGCGAACGCTGTATCGCAAAGATGAAGGGCGACAGTTTGAATAAAAAGCTTGCACGCTTCGGAAGCATAGCGCTTGAGGCTGCGAAACAGTGCGGACGCGGTATCGTTCCGGAGGTTCGCTTTGTCGGCGGAATTTCGGATGCACTTGCGGAAATGTCGGACGGAGAGCTTCGTTTTATGTGCTATGAGGGCGGTTCGGACGGTGAATATCCAACCGAGAAGCTCGGAGAACTTCTCGCGCGTTTTGAAAACGGACGGGAAAACTATATTCCGTCGGATATACGTTTTATGGTCGGGCCTGAGGGCGGTTTCGGATACGGAGAGGTAAAGCTTGCATCCGAATCGGGACTTTTGCTTGCGGGACTCGGAAGCCGGATACTGAGATGCGAAACTGCTCCGCCGTTTGTTCTTACATGCCTTGCGGCAAGATATGAACTCGGAAGCCGATAAAAAGAAAAATCATACCTTGCATGAATATGAGAGTTTTAAAGGCTCGCCGGAAAATTGTCTGACGGGCCTTTTTGACTTTTCGCTCAAAGATATGATTTTTATTTAAATTTCGCGGGCACGGCTACAGTATTTTAGTGATTTGTTTATCGGCTCAAATTATTATATACAGAGCATTTTGCGGTTTTGAACAGACTGTTGCTCCGACAGAAAATTTTTACATTGCTGACTTACGATTTGTTTTTCTGAGCATCGTTCGTTTTGTCTTTTTTATCTACAGCTTCATCCCTGGAAGAATTTTGTACCCGGTCGGTGTTGGAACTCTCGTGATCCGAATCTCGAGTGGATACCGATTCGGCAAGCTTATAGAATATATTCGGTGCGAGTGAATGCTTGCGTCCGAATACGGGCATGGCGATGCAGCTTATAAATATTACAAATATTATAATATATGAAATGATTTCCGCCGCCGATATAAGATACCGTCCGGTGTGGCTGAGCGCAATATGTTCAAATGAACTTCCCGCGTTTACCGTGACTGTAAATATATTTCGCAGTATATGACATATAAGTCTCTTGGCAAATATTACGGCTGCCATACACAGGGTTTCTGCTGCTCCGCATATCGAATGGTAGCGAAGATATCTTGACTTCGGACGAAGTATCGACGGTATCGGAAACATAAGAGGGAAATATGCGATGCATGCTGTTATAGTGTTATTTTTTATCTCGGATTCTGTAAACATGCCGTCGGGATATTTTGTTCCCATAAAGAAATGAGCTGTTTTTATCGCCGCTTTTTTTACAAGTACAAATGGCTTTTTGGCTATGGCTGCGGCAGACCGGACTGCCTTTCTTTCTGTAAAGAGGTGTATCGCTTTTGCTGCGGAATCTGCTATTGATATCGCACCTGCTGCGGTTTTTCGGATTGCTGATGCCGTCACTTTTATTATTTCTGAAAACGGTTTTTTTATCCTTTTTAAAGTATCGCCTGCAATCTTAAACGCTTGTTCTTTTTTGCGGTCGGGCGTCTTTTTCTCGGAATTGTCAGCGCTTTTTTCTATGCTTGACGGCTCTGTAAGCCTTTGATTCAGTACGGCGGCGACTGCTTCCATTATTTCGGGTGAAAGCTTAGAAGAATTATCAGTTTGGTCATGAGAATTTTCTTCGGCACTTGTATTTTTATCTGATTCAATGCCGTAAGACGGTGCCTCATCTGTATTTAGTGTTTCCGGTATTTCGGATGCTGTTTTATCGGTGTTTTGAATATCTGTACCGATTTCAGTGTCGTACTGTTTTTGCGCGACTGTTTCATAATCACGTTTAACATCCGTGTCTTTAGCCGGATTGTTCACTTTATTTTCGGTACAGTCCGGAACATTATCGAATTTTATTGTATTGTTTACAGCGCGGCTGTTTATTTCTGATAAAGGACGTTTTTCTTGTGAGGCGGTCGGCTCGGATGTTTCTGCTTTATCAGGTTTCTCCGGAGTGATCTCTATAGAAGTTTCTGCAATTTCCGATGTATCCGAAGCGGATATATCATTTTTTGTCATTTCAGACAGTTCCGCAAGTGTCGTAAGCTCTTCATCTCCGGGCATATCGTCCGTTGAAGATGGAGTCTTGGATTTGCTTGCCGTATCGGACTTTCCGCCTTCATTTTCCGGTATATCTATCGTGGTCAGATGGGCAAGCTCATGAACTTCTGTTATATCGGGAGCGCCGCTATTATCTTCATTTTTGTCGTGTTCGGTACTATTTTCGGCTTCAATGCTCGGAATCTCTGTGTTTTTCTTCGTTTTATCAAAAGATCTATTCCCCGCTTCAGTGTTCGGTATATCCGATCGTTCTGAATATTCCGTTTCTTCAGGAATTTCAACTTGCTCAGCGGTAGCTTTTAAGTCCGTGTCAGTCTGATTTGCTGTTTCAGCTACGGCGAGCATCTCTGTCGGATCGTGCGGCGCGGTGGATTCGGATTTCGATGTATCTGCGGATATATTACTGTCAATATTTGAGTCGGCAATTTTCAGTAACATGCCGCAGTTGCGGCATATATCCGTGCCTTCCGGCGCTGTACCGCCGCAATATTTGCAGATCGACATTGAAGATGCTACCTTTCTTTTAAATTTTTACAGTTTATTCAGAGAATTTGCAGTTCCGCTGTAAGAAATATGTGTGTATCTGATTATGTATCTTATGTCTCGCCCGATCAGATAAATTTATTAATCAAATACATAACCCCTTTAGCGCGGTAAAACAGAGCATGATGTAAAACGCAGATTTTTTTGCTGTTCAGTATTACCGCAGCTGAGCGGAGTCTTATTTACAGGACAAATATACAGTATAAGACTGTATGAAGTTATTATATTATATATTTGTTTTTTTGTCAAGAAACGACTTTTTTCGCGGAAATGTGCGAAAAAAAGCGTCTTTTTTATTTTAGGCGATATTGACAGCAGAATTTTCATGTGATATAATTTTTAAGTATTATATGGGAAGGTATGGTCTTGAAATGACTGGCAGAATCGGATTTGATCACGAGAAGTATATCCGCATGCAGAGCGCGGAAATAGAGAAAAGAATTGCAAGCTTCGGAGGCAAGCTTTATCTTGAATTCGGAGGCAAGATGTTTGACGACTATCACGCCGCAAGGGTGCTTCCCGGATTTCAGCCTGACAGTAAGATAAAAATGCTGGCAAAAATGGCGGATGACGTCGAAATAGTCATTGTAATAAATGCGGGCGATATTGAAAATAACAAAATGCGCGGAGATATAGGGATAACATATTATGCTGATGTTCTTCGTCTTATTGATGCGTTCCGCGGAATGGGACTTTATGTCGGAAGTGTTGTTATCTCGCATTTTACCGGACAGAAAACAGCCGTTGCTTTTCATGATAAGCTTGAGCGTCTCGGTGTAAAGGTCTATTATCATTATATAATAGACGGCTATCCGCATAATGTGGCTCATATTGTCAGCGATGAAGGTTTTGGGAAAAATGAATATATCGAGACTACCCGCCCGCTCGTAGTTGTTACTGCACCGGGACCCGGAAGCGGTAAAATGGCTACATGTCTCTCGCAGCTTTATCATGAACATAAGCGCGGGATAAAAGCAGGATACGCTAAGTATGAAACATTTCCTATATGGAATATACCGCTTAAACATCCTGTCAATCTTGCATATGAGGCGGCTACGGCAGATCTGAGCGACGTTAATATGATAGATCCGTTCCATATGGAAGCATACGGAGAAATGGCGGTCAACTATAACCGCGATATAGAGGTATTTCCGGTACTTGATGCTATGTTCCGTAAAATATCGGGAAGCTCGCCTTATAAGTCTCCGACAGATATGGGCGTAAATATGGCAGGAAACTGTATATGCGATGACGATGTTGTATGTCAGGCTTCGCGTGACGAAATAATAAGAAGATATTTCCTTACTATGTGCGACAGCCGGAAAGGCAGAGTTTCTTCATCGGCTGTGGACAAGCTTGAATTACTTATGCAGACAGCCGGCGTATCGGCGGATGACCGTCCTGTAGTCCATGCGGCTCTTGAAAGATCTCGAACACTTGAGGATCAGAGCCATCCGGAGGCTATGGCGATAGAACTTCCGGACGGAAGAATAGTTACCGGAAAAACATCGGATCTGCTCGGACCGGCAGCCGCTGCTATTCTTAATGCACTCAAAGCACTTTGCAACATTTCGAAGGAAGTGCATCTGATCGCTCCGGAGACGATAGAGCCTATACAGCGTCTCAAGATAGAGATGCTCGGAAACCGAAATCCCCGGCTTCATTCCGATGAGGCACTGATCGCGCTTTCGATAAGCGCGGCGTCGAGCGATATTGCTGCAAAGGCGTTCGAACGTCTGCCTGAACTTCGCGGATGTGAAGTACATTCAACAATAATTCCCTCTCAGGTTGACGAGGATATGTACCGCAAGCTTGACATGCATCTTACATGTGAGCCGAGATACAATACCAAGAAATTATTCCATAAATAAGATTTCGCGGGTATTTTTCTGATACTGAATATAAAAAATTAAAGGCACACTTATATAGTAGGTGTGCCTTTGCATTTTAAAGTATAGTAATTTATTTGATGAAAATCTTTTGTTTAATTTGATCTCATTATGCTGCAAATAAGAACCCGCCCTGCTATCGCAAGTAAAACTTGCGGGCGGTGATTTTTTTAACAGTGATTCGATTTTATTTTAAGATATCAGTTATAAAAAATAATTTATGATATATTATTGAAACTCTGCTTTATCCGTTTTTAACTATCTCGGCAAGCGCTCCTGCGAGCAGTTCTGCGGCGCGATGCGCCTCTTCTACAGTGTTTCCGCAGGCTCCGATCTCAACAAGGATCGATCCGGGTGTGTACTGCTGATTGTAAGCTGCTCCGCGGAGGCTTATCGGCCGTGCTATATTTCCGAAACTTCCGTTAAGCAGACACTGCAGACGAACTGCAAGCGACAGATTATTTTCCCAGTTCGGATGATTTGCCCCCATTTCATTTGTTCCTACAACAAACATTATCTGAGCTGTGTCTCCGAGCGGAGTTTCTGTTATAGGACGCGCAAGCGAGCCGTCATCATACTGTATTGCATCCCTGTGAAGATCGAGAACATATGATATTGACGGATATTCTTCGGTAAGTGCGCGGATAGACCGTGCGGCATAATTATAGGAATTGTTATATGATTCCGCGTCATGCATGATAGTACAGTGAAGAACGGAAACACCGTTTTCGGCAAGTGCTTTTGCTGTTTTTGAACCTACTGAAATCATGTTTACATCGGTATTATGAGTACGGAAACCGATCTCCGAATCGAGATAACGGTCGGGATATGTGCTGTAACATTCTGTGCCATGCGTGTGTACTATGAGTACCTGAGGCGGGTTGTTTCCTGAGGAATACAGTACGGTGCTTTCTCCTGACGATACTGTAACCTCAGGATTGTTTTCCGTACCTGCGGAGGGATTCCATGCCGGAACACTTCCGAGTAATGCATCGATATCTGGAGAAAATGAAGTCGAATTTTCAATGAGTATCTGACCGCTTGGGTTACGGCTGAGATCTGTAGCGGTTATGCGGTGATCGCCGGTATTGTCGGACGGCGGCAGAGCTTCGCTCTCCTGCGGCTCCTCTGCGGCCGCGGGTGTTTCTGTTTGCAGAGGCGCTTCGGTCACATCGGGAGGAATGATCCATTCTTCTCCGCCTGATATCGGAGGTTCGGCTCTTTCCGTGACAGGCTCGCTGTCACGGGGCGGCGCCGAAGCTGAAATTCCGTTTACCGGAATTTCGATTCCTACGGAGTCTGCAAATGACACTACGCATGCTGAAAACAGTGTCATAACGCCGATCATACAGCATATGAATCTTACAGCCGGAGTTTTTATTCCGCTTGTATCGGCAGCATATTGTGCGCTTATGTGTATGACGTCCGGTCTTTCGTCTTCATTCATATTCGGCTCTGTCCTTTCCTGTGCATAAGTCCTTGATTTTACCTGATTTTTACTTTATACGGTATAAATATATGCTGCCGTATCTTTATATATTCTGATTTCAGTCGAACCGTGTGCCGAAAACTTCGCCGATAGAATCGGATATAAGCTCAGACAGTGCGTTTACCGCCTCATCACTTTCCTTTAAAGATACAAAAAAGCTTTTTCCGTTTTCGAGGACTGTTTCAAGCTGGTGAGGTATCTCTGTCATTCCCGCTTTTTCAAGAGCGTCGCATACGAGCGTAGAGGAATCGACGATTGTCGGAACACCTATTGCAACTACCGGTATTCCCATTGTTTCACGGTTTATCGCACCGCGAAGATTCCCTATACCTGAACCCGGTGATATTCCGGTATCGCAAAGCTGTACGGTAGTTCCGAGTCTGTCGATACTTCGCGCGGCAAGAGCGTCTACCGCGATTATAGCATATGGAGAGATACTTTGTACAATTGATTTTATAAGATCCGATGTTTCGATTCCCGTCTGACCTGATACTCCGGGGGCGATCGCAGCGATCTCGTCGGTGCCGAGTTTTTCGAACAGAGCCCGGTCTGCTATTCGAACATGTCTTGTTACATTTATACCGTCGGCACACAGCGGACCGAGCGCATCTGCTGTTATTTTGCGGTTTCCGAGTCCTACTATCAGCGCGCATCCGTCGCGTTTTCCGATATCAGAGGATGAGTCCGGCTTATCTGAATTTTCCTGTTCCGCTGTTTTATTATGCTGAGCATGATTTCCGTCTGTCCCGCTTTGAAGGCTTTTATTCAGAATACCGCGAAGTTCTTCTGCCAGCAGATCGGAGATATTGTTTCTCTCCTCACTGCTTTTCTGCCATATCCGTCCTATGTTTACGGTTATATAGCTGCCGCACTCTTTTCCGATCTTTTTCGCACCGGCCTTACTTGTAACGTCGAGACGTACTATCTCTACTCCGTTTTTTTGTTCCGAGCTGTAGATAAGACCGTCGTTATCACGCGGTTTTGCAGTCTCTTTCTGATCTTCTGTAAGCGGATAGCACTCCGCTGCGAGGTCGGTACGGCTGTATCTTGCTTTATAGTTTTCTGATGAAGTGTTATTTTTGATGTATTTATGCATATCTTTTTCCTTTCTGAAGTCCGGTCTTCCTGTAATAGGATGCAAAGGAATATTACGGTAATGACTATTGTTTACCTCTTTTTATTTTTTTATTCAGAAGGCGATTCCGAAGCAGAGAAAATGTCTTTTGATGTAATCAGGGGGGTGTAAACGTAAAAAAGTTTACAAATATATCAAATAAACCATTGATAAAAAATCAAAAGAATGATATAATAGATAAAACCGATTTTACGGCTTTGTCCGGATCTACCATTTCAGGAGGAATACAATAATGAAAAAAATCATATCTTTGTTGCTTTGTATAGTGATGCTTTCCGCAGCACTGGCAGGATGCAGCAGCAAAGAACAAGGCAGCGGACCGGTAATTCCGGTATATATCTCGTCTCCTATCGCAAGCTTTGATCCCGCAATGTCCCTGAATGACGAAGCGGCATTCAAGGTTATCGGTATGATCTACGAGGGACTGACAAGAGTAAATAATAAAGGCAAGATCGAAAACGCCCTTATGGACGATTGGAAGTATACTGCCGACGAGGATAATGAAACATATACGCTCGAAATTACGCTCAAAGCTACACAGTGGAGCGATGCGCGCGATGTTACCGCAGACGATTTTGTTTTTGCATGGAAGCGTATAATGGAACCTGAGTTTCAGTGCGACGCTGCGGCGCTTCTTATGGATCTTAAGAACGCTAAGGAGGTTAAGTCGGGTGACGCATCTATCGACGATCTCGGAGTATGCTCCGCAGATACCGATATTCTTCAGGTAAACTTCTCGAGAAATATCGATCCGGAAGATTTTCTTGCCGCATGTGCAAGCCCCGCGCTCTATCCTTTACGTGAGGATATAGTAGGTAAGGCTCCCGACTGGTCGACAAATACTACGATACTTGTAACGAACGGCCCGTTTACCGTCCGTACTTTCCGTCCTGAGTATAACTCTATGACAGATGAGGATAAGGCACTTATTATCGAGCGCAATATTTATTATTACCGCGATGCCGAAAAGGACAGGGTAAACAAATATGTAACGCCTTACCGTCTTACGACAGACTGGACTCTCAGCGCAGAAGAGCAGCTCCAGAAGTATGAAAACGGAGATATTCTGTATATAAATGAAATTCCGCTTGACAAGCGTGCCGAATATGCGGACGATGTAAAGCTGCAGGATACATTTAATACACACACATACTTCTTTAATACTTCAAAAGCACCGTTTGACGATCCCGATGTCCGTCTCGGACTGTCTATGGCTATAGACCGCGAAGCTGTTGCGAATATAGTTACTTATGCAAAGGCTGCAGAGGGATTTGTTCCCGAAGGTTTGGCTTCTTGCGGAAAGAAAGATTTCCGTGAGGCTTCCGGTAATCAGTTTACATATGATGCAGAACAGGCGAAGAGTCTTACAAGAAAAGCAAGCACAAAGAGTTTTTCGATCCTTATAAGAGATAATGAGGTTGACCGTGCTGTTGCAGAGTATTGTGCAGAACAGTGGGAGAAGCTCGGATTTAATGTCAATATAAAGACTCTCGGAATCCGTTTCTATATTGAAAACGATTATGCTCTTTACAGAGACCGCTTTAACGAAGCATACCGGAGCGGAGATTTTGATGTAATAGCGCTTGACTGGCAGAGTCTCAGTACAGATGCATGGTCGACTCTTGCGCCGTTTGCAAAGGATTATTCCGGATCCGCGCTTGATCTTGCAGAGGCGGCAAAGACCGGAGATTTTGAGAGCAAACCTCATATAACCGGATATAACAGCAGCGAGTATAATGAAATTATAGACCGTGCATTTGCGGAAACTGATAAGGAAAAGCGTTCTGAGATTCTTCTCGAGGCTGAAAAGCTTCTTGCAAAGGATATGCCTGTAATGCCTCTCTTTGTATATCAGGATTACTACCTTATAAGCTCTGAGCTTTCAAATAAGGGTTCTATGACTACTTTCTGGTCGTACCGTAATTTCAGCAAGCTTAACTGGAAAAATTATACCGAGCCGAGCAACGACTGATATAAGATACAGCAGACTTTACTGATAATTTCGTAAAGAAAATGCCGCCGCGCAATGTTGGCTCATTTGTGCGGCGGTTGATTTTTCATAAGCTGGAATATATAAAAACATAAAAGATAACGCGAATGGAGATAAAGCGATGCAAACTTCTCTGAAGGATAAAAATGATATTAAAATATTTATTCTTTATCTGATGCGCAATGTCGGATATCCGCTTGAATTTGAGAACCTGAACGACATTGTTATTCAAGACGGCGTAGTCGGATATTTCGATTTCGTCGAATGCTTCGGCGAGCTTTTGGATACCGGAAATATTGCAGAGATTAAGATCGACGGGAACGACTTTTATGAGATAACCGAACAGGGTAAACAGGTGTCGGACAACCTGGAAGGCAATCTTCTCGGGATAATCAGAGATAAAAGCCTCAAGAGCGCACTCAGACTTCTCTCATTTAAAAAGCGGGGCTCCGAGATAAAGTGTGCATCAAAGGAACTTGATGACGGCAGATATTTGTTGACATGCTCTATTATCGAAAGCCACAGAGAGATTATGCATATAGAGCTTCTTGCCGACAACAAGATCCAGCTTGAAAAAATGAAATATAATTTTTCCGATAAACCCGAAATATGTTATAAGGGTATTCTGGCTTTAATGTCCGGTGAGGTCAATTATCTTTTGCAATGAAAAGATCGGTTCTTTGAATAAAGTATCTATTGGTGATCGCTTAATATATAAAATGCCGAATTATAGGACGTGACTGTGAAAAAATGCCCGCAGACTGCATACCTGGAGTCTGCGGGCATTTTTTGTTTTTGAATATTTTGCAATTTGATTTGATTTGGTATGTCTTCTATGATAGTAGATTTCTGAATATTCTGCGTTTGTCTGACATATTATGATTGGTATTATGAAATACGTATACCGTAATTAATGCAGTTTATATTAGTTTAATGGATTTTGTGATTTTTTCATTATAACTGTATAAAAATAGCATATATCCGTGATTTCTTAGTGTGAAAAAATGTTATTTTTTGTTTTTTTAAATTGTTAAGGCAAATATTGCGTTGTAAAATGCTGAATTTGGTTTACTTTTTTAGAAAAAAAGCAAAAAAAGCTCTAAATTTGTGCGAAACAGAAAAAATGTTTCTATTTCTTTAAAAAAATTCAAAAAAACTATTGACTAACATTGGACAATGTGATATACTGTAACTACCGCAAAACAATAATTTTTCACATTTTACACATATATGTGTTATTCGCCAATTTTTGCATTGGTTTCGTATCTAAAAAGCGGCGGCAGTATTTGTGCAGACGGTTCGCTTTTACGGAGGAATACGGGGTTTCTTGTGGACGAGGTATTATTAAGACTGCTGAAGGCATGTAAGGACGGAGACGGAGACGCATTTACCGAACTTGAGTTCAGATATTCGCCTCTCGTTGATTCGATACTTAAGAAATATTCCGGATGCGGTGTATATACCGAAGACGATTTCCGCCAGGAAGCAGAGATAGCTCTGTATAACGCAGTATATTCATACGATACAGCTCAGGAAAAGGTTACATTCGGTCTATATGCGGGAATATGCATACGTAACAGGCTTGCAACGCTTGCAAGGGACGAAAAACGGAGAAACCGCTGTTATGTTATGCCCGGCAAAACGGAATTTTCTTTCGGAAACGATGTGCTTGATCCGGAAGAGATCGCAGTGTCTGCAGAGACGTATTCGGAACTGCTCGGAAGTATATGCGATCGCCTTACGGTATACGAAAGAGAAATTTTCGGTCTGTATCTTCGCGGAATGAGTGTCGGTGAGATTGCAGAACATATCGGAAGAGAACGGAAATCAGTGGAAAATGCGGTGTGCCGTATACGTAATAAAATAAGAGGAATTTGCGGTGATAAAAAATAATATATGCCCTATTAGCTCAAAAAGAGCATTGTACTAAGGGATTACTGTTGAGCTTGTCAGACATTTGCTTCGCTGTCATGAATCCGTTTCTGCGTTTTGCGCGGTAATCTTTCTTTAGAAACGGTTCGGTATGTTTATTCGGATTTGGTCTATTTACTCTGCGGGCGTGTGTGCTTCCCGATGCACATATGGTGCTGTTAGATTAAGGAACGGTCGCGGATCGTGAACAAAATGAATGCCTTGGTAAACTGTATTTCTTATACGGATTTTTCCTGATGATTTGATACGCAGATCGGTTCCCGTCCGCGATGCGGACATACAAAGGTGACGGTGTGATTCCGTCTCGGGCAAAATACAACAACACGCAAAACAAAAGCGAGGTAAGAATCATGTACGAAGACAAAGTATTAAAGTGTAAGGATTGCGGCGAGGAGTTTGTTTTTTCTGCCGGTGAACAGGAATTCTACGCTGAGAAAGGCTTCCAGAATGAGCCTCAGAGATGCAAGAAGTGCCGTGACGCAAGAAAAGGCGGCGGAAGACCTCAGAAAGAGTACTTTACAGCCATTTGCGCTGAATGCGGCAAGGAAGCAAGAATTCCTTTCCAGCCTACAAATGATAGACCGGTATACTGCAACGAGTGCTTTGCAGCTCAGAGACAGTAATTTATATTGAAGTCTTATAACATTTATCCTTAGGATAAAATATCAAAGAGGCGTATCCCGCAGATGCGCCTTTTTGTTGTTTATAATCATGCATGAGAAATCGGCGATGGTTTTAAAATCAATATTTTTTTGCGGCTGAATAAGTGCGGGCAAAAAATGAAAAAAACTATATACAAACGCAAAAAAATATGATATAATATTAATATACTGTATAATAGTTATAGGTATACAATGATATTACATGTCAGCAGAGGAACATTTAAAAATAATGACAGACCGTGAAAAAAAAGACCGTAATTCCGGAAAGAAGAACGGCGGGAGATATAATTCGCCGAAAAACGGCAGAATAAATTATAGATCAGATAGTGATGAGATTCCCGAGGGGGGTGTGATCGGACGAAATGCCGTGATCGAGCTATTGAAATCCGGGCGCAGCATAGATAAGCTTTATGTAAAAGAGGGAGATCTTGAAGGCTCTGCGAGGATGATCGTCGCAGAAGCTGCGGCGCGCGGAATTCCGGTTATAGAGACCGGGCGTGCCGGTCTTGACAGGTTCAGCGGAGGCGCTGTGCATCAAGGTGTTGTTGCTTTTGCTTCTGCAAAAGAATATGTTGGAATAAATGATATTTTAGAGATTGCGCGCGAAAGAGGAGAGGATCCGTTTATCGTTATTCTTGACGGAATAGAGGATCCGTATAATCTCGGTGCGATAATTAGGACTGCTGAGTGTGCGGGAGTTCACGGAGTTATAATACCAAAGCGCAGAACTGCGCTTATGACCATGACTGTGGAAAAAGCGTCTGCCGGTGCGCTCGAGCATATGGCGGTAGCCAAGGTTTCTAACCTTACCGCTGCCGTAGAGGAGCTTAAAGAAGCGGGACTCTGGATATATGCTGCTGAGGCAGGCGGACAGATGCTTCGCAAAACAGATATGCGCGGACCTGCCGCTGTGGTTTTCGGAAGCGAGGGTAAAGGTATTTCACCGCTGCTGCACTCAAAATGTGATTTTACGGTTTCTGTTCCTCTGAAGGGCAATATAAATTCACTTAATGTTTCGGCTGCTGCCGCTGTCGTTCTTTTCGAAGCTGTTGCGCAGCGCGACGGCAGTGCGGATTTATCAAAGTAAAACGGCTTAAAGCCTGCGCATAATATAAATTAAGAGTAATGGATGGGGATATTATTATGGATGAGAACAAACGCTCGGAAACAAACAGCCCTGAAGATGCGGATATTGTTTTGTCTGAAAATAATTCCGCCGGATCTGAAAAGGCAACCGGCTCTGTTTCGGCAAAGGATTTGCTCGGAAAACTAAAAAAGAATATGTCCGGCTCTAAAAAGAAAAATAAAAAAGAGGCTTGCAAACTTCCGGAACGTGAAATTCCGGGATCGTCCGATAAGAGTGATGAATTTGATATTCAGTCGGTGACCGACGGTGAAATTGAAGACCTTTTTGCAGGTAAGCTTTTTGACCATACGTCTGCCGAAACCGATCGGGAAGCCGGTGAAGAGGAGTTTTTGTCTTCGGAAACCGAACTTGCTGACGAAACTTCCGATGCCGAAATGACCACCGGAATATCGGTGGAAAATGATCAGCCTTCAAACGAGACGGAGCCTGTAGAGGATATTATAAATACAGATAGCGTTTCAGCCGGCGATGCGACGGAATTTTCCGATTCGGAGGTCGTTTCCGACCTTGCAGACGGAGTATCCGATGACGGAAATTTTGATGCTGATGAAGCTTTTGCTGATGATGATTCCGAATACACATCGGATACAGACGATACCGGAGTATCGCAGGAAAGTACGGTATTTGATGACTTTGATTCGGATGACGGAGTTGACGATACAGATGTTCAGCTGATGATGGCGTTCGGCATGGAAGATGAGCTTGCTAAAACAGTAGGCTTTGAAAAAGCGGCGGAGCTTTCCGGAAATGCCGATGAGACGGGAAGAATATTTATTCCTAAAAGAAGAAAACACAAGTCTGAAGCTGATACTGATGAACAGACTGAGTTTACATCGCCTGATCAGATAAAACCGATACTGAGCGGCTATAAGCTGCGTTACAGAACAATGCTTGTCCGGATGCTGTGCTGTGCTGTCCTGCTTGTGCTTTCGTTCCTTTTTGAAAACCTTGAAGCTTTCGGCGCAAAAATTCCGAACTGGATGGATTCGTCAACATATCCGGTCGTTTATACTATGCTCGGATTTCAGTTTGTTGTACTCGGCGGCGCGCTTGTATGGGAAAAGCTTCGTGACGGTTTTTCGGAGATCGTACATTTTAAGATGAGTGCAAACAGCGCAATGGCTGTCATGATCGCATTCACGGCTGTTTACGATCTGATAATGTGCTTTATGCATCTGCATTCCGCTCCGCAGGGAATAAGATTTTTTGGTTTTCCCGTTATCGTTATGGTGATGTCGTCGCTTGTCGGGGAATATATGGATCTCAGACGCGAGATATTTTGCTTTAATGTAGTTGCTTCGAAGAAACATAAATATGTTATAGAGAGTCTCAGCGAGGAACAGGCGTCGCTTGAAATAAATGCTTTTGCAGATTTTATGCCCCCCGATGCTTCAATTTTCAGAATAGGGGAGACGGACTTTGTTGACGGATTTTATTCGAGAATGAGAACATCTGTTTCCGGACAGCGCGCAATGAATGCACTGGTGCCTGTAACTCTTGCGGCGGCTGTAATATTCTTTGTGTGGAATCTTATAATCGGAAAAAATGCAGATCTTTCATTCAGAGTTGCACAGTATACAATGAATATGGCTATGCCGGCTATCTGTATGCTCGTACTCAGTTACCCGTTTTTTAAAGCATCGAAAATGGCTTATCGTACCGGAAGCGCTATTATCGGCGGAAAGTCTCTTGAAGAGTACAGCACCTCATCTTCTGCGATCACATTTGAGGATAAAGATGTTTTTCCTGCCAGCGGCGTTATGGTCAAGAGCATAAAAACGTACGGTGACAGCCGTATAGATTACATAATATATAATGTTGCAAGCCTGTTTATGGCGGTCGGCGGACCTCTTGCCGAGGTATTTGAGTCTGCGACAAAGGAGCTTGAGCATACCGAGGATGTTGAACTGACAGATGTTGTACAGGGCGGGCTGGAGGCGTATGTCTCCGGAGAGCATGTATACTGCGGTACTGCCGATTATTTTGTCCTTAACGGTCTTGACGTGCCGTACGATCCGGAAGATGACGCTCTTCGCGGCGAAGGCTCGGTAAGTATAATGCTTCTTGCCATCGGAGGCAAGGTCGTTGCAAAGCTGTATATGCAGTACATGCTCGACCGTGATTTTGAAATCACGCTTAAACAGCTCAGCAAACTCGGAATTTGTGTGGGAATAAAAACATTCGATCCGAATATAACCGATGTTATGCTGAACAGTAAGGTCAGACTTGCTGAATACCCGATAAAAATACTTCGCTGCCGTACAGCGGAGGATGTTGCCGTATCTTCAGCGCATACCGAAAGCGGGGTAGTTTCGAGAAAATCGGTAAAATCGATGATGTATGCATATTCACTTTGTGAAAAAGTGCTTCATGCGATGAAAACCGGAGTGATGCTTAAGGTGCTTTCATCTGCGTTTGCGCTTGTCATCGTTACGCTTTTACTGCTGTTTGGCGTCGGTGAATCTGTATATTCATGGCAGGTGGCTTTGTATCAGCTCATTTGGGTAGTGCCTACGGTGTTTATTACGAAACTGTATGTAAGTAAAAACTGATATTGTATAGTGTCGGTATCACTGTGCTGATAGAGCAGGACGCTTTATCGGCACAGTTTTTAAATTTATAAAATACTGAGGAAATGTTAGATATGAGATATAATACTATCTTAAAGGGTGTTGAGAAACCCGGAAGATATACAGGCGGAGAATGGGGACAGATTATTAAGGATAAAAACGCTGTAAAGGCGCGTTTTGCATTTTGTTTTCCCGATACATATGAGATCGGAATGTCGAATCTCGGTCTGAGAATACTGTATGGAGTTCTTAACCGTGAGGAGGATGTGTGGTGTGAGCGTTCATATGCGCCGTGGCCGGATATGGAGCAGAGAATGCGCGAAAACGGGATACCGCTCTATGCATTTGAAAGCGGAGATCCGCTTTCCTGCTTTGACATTGTCGGTTTTACTCTCCAGTATGAGCTTTGCTATACGAATGTTCTGAATATGCTTGATCTGGCCGGAATACCTCTGCTTGCTGCCGATCGCGGAGAAAACGATCCGATAGTTATCGGCGGAGGACCTTGCGCATATAACGCGGAGCCTGTCGCGGATTTCTTTGATGTGTTCAGCATCGGCGAGGGAGAAGAGGCACTCACTGAATTTACATCTCTTTATATAAAACTTAAAGAGTCCGGCGCCGACCGCGCGGCAATACTTCGTGAGGTCTCGCATCTTGACGGCTTTTATGTTCCGTCTCTTTATAAAATCAGTTATAATTCCGACGGAACGCTTGCGGGCTGTGAACCCAAGTTTCCTGACGTTCCCCGCCGCGTAAAAAAGAGGATTATTAAGGATCTTGATCACGCCTATTTCCCTGATAAGCTTGTCATGCCGTATATAGAAACTGTTCATGACCGCATCGTTCCTGAGGTTTACCGCGGATGTATACGAGGCTGCCGTTTCTGCCAGGCGGGAATGATATACAGACCGGTAAGAGAAAAAAGTCCGGAGGTTCTTGATGAGCAGTGCCGAAAACTGTATGAATCAACGGGATTTGATGAAATATCACTCTGCTCGCTCAGTATAAGCGATTATTCACGTCTTGATGAGCTTACGGACAGACTTCTTTCGTGGACTGAAGATAAAAAGGTAAGCATATCTCTTCCGTCTCTCCGTGTAGACAGCTTTACAAAAGAGCTTATGGAAAAGATATCAACAGTTCGTGCGAGCGGCATTACATTTGCGCCCGAGGCAGGCACACAGCGTATGCGCGATGTCATAAACAAGAATGTCCGTCAGGAAGATCTTCTCCGTGCGTGTGCGAATGCATTTGAGGTCGGAAAAAATCAGGTAAAACTCTATTTTATGGACGGACTTCCTACAGAAACGCGGGAGGATGTTGAGGGAATCGCACATCTTGCCAAAAGCGTTATCGAATCGTATTATTCGAATCCGAATGTAAAAAAAGGACGGGCACCTCAGGTGACTATCAGTGTTGCTTGCTTTATTCCCAAACCGTTTACTCCGTTTCAGTGGGAAGCACAGGATACGATCGAGGTTCTTGAAGAAAAGCAGCAGTGGCTCAGAGAAGCGATAACCGACCGTAAGATAAGATATACATGGCATGACGCGCGTGTCAGCCGTGTCGAAGCGGTTTTCGCGCGCGGCGATCGCAGGCTCGGAAAAGCGCTGCTTGAAGCGAACCGCCGTGGCAGACGTTTTGACAGTTGGGATGAATATTTTGATTATGATGAATGGCTTTCTGTGTTTGATGCTGCCGGAATAGATCCTGCATTTTATGCAAACCGAAAGTTCGGCAGGGATGAGATCCTGCCGTGGGATGTAATAGATTGCGGAGTGGAAAAAAGCTTTTTTGCCCGTGAAGCTGACAAAGCATACGCTTCGGTAACTACCAAGAACTGTGCTGAGATGTGCAGTGCATGCGGTGCAAATAAGATGGGCGGAGACTGCCGATGGTGTCCTGCTCCGGCAAAGACGGAAAAATAATCTTAAACGGTGAATTTAAATGGAAAATACATATAAAGAAAATGAAAAAAACGGAGTTACTAACAATCTTCATGAACTTGAAAGCGCTACAGGAAGAAAGTTGACTCCTAAAGGTACTCCGCAGAGAAGTCCTCAAAGCCCGAACAGAACGTCGGGTGTGCAGCAGCCGAGCTATAGTCTGAGAGTAAAGTTTTGTAAGGTCGGCAGACTCCAGTTTATATCTCACCTTGACCTTGCCCGTACTATGCGGACTGCAATTGTGCGCGCGGGAATACCGGTAAAATATTCGGAGGGTTTTAATCCGCATCCGAAGATGTCATTTGCTCTTCAGCTCTCTATCGGAACCGAAAGTATATGTGAATTTATGGAACTTAAGCTTACTGAGGAGCCAAACTGTGAACGTATAAAAGCTGCGCTCGAAAAAAATGTTACGGATGAGATGCGCATTCTGGACGTTTATGTGCCGGAACGTAAACCGAATGAGATCGGATGGGCGGAATATAAAATTGAATTTTTTCCGGAGGAAACTCAGGCGGTACCGTCCTATTCGGACGTTATTACGGATAAACTCGTTATAACTAAGCGCACTAAAAGCGGGGAGAAAGATGTCGATATACGTCCGCAGATACTCAGTTTCTCGCAAAACGGCAATGAACTGACAGCAGTGCTTTGTGCTGATAGTACGGCGTATCTTAACCCTGAGTATATAGCAAAGCTTTCCGGAGTAAAGGATTATTCTATCATGCGGACACGGGTATTCCTTTCAGACGGAGTTACCGAATTCAGATAATATATTTTTCTTTTTCATTAGTTGTGTTAATGTGTTAATGAGTACTGAAAATCAAATACAGGCGGTACATTGTGTCTATTGTCTGTATTTTAATTATGAATTATGAATAATGATAAAATAGAGAAGAAATTAATAGGTTATACAATAATGATATCTATATATTCTTATTTTTATTATTTTATATAGGAGCCGTGTTAAAAAATACTGTCCCATGTGAGTTCTTCGACTTCTCCCAAGCGCTGAATTGCCGATAGAAGCATTTTTCGCTGCGTAGCATAATCGGTATAGAATTCTCCGTCAAAAAAATCTTTTATCTGATCTACCGTCGATTGAATATTATAAATATAATCGTATACAATAAAAAGTTCGAGGGTATTGCGGCGCTGATTCCATATTTCTTCGAAATGAGCGATAGCATTTATGCCGTATTCCCGCATTTGCTCGCGTGATTCTTCAGGGAATTCGTCGTTTTGATTGGATTTTTCTGCATCAGCAAGACCGTATTCTCGAAGCTGATCAAGTGATGGCATTGCATTTGCAGCTTCTGTCAGTACTTTTGCCGAATTATCTACGTAGACTGCATTTGTTATGACAAGTGCTATGGTAATGGCAAAGATTACAAGTGCCGTAATAAAGCTTTTCATTTTTCATCCTTTCCGTTGCAGAGAAATTTTTGGTATATTGAAGCGCATAAAGTTATTATTTAATTGTTTTTCTCAGGATATATTCTCCTCCGGAATCGTCAAGTGTGAATAAAAACACTTCATCCATATTGGCAAATCCGTATGCTTTAATACGTTTTTTGAGCCATATTTCGGTTTTTCCAGTGAGCTTCAGATTGTACTTGCTTATCTTACCGTCTACTATCAGCAGATGAGCAATTCCTTTATCGGGAAGCACGAGAGACATATCTCCGACACTGAGTGGCTTTGCGGCGGTTTTGGGCGTGGCTGATAGCTGTCCGTTTTGCTCGAGTATTGCATACTCGACTTCACTCAGATCATAAATATCTTTTAGACGCAGTTCGGCGGTAAGTTCCTCAATACTCATTCTCGTTTTTGCAAGCTCTTTCTGATCGAGGACTCCTTTATTTATAAGTATACTCGGTACGCCATCAAAAAATCTTTTTAAAGCCGGGCTTTTAGTGACAATAAAGGTGTTGATTATTTCTATGCAGATCAGTGTAAGTATCGGAACTATACCGTAGCATAGCGGAATGTTGTTATTTGTTATTGGAGATGCGGCAAGCTCTGAGAGCAGTAGCGCTGTTATAAGTTCGGATAGCTGTAACTCACCTATTTGTCGCTTTCCCGTAAGACGCATCACGACTACGAGAAATATATACATTATAATTGTTCGCAGAAAAATCATTACCATGTTCGATGGACTCCTGTTATTATATGCATTGAAAATGTTCGGTGTAAGTGTGCCTTTGCGTTAGTTTGGCACGAAATCAAAAAAATATTTAGGAAATTTTGAAAAAGTTATTGACAAGCTGTGGAAAGTGTGATATACTAACGAAGCCGTCGAGAGACGGGGAAGAAATAAGCGAGTAGATAAGCCAAAGAGCGATATCATAAGCTACTGGAAGTAATCTAAGAGGGAAATAAGTCCTAACGAAAAAAGA
>CABUHS010000007.1 GCA_902491535.1 uncultured Eubacteriales bacterium
ATCCACCTTTACAAAACAGTGGCCACTTGACTTGTCATTGTTGTGTACTTCGATCCGCTCAATCAATGCGTTTACAAGCGTTGGGGTAAGCTCCGTAATATCCGTCAGTTCACGCAGGGTACGGAGCAGCAGCCTTAAATCTGTAACCTTCTGCTTCGCTTCCTGTAATGTCTTTTGACTGTCGGCAACTTCCTGAGTCAACGCTTTCTGCTCTTTTTCGTAGCTTTGGAGCATTTTAGAAAAGCGTTCATCAGACAATACGCCGCTTGCGTTCTGCTCGAACACCTTTTCAATCAGCCTGTCGATTTCGGCAATTCTCCTTGTACCCTGTTCCACCGTCTGTTGGAGTTTTTTGTGTTCTTTCTGCCGCATGGCGTTTGTTTTCTTCGCCAGCATATACAGAAATACCGTTTCGTGGCACTTCACGAAGTCCGCTAAACCGCTGATGGCTTCAAATACAAGCTTTTCAAGCACAACATCCCGGATATAGTGGATTTGGCAAGAGCCTCTGCCATCCTTGTAGTTGGAACATCGCCAAAATTCCTGATTGCGTTTCAGGCTCTTTGCAGCGCAGAAATGCAGCTTTGCGCCGCAGTCAGGGCAGTACACCAATCCCGAAAACAGACTTGTCCTGCCTGTTGCGGTAGGTCTGCGGCGGTGCTGACGAAGTTCCTGCACTCTCAGCCATTGCTCCTCAGAGATTATCGGCTCCTGCATATTCGGGATAACCTGATGTTCCTCCGACGGCTTGTAGATGGTTTTATGCACCTTGTAGCTGACAGTGGTGGTTTTGAAATTCACCGCACAGCCGGTGTACTGCCTGTTTTCAAGAATACCTACAATCGTTTTCTGATCCCAACTATACGGATTAGCTGGTACTTTCTGTGCGTGACTTCTACCGATAGAGTCATAGTAGGCAGATGGAACAAGGATTTTCTCTTTTTCCAACTGTCTTGCAATCTGCGACGGGCCACGCCCGGCAAGGCAAAGCGCATAGACTTTGCGTACCACCTCGGCGGCTGGATCGTCAATTAGCCATTGCTTTTTATCTTCTTCGGATTTTTTGTATCCGAACGGAATTGACGGTGAAACACGTTCGCCGTGTTCTGCTTTGGATTGCCACACTGCACGGATTTTCTTTGAAGTCTGTGCCGCATACCACTCATTAAAAATATTGTGGAACGGCATCATCTCAACGCCATCACCGGTTAAAGTATCTACTCTCTCCTGTATATCGATAAAACGGATACCCAGCGACGGATAGACCACCTGCGTCAGTCTACCCATTTCCACCTGTTCACGACCGAAGCGAGAGAGGTCTTTTACAATAATCGTACCGATTTCTCCGTTCTCCACCATACACTCCATACGAATAAAATCTGGTCTTTGAAAGGTTGTACCTGACACCCCGTCGTCCACAAAAAACATTGTGTTGGTGTATCCCTCTTTTCGTGCGAAGTCGGAGAGTATCTGCTTCTGATTGGTTATAGAATTGGATTCCTCGTCCTTATTGTCATCGTCTACGGATAGTCTGCAATATAAAGCTGTGATTTTTTCATCTGTCTGCCCGTTTAATTTCGTTGCTGTTGTCATAAATCCTTTCTCCTTTCCGACAACAGGGCATAGCAAAGGCAAAATTATCCTACTATACCCTGTTGCCTTTTTCTACTGTGCGATCGTCAAATCAGCTTTTCGGCCAGTATCAGTTCCTTGAATTGCTCCATAACGCATTGCCTGCCTTTCGGATTAAAATGCGTGGAGATTTCATAGGTTGTCTCGCCGATTTTTATTTGAAAATTATCTTCACCAAAGCGGCGTACTTTGCCGTAATCAAAAAGACAGTCCTTGCTTCGGGGCAGTAAATAATCCACAATGCAGATTTCTTCGTTTTCATCTATCGGCTCAGGCGGTATAACATACACCGCTTTATCGTTCTGTAAAATATCTGTTTTCTTCATATCGCCGCCTACCTTTCATCACGGCTTCTGCGGCTTCGTTCCAATTTTCTGTTGTAGTCGTAAAGCAGTTTCAGGATGGTATCAGTCATCTGTTTTTGCGTGTAATTTTTAGGGAAGAATCCTCTCAGGTCCTGAACCTTAAAGCTGATGCGCTCAGTCTGATTGGCTTTTTCTTCGGACATAATCTCATAAATACTATCCGAAGAAAGAGTGCCTTGCTGTGCCGCTTTCTTCATGCGGATACTCTGTGCGTGGGAGGGGGTGCAGTCGTTCAGGCTCATTGCGTCAAGCAAGATTTTCTGTTGATTTTCGGAAAGATACGACAACTCAACAGCAGGGCTGAGAGCAATTACGCCCTCGTCAACCTTGTCAAGCAGTTCGGGAATAAGATGAGTTAAGCGGATATATCTGAATACTTGGTCACGGCTCTCGTTCTGTGATTTGCCGATTTCGGCGGCAGTATCGGACTTTGTCGCAGCTTGCGACAAAGTTAAATCCGTTCGCTTGCCCTGTGCTTTCTTTGCTTCCATTTTCATTTTGTAGGAGTAGGCTTTCTCGCTTGGGAGTATCCGTTCACGGTGCAGATTACTGTCTACCACCGCAATCATCGCTTCGTTTCGGTCAAGGGGATAAATTAAAGCAGGAACTTCTGAAAGTCCTGCTTTTATGGCGGCGTGTAGTCTGCGGTGTCCTGAAACAACTTCATATTCATCCGTATTTTCAATCGGGCGGACGATCAGCGGACAAAGTAAGCCTTGTTCTTTGATACTCTCAGTCAGAATATCCATATTCTCGTCGTCCAACACCTTAAAGGGATGTCCCTCAAAGGTGCGGAGCTTATCCACCCCGATATTCGCCGCCTTTTTCTTCGGCGGGTTCATTGTATTTATCATCGTTCATACCTTCTTTCTTTGTGCTTCATTGCTATGGCAGTTTCCATCTGCCGTTCGGTTTCGAGCAGTTTTTCAAATCTCGGTATCTTTTCGAGGATTGCCCTTGCGATGGATAGTTCTTTTCGCAAAGGCTTGATTTTTGCGGTAATATCTCTCGCTTCGGCGTTCAGCGTTTCGCTTTTCTTATGGCGGTTTCGGTTATATACCGCTTGCCGATCATTTTCCAAAGCGGAGATTTGCGCCCGTGTTTCGCTGATAAACGAAACAAGCTCCTGCGGAGAATCAATCTGCTTCTCACATAGGAACTTGTATTCATCAAGGGTTTTATTCAGTTTTGCTACCTCCTGACGCATTTCGGGCGAAAGCGGTCGGGGAGAAGCAGGAGCAAGATTGTTGCCTGTAATCAGCTTGCATAACTCGATAATCAGTTCAAATAATGCCTGTATGCCATCCATACGCCGCATTTTACGGTACTCGATTTCAAACAGAAGCAACGGCGTGTATTTCGGCTTGTGGAACGGAACATAACCGACATACTGCTGGTTATCTAAAAGTCGTTCACGGATAGCGGCAGGCGTATATTCCTTGCCTAAACGGTCTATTCGAATTGCCCTCTGCCAGCTTGGCGCTTTTACGGAATAGTGGGCAAAGCTTTCATCACGCTGTATCTCATAACCCATATCCTTTAAGCGTATTTCAAAGGCTTTGAAATTGGTGGACTGAGCAAGTGCGGTGTCAATATCCGCTTTCAAAATCTCTCGGTGTGACATACCGCCGCTTTGCTTAAGCCAGTATTCCTTTTCCTTCCCACCGTAAAATTCGGCTTCTTTTAAGACGCTTTTGCCGTATTCCAGACATACAGCGTCGGAGATTTCACGAAGCCTGTGGTGATCTGAGATATGATTTTCAAACTTCCTGCCGGTCTTAAAGGATACGGAGTTTACAACAAAATGGTTATGGAGATTATCGGTATTAAGGTGAGTGGTGACAACGATTTCATAATCCGTGCCCCACATACGCCTTGCGGTTTCCAAACCGATTTTGTGTGCTTCTTCGGGTGTTACTTCCCCCGTCTGAAAACTCTGATACCCGTGATACGCCACATTGCCGCCTGTTTTACCGAAGCGCTTTTTCGTTGCTGTCATACGCTCATAAGCTCTTTTAGCGTTGCAGTTGATACCGCTGACATACATATGCTTATCGGTCTTTTTATCGTTGGAAACATACTGCAAGGCGGCGTAGAGATCGCTGTCCACATACTTTCTATCAATGGTCTTGTCTGGGTTTTCCGCATAGTCAATCACTTCTTTCAGCCTGCTTTTGACAGGCCAGAAGCCAGTGGTAGCCATTTACACCGCCTGCCTTTCTTTTTGGGGTAAGATTAACTCGGCTGTGATTTCATCAATGAGGGCAATGATTTTTTCTTCGGTATCCACCGTGATTTTGCCCTCGCATACAACGCAGAGTTCATCTAACTTGTCGCTGAAGGAGAAAAACACTTCGGGTAAGACTGCTCTCGGCATATATCCCAAAGCACGCTGACGGAGATATTCTGATACGGAAAGTCCGCACTTTTTAGCGTTACGCTCAATCAGATTTTTCTCGTTTTCGCTTACACGGATAAACAGATTTTTATTCTTTACTTCATTCATAACATCAGTCCTTTCCTTGAATTTGGGGTGTTAGGGGCAGTAGCCCCTAAAGTGAAATCGGCTCTCAAAGCCGATTGGGGCGGAAACTGTCAATACAGTTTCCCTGCTTGTTACAGCACGCGACATCTCCGCCGCCTTTCCCGTGGGTGTTTTGCCGGTCTTCCCGAATGTTGTTTTTCTATCCCTGCCCCGGAGTCTCACCGCAGCGTCGTTTCGCTCTCTCTGCTCACACAAGAGGTCTTGGCAAAGTCATCTCCCATCCAGCCGGTCATTCAGTTGTAACCGGCTTTCGGGCAACAAAAAAGCCGGCACACAAATGCGTACCGACTTCCCGCAAAAGGATAGACTTATCCCTTGCGGTGGTGGCTTCACATTCATGTAACCGGCTTTGAAATTCAAAGTCGAAACTATCCTTTACGCTTATCTGATTGCCGACAGTTCAAGGCAGTTTCAGAAGCGGCGGTATTTTCTCTTAGCATACCGTAGGCGTTGTCCGGCTCTCAGCCGTCTATCCAAAATCTGTGAAGAAAGATATTCAGTTGTTCCTCTCCTGCGAGAATACTTTATTATACTTGATAGAACAACCGTTTGTCAATACTTCTGCAAAAATTTCTTGTATATTTTTTCGGAGAGTAGGGCATACTATTTTATTTGGGCAAAAAATCAGCCGATGAACTGTCTTATTCACAAGTTCATCGGCTCTGACCTTTTTTATACTAAGTTTTTATTAAAAAAATCCACTAACCTGTCAAACGGAATAATATCTGTTTTATCATATAAATCCGTATGAACGGCTTCCGGGATAATCAGCAGTTCCTTGTTGTCCGCATACTTGCTGTCCTTTGTCATGTTTGCAAAAGCGTCACGGCTGAAATAGCAGGAGTGTGCCTTTTCACCGTGTACTAACAGGACAGCAGAACGAATTTCGTTTGCATAGTGCAGAATCGGCATGTTCAGGAACGAAAGGGACGAAGTGATATTCCAGCCACCGTTGGAGTTCAGGCTTCTTTCGTGATAACCACGCTCTGTCTTATAGTAGTCGTAGTAATCCTTGACAAAGAACGGTGCGTAATCAGGCAAAGGATCAATCACACCGCCGCCAAGAGCATAAGAACCGTTTTTATAATCAACAATTCTCTGCTCATTCATTGCTTTGCGCTTTTCGTATCTTGCCTGCTCGCTGTCCTCGCTGTCAAAGTAACCGTTGGCAGTACAGCGTGTCATATCGTACATTGTCATAACGGCTGTCGCTTTAATCCTTGTATCAATAGCAGCGGCGTTCATTGCCATACCGCCCCAACCGCAGATACCGATAATGCCTATTCTTTCGGGATCAACATTTTCCTGAACAGAAAGAAAATCTACCGCAGCACAAAAGTCCTCGGTATTGATGTCGGGAGAAGCAACATAGCGGGGTTCTCCGCCGCTTTCCCCTGTAAAGGACGGATCAAAGGCGATTGTTAAAAAGCCTCTTTCCGCCATTGTCTGTGCGTACAGTCCCGATGATTGCTCCTTGACTGCACCGAACGGACCGCTGACCGCAATAGCAGGCAGCTTGCCGTCTGCATTTTTGGGTACATACATATCAGCGGCAAGCGTAATGCCGTAGCGGTTATGAAATGTTACCTTGCTGTGATTGACCTTTTCGCTTTTCGGGAAAGTTTTATCCCATTCATTTGTTAATGTAAGTGTCTGATTCATAGTAAATTACCTCCAAAATATATTTTTACTGTTTTTCGTGTCATGTTATATCTTTAATTTTCTTTGCGGGAATGCCGCCGACAATGGTATTTGCCGGAACATTTTTCGTTACAATAGCTCCCGCAGCAATTACCGCACCATCACCAACCGTAACACCGGGCAATACCATCGCATTTGCTCCGATCCATACATTCTTTCCTATATGAATAGGTGCAGGCTCCAGATTTGCACGCTGTTCAGGAATCATACAATGATTTAAAGTTGCAAGTACCACATTATGACCGAGTAATGCGCCGTCATCAATGGTAATCCCGCCTTGATCCTGAAATTTGCACCCGCTGTTAAAGAAAACATGATTTCCAATCGTAATATTTTTCCCACAGTCCGTATAAAAGGGAGGGAAAATGCCCAGTGTATCGTTCACCGGCTTCCCTGTCAGCTTTGAGAATATTTCTCTTATTTCCTCCGGCGTGCGATAGCTGTTGTTGAGTTCTGCCGTCAGTTTCAGCGCTTCCTGCGAAAGCATACTCATATACTGATGTGTTTCCGAGCCGGCGATTACAGTTTTGCCACTGTTCATATGTGCAAGAAAATCCTTTAGTTCCATCGTATCCTCCCATTCTTTCTGTTTTTATTCTAATGAAAAAGTAACGGTAACATCTCCGCTGCCGAGTGCGTCTTTCCAACCTGACAGATCATCTATTCTTCCAAGCCTTGTATAGCTCCACGAATTAGAGCCGTAAAAAATAACGATTTGATTTCCGTTATATAAAACAATATCGCCTGACTGCGTAGTTGTTTGTTTATTGCTGGTCGGTAAACTTGTTCCCAGCGGGCCGACCTTTTCAAAGCCGGAATAATCGCTCATTTGAATGACAACCGGCGCTTCACGCATCATATCCACGAGAGCGTCCACCGCTGCATTGCTTTCCAAAGTTGCTGTAAAACTGTTATTCCCGATTTGAAGATTCATTTTTTCCACTTTGCTTTCCTCCGGGGTTGAATTATCACTTGGCTGCGATACCGGCGGGATTGATTCCACCGGCGGTTTGGTCTGTTGTGTATTTGACGAATCAGAACTGTTTGGGCGATTATTTGATGTTGCACCGCCAGATGATACATCAGGTTTATTCTGCGAATTTGTTCCCGGCAAAGAATCGTCAGTTTGATTTGGAGCAGACGCATTGCCCGCCGTAGAGTTTTCCTTTTCTGTATCAGAACTCATATCGCCGGCAGAACTGTCATTGGCAGTTTGCGTTGTTCCGCTGCTCGATGGTAACGATGTTTCGGTGCTGCTGCCGTTTTGCCTGCCTGCATAGCCCGACAGGATGATTGTAAAGGCCACAATACACGCAAACACAGAAAATAGCTTTCGTTTCATCTTAAACCGCCTTTCCCATTTCGTAGGCTTTTGTCAAAGCTGAATGTCCGTCAATTTCTCCAACACCGGCTACACCGCCTGCGAATACCGTACCGGCAAGACGTGCTTTCGGGAAACATTCAATCCAGCCTTCCAGTCCGTTTATTGCACGACCGTCCACACCTTCTTCGTCCTCTGCCGCAGTGGATAAAAAGTAAATATCCCGGAAAGCATAATCCGCAGAAAACAGAGGATTGGCTCGGTCGAGCATAGTTTTCATCTGCCCCGACATTTCGTAATAATAAATGGGGGTGGCAAACACCAGCACATCCGCCGTCAACATTTTTTGTGCAATCATATCGGCGTCGTCGTGAATGACGCAACGCCCCGTTTTTTGACAGGTAAGGCAGCCCTTACAAAAGCCGATGACTTTATCGTAAAGACTGATTTTTTCTACGGTATTGCCGCCGTCCACAACCCCTTTTAGAAATGCATCAGCCAAGGTTTCCGAATTTCCGTTTTTACGGGGGCTGGTTGAAATAATTAAGACTTTTTTATTCATAATGATATTCTCCATTTCTATCTATTCGGTTTACTCAAAGAGAAGCCGTAGCAGTACGATCACGCCAAAGAGAGAAAGCATACTGCCAAATATCCGATTCATATAGCGGAAACTGAATTTCGCTGTTTTTTTCTTGATAATATGGGTTACTGCGGTAAGCATTCCCCACCAAATATAAGTACCTGTAAATACGCCGGTTACAAGCAATATTCCTCGCAGCCGTCCTGTACCCGCTGAAATACCGAAATAGGAAAACGCAAACAGGAATGTAAGTATTGCCGCAGGATTCGTAATACCGACAGCAAAAGAGGATAGGAACATCTTAATCGGGTTTATTGTTTCAACCTTTGCACCGGCTGTATTTTCCTTTTTCATCAGCAGACGGATTCCCAAAAACAACACAAAACCGCCGCCGAGAATATTGATAACAACTTGATATTTCAGCAGGAAGTCGGAAATGAGGGTAAGGCCAAACACACCTACAACCGCATAGAAGCAATCGGCAACAGAAGAACCTAAGCCTGTAAACAGCCCTGCTTTAATTCCTCCGTTCCAAGTTCGCTGAACGGTCATTGTTCCTACTGCGCCAACCGGCAAGCCAAACAACAAACCGATTAAAATTCCTCGCAGCAAATAGTCCATCCCTCATCACCTCATTTCCGCTTCCGCTTATTTTTTATGATGAATATCGCTATGCACAGCAGTCACAGATTTCCTTTTTGCAGGTTTCGTTTCCAATGATAACCTCTCCGTGTGCATTTTCAATATCCATAATAATTTCACCGACTGCGGGAACATAGATATGCCCGGACATCGGGTTTTTAATGCTGACGATAGGGGCGGTAAGAGTAGCTTCCACATCGGAACGCTCAAAGCTCAAATCAGTATCAATCATTTCGCAGTTTATGAGCTTCAGATTTTTGCAGTAGCAAAGGGGCTGTGTTCCGATGATCTTGCAGTTCTCAAAGGTGATGTTCTCGCTGTACCACGCAAGATATTCGCCCTTTACAACGCTGTTTCTGACCGTTATATTTTTTGCGTGCCAGAATGCGTCTTTGGTATCGAACACACAGTTTTCAAAAACGGAATCGCTGATATACTGGAAAGAATATTTGCCCTTGAAGCGAACATCACGGAAATTCAAGTGGTCGGAACGCATCATAAAATATTCGCTCTCGGCTGTGCAATCCTCCATTTCGATCCCGCGAACAGACCAGCCAAATTCAGGTGAAATAATGTCGCAGCCACGCATTTTAACAGCGGCACATTCACGAAGCGCCTTGATTCCGTGGAGTTTGGTATCGTTAATCTCCACATTTTCGGAATACCAAAGGGCGGCTCTGCAAAGCTCGGTCATTTCCGAATTTTCAATTTTCAGCCCAGTATCGTGCCAGAACGGATAGCGGAGATTGAAAAAGCAGTGATCTACCGCAACATCTCTGCCCTCCTTAAAAGCACTTTCACCGTCGGCAGGGCCGTCAAAGGCGCAGTCCTTTACTAAAATATCCTGTGCCGCATAAAGGGCTCTTTCTTCATCAAAAGTTTTGTTTGTAATCGTTGTCATAATCATGTACTCCTTTCGGGGGTTATGTTATTTCTTTGCTTTCTTCATTTGATAGACAAGGTAATCAAGGCAGTCGATACATTTCTGTTCTCTGTGCAGAGAATCGAGCAGATTCTTTCTATGAGCTGCCAAGCGTTTTAAGCCGCTTGCTTCCTTGCCCTTTTGTAAATCTTCCATAAATTGCTCAATCGTTTCAGAATCACAGCCTGCGTCTTTCAGATTTTGAATGATAGCCTCTGTGGATTGATTTTCACGCATGATGATCCTCTTTTCTAATATAGGGTATAGGGTTTACTCTCCGTCGCTGATTTGAACGATTTTATTGCCCCAGCCCTCCAATACGGGGTTATCTTCAACTGCACTGCGAAATTCTTCTGTGTCATCAAAATATCCTACCGGCGTATATTCGCCCGTCACCTCTGCGTCACCATAAAAAAGAACGATTCGATTCGGTTCAGAATAGTAGACGGTTCCGGCAGCTTCTTCGGTAACAGTTTCGGGATTCGAGGGGATTTCATAACGGCTGGGAATATCGTAATACTGCATAACCTCCCAATTCTCGTAGCCCTCGTAATTGTAGATTGGCAATCTCCAATCAGCCGTTCCCACATGGCGGGCAATCGCTTTGGCTGTGTCATTGTCATACAGGTGCATGATAAACGGCTCGCCTCTGTCGCCAAAACGGACAACCAGTTCGGTTGCAGTAGTTCCGCTTTCGGATTCATCGTCGCTGTCAGAATCAGAACTTGGGGAATCATTGCTTACCACGCCGGAATTATTCGACGGGCGACTTTCGTTATTGTTATTGTTTTCAGGCTGACTGCTGCAACCGGCAAATGCACCGATAACAAGTACAAGCACAAGGGCAAGCGACAGACCTTTTAATGTAAACTTTTTCATAAGAATTCCTTTCCTGTGCCGGGGGCGGCACAAATAAATGATTTTTGTTTGTTCCTCTGTTATTATTATAAATCCCGCCTCTGTATATAGCAAATACTTATATCAAATACTTGTATATAGGATAAAGGCATAGTTAATCGGCTACTAACACCGAAAGCGGAACTTTCTTGATTTTACCTGCTGACAACCAGCCAAAGACCGTAAAGAGAACCGTCACGACGACCATAGGCAAAATCACGCTGATAAAATTCGGATGCGACTCAAAATTACTGATACCTGCCAGCTTCATCACAGAAGATACAATAGGATCTGTAACGACTGTTGCCAAGATCGTACCGACCAGTCCTCCGAGAACGGCAACCATAGCGAAACGCAGGGAAAAAGTCAGCCGCAGGCTTCGGGATGAAAAGCCAATCGCTTTATAAATACCTAAATCTTTCTGCTCGGCTGAAAGGATTTTACTGCCTGTCATAACCGTTACAATCAAGATAAAGACAATTACCAAAGCGTACATCAGCACAAGGAGAGCCTGCATAGCCGAGATAATTCCGAAAAGTCCCGGCCAAGTATTTTCGTGAACATGAATATCACCGCCGTATGCGGATTCCAGAGCCTCGGTAATCACTCCTTTTTGTGAACTGTCCGCAAGAAAGTAATGCCAGCACCAAAGGTTCGGGGAATCCCTGCCGATTTTGAGATAACCCTCACGGCTCATACCGAAATTATCTCCCATATCATTTGCACAGGAATAAATACCTGATATGATGTATTCGCCGCTTCCGTTATCCCCACGAACCGTTACTGTATCGCCTATTTCAAGACCAAAGTTAGCGGCGATAAATTCCGTTATTACAATTTCGTTATCAGCCGTACAGGTGCGTCCCTCCAAAATGTGAAAACGCTCCGGCTCATCAATGACATTCGCTGTATAGGAGATTCCGTTAAGCGAAGCCGTAGGCATTGCCAGTACATAGGTATCGGTAATATCCGAATACTCACGAATGGTTTTTTCAAATTCCTCCTGCGTCAATTCACCGAAAGACTGTACGCCGATGTCGTGGTCTGCGGGGTTGAAAGCGTCCATCATTCCCTTACCGTCAGAGCCGAGCCAAGAATCCATCCGTCCTACGAGAGAAGCAAAGAATGTAAGCAGGAGAGCTACAACAAAAGCCCCTATATACCGGCTCTTTCCACTCATTAACTGACGAAATGCAAGGCGAAAATGAATTTTACCGCCAAATGCCGCAGGTCTTTTGATCTGTGTTATCACCCCGTCTGTTTCGCCACGAATCGCTTTCATCGGCGTAATTTTGCCGATCTTGCGGGTTCTGATAAAAATAAATAAGGCAAGTAAAAGCGAAATCAAAACAAATGCGGTCGCCATAAATAGGAGCGACGGCGTTTTGGGAATCAACACACCTGTTGTTGTCAGCGTAGCGTCTGTAATCAGACCACCGAGAGGAACGGAGAATAAAAAGCCGATCACAAGTCCCGAAACAGCAGGAATGCTATACTGCACAAGCTGTAACAGCCGAAGCCTGCTGCTGTTAAAGCCCACCGTTTTCAAAATCCCCATATTCACAAAGTCCGAAGCGATTGTACTGCTGATACTGTGACTTAAAACAATCAGAACGACAAATAGTAATACAAGAACAAATGCAAGAAGAATCCCGCTGAACGCATTTTGCAGAATCAACATAAATCCTGCTATGGCTTCCTTACTGTGAATGGCCTCTGTATATTCGGCAAGTGCAGTTTGTTCGTTTAGTAGGCTGTTTAGTTCTGAAATCGTCAACCCGCTTTCTTCTGCCCCGAAGATATGGAGCATTGCTCCATCACGGGCAAGAGCGTCGATTCCGGCATTATGGATAAGGTCTAACGCTATGGTTCGGTCTGATTCACCTATCAAAAAGCCTTTCATACCAATCATAGAGCTGCCCATATAAACATCTTCGTAAAAGCCCTTTACGGTGAGAGTGAGATTTCTTCCGGCTCTTGCAATGGGAAAGGTAATTTTATCACCGATCTTGATACCAAACATAGATACCATTGACGGTGACACATACACCTCACCCGGTGTAATCTCGTCGGGCTGTTTCGTATATCCCGACAAATCATTGGTGAAAAAACGATAGCGGTTTTCCAAAGGGTTATAGGTGATTAGCTGCCCCTCGCTGTCGGATTCCATTTCGTTTGCAGTATTATAGTTTGAATAAATAAGGCTCTGTGTTTCCACACGCTCAATTTCTTCCAAAGCCTCTATGCTGTTTTTAAGCCTTGTTGTATCAGATAAATTTTCTACCCAAGCGGTCAGCTCACCAAATCCCGATCTGTTAAGCTCGCTCCCAATATAGTTTTCAGAATTAGTCCAAACGGTGAGCACCGTTCCAAGAGCAGCCGCTACAAGCAGGGTAAGGATAAAGATTCCGAAAAGTGCGCCCTTATGCCGCTTTAAGTTTGCTTTTAATAAAATCTTGTTTTCCATATTGGGCCTCCTACCTTACCATCCCAAAGAGGAAAGCCAGTTAAGGACTTTGCTTTCTCTTACTTTCAAATCATCGTTTCCGTAGGGAGGCAAATCCAGTTCGTCCAGAATTTTACCGTCCTCCAAATATAAGATACGGTTTCCGTGTAAAGCGGCCCGGACATCGTGCGTTACCATTAAAATACTTTGTCCGTCGTGATTCAGCTCCGTTAAAAGGTTCATCACTTCTTCGCTGTTTGCTTTATTGAGAGCACCCGTAGGCTCATCGGCAAATAAAAGTCCCGGATTGCCGATCATTGCCCTTGCAATAGCGGTTCGCTGGGCTTCACCGCCGGAAACCTGCGACGGTAAACGGTCTTTTGCGTCCTCGGCGTGCATTTTCATCAGCAGTAAATCGGTTTTTTGCCGAATCTCCTTTGTGCTTCCGGCTTTTGCGGCGAATCCGGCCACCGCAACATTTTCAAAAAGTGTTAAGTTGCTGACAAGATGTGTCTGCTGAAAAACAAAGCCAAATTCATTTGCACGAAGTTCAGCCATTTTCTTTTCGGAAAGTTTACTAATTTCCTTTCCCTTGAACTTTACGCTGCCGCCGGTAATGGTATCCATACCGCTCAAAGCATAAAGCAGAGTAGATTTTCCCGCTCCCGATGATCCCATAATCACCGTAAAGTCGCCCTCGTAAATATTCACATCAATACCTAACAGTATCTGTGTTTCTTTTCCGCTTTGCGTAAAGGATTTGCAAACTCCTTTTCCGCAGAGTATTGTGTTCTTCATTTTGTTGCCTCCGTGATAATCAATCGTTTTTTACCTGTTTTCGGGTCGGGTTGGATTTCAGGGACAAAGTTTACATAGAATTGCACATACCCTAAACCCTTTTCTTCAAGAATTGTTTTCATCTGCCGCAGCATTTCGCTTCGTATCGTTTCCTGTAAGGAATCATTTGCAATCTCTGCGACCATTTCAAAAGCGTCCGGCGACAACTGTTTGAATTGATAATCACGCAGACCCTCAATGCAAAAGCCCTCGATTGCAAGGGGATGTAAAAATTCACACTTTCCGTTTCCATCGCTAAACCATAGAATATCCTCATTTCTGCCGAGCAATCCTACCGCACGAGTAAACGGATAGCGGTTTTCTTTGGTTGGTGCTTCCAGCGTTAGACTGTCTGAAAGCCGATAGCGGATAAGCGGCTGAACAAAGTTGTAAAGGCAGGTAAGGTACATCACGCCGTTTTCCATTTCAACGATGTTCATATCGTCAAACAGAATCATTCCCTCCTGCGGGTCGCTTTCCACTCCCAACGACAAGGATTCACTTGCTCCGTAAAAGTTAATTACCTGTGCCCCGAAAACATCTTCCAGATATTTTCTCAGGCTCGCACCAAGCGGTTCTCCGCAGGAAACAACACGCAAAATATGTAAATCTACATCGCCCTTTTCGGCAAGCTCTGCAAGAATTTTGATAGCGGAGGGATAGCCGATAATCATATTTGGCTTAAATTTCTTAACGGCGCTGATCCATTCATCAAGGGGCGTTTTAATATCCAGATAAATTTGCTTTGCACCCACACCGTTGATTCCGTCCCCCACGGCCATTGCGCCGCCGTAGCGACCGTCAGTAGCGGCAATATATACAATGCGGGGGCCACCGGCCAAAAATTTAAGAATCTGCGGCATAGACATATTCCAGAGCGCCCCACGGATAATGCCGAGCAGCATACTGTTCCAAGCACTTTTGTCATATACGAAATACCCCGGTTTTCCTGTGCTGCCGGAGGAATGAACAATATGATATTTCCCGTTAAAAGGTTTTCGGTCGGGCTTTTCCTGTTCATCAAAGCGGCGAATTTCCTCCTGTTTTAAGCCCGGTACGGTCACAAGGCTGTCAAACTGCGACAAAAGAATGGTTTTGTCAATCGTAGGAAATTCGCACAGAGGGGTGCTGTCAATTTTGTCGGCGGTAATGCCCGCCTTTTCAAAGCTGTCCCGATAATAGGTCGAATGTTCATACGCATAGTGAAGCAGTCGGCGTAGTTTCTGCTTTTGCAAAGCGGAAATTTCATTGGGTGTCTTTTTTTCGTTTCTTTTCAGAGTGTATAAATCAAATAAGGTTTTTATATAGTTCATTGTTCCTGTCCTCCTGTAACGGTAAAAACATAGGGTTCTGTGTAATTTTCACGGTGATAATACCGAACCTCACCGGTGGTCTGATTCATGACAATACTCCATTCGGTAGATTCAAATTCTCCGAAATTGTCCTTGCTTACCCTGTCGAGAGCGTCCCGCACATCGTTCATTTCCATTGTTTCGGAATCTGCAAGGCGATTCATCAGAATCTCATAACGCTCGTGTGACTGTGTTGTGCCGATTCCGTTCTTTTCACCCTCTGCTAAATAAAAATTGGTAACTGCCGGAGTTTCGGTAACAACCATTTCATTGTTTACATATTCCACAACCACGCTGTTCCCGGCTCGGTCTGCAATCGCAAAATGCACCATATACCCAAAAGAAGCGTGCATATCGTAACTGCTTAACAGTTCGATGGCCTCCTCTACATTAGCGGCTTTGTCGAGCAGCAGACGAATAGCGGTCGTGGTCGTAATATCGGGCTTGTCCGTATTCTGTTCAATGGTATCGCTGTCCTCTATCATATTCACCGAAACAGCAAGTCCCATTTCATTCAGTCCGTCAAGGGGAGCATACAGTCCGGCAAGCGCCTGAATCCCATCGGGCAATCTCGAAAGGCTGATTCCACTCATACTGATAAAATCTGTGTTGACCGTAGAAATTGAAGCGTAGCCATTGTCCGGCTCATTTTGTACGATCATTGCGTTACAGGTGTTCCAGTCAAAGTTTCTGCCGAACAGAGAATCGCCGTTTGCATTTTGTACCGACAATGTACTGCACCCAAAGGGATTGCCGCCGAACAGCAAGCTGCCTATATCGGACATCACATTATCCATTAAAAAGGAAACCACCTCGGAATCAGAGGTTGCGCCGCCTTGTTCCAGAAAGAGATCAAAACCATAATCCCCGGTATGCCGTACTGCGGAAAATCCGTCCGTAAGTTCGATGATTTCATCGGTGAGTACAATGGAATTAAGCGGCTCGTTTTCTCCTGTGTCAGAGGTGGAAACATTATCAGTATCGTTTTCTCCCTGTTCTTCTGAACTGCTGCACCCTGCAAATGCCGCCGCAATCATTAGGGCTGCAAGCAGGATAATAAATATTTTCTTCATAGGTCAAACTCCTTTTGCTATGCGATTAACTTTATGACTTTATTATATCTGCGGCGAAAGAGAATAGCAAATACTTATATCAAATACTCTCGTATGCTTGACAAGCATATTTGTTTGTGATACACTAACTGCATAACAAGGAGGAGCTTTTTATGGAATTTCGTGTGCTTCAGTATTTTTTAGCCGTTGCGAGAGAGGAAAGCGTTTCCGGGGCGGCAGAATATCTTCATCTGTCACAACCGACACTTTCCCGCCAGCTCAAGGATTTGGAGGAAGAACTCGGCAAGCAACTGTTTATAAGAGGTAACAGAAAAATAACCCTCACGGAAGAGGGTATGATACTACGCAAGCGTGCGGAGGAAATCACAGAACTCGTTAAAAAGGCGGAAGATGAGATTTCAGCGTCTGACGATATGCTCGCCGGAAATATTACGATTGGCGCCGCCGAAACAGACGGCAACCGTTTTTTGATAAAGGCAATGAATACCTTACAGGAACATTATCCGCTGGTGCATTTCAACATTATAAGCGGGGATAAAGTTATGATAACCGAAGCGATTGACCGGGGGCTGATCGACTTTGGGCTGATTTTCGGAAATGTCGATTTGACAAAATATGATTCAATTCCGGTTCCTTATAAAGATACTTGGGGCGTCCTTATGCGGCGTGACGCACCTCTTGCAGATAAGGAAGTTATCACGGCAGAGGATTTAATAGATAAACCGTTGATTATTTCACGGCAGGCATTTCAAAATGTAGAATTCAAAGGCTTTTTTCATTGTGAACAAGAGCAGCTTCATATTGTTGCGACTTATAACCTGTTATTCAACGGTTCACTTATGGCTGACGAGGGAATGGGTTATGTTCTTTGTTTCGATAAGCTGGTGAATGTTTCGGGAAACAGTAATCTGTGTTTTCGTCCGCTCGAACCGAGAGTGGAAGCGGGTATGAGTATTGTTTGGAAAAAGTATCAGGTGTTTTCTAAACCCGCACAGAAATTTTTGCAGATATTGCAGGAAAAAGAATAGAGATTTAATAGAATGGAAGCTTAATAAATAAAAATAACTTATAAAGTTTAGCGGCGGCAAGAAAAATCTTACCGCCGCTTATTTACTGATAGATGATTTCACAATCCACAATTTCCATTGCTCGATTATAGATGTTATTCATCATTTGAATCCATAATAATTGATTTTCTGCTTTAAGCTGTTCTGTTATGTTTTCTTTTTCAGCCATCTGCTTGAGTAGCCGAGAAAACATTTCTTTTGCCTGCTCGTCAATATTGGCAAGATAACTGTTAAGCCTTCCGCTTGTCAGCAAATTCATATACAACACCCTATGATTTTGCTGTAAGTAGCGTTTGTGTCGCTGCCCCCAAATGCCGATAGGCTTATTTTCTTCGGCTGGTAGTGCAAGGTTAGGCAAGTAGTAATCCCCTTGTAATGTATAAGTACCACCCATCTGTTCAAATATTGTCTTTTCCATAAATTTAATCCTCCGTCTTTTTGATTTTGAATTTCTTAATTGGTGCTTTAGCGAATTTGACAATGAGTTCGTCAACCACATCAGTGTATCTTCCGTCGGCAATAAGTTTGTTTCGCAAACCATTCAGCGCATTTATAATGGTGCTGTATTCATAATCATCAATCGCTAAATAATACTTCTTCTCTCGCATATGCTGAGCCTCCTTTTTTGCCTATATTGTAGCAGGGGATTATCAAGAGGACGAATGTGCGATTTTGTTTTCAGCATAAAGAAAGACAGCGTGGAAAGCATTTCTGCTCTCACACGCTGTCTTTTCGCCTTTGCAACACCCATAAGTTTGTATTTTGATGTGTTTTCAAATTACTTCCTTATGTGGCGTTAGTATTAGAATATCTCTTTTTGTGAAGGGGCTATAAAAAAGATTTTTTGGGCTGTTTCGTGTAGGAGTTTGAACTCTCGCCGTGCAAGACTCGGAAACAAAGCAGCAACCTAAAATTCTTTTACTATTGGAGCTATAAATCTATACGATCTTCTTTATCGGACGAAGAACCTGATAACCGATGGCTTCGGGATAATGTCTTTGATAGTCTTGACATTCGAACTCGTTCCATTCGTAACCGATCGTAGAGGGATCAAAATTCCACGCCAAATCCTCAACTCTTCTCATAACTTCGCTGTTTTCCGAAAAATATTCAAAGGGTGGATGATTAAATACAATATAATAACTTTCTGGTATAATGTCCGTAAGTACAAATCCTTCGGGTATAGGACCGGCGTAATTGGTATTTACACCAAGTCCGTAAAAGTATTTTCTTTCACCATTTGACCATTTCCACCCGGCAGTATGATTTGCAACAACTGGATGACAATCGGCAATGCTTTGCACAATTCCCGTTAGAAGATCACAGTCGTGTGCGGATCAGATAGGTCCTTTCGATGTTTCCGTATACTCATAACAGCCAAGATACCGATGTGCAGGGATAAATTCGATGCGATAATTAGGAACAGTTAAATTACTCATTGCAATATCTCTTTGTTCAATATAATGAGAAGGTGTGATAACAATTTTTTTCATAGTCAAAAGTATTGGAATAGGTTTCTTTCTGTATGCAGCCGGTGCGCATCCGTATGCATTTGTAAAAGCCCTCGTCAGAGCTTGTTGCGATGAAAAACCATATTCAAATGCAATGTCTATTATCGGTATGTCTGTATCCCTCAGAGCAAAAGCGGCTAAACACAACCGTCTTCTTGCCATATACTCCTTGATTGTCATTCCGACAACACGGTGAAATTGCTCGGAACAATACCACGGTGAATATCCGACATGACATGCTATCTCGGTTAATGACGGATTTTCGATTGCATGGTTGTCAATCCAATCTATTAACTTTTGCACTGTGAAATACCATTCATACATAAGCGTCATCCTCCCTTCCGAACTAATTATATCATATACATTGATTCTGTTTCTTTACATGAATTGGGGGGTGTGTATGATTTCTATAATATAAAAACGACAAACTTCTGCTAAAGTTTGTCGTTTTTCTGGCGCACCCTGGGGGATTCGAACCCTCGACCTACTGCTTAGAAGGCAGTTGCTCTATCCGACTGAGCTAAGGGTGCAAAATATGCTGATACATGTTAAAATCAAAGCTGTTTAAATCTCAGTACAAGATATATATTATCATATTTTAAAACATTTGTCAATAGACAGGACGCTTTTTTTGAAATTTTTCAACGTTTTCCGATAACTAAAGCAAACACGAATGTGACTGTCCAATTTCTGTATTCTTATATACCGTCAATTGATATACCCATTAACAGAACAATTAAAACGGCATAACGCCTTAACTCCTGCGCCGTTTTCTGTAACAAAATAAGGACACTGATATTGTTTTGAAAATAATCACGGAGAATAAATAATTTTTATGTTATACATATATAACAAAACACCGACAAGAAAAATCAACCTTGCCGATGTTCAGTTGCATATCCGAACTCAAAAATATTGCTTCCGGATTATACTATATTGGTGACCCGTAGGGGAATCGAACCCCTGTTACTGCCGTGAAAGGGCGGTGTCTTAACCGCTTGACCAACGGGCCGAATGTTCTGGCAAAGCAGAACTACAGACACTGTCTGTATGGTAGCGGAAGTCGGATTTGAACCAACGACCTGCCGGGTATGAACCGGATGCTCTAGCCAGCTGAGCTATTCCGCCATACAAATTATCAAAGCATTGAATAGCTCAATGCTTTGATATTATATCACACTTTTTCAATGTTGTCAATAGCTTTTTTATATTTTTTATAAATCATGTAATCAAACAATTTATGTCCTCCGAGCAGACAATATAGTGATTACCGCGCAGTCGGGAAACGGCAGAAATAACAGCTTCAATCTGTATTCGTAAATGTCAGTCACGGAACACTTTTTTATGTAAAATTCCGCAGTTGACAATCGCGCCGCGTCATGGTATAATTATATCAAAAATATATGATGATTTTACCCAACTCGAAGATAATTCAAAAAGAAAGAAGATAATGTTATGAACCTTGACAGTATCAAATTTCTGTCCGCAGGAAAATTTTCGACAGATTCGGACACATGGATTCATCCGAAAATAAACTCACCCTTCTACGAGCTTATTTATGTCATCAAAGGAACACTTTGCATATGCGAGGACTACAGCGAATACAACGTGACCGAAAACTCGGCCATATGGCTACAGAGCGATCATCTGCATTACGGTATCTCACCGACAGACAAGCCGCTTTCATTTATTCGTGTTATATTCTCATCCGTGGATCGTGACAAATCACCTGACGACCGATGTATACATCTGCGCAGGCTGTCATGTCCTGAAAATCCCGATAAGTTCATTGCGCTGTGCGATTCACTTATAGAAAATTCCAACGATCCAGAATATCCGCCATATTTCAGTGATTATATTGCCCGGCTGCTTCTGACCGAACTTGCCGTACACAGTACAGAATACGACGGTACTGTAAACATTCAGCAAACGATAAGTAATTGGATAAAAAACGATGCGCCGTCTGATATAAGAGTCAGCGATGTAGCAAAGCATTTCGGATACAGTGAGGATCACATAACACGTATATTCAAAAGCTTTTATGCTAAAGGAATAAAAAGTTATATTGATGAAGTACGGATCTGCCGCATAAAACGCAATCTTCTTGAAAAGAACAAATCACTATCTGATATATCCGAAAAAAACGGATTTACAAATATGAATGCATTTTACAAATTTTTCAAATCGAATACCGGAATGACGGTAAGATTATTTCTCTCCCTTTATAAAGGATCATAAAAACACCTCCGATTTTAAAATCGGAGGTGTTTTTTGTGCGTTATTATACGAATATCAGCTATGTTATTTAAATCTCGTATACTTTTTATTCAGCACTGCACCGACTGCAACAAACACAGTCCCGACAATAAGCTGCGGAAGGCATATTTCCGTAAATACTCTGCGGCTCAGCAGATCTCCCGAGACAAAAAATACAAAGCTGTATTCAAAGTTTGATATAATTATCCCAAAAGCATAGAACAGATCTGCCATAAGTGTAAGCACAACCGAGCTTGTCAGATATATCAGAAAATATGTAAACCCGAAAAACATGAAGCATGCGCACGCTACCGTAATAAAATCATATATCAGATGAGGATATACAAAATACGCAAAGCCGGCAAACCACAAAAGTCCGTTGACCATAAATACTGCGAATACCGCAGCACTCAATCCGAGCTTGCATTTATGCCTTATAGCATACAAAAGTTCGTTTCCGTCGCTTTCCGCATACTCACGCAATACAAGTATCACCGACCACACCGAAAAAAAGGGGAACACAGCGCACGCGTTTGAAATAATTGCGGAGATAAAAAGCGGACTGTCAATTCCAAACGCAAGATACGCATTGTAAACTAAAAGCGGGTAGATAATATTCACGGCAATAAACGGCACAAAGGCAAGAAACCTGATACTTTTAAGGTGCAGATGCACACTGGTAATAAAATTTTTCATATATTTTTCAACACGCACATATAACCGTCTTCAAGTGTCGGTATCGCCGCCTCGCACATCTGGGGCACAGCTGATAAAATCCGCATTTTAACGCCGTTTTCTCCGTCCGTCTGATCCTGAATAACATATTCCCCGGATAAAGATTCGATATACTTTCCGTCAACGGTATATACCTTGCCTTCTGCTTTCCGACGAATCTCCTCGCAGCTTCCGGCAGCCGCAATGCAGCCGCCGTTCATGACAAGCACATGATCGCAAAGTGCTTCTATATCACTGACAATATGAGTTGAAATAATAACCGTTTTACCCTTTTTATTTTCGGATATGATCAATTTGAATCTGAGCCTTTCCTCGGGATCAAGTCCGGCGGTCGGTTCGTCAAAGATCATAATATCGGGATCGCCGAGAAAAGTCTGCGCTATGCCGAGACGGCGTATCATTCCGCCGGAAAGCGCGCGTACCTTGCTGTCTATCCGATCCGAAAGATTAACCATATCAACGCATCTTTCGACCTCCTCCATAGCCTTTTTCCCTGCGCATTCTTTCATATTTGCAAGCATAAGCATCATTTCACGGACGGTAAGCTCCTTGAAAAGTCCGAATTTCTGAGGAAGATACCCGACACGGGAGATAAAATCCTTTGATTTTTTCGTCGGAGTCCCGTCGCAGAGAATATCTCCAGAACTGCATTCAAGAAGTCCCGTCATGCATCTCATAAGCGTTGTTTTACCCGCACCGTTAGGTCCGAGAAGACCGTAAACACCTTCATTAAACTCCTGTGTTATACCGTCAAGCACGGTCTTTTTTCTGAATTTTTTTGTAACACCCTGTATTTCAATCATCGAAGTTGCCTCCTGTTAATTCCGCCGCAGAGAGAAATTCTCCGACAGAGCGATTATCCCATCTGTCAGTTACATATATGTCAGCTGCATTCAGTATCGCTTCTTCACCGATACGATCGACAGCCTCCGTCAAGAGCATTGCATAACCCTTATCTCCGGTCAGATCAAACGCCGCGAGTTCTTTATCAAGAGCTGCATCAAAGGCTGCTTTTTCATTTCTGTACGCATATACAAGCTTGCGGAGCTTCTGCTTATGCGCTCTGCTAATACATGCAGTCCATTCATGCCAATATGTCCTCACCTGCAGGCTGACAAGAGTACCGTCCGAATACATCACCCATGGACGGGACACTCCGTATGTCATGATCGGCATAATAACAATCCTTTTCAAGTCTTCATTATCCGTGCGGTATTCGATAAAAGCATTCATTTCTTCATGCTTCGTACTGTCAGAAAACTGTTCCAAATCGGTATAAGGATAAGCGAGAGATATGCCGTTTACGGTATCCTCTTCCACAAATCCGGCTACAAATACACAGCCGTCGGACACTCCGGAAAAGGTGTTGTCTCCCGTCTTTTCAAGATTGGAAAACACCTCTTTTTTATATCCGAAATTCACATTGAAAATTGCATCGCGCTCGAGCAGTGACGTGGAAAAGCTCTGATTATCCACGTCAAAAACAGGTTTATATCCGCAATGCGGGAAGAACGGCACTCTGTCGAATAAAAACAGTCCCTGTGCATTTGCAAAGCAAAGCGGCGAGATTCCACTGTAGCTGAAGGTCAGCGACGTGACGGGAGAATCCCCCGCGGTCACCTCTACGTAATCTCCGTCATATTCAAAGCTGAGCTTTGCTCCGCTCTGATCGGTTATTTTGCTCACCTTATATCCGTGATAAAGTGTGAATTTATATACAGGAAGATCCGGTTCGGTAACATAAACCGTGACCTTTGCGTCGAGCATGTTTCTGACATTCAGTTCCATATCATACCGCTCTGCGGCAAAGCCTCCGTCCTCCTCCTTCTGCAGATGAGTCCAGTAGTACAGTACGTCGCCCGCAGGATTTCCCGCAGGATTTTCGCCGGCAAGCATCCTGTCCTGCGGAAAAACATACACGACAGCGGACAGCACGCATACTGCAGAGAGCGCGGCAGTAGCTGTGCGTTTTATTACGCGTCTATTTTCAAATATCTTACGAAGAACCGGCAGCGCAAACAGCGCCGCGTAAAATATAGCCGCTGCAACAGTATACGGAAGCAGACTGTAACCAAAATGAAAACGCGGAATTTCATCTATATACCTCGGGATCGGGTTTGTGACCTCGTATATAGGATAGAAGTTGATATTATAAACATAATACATCATTGAAGCAAAAGATTCTGAAAGCGGAGAGACAAAAAACGCCGTCAGCGCCATGCACAAACATGCAGGCAGCCGCCTCATTTTCATCGCAATAAGCGTTCCGAGCAATATTGCAATTGCAGACATGCAAAAAATATAGAAAAAAATGCACACGACAGAATATATCAGCACATCGGTATGTTCAAATTTAAGGACAAAATATGTGATCACATTATAGACCATAATTGTGAGTGTGATAATAAGATCAACAATTCCGAATATCATCAGATGCTTACCAAAAAAGTCCGGCAAGCCTTTTTTTGTAGCGCGAAAACATTCCTCAAGCGAGCTTTGTCTGAGCTTATCGGCAAAATAATATGACGCAAATAAAAAGAAAATAAAGCAATAAAAGACCATCCTTATAGATATCTGCAGCATTGTAAATTCGCCCTCAATCGGATCGTAGGGATAATTTATCAGATTATTTAAAACAAATATATGATAATAATTTATATAAATAAAAAATGCCGCTGTTATTAAAGGAAGAAAAATATCCTTAAAAAACAGCCGGACATACAAATTCTTACGTTTCATAGCAATTCTCCAGTAATGTCAATTTCCGGGCAGACCGTTCCCGGTCTGCCCTTTCCGTAAGTTTAAACGTTATTTATTTCTGAGATAGCCTGTTGCAGTACAACCCTTAGCAAGCCATCCTTGAACCTCAAGTCTGAGCCTCCACTCATGCGATTTCGCAAATTCATTGCTCTGAGTTTCCGGCAACTGCTTGCCGGGAGCAACAAGTATCTTGGCAATTTTATCCTCACACCATACTCCGTCATTCGGATTCCGATATTCTGTATCAAACCAAACATTGTGTGCAGAACCCGATGAGTTATTCCCCCACATGATCTTAAATCTTCCGGTACATGTTTCTGTTGAGTGAGTACTCGTTTCATTTGTGTGAAGATCAACTTTTATTGCAAGATTTTAGTTATAGCTTTCATCTGCAAAAGAATTTACAGCAAGGAGTGATGTAGAGAGCGTTAATGCACAAAGCAGCGTAGAGATTTTTCTTTTAGTGTTGATTTTCATTTTACTTCCTCCTGTTAAATGTTTTTCAAAAAGTATTCACAAACATGTTTGTACTTGTATAATACCATATATTTTCTCAAATGTCAACATGTTTTTAATATTTGCACAAAAAATGTTTTAGAATGCAATTTTATTTGTGTAAAACTCAAATGACATCAAAATAAAAAGCTGAAAGGCGATTGCCTTTCAGCTTTTGTATTTTAGGCTGATATACTATCATTTTACAACTATATTAACAAGCTTACCCGGAACATATATCTCTTTAACAGTTGTCTTACCGTCGGTCATAGACGCTACCTTTTCGTCGGCACGGGCAAGCGCAACAGCCTGCTCCTTGTCCGCATCAGCAGGTATAACAATAGTCGAACGCAGCTTTCCGTTGACCTGAACGGCTATCTCCACAGATTCGTCAACCGTCTTTGATTCATCATATTCCGGCCATGTTGCAAGAGAAGCAAGTCCCTTACCGCCGAGCAGCTGCCACATCTCTTCGCAAAGATGCGGAGCAAACGGGCAAAGAAGCTTTACGAATATAATGAGTTCGTCTTTGGTAAGACTTCCTTCATCATATATATCATTGAGAAGCGCCATAAGCGATGCAATAGCAGTATTGAACTTCATTGAATCAATGTCGCCGGTAACCTTCTTGATAGTCTTATGGAATGCACTTTCAAGGGCAGGTGTAACTCCCGTACCTTTTATCATATCTGTCAGAGCAGCAGTCCTGTCAAGGAATCGGCGGCAACCCTTCACTGAGGTATCACTCCACGGAGCAGCAGAACCGTAATCGCCCATGAAAAGTACATATGTACGAAGTGTATCCGCACCGTACTGATCCACAACATCATTAGGATCTACAACATTTCCGAGAGACTTTGACATTTTGACGCCGTTTGCGCCGAGAACCATTCCCTGCGCGGAGCGCTTAGCGTACGGTTCCGCAGTCGGAACTTCTCCTATATCATAAAGGAATCTGTGCCAGAAACGCGAATATATAAGGTGTCTTGTGACATGTTCCATTCCGCCGTTGTACCAGTCTACAGGGAGCCAGTATTTCAGCTCCTCAGGATCTGCAAACACCTTGTCATTATGAGCGTCAATATAACGCAGGAAGTACCATGACGAGCCTGCCCACTGAGGCATAGTATCCGTTTCGCGTTTTGCATCTCCTCCGCACTTCGGGCATTTACAGTTAACAAATGACTCTATTTTCGCAAGCGGTGATTCCCCGCCCTCTCCGGGTTCAAAATTTTCAACGTCAGGCAGACGGAGCGGAAGCTCCTCATAAGGAACTCCGACCATTCCGCATTTCGGACAGTGAACGATCGGTATAGGCTCACCCCAATAACGCTGGCGGTTGAACGCCCAGTCCTTCATCTTGTACTGTACGCCCTTTTCTCCGATTCCCTGCTCGGAGAGATGTTCAATCATACGCTCTATTGAATCTTTCTTATTGGTAAAGCCGTTAAGAAATCCGGAATTTATCATTTCTCCGTCGCCTGTATAAGCTTCCTTTGAAATATCTCCGCCCTTTATGACCTCAACAATATCTATGCCGAATTTTTTTGCAAAATCGTAATCGCGCTCGTCATGTGCGGGTACTGCCATAATAGCGCCTGTTCCGTATCCCATCATGACATAGTCGGAAATGTATATCGGGATCTCTTTACCGGTTATAGGATTGATTGCAGAAAGACCGTTTAAGCAAACTCCGGTCTTGTCCTTAACAAGCTGTGTACGCTCAAATTCTGTTTTCTTCGCACACTCTGCTCTGTAACCTGTAACCGCGTCCATATTAGATACGCGGTCGGCATATTTATCGATAAGCGGATGTTCAGGAGCCATTACCATAAATGTAACGCCGAAAAGCGTATCCGGACGAGTCGTATATATACGGAGCTTTTCGTCAGTTCCTGAAATACTGAAATTAACAAATGCGCCTGTTGAACGTCCTATCCAGTTTTCCTGCTGCATACGTATATTAGCAGGATAATCGACAGTATCGAGACCTTCGAGCAGCTTATCCGCGTATTCAGTTATTCTGAGATACCATACATCCTTGGACTTCTGTACAACATCGCTGTGACAGATATCGCACTTTCCTCCCTGTGAATCCTCGTTAGAAAGAACCACCTTACAGGACGGGCAATAGTTTACAAGTGTCTTGTCACGGAAAACAAGTCCGTGATCGAACATTTTACGGAAGATCCACTGCGTCCATTTATAATAGTCTTCCTCTGTTGTATCGACCGTTCTTGTCCAGTCAAATGAGAAGCCGACACGCTTTAACTGTTCCTTGAAATGCGTGATATTCTTATCGGTAACCTCTCTCGGATGCATATTATTTTTTATCGCATAATTCTCTGTAGGAAGACCGAATGCATCAAAACCTATAGGAAACAGAACGTTATAGCCCTGCATGCGCTTTTTGCGGCATATGACCTCCATTCCGGAATATGCCTTTATATGACCGACATGCATACCTGCTCCTGAAGGATACGGAAACTCAACGAGACCGTAAAACTTCGGCTTCGTTTTATCGAATGACGCGTGAAACGCGCCCTGCTCCTCCCATATATCCTGCCACTTTTTGTCGGATACTTTAAAATCGTACTTCATTATATATAATGTCCTTTCAAAACTTTCACAGTGCCGTATCAGTAGAGCAGTTCGGAAATGTCTATTTCCTCAGCTTCTCCCCACAGCTTTTCAAGATTATAGAAATTGCGCGATTCGCGGTCAAATATATGAACAATTACCGATGCATAGTCCATTATTATCCAACTTGCCTCATTATATCCCTCAATATGTCCCGGATGTATTCCCGCCTCGGCGAGTTTTTCCTCAAGCTCTGACGAAAGAGCGCGAAGCTGAGTGTTGGATGTTCCGGTACACAGAACAAAATAATCTGCTATCACCGTTTTATCGCCAACATACAGAACTTTAAGTCCGCGTGCTTTTTTAGAATCAAGCACACTTACTACCGCTTTTGCAAGCTCACGCGGATCCTGCATATTTTCGGGAATAATAGCCTTCTTCTGCTCACCGCTTTCCGCCATAAGAGTTTCGTACTCTATCTCGGTATATTCTTCATCGTCTATATAATCTTCCTCGGTCTCATAAATGTCAGTATCACCCGGCATCTGCAGTTCATCAAACTGCCCGGAACCGTTATTCTCAAGTTTCATATCGCCTATGCCATCCCTTCTTTATAAACAAGCACTCCGGAGAATCGTCCTCCGGATACATAAATACAATTTAAATTACGGTTTATATATTTAATTAATTTTATCACATTTTCATATTAAGGTCAAGTAGTTTGATAATAAATCACATGTATTTGTTGCATCAATACCTTACCAATACACTTGCCGGCAATATTTCCGGTTCTTAAACAGCCTGTGCTATCCAAAACATGTTAAACGGGCAGAGCCATTCGGCTCTGCCCGCATAAAAGTTATGAATCAGTGCGATATAAGAGGGATATTAAGCTCACCGTTATTTATTTCATTTGCATTGTATATATCGTCATCAAGCGATTCATTGTGTGCGGAAAGATATATCTTACTTATATATTGATTATTTTCAGCATTAAACATAAGCTTAGGATCAATTGAAGTCTCGGTCAGCGGAGTTGTATACGGATTGAAGTACTTGTTAACCAGATCAAGCATGTCTGCGCGGCGCATTACGTAATACGAAAGTCCGTATGTTCCGTGTTCACGGGTAGCATCTCCGGGCATAGTCAGAAATGTTATGTTTTCAAAATCAACGTTATTAAGGAAATTCTTTCCGAAATAAACACAGTCAAGTACCTTCATATTGGTGTTTACCATTCCGATCGTTGTTTCAGCAAGCTTTGCAACATTGGAAATGCTTACACTGCTTTTAAGCTGTCGGAAGAGCGCGCTCATGAATACCTTCTGCGCATCTACTCTTCCTATATCTCCCTCAACATAACCGTATCTGAAACGGACAAAATGCTCAGCCAGCTCACCGTTAAGCTTGTGATGTCCCTGCTTCAGATCTATATAAAGATCCTGATCCGGATCCTGATATTTCATATCATAAGCAAGATCGATCTCAACGCCGCCTATCGCGTCTACAATATCATTAAATCCGCCCAAATCAACCATAGCCCAAAAGTCGATCGGAATACCGAGTCCGTCCTCAATAACATGTGCCAGTCCGCTCATTCCGGAAGCGATCTTTTCATCCTTATCAGTCAAAGATCTATCGCGCATAGCTCCATACACACTGTTGATTTTGCGCGCATATCCGTTCGCTTCTATATACGTATCTCTCGGTACCTGCATTATAGAGACAGCTCCGTTTTCGGTGTCAAACGAAACAAGCATTATAACATCGGTATTAACTGCAACCGCGTCGTGTCCGACCGCAAGCATAGTGTAAAAGCCTTTTTTACGTTCATTGCCTACGTTCGATATTACGGGAGCAGTTCCGAGATCGTCAGCGGCAGTTTCGGTATCCTTAGGAGTATCCGTAAACACAGCCGACGTGTCGCGTCCCGAAGGTCCGGGAGACATAGGCGGCTCGTAGGTATCAACTACACGCCAAAAAATAAATATAACAACAGCAAGAACAACAAGAAAAATTCCGACGCTTATAAGCGCAGTGTTTCTTCTCCGTTTCTTTGCCGCCCGGCTTTTTTCCGGACGTCTTGCCGAACCTACAGATGAAGTGCCGGAATGAGTTCTCTTGTCTTCGGCAGATGAAGCACGGCGATCCGAATGTAACTCACGATGATCGTCGCTGCTGCGCTTTGAGGAATTTCCGCTTTGGGAGCTTACTCGGGAACGCTCCTGCGAAACATGGGAATTGCTGTCCGTATGATTTCTTTCTCCGGACGGGCGTCGGTTTGATCCGTTTATATCATTTCTGTTGTTATCCATTTTAATCTCCATTCTGATGGTGCGTCTGATAAATGATACTTTCAAACGCTGCACCGTATTGCTTTATTTATTTCCGCACTGCAGATCATATTCAGAATTGCGTGCAGGTTAAAATTATTCGCCGATAAATGCGCATTCACCGCGGATAAGCGCATTCCGAGCTACAACCGTTTCCGAAAAAATCTCCTGTCTCTCCTCAAGCAGGCATTTTACAGTCATATCAAACGACAGGATAAGCGTTTCCCTAAGATGCACACAAAGCGCTGCTATATCACCGCTTACCTTTTCTGCTCCTTTATAGAAAAAGTGTCTGAGCTTTACGCAGTCTTCAAAGCTGCGTCCCGGTTCAATATAATCCGCAAGATAAAGCAGACTGTCGAAAAGCGTCATGCCGCTCCTTCCGGTAGTATGAGATGCGATCGCCGTACACATCTCTTCATCGCAAAACTGCGGATACAGCTCACGGACAAAAGCTGCCGCAGTCCAACCGTGAAATACTTTCGGCGAGCATACAGCATCAGCAGGATACACGATTCCAAAACGGTCACAAAGAGCGATCTGCTCCTCCGTATTTTTTTCCTTAGTTATATCGTGAAGCAAGCCTGATGCACAAAGCCGCAGCGAATCGTTTTTACTGAATCCGAAAAGTTCTGCAAGAGCCTTACATTCAGTTTCAACCCCAAGTGTATGTGAAAATCGGCGATCGCTGATAAATCCTTCTTTTCTTATTTTATCGCGAAGTTCCGACAGCTTTTGCTCATCGTATTGACAGCTGCGTCCATCCTTCGCCGTTATTATTTCCGTCATAAATAAAAATTATCCTCTTGAGCATAAATATACATCAAAATCTCAGCCGGACACCGTATTGTCAGCATTTTGTGCCGTACAGTCCCTTTTTTTGTATATATTCAGCGACAGCTGCAGGGACAAGTCCGTCGATATTCCTTCCGGATAACAGCGCTTCTCTCACCTCGGTCGATGAAAGCTCGACTGCCGGCGACCGAAGCATAGTTATTCTCGCGCCGAATCTTTTTTTATAATGATCACATGCTTCCGATATCTGTATTTCAACAGATTCAGATACACGCTCACGCCGCATAAAAGCAATCTCGGCAAGCTCAAATATCCGTTCCGGTCTGTACCATGTTCCGAGTGATAAAAACATGTCTGTTCCGCACAGAAATATCAGATCGCCCTCGTCACAAAAATATTCAAGAGTATTCACCGTATAGCTTTTTCCGCCACGGACAATCTCAAAATCAGACACTGAAGCCCCGTCAATCCCCGAAAAAGCAAGTTTCGCCATTTCGAGCCTGTCAGAAGGATCGTCATCAGGTTCGCTTGTTTTATGCGGCGGTATAAACGTAGGCATAATATACAGCTTATCGAGCCGTACTTCTTCGGTAAAACACCTCGCGGCATGAACATGACCGTTATGAGGCGGGGCAAACGTCCCGCCGTATATGCCTATCCGTTTTCGCGGCGCATTGACTGATGCCGCGGTCATTTTCCGCAGATCCTTCCGGACTCAAGCTCTGACGCGAAAATCGAAGAAAACTTTTCAAGCGCCATAGCTCTGTGACTTATACGGTTTTTTTCGTCGGCGGTAAGCTCCGCAAAGGTTTTTTCAAGCGGAGCATAATAAAACAGCGGATCGTAGCCGAAACCGCCTTTTCCGCGCGGCGAATCAAAAATCAGCCCCTCGCATTCGCCGCGGCATAATATCTCTCTGCCGTCCGGCATAATGCAGCATATTACCGAGACAAACCGCGCGGTACGCTTTTCGGGAGAAACTTCTTTAAGCTCGAAGAGCAGCTTCTCGTTATTCGCGCTGTCTCCTCCTCCGGAATATCTCGCAGAATATACGCCGGGAGCGCCGCCGAGCGCATCGACTTCAAGTCCGGAATCGTCTGCTACGGCAAACCGATCCGGAGCGGCAAGTGCAGAGGCTTTTATCCTCGCGTTCTCTTCAAAGGTACTGCCGTTTTCCTCTATTTCATCGGTCATTCCGACATCCTCAGCCGTTAAAACACAAAATTCGACATCTGAGGAATCAGAAATTCCGGAGAGCATCCTGCCGAGAATACTCTCCATCTCTTTTACTTTATTTTTGTTATGAGTTGCAAGCACAAATTTAAGCACAGTGCAGCCATCCTTTTATATCAAAAATATTATTCAAACAGCGCGCGGACAAAATCGTCTGCGCTGAACTGTTCAAGATCGTCCACCTGTTCTCCGACACAAATATATTTAACAGGGATTCCAAGTTCTTCTTTAATTGAAAATACTATTCCGCCTTTTGCAGTTCCGTCAAGCTTTGTAAGAACAAGTCCTGTTATGTCTGCAGCGTTTTTGAATTCCTTTGCCTGGCTTATCGCATTCTGGCCGGTCGTGGCGTCGACCACAAGCAGCGTATCGCGGTCGCATCCGGGAAGCTCGCGGGATATGACTCTGTCTATCTTTGCAAGCTCATCCATAAGATTTTTCTTGTTATGGAGACGGCCTGCCGTATCTATTATCAGCACATCGGCGTCCCTTTTCTTCGCCGCCGCAGCCGCGTCATATACAACAGCCGCAGGATCAGACCCCTCCGTATGCTTTATAAGCTCAACTCCGACACGGTCAGCCCATACCTGAAGCTGGTCTATCGCAGCCGCGCGGAATGTATCTGCCGCCGCAAGAATAACCTTTTTTTCGCCGCGCTTAAGGCTAGCGGCTATCTTAGCTATCGACGTAGTCTTTCCGACGCCGTTTACTCCTATGACAAGAACCACAGACGGTTTTGTACCGAGCCGCAGCGGTTCGCCCTCTCCAATCTCATTTTTAAGAATATCTATAAGAGCTTCTCTCGCCGCTTCCGTATCGGAAATACGGTCATTCTTTATACGCTCACGAAGTGCGTCAATTATCTTTTCGGTCGGAGCGACTCCGACATCAGCCATTATAAGCAACTCTTCAAGCTCCTCAAGCATATCCTCGTCGACGCGAACAAACGCTTTGAAAAGATTATCCACCTGCTTGAAGATGCCGTCCTTTGTTTTTGTAAGACCTTTTTTAAGCTTATCGAAAAAAGACATAAAAACTCCATTCCGCCGCACCGCGGCGTTTAATATTATCACAAAGCAAGCGGCATATCCGGCACATAACAGCTAAATGCCGATAACGGAGAGCAACATTCTTAAGCTGACTGTATTTATAAAGCAACTTTCCAGTCACCAAACCGAAAAGTCAGCCGATAATCTCCGTATAATATAATAACACATATTTTTTATAAGTTTAAAATATTATAATAATATTATTCGAATACTTTGTGAATTTTTGATCAGTTTATTTTTACACCCAGACGGTTTTCCACCTCGGTAATATTAAGCGTGAGAACTCTCGAAATTCCGCGTTCCGGCATGGTAACACCGTAAAGCGTATCCGCAATCTCCATTGTTCCTCGCCTATGAGTTATAACAACAAACTGCGTGTTGCCGGAATAACGTTTGATATAATCCGCAAATCGGGCGACGTTAACGTCGTCGAGAGCCGCCTCTATCTCATCAAGTACCGCAAACGGCGTAGGATTTACACTGAGTATCGCAAAAAACAGAGCGATTGCAACAAACGACTGCTCGCCTCCGGACAGCAGGGACATGCTCTTTACTATCTTTCCGGGAGGCGCGACGTTTATCTCGATTCCGCAGCCGAGCGGATCTTCGCGGTCGGTCAGGCGCAGCTCTGCGGTACCTCCGCCGAAAAGCTCTCTGAACGTAACCTTAAAGTTCGCGTCAAGCTGCTCCATAACGTCTATAAAGCGTTCTTTCATCTCGGTTTCAAGCTCTGAGATTATATTTTCAAGATCGTCCTTCGACACGCACAGATCATCGTACTGAGTTCTCATAAACTCAGCGCGTTCGCTTACCTCTTTATATTCGTCTATAGCGCCGACATTAACCGACCCGAGCGCGCGTATCTTTGTTTTAAGCTCATTCTGCCTTGAAACAGACTGCACTCTGCTCTCCTCCGTAACAGGCGGATAGTCAAGCGCTGCGGCAGCCGCATATGTAAGCTCGTATTCATCCCAAAGCTTTGACGAAAGCTTGTCCTGCTCCGACTTCGCCTGTTCGTATTTTGAATCAAGTCCGGTATATGCACGGAAAAGATTCTCCCGTCTGTGAGATTCTTCTTTTATTTTATCGCGAAGCTTTGAAAGCGCCGCATCGCTTTCAAGTCCCTTATCTGCAAGCCTTGCATTTTCCTGTTCGAGCCGCTGTGCATCCGCTTTGAGTTCGGAAAGCTCTGCCCGGGCGGTCTCAAGCTGTGCTTTATACTGCCCGGTCTGAAAATCGGCTCCGGCAATGTTTTCTTCATCGCCGGCTGCTCGCAGGCGAAGCGACTCCTCCGTGCTTCGGCTGAGTTCAACATCTCTTTCGGTGCTTTCAATATCCTTTTCGGTCTGGGTTATCCTGATAAGCTTCTCATTAGCACGCTCGAGCGCGCGTGAGATATTCCTGTTAAGCTCCTCATGCTGCTTTTCAAGCCCGTCTCTGCGGCCTTCCTCTGCAGACAGCTCAGCTGTGAGACGTTCGTTTTCACTCTCAAGATTTTCGCGTTCATCATCTCCGCGCTCACTCTCGGCGCTGAGCTGTTCAAGCTCACCTGATATCCTGCCGTACTGTTCGCGATCGTTTTCAAGCTGAGACTGAAGCACAAGCTTCTGCGTCTGTTCAGCTCCGATCATAGTCTCGAGTACCGAAAGATCCTGCTTTACACCTTCGAGTTCATCGGCAAGGCCGTCCGACTCGCGCTGAAGCGACTCAACCCTTTCGCGGTTTGCCGTAAGCTCTATATTCAGCTTTTCAGCTTCACTTTCAAACCTTGCGATCTCCTGAGCGCGTGTAAGCATTCCGCTGTCGCGTTTTGAAGATCCGCCGGTAAAAGAACCGCCGGCGTTGATTATCTGACCGTCAAGCGTAACTATACGAAGTCTGTAGCCCGTAGCCTTTGCACAGTCTGTGGCATTGTCGATATTATCGAATACAGCCGTTCTGCCGAGCATATATCCGATAACGCCCCCGCACCTGTCATCGCAGGTTATAAGCTCCGATGCAATTCCGAGATAACCTGCATTGCGTTCAAGAGAGGATATGTTCATATTGAGCGGCTGCGCCTTTACCGAAGTTATCGGATAAAAGGTCGCGCGCCCGGCACCGCTTTGCTTAAGCAGGGAAATAGCGCGTTTTGCCGCCTCTTCGTTCTCAACTATAATGTTCTGAATATTAGCACCGAGAGCCGTCTCGACAGCAACGCTGTATTTTTTCGGAACATCTATCATTCGCGATACCGGACCGAGAATGCCGCTTAGGCGTCCTCTCTCCGAATTGTCCATAACAAAACGAACGCTGTTATTATATCCCTCAAAATGCTCTTCCATACGCTTAAGCGTATCGGCACGCTGTTTTTTCGATGTAAGTTCGGTAACAAGCTTACCCTGAGCAGATCGAAGCTCCTCTATACGTGCATCGAGAGCCTTTATTTTTTCACTCAGTTCGGTACAGAGTCCGTTTTTCTGTTCGGATCTCTGCATGTAATCCGCAATAGTCCGTTCAGCCTTTCCTATCCTTTCTTCAAGAAGCGCATCGCGCTCGGAGATTTCGGAAAGCTCGGAAGACAGGCTTTCCTTTCTTCCGCCGATACTGTCATGGAAGCCCGCTATCTCCGAAAGCCTGATTTTTCCGGCTACAAGCGTATCATTCATAGCACGAATCTTTCTGTCAGACTCAACCATATCAGATTCTATGCCGACACGCTTTTCCTTAAGTCCGTCAGCCTCTGCGATGATATCCTCATGTTCTCTGCGCTGACCTGCAAGCGTTTCTTTAAGTACGGCAAGAGCCGCACACAGCTCTTCCGTATTTTTTTCCGCATCTGCGATAGCTGCGCGATGCATGCTCAGATCTGCTCCCGCGCCAGTCTTTTTGTCTTTAAGATGTTCAAGCTCATTATTTATAACGCGGATATTTCCTTCAAGCTCAAGCGCCGCCGCACTGTTTTCGCGCAGCGCCCGCTGAGTCTGCTCAGCCTTTATTTTTGTTACCTGAGACTCGTCGTACAGATGCTCATTTTTTGACTCAAGCGCAGAAAGCTCCCCGTCCGCCTCATCAAGCACGCGCTTTGCAACAGCTACAGAATCAGAAAGTTCGCTCACCTTTTTTCTGACATTTTCAACGTCATACAGCCAAAGCGCAACGTCAAGGCGCTTTTTCTCTTCAAACAGTTCAAGATATTTTTTTGCCTTTTCCGATTCCTTTGAAAGCGGTGCAACACGTGCTTCAAGTTCTCTGAGTATATCTCCGACACGAACCATATTCTCGGCAACATTCTCCATGCGCCGCTCCGTCTCATTTTTTCTCGAGCGGTATTTAGATATACCGGCTGCCTCCTCGAATATAGTCCGGCGGTCCTCGCTTTTCTGCGAAACGATCTCCGCTATCTTACCCTGCCCGATAATCGAATATCCGGATTTACCTACGCCGGTATTCATAAAAAGCTCGTTTATATCACGCAACCTTGCCGGGCGGCGGTCTATCATATATTCGCTCTCTCCGCCGCGGAAGCAGCGTCTCGTAACGACTATTTCATCGCCGCGATCCGGTATCTTTCCTATCTCCTCGGTATTGTCGAGAATGAGCGAAACCTCCGCAGTACCCATCTGCTTTCGGGAATTAGCCCCGGCAAAAATCACGTCCTCCATCTTGCTTCCGCGGACGCCTTTTGCGGAGGTTTCTCCGAGAACCCAACGGATCGCGTCGGATATATTCGATTTTCCGCTTCCGTTAGGTCCGACAACGATAGTCGCACCCGAATTAAAGTTCAGAACGGTGCGGTCGGGGAATGATTTAAATCCCTGAAGCTCCAATGATTTTAATTTCAATTTCTTCGACCATCCATTTCAATTTTAAAAGCATTTCGAATATTATGTAAAAAAGTCTCAACTGTCACTGCACAGCTTAATATTATATCCGTCCAGAGCTGCGTTCTCTGTAACCGTAAGCTTTTTTATCCCGTACATACGGAACAGCGCTTTTCTGTTCGCACTCCTGTGTCCGAACACCGCGGACGTCATGCGCGGAGGGCATATGACGTGAATTGATTCTCTGCGCAGCGCTCCATCGCTCACATTTTCGGGAGATCCGAGCGTCTCTGTCATTCTTCGTAAAAAAATACGGCTGACCGCCATTTCGCCGATCGCAGGCTCATAGCCTCCGGCTACTATCCCTGTGTCGGACTCAAGATCATCGCTCGAGCAAAGTCCTATCCTTATAACAGGAATCGAATATCTGCCGAACACCTCGAGTACATCGGCTACCCTCTCTACAGTATCCTCTGTATCAGGCGGAATATATTCATCACGGGTCATCATTGATTCAAGCTCTGTCTGAGCAAAAACCATCGTCGGATAGACTCGCGCAGCATCCGCTCCTGCACGGCAAAGACATTCCGCAGTATGTATCTCGTCCTCGCGCGACGATCCCGGAAGTCCGGTCATCATCTGACCGACAAGTTTCATTCCGCTTTCCTTTATCAGCCGGCACGCACGCATCGACTGTTCCGCAGTATGACCGCGCTTGCTGAGCCTCAAAACTCTGTCCGACATGCTCTGTATTCCAAGCTCGACCGTCGTCATTCCGTGAGACATGAGTATACTTATTATTTCTTCATCAATATAATCGGGTCTCGTCGAGCATCTGAGCGACTTTACATCTCCGCTGACGAGATATTCTCCTGCAAGCTTGAGAAGAGAAACCATCTGATCCCTCGGTATACCCGTAAAGCTTCCTCCGAAAAAGGCTATCTCTATCTCCGCCCCGCTGACGCGTTCGGATTCAAGAACAGCCTCAATCTTATCTCTGACGCTTCCGATATCAAATTCAGAAACACCCGATATCTTTCTCTGATTGCAGAAAACGCAGGTATTCGGACAGCCGAGATGAGGAATAAAAACGGGAATATTTATATGCTTCATAATTTCAGCACTTCCGATCTTATCAGTCTTTATCTCCGAAAAGCTCAAGCGCCTTTTTGGCAGCTATCTGCTCAGCCGCTCGCTTGCTGCCCGCTGTTCCGATACCGATAACATTGCTGTTCAGTCTCGCTTCCACGGTAAATACTCTCTGATGCGCCGGTCCTGTCTCGCTGACGGGAACGTATTCAAGAAGCTCCCCATGCTCCTGCTGGACTATCTGCTGAAGGATCGTCTTATAATCAGCGGTATGTCCGCTCGAGAGGATACGATCTATCTCCTCCTCAGCAAACGGAAGCAGAAATTTGCTGACCGGATATATTCCTCCGTCAAGATATATTGCGGCAAGAAGCGCCTCGAAAGCATCGGCAAGGATCGAAGGACGCTCCCGTCCGTTTGAAATATCCTCTCCGCGGCCGAGAAAAAGATAGTTTCCGAGCTTTATCCTACGGGCAAATCCGGCAAGAGCTTTCTCACAGATAGTTCCTGCACGCACCTTTGAAAGTTCCCCTTCGGGCATGTCCGGATACGTCTCAAACAAATAATCGCTGACTATTATTGAAAGCACCGAATCCCCGAGAAACTCAAGGCGTTCGTTGCACTGCCGCGCGATACCGTGGGCACGCTTTTCGTTTGAATATGACGAATGCGTAAGCGCGGTATGAAGCAGCTTTTTATTGGAAAAGGTATATCCTACAGTCCTTTCAAGTCCGGCCGTATCCGCTGGCAGCTTTTCTTTGACCTCGTTCATTTTTTCTCCATTCTGCCGACTTTTAACAATACAACGGTGCAGCGGTAAAAACCGCTCCGTTTTTTCAGTTTCGGCATGTATTTAAGGCGGCACAGGTAAAACCGCTTTTCCGTTTCCGATATACGCATTATTCGGCTTGCGATATCTCCTGTTTGTTTTCGCTGCCGACGCTGTCAGAACCTGCATTTTTAGCAGCGTCAGCTTCTACCCATTTTGCTATTTCGATATGAACTCCCGCTGACGTAAAGTCAGCCGCTTTACGTATTGCGTTCTTAAATGCCTTTGCGTTCGATCCGCCGTGCGCTTTGATAACAGGCTTTGACAGTCCGAGAAGCGGCGCTCCACCGTATTCAGACGGATCAAAGGAAGTTTTCATCTTTTTGAGATTTCCGCGAAGTCCGAGCGCCGATACCTTAGTTATAATATTTTCATAAAAGCAGTCTTTGAGCTTTGAAAGCATATAAAGACCGAGTCCTTCGGTAAGCTTAAGGAATATATTTCCGGTAAATCCGTCGGTAACAAGAACGTCACATCCGCCGAGCGGAGCTTCCTTTCCTTCTATATTGCCGACAAAATTCAAAGTTTCGTCTTTTTCAAGAAGCTCATACGTCTCAATAAGCTTTTTAGTGCCTTTTGTTCGTTCCGCACCGTTATTGAGAAGTCCTACCTCGGGATTCTCAACACCGAAAACATACTTCATATATATCGAACCCATTGCGGCAAACTGACGCATATACATAGGCTGAACCTCTATATTGGCGCCTGAATCAATGAGAAGCACAGGCTTTGCAAACGGCAGAACCGTAGCTATAGCCGAGCGCTGTATTCCGCGTATACGGCGGACTATCAAAGATGATCCGGCATGAAGCGCGCCTGTGTTTCCCGCAGATACAAAAGCATCTGTCTTGCCGTCCGCAAGCATGTGAAGTCCGACAGCCATAGACGAATCGCTCTTTTGCTTTACAACACTGAGCGCATCATCCTCCATGCTTATAACTCCGTCTGTATGTACGATCTCGATTCCGTCAAGCTCGTCGGAGCGCCCTGCTTCTTCAGCTGCGGCACGTATGAGACGCTCATCTCCGATCAGCGTGACCGAAAGATCGGAATATTCTTTTATCGCATCAAGCGCGCCGATAACGGGCGCCTGCGGAGCGTTGTCTCCGCCCATGGCATCTATCAGTATTTTCATTGTAATCTCACCTTCTGTATAAGATCCGAAGCTGATGCTCCATTTAATTATCCGAGCAGGACTCAGCTTTCGCTTTCAGTCTGTGCTTCATATTCGCGCTTGTATCCGCACTCTTTGTTATGGCATACAACAAGCTGCTTGCCTTTTTTCCTGTAAAGCATCTCTCCGCAGTCGGGACATTTCTCGTCAAGAGGAAGATCCCATGAAGAAAATCCGCACTTTGTATAGTTTTCACAGCTGTAGAAAAAAGATTTGTTTTTTCCGCGCTTTGCAACTATCTCACCGCCGCATACAGGGCATTTGACACCTATCTTTTTTACGATCTGTTTTGTTGTCTTGCATTCGGGATAATTCACACACGCATAGAAGCTTCCGTATCTTCCCGTACGCAGAACCATATCGCCGCCGCACTTCTCGCACTTCATATCCGGTACCGTTTCCGGCTGCTTTGTTTCTTCACCGCCGTTTTTAGTATCCGCAGGCCGCTTTTCGATAGGTTTTGTGTTTTTACATTCGGGGTAGTTCGGACAAGCAGCAAATTTACCGTATCTGCCGTTCTTAACTATCATTTTTGCGCCGCATTTATCACAAATAATATCAGTTTCCTCGACAGGCAGCTTAACATCCTCGCGCGACACAGAGGATTCGGCAGATTCAAGCTGTCCGGCAAATTTGCCGTAAAAGCTTCCGAGTACATCCTGAATGCTGCTCTGACCGTGTTCGATATTGTCAAGAGACTGCTCCATCTGCGCCGTGAATTCGTAATCGACTATCTCCGGAAAATACTGTTTCATGAGATCTGTGGTTATCTCGCCAAGCGAAGTAGGCTTCAGCACCTTGCCGTCACGCTCAACATATCCGCGTGAGATTATCGTAGTTATTATGGTAGCATACGTACTCGGACGTCCTATGCCTTTTTCCTCAAGAAATTTTACAAGCGAGCCTTCATTATATCTCGCAGGCGGTTCTGTAAAATGTCTCAAATCCTTTATCTCACTTGCCGTAAGCGTCTCGCCTTCCGAGATCGCCGGAAGCATACCGGGCGCCGATGATTCCGATTCGTCGTCGCCTTCCTCTGTAGAACCGTAAACCGCAAGACAGCCGCGGAATTTTACGGTATATCCCGATGCTCTGAACACATGCTCACCGCACCTAACATCTGCAGCGACCGTATCAAGCTCTGCCGAAGCCATCTGGCTTGCCATAAAACGGTTGAATATCAGCTTGTAAAGCTTATACTGATCGGCGCTGAGGTATTTCTTTATCTTGTCGGGATCAAGCAGAGGATTTGCAGGGCGTATCGCTTCGTGAGCGTCCTGCGCGCCTTCTTTTGTCTTATATACACGGGGCGATGCAGGAACATATTTTTCTCCGAACCGGCCTGTAATATACTCGGCAGCCTTTTGTCTCGCCTCATCGGAGACGCGGAGCGAGTCGGTTCTCATGTATGTTATAAGTCCCTGAGTTCCGCCGTTTTCGCTTCCGACATTAACGCCCTCATAAAGCTCCTGTGCTACCTGCATTATACGTGTCGAGCGGAACCCGAGCTTACGCGACGCGTCCTGCTGCATCGTGGACGTCGTAAAAGGCGGCTGCGGATTTTTCATACGTGTAGAACGCTTTACCGACGAGACCGAAAACGGCTTTCCCTCGATATCACGAAGCACTGCAGCAGCATCTTCACCGGAATGAAGTTCAGCTTTTTTGCGTCCCTTTCCGTAATATTTAGCCTTGAAGCTCTCACCCTTTTCGGTTTTCAAGACAGCGTCGATAGTCCAGTATTCTTCAGGAACAAAACTGCGTATCTCAGTCTCACGTTCAACAATAATACGTGTTGCGACCGACTGAACGCGTCCGGCAGAAAGTCCGCCGTGTATAGTTTTCCAGAAAAAAGGACTGAGCTTATATCCCACTATACGGTCAAGTATTCTGCGCGCCTGCTGCGAATTTACAAGATCGATATCGATCGCACGCGGATTTTTGATCGCCGCTTTAACCGCTTTTTTCGTAACCTCGTTAAAGGTTATACGGCAAGCCTTTTCCTCCGGTATTCCGAGCGCGGAAACCAGATGCCATGAGATCGCTTCCCCCTCACGGTCAGGGTCGGCTGCGAGATATACTTTATCCGCATTTTTTGCTTCCTTTTTAAGTTCTGCAATAAGAGGTCCCTTTCCCCTGATATTTATATATTTTGCTGCAAAACCGTTATCTATATCAACTCCGAGCGTACTTTTGGGGAGATCGCGTACATGACCTATCGAAGCAACTACTTTATATCCGGAGCCAAGATAGCTTTTTACCGTTCCCGCCTTTGACGGAGACTCAACTATAACAAGATGTGACATTGTATCTCTGCTTTTATTCCCTTTCATATCATATCTTCTGTTTTAATATCCGTATGCAATTCTGTATCTGTTTTTTCATATGCCGAACGCATAAATAATATTCATATCCGAAGCGGCATTTATGCGTTCTCTTCACGGCGCAATTGCCGTCTCGACACTTCAGAATGCGCAAGTTCTACAGCGCCGATCATCTCAAGAGACGAAAGCATCTCCATAAGTTCTCCCATTTCAATCCCACCTCTTGAAAGCTCATCAAATGATATGCTTCCCTGATCCGGAATGCGTCCGTAAAGCTTAACCGCATCCTCACCAAAATCTAATTCCGAAAGCTTCTTCAATACCTCATTTTCTGAAAGCGCAGACAGTTCTTTCGAAGCTTCTTCCGGTTTCTTAACCGGCTTCTGAGCAACCTGAACAGTTTCAGGAGGCAAGACATTATTTCGGGGAGGAGTCAGATTTTTGCTGTCAGGCATTTTCTCTGCAGTCGGAGTATGCGGAGAGACAGACGATTCCTTTGAATAGATCCTTGCAGGAGCGCTTTTATTATGCCCGAACTGCGGAGGATATGATCTATTCGGCTGCTTACGAAACACATTTTTCAAACTGCCGTCGCTGCAGTATTTCGATAGCTTACACACTAAGTTTTCAAGATTTATGACATCATCATAAGATTCCGCAAAATCAGAGAGAACATCCAAAGCATTAGTAGCCATCTTAGCGCCGTCTTTTATCAGCAAGTTTGTTCCGCAGCTGGTAGAATTCCCGATATTTCCGGGCAAAGCATAAACAGGTCTTCCCTGTTTAACTGCGTAATTTGCGGTTATAAGAGAACCGCTATTCCCATCAGCCTCGACAACAACTGTTCCTTGAGACAATCCGCTTATTATTCTGTTTCTTACAGGAAAATTCTTACCTTTAGGCTCTGTACCCGGACAAAATTCTGTAATCACCGTTCCGCGTACCGCTATCTCCCTTATAAGATTCATATGCTCTTTCGGATAGATACGGTCAATACCGCATCCAAGTACAGCTATAGTATATCCGCCTGCGTCAAGTGCGCCTCTGTGTGCAAATCCGTCAACGCCGAGCGCTGCGCCCGAAACAACAACCGCTCCGGACGAAGCAAGATCGTAGCCCATGCAATACGATTGTTTTCCGCCGTAATCCGTCATTTTTCTCGTTCCGACAACTGCCAAAGACAACCTACGGTTGATACGCGGAGGCATTCCGAGATAATAAAGCATAATAGGAGCAGAATCTATTATTTTCAGACTGTTCGGATAATATTCACTGTTGTAAGGCAGAAGTCCGACATTATAACGCTTACACCAATCGATCAGATCATATGAAGTTTTAAGAGTTTTTCTGCAAAGTTTGTCAATAACTTCGCCCTTAAGTCCCGGAATATGCATATATTCTTCAGGAGCCGCATTGTAAATCTGTCTTGCATCAACACCGAATACTTTAAAAAGCTTCTCCGGTGCAGTGCTTCCGGCACCGCATACGATACTTAACCACATCCAGTAGACAATATCCGCATCATACTGCATGTCCTCATAATGCTTTATCCAATCCATGATCCTTTACCGGTCTCCCACATAAGTATTGCAGCCGCCGCTGCAGCATTCAAAGATTCGCTTCCCTCCCGCATGGGAATTATAACGCTTCCGCTGCAGATATCTATAAGATCTTTTTCAAGACCGTGTCCTTCATTTCCGACCAAAAAACAGTCCCTGCCGCTGATCTGCATATCATTAAGCTTTACTGAATCTCCGCTGAGCGCTGCCGCGCTCACACGATATCCGTTTTTACGCAAAGCGTATACCGCCGAATAAATATCGGCGCAAACAGTTATTTTCTGTCTGAACAGTGCGCCCATGGCGGCCCTTACCGTGCGCCGGTTATATAAGTCTGCACAATCAGAGGAGATAATAAATTCGTCGATACCGAGCGCATTTGCGTTACGTATCATCGTGCCGAGATTTCCGGGATCGCGTATCTGCGCAGCCATAAATTTCGTTCCCGATGCATTGCCGTCACAATTATATATTGTAACAAATTTATGCAAAAAGTCAATATGTTTAGCTACGCATAAAATACCTTCCGGAGATTTTTCTCCCGAAATCTTGTCATATACTTCCGGCGTAACAACGGTGACCTTATCTTCGGGAAGTCCGGAAACAAGATCAAGTGAAACATCCTCGCGTATAAACACACTTACGATCTCCGCATCCGAAGCCAGAGCATCGCAAAGAAGTTTCCGTCCCTCAAAAACAAAGCATCCACGTCTATCGCGGTATTTTTTCTCCGAAAGCGCCGCAGTTGCAATAATCAGCTGATTAGATCTCGATGTTATATACCCGTACCTGCCGTTTTTTCCGTTTTTATAGCTGTCCTGCATATAAAAAATACCTCCGAAAAATCATTGCCGCCTGCTCTTTAACGCGAAAAACCCGCGGACGCATACGCGCGATACGCACGGATGTGTCCCGGGTCTTTTTATGTTCGTTAAAGTCCGTACAGCAGATGTACAAACCGAAATTAAAGAGCTGCTTTAGCCTTTTCAGCAAGTGCTGCGAATGCATCCTTATCGGATACAGCAAGCTCTGCAAGCATCTTACGGTTAAGATCGATTCCTGCAAGCTTCAGACCGTGCATCATTGTAGAATAGTTCATGCCGCAGATCTTAGCCTGTGCAGAAATTCTGGTGATCCAGAGTCTGCGGAAATCTCTTTTCTTGAGCTTTCTGCCTGTAAATGCATAGTTACCGCTCTTCATTACGGCCTGTTTGGCCATCTTGAAATGTTTGCTCTTAGCGCCCCAGTAACCTTTCGCACACTTTAATACTTTATTGCGTCTTTTACGAGTCATTACGGCTCTTTTAATTCTTGCCATTTTAATTTCCTCCTGCTAACGTATACTTGCCGGCATTACTTGCTGGGCATAAGAGTCTTGATAGTCGCTGCGAACGATTCGCTGAGATATGCACCCTGTCTGAGATGTCTTTTTCTCTTCTGAGCCTTTATGCCGAGATTGTGGCGGTGATGTGAATGATTCATTTTTACCAGACCGCTCTTTGTGACATTGAATCTTTTAGCGGTAGCTCTGTGTGTCTTGATTTTTCCCATGATTAGGAACTCCTTTCGGTATTTATCCGTTTATACAGATTTTTATTTTCGAAATGCCCCGGAGAATTACTCCCCGGTATTTTTCTCTGCGGATTCTTCTGCAGGCTTTTCAGCTTTCGGTGCCGCAGATTTCTTTGAAGAACCTTTTGACTGTCCCGCACCCTCACGCTTGCTCAAAGGTGTTATAAACATCGACATGAAACGACCCTCAAGATTCGGTGCCTTATCAACGCTTCCGATATCCTCGCATGCTTCACGGAACTTCTGAAGCAGTTCACGGCCCACATCAAGATGGCTCATCTCGCGTCCCTTGAACTTTACAATAACCTTAACCTTGTCTCCGCCGGTAAGAAAGCGACGCGCATGATTTACTTTTGTATTGAAGTCATTCGTGTCTATCTTGCAGGACAGTCCTATCTCCTTGAGATTCATGACCTGCTGCTTTTTCTTCGCTTCCTTTTCCCGCTTGTCACGTTCAAAACGGAACTTACCGTAGTCGATTATCTTACATACGGGGGGATCGGCCTGCGCAGTGATCATAACGAGATCCAAACCCTTGTCGTATGCGTTGTTCTGCGCAGCGGCAACAGTAAGAAGTCCGAGCTGCTCGCCCGTAGGGCCTATGACCCGCACGATCTTGGTAGGAGCAAAACCCAACACGGTTTTGATCTCATCATTGATGTAATGCTCCTTAGTACTGTTATTGTTTCTGATAGTTAAGCACCTCCGCTCAAAAATAAAAAATCGCGATAAACATCTGTATACAGCATGCCTCCGCAATCACAAACGCGCAAATTAAGCAAATTAAATTTAATAATTAATAAGCGCAATATCGACCTTATTGCTGTAAACATCCGAAGCATAAGGTGAGAGCGGAGCGCCCTGCTTACTCATTTCTAAGTAATTATACCACTTCAGCGGCAGCATGTCAATAGTTTTAGACAAAAAAATCATTTTATTTTTATATTTTAAACATTTTGACTTATATTGCAGTTCATAAAGCGATCATGCTCCCGAACTCCCGTGAAACACAGTATCAAAACCTTACAAAACTACTTGAAAAATAAAACCTCGTATGATATAATTATTTTATATAATGTAATACTATGTTTTCTATACAGACTATATACGCGTATAAAAAGGAGGCGGTATCACAATTGAATAACACACATGTATACGACCTCCGTAAAGCTCCTCCGGGATACAGCGGAAAAACAAGTCTGCATGACGGAACACGTCTTATTCAAATAAACAACTCCGTAGATAAACCTGCACACAAATATAATAACGGTGCAAAAGGCGGCAGCAATATAACAGCACAGCCGGACAGCCGTAAACGCTCCGCCAGATCAGAGGAATCACGTGCAAAAAACAGCCAGCCCCGCCATAATGCGCCGCCGTACGCCGCAGAAGTTCCGACCCGCTCAGAAAACAGACACAGCAGTACGGTATTTTCGGATGAGCATGTGCATACAAATGATAATAAACGTACAGACCGCCCGAAACACAGCGGCATACCCGGAACCGGCAAAGCCGCTCAAAGCAGCAATTCAAAGTCTCCAACCGAAAACAAACGAAAAAAAGACAAAAAAAGCCGCGTACTACATAACGAATCCTTTGGCGGCGTAAAGCACATCGGCGGATCGGAAACTGAAAAAGCCGTGCAGAATAACGAACGGCAACAAAAAAACAGTGCCGCAGAATACAGCGTAAACAATAAAAGATATAAACAATACGAAAGCCGAAATGCACCGTCTGACAGATATCCCGTAAAAGAAGCAGACAGAAGCAGACAGATAAACGCGCATAATAATGAAAAAAGGGACAGAGGCAGGCAAAACGGATATCCTCAACCTAATGATAGATATACCGTCACAGAGAACATTCAAAACACCCGCGGCATGCGCACATCCGCATACGATACAAACCGCCCTTCGGATCGCGAAAGCCCGCAGAGGAAAATAAGAGTACCTCAAGCGGATCAAAAAGCCGCGCAAGCAGCTTCTTCCGGAATAATACAGACAGAACACGTAAGCCGAACTCCGCCGGAGAACAATCGGCGCAGCAGCTATAACAAAATTCAGCAACTCCGGAAAAACAGCCGGTATAACGCCGATAGACCAAATCCGTACAATTCGAATCCGGTATATAGTTACGGAAGCAGAAGCTCCGAAAATCCTCCGGAAAATCACCGCCGCTCCTCTCAGCGGCCGTCAAGACAAGAACATAAGCCTGAAAAGCCGAAAATGACAGCCGAAGAACGACGGATGATAGCCGCCGCCGAGGAAGCACGTAAAAAAGCGGAATCACAGCTTAAGCTCGAAGAGGCTGAGCGAAAAAAGGCCAATAACAACCGCAGGCGAGCTGAGATACGAAAACGCCGAAAAGCTTCCGTCAAGGAACTCAGAGCGGAGCTTTTCAGTATGCTGCTCGATTCCGTTCCTCTCTTCATTATGTTTCTGATAGCAACAGTTCTGATCGGCGGAATCGCCGTACTTTCTTTCACAGTCGCTCTGCGTGTCAACTTTTCCGTTGGCCCGGATACTGTAATTTATCAGATCGGAGAGGATAAGGAACGCGGCACCGAGACATTACGCCTTTCTGCGAATAAATATATCAGAGACGGTGTACTTTATATGAGTATGGACGATTTCGCCGAACGTTTTGAATTTACAACCGTCGGAACTCCCGATGAACTTAAGTATATTTCAAGAGTCAGCGAAAATATAATGAAAGTAAAGATCGGATCATCGTTTGTTACGGTAAATGATATTCCGCTCCGACTTTCCGATCCGGTAATACGGGACGGAAAGGAAGTGCTTGTTCCGTATGACTTTTTTGCAAGCTATGTATCCGGATTTTCTATATCCTACGACGGAGAAAAAGCCAAAATAAAACTGCTGCGTGACATAGCTGATTATACGGTTTCGGTCGGAGAAGGAAAACTGCCGGTTTATGCAAATATCGGATTCATTCCGAGCGGATACACCGAGACTCCGAATATAATCGAAAATTCACTTCCTGCGTCCGTATACGCCGCCACAGATCCGAATCCTCCGCCGCCAGAGCCGGAACCTGCAGCTGCGAATACAGCTCAATAGTTTATTTCCTGTTTAATAATTAAATTTTACGTTTAATCATAAATTTTTGCGAGGTTGATACACATTGGATAACCGAAACAATTATACAAGGCAGAGTCACGGAAATCTTCAGTACCGTGCCGATGCGCCGAAAAGACCACCGCAAAGTCCATCGGCGCGAACACCGGAAAATACCGGAAACGCATTTATACGTGATACCTCAAGAGCGCGTATCGAGCGTGCAAAAGCACGCGAAAGACGCAGGCGCAGACGCCGGATCATAAATATAACCACCATGCTTGTGCTTTTCGCCGTACTCATACTGATAATTGCGGTAATTGCTAAAATTATATCCGGAGATTCCGAACCGCCAGTAAAACCTGACGGAAATACGGCATTGCCATCTCAGACAGATACAACGGAAAAGACAGATACCGTCACCGACGCAGTAACAGAACCGCTGACAGGTCCTGCGGCATACGGCATAACATTTGTTTCCGACCTTTCGGAATATGAGCAATACATGGATCCTGAAAACCGAAATGACTATATGATAGTAGTAAACAAAGGATCTCTTCTTGACGAAAACTACAAGCCTGACGATCTTGCCGATCTTACCGATACACGTGCAGACGGACGCGAAACTCAGAGGATGAGACTTGCCGCCGCGAAAGCTATCGAGGCAATGTTTATTGAGATGCGCGCATGCGGATATACAGACGTTTCGATAACGAGTGCTTACCGTCCGTACAGCCAGCAAAAATATCTGTTCGAAAAATATACCGCGGACGAACTGAAAAGCCATCCGGGCTGGACACTGGAACAGGCAGAGGCGGAAGTCGAAACATACTCGGCGCGCCCCGGAACAAGCGAACATCAGACAGGACTTTGCTGCGACCTGCACAATCTTCCGTCGGCAGACAAACGCTTTGCAAACGAAGAAGCCTATACATGGCTTTGTGACAACGCATGGAAATTCGGTTTTATACTTCGCTATCCCGAGGATAAAACATCAACGACAGGATACGATTTCGAGCCGTGGCATTACCGCTTCGTCGGACGCTATAATGCGCAGAAGATCCGCGAGCAGGGGTTGTGTCTTGAAGAATATGCCGCTCAGCAAAATCAAGTTACAAACTAAAAAATATAAAAAATCACAGTTCAAAAGGTAAAACAAGAGGTACAAAATGGCAAAATACGTTCCCTATCCGCTTTTTCACGATGATATGCCAGTAGACATATCCTTTGTATTCGAGTCCGAGCGCCCCGCCGGAAAGCACGGATTTATGCGCGCATGCGAAGACCATTTCGAATTCGAGGATGGTACCAAAGCGCGCTTCTGGGGTGTTAACTTCAACGGCGGCGCATGCTTTCCCACACATGAATATTCAGAAATGGTTGCCGAAAGACTTGCAAAAGCAGGATGCAATATAGTCCGCTTTCATCAGCTCGATGCTGAATGGGACTGTCCCAATATCTTCTCCTTTACGCGAGGAAAGCGCCTTGCTTCAACAAGAGAACTTGATCCGCGAAGCATGGAGCGTCTCGATTATCTTATCTACTGTCTCAAGCAGCAGGGTATCTACTGCTATCTCGACATGCTCACATACAGACGTTACAAATCCGGAGATGAAGTCAAAGCCGCAGAGGATATGATCGATTCCACAAAATATCCGTTCAACTGTTTCGACAGACGCATGATAGAGCTTCAGAAGGAATTCATTCACGACATCTGGAATCATTTCAACCCGTACACCTGCGAAAAATACAAGGACGATCCGGTATTCGTCATGACCGAGATCATCAACGAAAACGATCTTTTCAGCAAGCCTAACTTCACCGTCGAGCCCTATACTTCCAAGTTCCGTGAAATGTTCGCCGCATGGCTTGCGGAAAACGGCATTGAATTCGATGCAGCAAACTGCGATCTTACCGCGAACGACGGCGTGCTTTCCGACTTCAAGGTACACGTGGAAAGAAAATATTTCCGTGAAATGCGTGACTATATGATATCTATCGGAGTTAAAATACCGATAACCGGAACCAACTGGTTCTTCAACGATGCGCTTACAAGCGCGCACACCGAAATGGACTTCATGGATACGCATTCATATTTCTATGACTGGCGTTGGAACGACCACTGCACGCGTCTCGACTCGCTCACCGACCAGGAGGACTGCGATCTTGCGAGAATCCTGCGCGAACGCGTCGACGGACTTCCTTTCTTTGTTTCCGAATGGGATATGCCGTGGCCTAACCCTTGCAGAGCAGAAAGTCCGCTCCTCTTCGCTGCGGCAGGCTCGTACCAGGATTGGTCAGGCTTTGCAATACATACATATGCCTATACAACACGCCTCGATAAGCTCGATATTCTCGGAAAGGAAATCATTCCGCCGTGCATCGACGGCGTAGGATACCGCGAGGGAGTATTCTCTGTATGGAACGATCCCGCAAAATTCGGCATGTTCCTTCACAGCGCACTTATAACCAGACGCGAGGATGTAAAGCCTGCATCGGATAAAGTTACAATAAAGGTCGGGAACGATGCACAGGAAGCATTCCGCGCAGCTACCGAATACAAGAAAGTCGGTGTAAGCTTTGACCGCGGCGAAGATGCATCCAAGCCTCTGTTTGACGTAGATGCAGGAGAAGTCACCTCTACCGACGGTCAGCTCTACCGAAGCTGGAAAAAGAATTTCGGATACATAAACTCCGAAAGAACAAAAGCGGTATACGGCAGACTCGGCAAAAACGGCGAAATCGCAATGGACGGTCTGACCGTAAAAGCTGACAGCGATTGCGGCGTAATTGCAATATCTTCCCTTTCGGACGTTCCGCTCTCAGAGACAGACAATATACTTATTACCGCCCTGTGCGATGCAGTAAATACCGATATGAAATGGGACGGAGACCATATGCTTGAATACGGTCACGCACCCGTTCAGGTAAAGGTCATGGAAGCAGAGATCAAGCTGCGCGTATGCGGCAAAATGAGAATCCGCTCGGTAGGTCCGGAAGCTCAGTATACCGGAGAGATACCGACCGAGTACAAGGACGGCTTCATCAGCTTTAAGCTCGGAGACGTTCATCCCGGAATGTACTATCTTATGACACGTGAATAAAAAAGTGCTGTCTCTGTTCTAAATACCTGATCAAGGAAAACAACATATATTATTCCCTGCAGGCAAAGTACAGATTGCTATTAATTCCACTGTCACATCTATTTTTTAACTGCAAATTAAAAAATGCTTATCCTATCGAATGTCAGATTCGGTTTGATAAGCATTTTTATTGTGCAATAATAAAATTACGTAGTACCCGCACACAACCTTATTATTGCGTCAGCAGGTCGGGTTCTTACTCTAAAACAACAAGATTCTGAGTTGGTTTCTTATTTTAACATCATAATGCGTATTTAAAACCGAAAATGGGAATACTTTTGAGTAATACACCGTAAAAGCAGTGTATATTTTAATTGAACAGGTACGGTATATAAATGAATATAACTCAAAATTCATACAGAAAAAGCTCTCATGTGAAGAGAAAAATCGCAATTGTCGGGGCCGGATACGTCGGAACAAGCTGCGCATTTGCAATTTTGAATCAAAAGCTATGCGACGACATGGTACTGATCGACACCGACATTGCGCGCGCAGAGGGCGAGGCAGCAGATCTTGCTCACGGTGTCGCATTTTCAGGTACAAACATGCATATATTTGCAGGAAGTTACAGCGACTGTTCAGACGCAGATATAATGATAATCGCCGCAGGAGCAGCTCAGGTTCCCGGAGAAACCCGAAGCGATGCAAGGATTCTGCGGCGCAACAGCGAAACGGTAAAATCGATTACCCGGAGCGCCGTATCCGCCGGATTTTCCGGAATTTTTATTGTAGCTACAAACCCCGTTGACGTTATGTCTTCTATCGTATATATGCATTCGGGATTTCCGGCGGCAAGAATAATCGGAAGCGGAACAACACTTGATACCGCCAGACTCAGATATCTCCTCGGCAGTTATTTCGAAGTCGACCCGAGAAATGTACATGCTTATGTGATCGGAGAACACGGAGACACAGAGTTTGTTCCTTGGTCGTCTGCCTATATCGGAGTTAAACCGATACGGTCATTGTGTAAAGAGCATCCGCTGCGTTTTTCGGAAAAGGAGCTGTCCGATATTGAACAGCAGGTACGGACCTCTGCATACAAAATAATTGCAGCAAAACAGGCAACAAGCTACGGAATCGGCATGGCGCTTGCCCGTATCATACGTGCGGTATTCGGAGATGAACACAGCATTCTGACTGTATCCTCGCTCATTGAAGGAGAGTACGGTATCGGGAACATCTGGCTCGGCACTCCGTGTACAGTCGGAGGAGACGGAGTTATAGGAAAGCTGAAAATCGCTCTGACCGACGAAGAACTACAGAAAATAAAACTTTCCGCCGATAAGATAAAAAAAGATCTTTCCGCCGCAGAGCCTGAAAAAATATTTTAAGATACGTAAAAATCAGATATTTTCGCATAATTATGCAGAATATCTGATTTTTATTCTGTAAATTGTTTTTTATCGTCACTTTGTTGTTGACAGAAAGAAACTTTTCGAATATAATAATAAGAGTTATTTTATTATGATGGAATAAGTATTATTCGGAAAGACAGAGGATCATATCCCGATGCAGAAGAATTTAAAAACAGCAAAATTCGGCGGAAGTTCGCTGGCAAGCGCCGAACAGTTCAAAAAAGTAATAGACATTATACTCTCTGATCCGAGTATAAAATATGTAGTACCCTCGGCTCCGGGTAAGCGCTATAACGGAGATTTCAAGGTTACCGACAAGCTTTACGAATGCTATGAACTTGCTTCTACCGGCCATAATATAGATGCAGTATATCATCAGTTTGAAGAAAGATACCGCGACATCGTCGAAGGTCTCGGAATGGACTACTCTCTCGACGATGAATTCGCCAAAATAAAAATGTCAGTCATTCATAACGCGGGGCGCGATTATGCGGCAAGCCGCGGAGAATATCTGAACGCAAAGATACTCGCAAAGTATCTCGGATTTGAATTTATAGACGCAAAAGAAATCATTTTCTTTACAGATAACGGTCTTCTTGACACCGATAAAACATATTCGGTAATGAGCGAGCGCCTCAAAAACGTTGAAAAAGCCGTAATACCCGGATTTTACGGTTCAATGCCCAATGATACTATAAAGACTTTTTCGCGCGGCGGCTCAGATATCACCGGAGCGATAGTTGCACGCGCGGTCGGCTGCGATATATATGAGAACTGGACAGATGTTTCCGGCTTCCTTATGGCAGATCCCCGCATTGTAAAAGATCCAAAGGTTATCGACGTTATAACATACAATGAGCTTCGCGAGCTTTCCTACATGGGCGCGGGCGTTCTTCATGAAGATGCCGTCTTCCCGGTAAGACTTATGGGAATACCGATCAACATCAGAAACACAAACGCTCCGGAGGATAACGGAACAATGATTGTCGCATCATGTGATAACAAAACTCCTGAAAACCCGATTACAGGTATAGCAGGCAAAAAAGGTTTCTGTTCAATAACTATTGAGAAGGACATGATGAACTCAGAGGTCGGCTTTACACGCCGCGTTCTGTCCGTTCTCGAAAAAGAAAACATATCGTTCGAACATATTCCGTCAGGAATAGATACCCTCAGCATAATCATGTCCTCAAAAACGATCGAGGGTAAGCATGACACCATTCTGCGCAGCCTTTGCAATGCAGTACAGCCCGACAGCGTTTTCATCGAAGATCATATCGCTCTCATTGCAGTTGTCGGACGCGGAATGAGAAGCGCTACAGGGACAGCAGCACGCGCTATCGGAGCGGTTGCAAAAGCAAACATAAATCTCGTCATGATAGATCAGGGTTCGAGCGAGCTTAATATAATTCTCGGCGTTAACGAAAATGACCTTGAAGCAGCTATATCTGCTATTTATAACGAATTCAACAGCTGAATATAAATCCCACAAAAAAATCCTGACTGCGAACGCAGTCAGGATTTTTTCATGTCCTTCGGATTTAACACAGAAAGCGCAGTCCTTTTACAACTTACAAAGTGAAGATCAATTTTATTCCGAATCCGCTTTCATACGGTATGACAGGATCTGTTTCAACCTCAGCGCAGAGCTGCTGCGCATATTTGCGAACAAGATAAAGCCCCATACCGGTAGCTTTGCTCCCGTCCTGACTGCCTCCGGTAAATCCCTTATCGAAGATAAAAGGCGCGTCGCAGGGCGGTACGCCCTTTCCGTTGTTATATACGGACAGATACACTTTTCTTTGATCCTGTTTCACAGAAATAAATACTTCTCCGTTTTCCGGATCAGCATACTTCAATGCATTATCTAAAAGCTGTCGCAGCATAAATACAAGCACTCTTTTATCAGTTATCACCTCTGCATGATCAAGCTCTGTCATAACAGAAATATTATTTTCCTCAGCAAATACCGAATACTCGGCAGCAAGCTCCGATGCGCATTCATCTGCCCGTACTTTAACAAATTTATAATCGGAATGGTCGGTCTGAAGTCTTGCATAATAAAGTATCTGCTCGACCGATTCCCTCAGTTTATGGCCTGTATAGCTCATCCTTCCGTAAACATACGGCGACATTTCATCTTTACGGTTGGTAAGCACAAGCGAATTAAGAAAAAGCGGTGTTTTTATCTCATGTACCCACTCTTCGATATACTCCCGATATTCCTCAAGCTCCAGAGTTTTACCGTTTATCTGCTCAGATTGCATCAAAAGCTGACGGCACACAAGCTCCGCTGCAGACAACCACTGTACGCCGGACACACGTATAAGCTCTTTTTCGGTCTCTGTTCCGGGAGAGTCTACAAGCCGCTTTACTGCTTCGGATATTCGCTTTATGCGCTTCCTCTCAAGAAATGTTCCGACAATAAGTATCGCCGACGAAAACAGCAATATAAACAAACTGACTCCGATAATCGCTTCAGGTCTTAATATCCATACGAGAAAAACAAATACAAGATCGGTCACAGCGAGCAAAACCGTAAAATGAGTTATACTGCCCGTTATCTTTCTCATTTCACATCCCCCAGTTTGTATCCGTATCCCCTGACAGTTTCCACGATACCGCCGATTTCTATCTCAGAAAGGTTTTTGCGAAGCCTTGTAATATTTACCTGAAGAATATTTTCATCGACAAATTCCTCCGTTCCCCAAACGGAGAAAAAGATATTGCGGCGGGAAACAGCATTCGGATAATTCTCCATAAGCAATCTGAGTATCTTTCCCTCAGTTTCAGGTAAAACAAGCATTTTTTCATTGTATACGAGCTTGTATGTATCTGTATCCAAAATGAGAGATCCCGTCTGAATAAGTCCCTTAACCCTGCCATAGTTTCTAAAGAGATGTTCGGCGCGCGCAACAAGCCTGTCCGGATGGCACGGTTTTGTAAGGAAATCATCAGCGCCTATGCCGAGCGCCGTAAGTTCGTCGTCGAGTGTATCCCTTGCCGTAAGTATAAGCACGGGAACCGACATGCACGCCTTCACCGATCTGCAAATTTCAAAACCCGATCTGCCGGGAAGGTTCACGTCCAGTACGATAAGTTCGGGCGCAAGCTGTTCAAGCTCCGCTTCGGCATCGTCAAACGACGTTATCCCGATTGCAGAGTGTCCTTTCTTTATAAAGGTATCAGTTATTTCATTTCGAAGATAAACGTCATCCTCTATGACGGCGATCCTCATGAACCGTCACTCCCCTCTGTCTGTTATTTCAAGCGTACGTATCTCCCTGTATGCGTTTTTCTTTACTACATGAATATATACCGTCTCGATCAGAACAAATGCAGCCATCGCGATTCCGGAAATTACGGCAACTGAAAGCATCGATGTTCCGGAAGGAAGTCTTGTCAAAGAAGTAAACATAGTATATATCGCCGCGGCACTGCTGATAACCGCGACAGACAGCACAAGAGAAAAGAAAGTGTTTATCTGCACTCCGACCGAGCGGCACAGAGATTCTGTATCACTGCCGAGCATGAGCAGGGCTATATATCTGTGCTTGCTCTGCCGCTGGCTTATCAGATACTTAAGCCCGATAACCGTATTTGATATCAGAAGAAACAGCACTCCGAGATATACGGTCAGATAACCTGCCGATACGGAATAAAATAAATTTCTTCCTATACCTTTAAGATAACTTTCATATTCGAAGCCTGATACGTCAAGCACACTGCTGACCTGCTGTATCGACTGCATAAGTCCTTTTTCCGATGTAAGATCATCATCGAGAAAAACATTAACACAAAACGGTTCATCATATTTTGCAAATTTCTCATATATATTATCAGGAACAATCAGCGCCGTATACAGCGTAATAGCACGGTCAGCTACAATATTGTCGCTGTAAAGCTTTTCACAGGTTTCATATGAAACTCCGCCGAAGCCTATATGAACATCCGACCGCAATATCTTCTGTAAAACGCCGTAATATTCTGTAGAGTCGCGTAAAGCCGAAGTATAAAGCGCAATTTTCCCGCCGTCAAGAGATACCTTATCCCCTCCCGACGACTCTGCCATACGGTTGTATGAACTTTCCGAAATTATATGATCGGTGTGAAAACTCGATGCAAAACCCAAAGTCTCATCAGAAGCTTTTAAAATATCGGTAATTTCAGAAAAGTCGATCGGTTCGTCGGTAAGCGACAGCTGCATCGGATAGACATCTTTTACCGTCTCTTTTATACCGTCACGTTCAAAATACTCCAAAATATCTCTTTCATCTCCGAACACCGAAAAATCCACCGAGCGGCTCGCTGTAGTACGGCCAAACCCCATAGAAATCCCATATGACACACATGCAAGGGCAATAAGCAAGAGAAGCGACGACACGGAAAGCGCGCGGTATTGACCTATAACATTCTCCTGAATTTGTCTTCCGGTAAATGTAGAAAGTCCGACAGTATCCGCACTCTTTTTGCGTATACGTCTGCCAAGAAACCCGCCGAATCCCTTATACAGAAGAAATGTTCCCGCGGCTCCGCATATCAAAAGTCCTGCAAATACCGCAAGATCAAGAGTTCTCATGCGGAATATCCCGAGATAATATGCAATAAGCAGAAGAGCTGCTCCGATGAAGAAATAAACCGAACTCTTTACCGACGACATGTCCGTCTGCTTTCCCGCTGCACCCGAGGAAATAAGGTCTGCCGGCTCCGCCTTCATAAGCGGAATACTTATAAGCAGCATTGTAACGAGCTGGACGAGAACATATCCGCATACGGTCATTAAGACAGCATATGTCGAAAACGTAAAACTATGTCCTATAATTCCGAGTCCGACAAATTTAGCGGTTACGAGACTTACCGCCTCTGTAAGAAGAAGCGCAGACGGAATTCCTATAAACAGCGATATCAGGCTATTCCAAAGTGTCTCACAAAGCAGCATGAAAAACAGTCTTGATCGCTTCATACCGAGCATAAGATACATTCCGAGTTCTCTGCGGCGGCTGTCCGTCTGATAGCGGCAGGCAAAGAAAACAAGGAAAAATACAAAGAAAAGCGACATGCAGTACACAGCACGGAGAAGCATCAAAAGCTTATTTACCGCATCGCTTTCAATTTCTGCAAGAAATATCATAACATCCTGCTTGCCGAGCGAAAGCAGAGTATAAAATGCGATAACGGCAATCACAAGAGATCCGAAGAAAATTCCGTTTCCTTTCCGGTTTTTGGCGGCATTCCGCCACACCTGTTTAAAGAACATTTTCGCTTCCTCCTCCCATGCATGCCGTCACATTAAGGATTCTTTCGTAAAATGCCCCGGTAGTTTCATTTCCCGTATCACGGCGAAGCTCATGAAAAATAACGCCGTCCTTTATAAATAAAATACGTGAACAATAGCTCGCTGCACCGGCATCATGCGTTACCATTATTACCGTTTTACGGCGCGCTATGTTTATCTCGGAAAGCTTGTCCATAAGAATTTTCGAATTACGGCTGTCAAGCGCTCCGGTCGGCTCATCGGCAAGCACAAGTTCGGGATCAGATATAAGAGCGCGCGCCGCTGCCGCCCGCTGCTTTTGACCTCCTGAAAGCTGAGACGGAAATTTATCAAGAGTATCAGCGATATCAAGCAGTTCAGACAGCATGCGCAGATCACTTTCAGCGCTTCGTTCGCTTATTCCGTGAAGAGCGAGCGGAAGACAGATATTTTCGCGCACAGTGAGATTATCAAGCAGTTCAAACGACTGAAAAAGATATCCTATCTCTTTGCCGCGGTATCCGGCAAGCTTTGCTCCGTCAAAGCCCGAAATATCCTGTCCGCGAAGTATTATCCGCCCGGAAGTCGGTCTTATCATAGTTGCGATACAGTTAAGAAGGGTTGTTTTTCCGGAACCGCTCGCTCCCATAATTCCGAGAAATTCGCCTTCAAGTACATCAAAGCTGACGCCGCGAAGTGCCTTCGTCTCCGTACTTCCCTTACCGTATGTTTTGGTAAGACTCTCAACCTTTAAAATACGATCTGAATTATTCATAAAAAACCTCCTGAAGTTTTCTCTGATAACATTGTATCAGATCGCAATATTAAATACCACTTACAGTCGCTGTAAGGTTAACGTGAAACAATTCTTTCGTAAAAGCTTTTATCCACTCTATAATGTTATTCTACCACATAAAAAAGAAAAATTCCATAGGATCAGGCAATATCATTTAATACAGCCGCTAAGTCAGAGGTATCACGTTCCTGAAGCCGGCGCATTTTCAACCATGTTATAAATCCGTATATATCGTTCAGAAGAAACGTAACAAAGCAAACTGTCACAGAAAGATATGAAATATCCTCTGACACAGCCATCGACCATAAAATTATAAGGACAATATCATTAGCGGCATATGCAAGCGCAAAAAACGCACTGCGTCTGAATGTAAGATACGCCGCTATAAAGCTTGTTGCAACAGACACCGTACTCACAATAAGATTTGCCGTATCAAAATATTTCAGAATAAAATAGAATACGACCGTTACAGCCGTTGTCAGAATAAAAGCAAATACTGTCTCACAAACGGACAGGCGATTTATCTTAACCTTAAAATTATCGTCTCTGGACGGATTTCGGATCCACGATATAAGGGCAAATACCGCCATCGGCGCTGTCATTCCGAGATATGTTATCATCTCGCCGTAATATGCGCAGGTATACGAAATGATACCGTACATAATACTGAAGCATATTATAAGCACCTGTCCGAAAGGATTTCCGCGTGCATTAAAAATAAGAGAAGTACTTCCCACAAGTGAAGCGGCAAGAGCAAAAGTACTTCCTCCTCCGAAAATAAGCCGCGACGCAATTATAAGTATAACGGATGCGCTCCATATCGCAATGTCTGTGGCAGAAAAGCCTTTAAAAAATTTGATTTTTTTCTTCATTATGACAGTTCCTTTCCTGCAAAGCTGAAATTCAGTATTGATCTCGGCCGTACCGAAATAACGTTATTCCGAGCGTCAAAGTACAAAACTTCTGTCCGAAAATTTATTTTCAGGTTTTACTGCCCGCTCAAAAAAACAAGCACCCGCATACACATCTTCAAAGACCTAACGATGTGTACCGAATGCTAAGCATCTTACTACCCGGTGGCAGTGTTTTTATTGTACCATATCAAGAGACAAAAATCAATAATAAATTTATATAAAAATAATCTGTCCGCCGAAAATATCGCCATATCATATTGACGCAAAGCAAAAGATATGTTAGAATAAACGACCAATACAAGAAGAAAGGTAAAAAATGAAACTTCTTTTTGAAATAGACACAAAAGACTATAATCCCGACGGAAAAGCATTCGTAAGACCGTCTGTGCGCAGTATCATAATAAAAAACGGAAAAGTAGCTATGGTACACAGTCTGAAATACGACTATTACAAATTCCCGGGCGGCGGAATTGAGAAGGGTGAAAGCCATGAAGAAGCTTTAATACGGGAAACCTCAGAAGAAGCCGGGCTTTCGGTTATTCCGTGTACTATTACTGAATACGGATATGTTCACAGAATCCAGAAAAGCCACACATCTGATGATATATTCATTCAGGATAATTATTACTACTTTTGCAGTACCAAGCAAAAGATACATTCTCAAAATTTAGACGACTACGAATCAGAAGAACATTTTACTTTGGAATGGATAGATCCTGCGACCGCAATCGAAATAAACAGAAAATCAGATCACGGCCCGAAAGATAAAAATATGATCGAACGCGAAGCCAAAGTGCTGGAATGCCTGATTGCAGATAAATATCTGAGTGCTGACTGACTATTGTAACATTATAAAAAGCAAAGCGATAACCGTATCTTCTTAATCGGTTATCGCTTTTTATAATATACCGTAAACGGACAATATTTTTTAGTGATATATCATTCAGCAGTCACTGTCACAGTGCAGAACTGCATTATCCGCCAGTCTGTCCGGCATATATATCATACTATCGCTTTCGGTAAGCTCTCTTATTACTCTGCACGGAACACCTGCGGCAAAGCTTCCCTCCGGAATATCGCGTGTTACAACGCTGCCTGCACCTATTACACAGTTATCACCGATCGTAACACCGGGGCAAACCGTAACTGATGCGCCAAGCCAGCAATTATTTCCGATGTGAACCGGTTTTGCATAACAAAGATGCTTCTTTTCTCCATTTGCGGTCAGCATCTCCCGGCGCTCATCGGGCAGCATAGGATGAACGGGCGTTACAATTGTCACATTCGGTCCGAAATCGCAATAATCTCCGATAGTGACCTCTGCATCATCCTGAATAGTCAGATTAAAGTTACCGAAAAATTTTTTGCCTATTTTTGTATGCTTTCCGTAATGGAAAAAAATCGGTCCCTGCAAAACGCTTCCTTCGCCTAACTTTCCGATTATCTCAGAAAGAATTTCCGCACGCCTTTCGCTCTCATTCTCATAGGTACGATTATAATCTATATTTAAATTATGCGTCTTCAGCTTAATTGCCTTCAACTCAGGATCAGCAGGACTGAACAAAATTCCCTCTCTGATTTTTTCCTCTTCGCACATAGTAAAATCCCCCTGTTTAAGCGGTATCGTTATTTAATCATAATTATAAGTGATTTTTATGAGGAAATCAAGATATACGGCAAAATCAGTTTTCATAATCTGTGTAAATAAATTCTGTCACATACTTTACATTGATCGGCATTTTCTGTTTGCATTTCTGATAATACAGGGTGGAGTGATTCTTTCTGTTCTTCTCCGCGTATCTTTTTGCCGCATACCGGACAGATAAGCAGATCTTTTTCCGTCTCCGCGCCTCTCATTATTTTAAGGCTACCAGGACCTTTTCTATATCACCGTCAATGCAAACCGACTGTTTTTCGATTTCTTTAGGATAAACGGTCTGACCGAGATTTACGCACGCATAAACTGCTTTCGGATTTTTTTCTGTCATCTGCCAGAACGGATATTTAATAATAACCGGAGTATTATAGCCTACGCCGAGTTCCAAAAACAGAATGTGCAGATCCTTGTGACGGCGGATAAAATCGCCGCAACGGTCTGCTGCGGCATACCATCCCTCATCCTGCACGAATTTGTCATCGCACCGCAGGTTCATCGTCATCGGCGCACCGCATACAGGACATTTAGGAATAAGCTCCGTCGGAATTTTCATATTCTTTTGCTCAATGGTCATCTGACGAACTTTTATTTCATTGTCATAGGTTTTATCGTGACAGGCCTCCGAACATTGCCACAGGCCGTAATCCCCCTGCGTATAAAACAGCCTCTTTTTATCAAAGCCGGCAAGCTGAAACTGATGGTCTACATTAGTAGTAAGAACAAAGTAGTCCTTATCTCTCACAAGCTCCAATAATGCCGCATACGGCTTACCAACGGTGACATCATAGCGGTTTATCAGAATGTGCCTCGACCACCACGCCCAGTATTCTTCTAAACTGTCATACGGATAAAAACCGCCCGAATACATATCGGTAATACCGTATTTCTGATGAAAGTCGGAAAAGTATTTTTCAAAGCGTTCTCCGCTGTATGCCATTCCCGCTGAAGCAGATAGTCCTGCGCCTGCGCCGATCAAAATACAGTCGGCGGTTTCTATCTCCCTTTTCAGCCGTTCGATCTTATCCAAGCAGGCTTCTGTAGATTTCATAATCGGTATCTTTGAAAACATTGAATATCACCTTGATTTTGCTTTGGTTTTTCGCTGTAAATTCCTTTACAGTGCGTATTGCAATTTCCGCCGCTTTACCGTTCGGAAAATGAAACTCGCCCGTAGATATGCAGCAAAACGCAATACTGTCTATTCTGTTTTGTTCTGCAAGCTCCATGCATGAACGGTAACAGGAAGCAAGCTGCATTTTATCCGTTTCAGTCAGTCTGCCGTGAACAATCGGACCTACCGTGTGCAGCACATACCGGCAAGGGAGATTAAAAGCGGGCGTTATTTTTGCTCTGCCCGTTTCTTCCCCACACCCTTGCTTTTTCATAAGCTCCGAGCAGGCAAGACGAAGCTGAACGCCGGAAAAAGTGTGAATGGCGTTATCAATACAACCGTGACAGGGACAGAAGCAGCCGAGCATCTGCGAGTTGGCAGCATTAACGATTGCGCCGCATCGGAGCGTAGTAATATCGCCCTGCCAAAGGTAGATACCGCCATATAACGGAGTTAGATCCACAATGTCAGTGATTCCCTTTTGCGCAATTTCCCTCTGCAAGTACCCGTCTTGTATTTGCAAAAATTCCGCCGATACAGGGCCCGGCATACGGATATTAAAAAGCGAGCGGAGCAATTTTTTCTGTCTCTGACTGTCTTCCGGAATTGCTATATCTACATATTCCGGCTGCTCCCGTAACAGCTCTTTGATTAAATAAATCCGTTTTTCATCATGTGTCATTTTTATTTCTCCCGAGCAGCTGCTTTTCGCGGACAAACACTCCTTTACCTTAAAACCGAGACTATCGTTACGACAGCCCCGGTTTACTTTGTATACCTATTTAAGCAAAGAAGAATCCTGCCGTCATATCGAGATAATTCTGACCGCTGTACTGCGGATACTTTTTGCCAACTTCCGTTTTGAATTCGTCTGCATTTTTGCAGTCCGCTGCAATCTTTTTGAGGTTTTCCAGATAGCCGATCTTTGTCTGTGCGTCTTTCAAATCCTCCGGGGTATAGTGCGAGGTGAGGATCAGATCATAGCCTTTTTCAATATAGCTGCGAAGCTCTGCGATCATAGCGTCGGCGTGTCCTGCGCCTGCAACGATGGAGTGGCAGTCATGGCCCAGCATATGAGTGTAAACGGCATTGATTTCTGGTATCTCCACATCGAATGCTTCATTTGTTTGCTTAATTACAAAATCAATACCGCCTATCGTTATTTTACCTGCTTCAATGACATTTGTAATCTTATGAACAGAATTGTCGAAAATTTCACCGAATACGCCGGTAAAGTTATCGATCAGAGCCTTTCCGCCGCCGTTTTCAGAGTATTCCTTTGCATTCTGTGTTGCATATTTCGGAACATCGGGAAGGAATGTTGCTCCTGCACCGTGGTAAGCAACGAGCATTCCCTCAACCGTGACATCTTTCAGGTATTCGTCAAGCTCCTTGTTGTTGTCAAAGAAACACGGGGATTCAATGACAACAGCCTTGCCGTTCTTTTCAACGATGAACACTTCATCGTCAATGAAATCGTTTGTTTTATATGCGTGCAGTTTAACAGTACCGAAATCGTAAATGTTCATTTCGCCTTTTGCAAGTTTTACGGTAGTAAATGTATTCTTATTCATGATCAAATTCTCCTTACTGTGTTTTTTATTTTCCGATATTGAACTTCGGATCGGCCGCTGTCCTCAGCTCTTGTCTATATTATAATCAAGCAAATTTCGGTTGTAAAGTATGCACTTTATTGTGCTATAGTTACCGACAGGAAACTCTTGGATAGTTACCGTATGGAAACAAATGCGTAACGACGGACTTTTTCAGCATTTTTAGTAAATAAAAAAATTTTTAACTTTTTTTATTTAACCTCAGAAACATTGACTCAAAACAAGCTGTATGGTATAATAAGGATAAAAGTATCGTTTAGAAACCAATGGGAGATATCATTCATGAAAGAACAAAATACAACAAAGGATTTGCCCGCTTGTCCTGTCGAAACAACACTTATGTTGATCGGAGATAAATGGAAAGTCTTGATTCTTCGGGATTTAATGCCGGGTACAAAGCGTTTCGGAGAGCTGAAAAAATCGATCGGAAGCGTATCACAAAAGGTACTGACCGCACAGCTTCGCGATATGGAAGAAAACGGACTTGTGATCCGTCAGGTATATGCAGAAGTTCCGCCAAGGGTAGAATATTCATTAACCGAACTCGGAAAAAGCCTGAAACCCATTCTTGATTCCATGCAAAATTGGGGCGAGGGGTATAAAGCTTCTATACGATAGAATAGGATCCTTGTTGTTTCAAAATAAAAATCCATCTGTTACGCAGATGGATTTTTATTTTATATGAAATTTATTTATCTTATAGATAATTAACTATTCTGAATATATCTCCCCATCGTTATCTGATATCTCCTTTAAAATTGTTTCCATGATGTCTTTGGGATGGGAAGTAAAAAATTCTTCAACCCAGTCATAGTACTCTTCCGCTGTCTTTCCCATTTCTTTGCCCTTTTTTTCGAGAATTGCTGATAATTCCGGATCGGATAATATCCGTTCTTTTTCATTTTGATGTTCTTCCATAAGCATTGCAACGAGTTTTTTATCTTTCATAATGCAATCTGTGAATACATATTTTGAATTTTCAACTTCATCAAAGTAATTGATCCTGATAGACAGTCTTATTCCACCGTCTTCGGAAGCCTCAATTGTAATATTATGTGTTCTTTCAGCCATGTAAGATAATAAAGCAAAATCTTCGGAGCGGCAAACATCAAAGAACGGAAGATAAACATAAATATGACATTCATATTTATCGTAGTCAACTATACCTTTGATCTTACCGTGTTTCCTCCTTGCATAAATATCAAGGCGGGAAAGCAGATGTTCATATGTTTCTTTATCCTTTTGTACAATATATTTCGGCATTTTCCGTATAGCATCATCGTAAGCCTTAAAAAGGCCGCTTTCTACTGCATATTCCCAAATTTTCTGTTGATTTGGAGACAAAGTTTCTTTATTCTCCGTTCCTCGGTAATCTCTTTCAAAAATTTCATTTTCCATAAAGCATTTAAACCTCCGTGTTTTTTATTATTATGTTTATTTATCTTAAATTTGCGTCTTCAACGCACTTTTTTGATATCGTATCTACATATGTATTTTCATATGAATGTCTTTATTAAACAATTTTATACTTCAATGTATTAACTTAATATTATGTTGATTTAACAAAAGAACATAATATTAGTTTTTATGTAGAGATAGAATAATACGGTTAGTCTATGACTATATAATAACATAAAATTAGTCGCTTTGCAACTAAAAGAATAAAAAAATTATGTCAGCTTCATTTATAATAGATTTAATATAGAAAGGTGGCAAAAAATGAAACAAATCGAAGAAATTATTTTAGACAGGATAACACAGCTAAGAATTCAAAAAGATGTATCGGAAAAACAATTAAGTAGAGAGATCGGTCGCTCATCCTCTTATCTTTCAGCAATGAATCAAAACAAAAGTATGCCTTCTCTACATTCAATAATTGGAATTTGCAAATATTTCAATATAACACTTTCTGAATTTTTTGACTTTGATTCTAATAAATATCCTGAATATATAAATGAGATAATTCAAAAAGTTAAACAACTTGATATCGCACAAATTAAGACTTTATCAGATCTTTTAGATTCGATGATAAAATAGTCTTTTCTGTAAAATAAATAAATAATTATATAAACGTTTAAAAGGACTTTTTATATTTTTACCATTTGGCTCGTTTTCTATTATAATTAAAAGGCATTTATCGAACTAATTTAGGGGGATGCTTAGTGGAAGATAAAATTTTAAACCGCATTACGCAACTACGTATGCAGAAAAATATTACTGAAAAGAAAATAAGCAGAGATATAGGAAAAACTTCAACATATTTATCCTCAATGAATAAAAATAAAAGCATGCCTTCACTTAGAACTTTAATTTCTATATGTGATTATTTAGGTGTTTCATTGAGTGAATTTTTTGATTTTACAAATAATCCATATCCTATAAAAATAAACGAAGTCAGAAATGAGTTATTAAAGTTGAGCGAAAATGAATTAGATACTTTATTGGCGTTTTTAAAAGAAGTCAATAACAGTAAAACTAAATAAAAAAACGCTTGCAGGACGCAGGCGGTTAGTATGGTGTTTTATAAGGAATAAAATGGATATTGAGAGAAAGCAATTATTAAAAGAAATGGGACAGCGTTACTTTGAATCACGAAAGTCTAAAGGACTGACGCAGGAAGAAGCCGCCGAAATAGCGGATGTAACACAACAGGCTATTTCTGATGCGGAATTGGGCAAAAGCTTTTTATCTCCTGACAGTATGCTACGTCTTTGTAAGGCTTATGAAATTAGTTGTGATTATTTGTTGACTGGTGAAATATCTGATAAAGATACTTTAATAATTGATAAGCACATACGAGAATTAGATGCAGAAACTTTTCGCCATTATAAAGGAATAACTGAGCATTTTATAGCAGCAGTATTGAATCAAAAAGATAAATCATGATTATATTCGACAAATTATGGATCACCATGTCTCAAAAAGGCATGACAACATATCAACTTAGAGAAAAGTGCGATATTGACAGTAAGACTATTCGCAGATTAAAAGCAAATGAAAATATTGAAACAAAAACTTTAGATAAACTTTGCGACGCACTATCTTGTAGATTAGAAGATATTGCTGAATATAAAGAAGTGAACTAGAAAATATTTTTATTATGAAATACGGTAAAATTAAAATAAATAAAGATATAGATAAATAAGAGCGCAGAATCGATACGATTCTGCGCTCTTTAAACTGTTAAATATTTGTAATTTATCAGGATATCAATAATTGCACATATCAAATCTCTCAGCAGGTAAAACACATTGCTGCATAACTGCAATGATATGCTCCACGGAGTCCCGGCAGTCCTGATTCAGCCACTCGGTAATAATCGCTATCAATCCGTGAATATAAAAGGTCATCATGTATTCCCGTTTTTCATGCGGCACTTGAAAACGGTCCAATATCGGCGTGAATACATACCGAAACAGCTTGAAGTAGCTGTCTTCAAGCCGTAATGCCGATGCATTTTTCAGCATTGTCTGAAATAACCGTTGATTTTGTTTTATATTGCTGAGATACGGAATCAGATATTCCGGAGTGATCAGATACAGCTCCTCCATCGAACAATTTTGGATTTTTTTCAGAAATGCAGAGTGTTCGGTCTGATTACGCTCAAAAAATTGCTGGGTTATATATTCCACACATTCTGAAATAATATCGCTTACAGTCTCATAGTGCAGATAGAAAGTAGAACGGTTTACACCGGCTTTTTCACAGATCTCCTTTACTGTGATATATTCAATCTCCTTTTTTTCGAGCAGATTCAGGAAAGCCACGTCCATTTTGACAGCCGTATTGAAATACTTACTTTCAGACTTGTTCACAGCGCACCTCCTCCTTTCGTCTTTGTGCAGAATGAATCAGCATACATACAGCGATAATAATAACGGTTCCGTACACACCGCTTCCGGTTACGGTATTCATCAGCCTTCGGAAATTCGTATCTCCTTCCGAAAATTGAGCGATCATTGCCGTTTGCAATCCGAGGATCGACATCATGGAAGCAACAAAATTCAGCACTTTTGCGGCGGACAGGATCGGGCTTCCGATTTTGCGGAATCTTACAAGATTGACAACCGATAGAATCATCGTGTAAAAAGTATAAAGCGCTGACAGATAGATTACATAACCGGGGTAAGTATAACCTGCATTTGCCCGTATCATCAATACAATCATGCCGCCCATAGGAATGTTCAATAAAAACAAAAACCACGCGGTGCGGCGGTAGCATCGATACTCATAGGACAGTCCGTACTTTTTTCTGCGGCGGTAACTGAAAATCAGATAGGCTCGCAAGGTTCCCAACACCAAATAGTATACAGCTATAGAAATAAACCATACAGACGCATACCGAATGCCGGCGATAACACGGAACAGAAGATATAAAAAATTTACTGCCATTCCCTGATAGATACCTATGCTGCCACGGAAAGCCATATCAGACAGATATCTGCCTCCTATTTTTGTACCGGCTATCTTCTTCACGGCTCTGTTGTTCATGATTCCTGTTTTGACTGCTCTTAATAATTTCGGGGCAGAGACAAGCCAGATCATAAGAGAGTACGCTGACAATCCGTATATAGGATATGCCGCCGCACTCTCTGTTTTGTTTGCGGCAAAGATGAAAATAAGTGCAGCAAATACAATCGGCGGAACAGAAATCAAAATCCATTTCGACGGATACAACACTTTATTTAAAATCATCTTTGCTTTTTTCATAGCTTAATCTCCGCTGATCTCTTTTGCAAGTTCCATAATCTCAAAAGCATACTTTTGCTTTCCGTTGTTCAGTATTCTTTTATATATGGGATAATTGATACCCATGCAGACCATTCCTATTATACCTATCACAATTCCGAGCGTGAACATAACAGTGCTGCCGTTTCCTATAACTTTCATGCAAAGACACATACCGATTCCTAAAATTAAGGCGGAAATAATTCCAAAGGTATATGTGAAAACAGCAGCAGGACGTTTTGCTTTAGCGTCCAGCTTGCGAAGGGCGACCACCTTTGAAGCGCTCTTCGGTGCATATTCGTTAGCGAGCTGTTCTGCGTAAATCTTATCTGTATTCATGGCTTTTTGCCTCCTTTATTTGATGTCTTTATTATACCGGAGTTAAAAGTCAGATTGAACAACACAAACGCTTATATGTGTTGTATTCAGAAAATATTGGATTTAATTACGTTTGGGGTTGTTAAGGCAGACCGATCTTCCTACAGCTTATATAATAGCAGGAGTTTAACACAAATAGTTGAACTCCTGCTACTATATTATTTAAATACTTATTTTTAATGTGACTGCAATAAATCGATAGATATTATTCCCACTCGATCGTTGCCGGAGGCTTACTGGTTATATCATAAACAACTCTATTGACACCGCGAACTTCATTTGTAATACGCGAAGATATTTTTGTCAAAAGCTCATACGGCAATCTTGCATACTCACATGTCATAAAATCACTTGTCGTAACCGCACGGAGTGCAAGAACATATTCATACGTGCGGAAATCTCCCATTACACCCACGCTTTTTGAATCGGTCAGCACTGCAAAATACTGATCGGCATGAGAATCGGACTTTCCGATCTCTTCACGCAGTATTGCATCGGCGCCTCTGAGAATAGAGAGCTTCTCCTCCGTAATTTCACCGATAATTCTTATTGCAAGACCGGGACCGGGGAACGGCTGACGGTATACAAGACTGTCCGGAAGTCCGAGAAGCTTTCCGAACTTTCTGACCTCATCCTTGAAAAGTCCGGAAAGAGGTTCTACAACACCTTCAAAGCCGAGATCCTCAGGAAGTCCGCCGACATTATGGTGGCTCTTTATAACAGCGGATTTATTCTTACCTGACTCAACGATATCGGGATATATCGTACCCTGAGCAAGAAATTCGGGATTTCCGTATTTCTTTGCCTCATCTTCAAATGTACGGGCAAATTCCTCGCCTATAATTTTACGTTTTCTTTCGGGATCTGTAACACCCTTAAGTCTGCCGAGAAAACGCTCGTGCGCATCGACGTGTACAAATCTGAGATCACGTTTTTCAAAAACAGCCTTGATCTCATCGGTCTCACCTTTGCGCATAAAACCGTGATCTATGTATATGCATATAAGCTGACCGGGAATCGCTTCCGACAACAGCGCGGCACATACAGAAGAATCCACGCCTCCGGAGAGTCCGAGAAGAACCTTTTTATCTCCGACCTTCTCTCTGACCGCTTCGATCTGGCGGCGCAGATAATCGTCGATCGAATAATCACCTGCGGCGCAGCACACATTGTAAAGGAAATTACGTATTATCTCCGTTCCGTTTTCGCTGATCTCAACCTCAGGATGAAACTGAACGCCGTAAATTCTGCGCTCTGCACATTCAAACGCTGCGTTTTCACAAAGCTCTGTACTTGCAACTGCGCGGAAATCTCCCTCAGTCGGAAGCTCAACTACCTTATCGGTATGACTCATAAGTACATTCTGACCGCAGCCAAGTCCGGTAAACAGCAAAGATGAAGTATCGACCGTTGACGCTATGCGTCCGTACTCACTTTTAGCGCACGGAGCAATTTTTCCTCCGAGCATATATGCGACAAGCTGCATACCGTAGCAAATACCGAGAATCGGTATTCCGAGATCAAAAATCGCTTTATCGCATTTCGGCGAATCGTCGAGATAGACACTGTTCGGTCCGCCTGTAAAAATAATGCCTATAGGCGCGATCTCACGCAGTTCTTCTACAGTCGTGTTCCACGGTTTAATAATAGAATAAACACCGCATTCTCTCACACGCCTTGCGATCAACTCTTTATACTGTCCGCCGAAATCCAGTATAACGACTTTTTGATTCTCCATATTTTTAATTATTTCCTTTCGATTGTCGCGAAAGCGCCGAGCAATCTGTCCGCCGACCGGACAAATAGATTTTTCCAAAACTCAATATGTATTTCCCTGTTTGGGCACATAGAAACATACTTCCGCATTTTAATATAGGTAATTATATCACTTCAAACTGCATTTGTCAATTGTGAAGGAATATAGCAAAAAGAAGAAATAAATTAATATAATTCATAAATAATTCGACAATCGCTCAGCTATAATGCCTATACGCTTATATGTAATCCTTTTACATAGAAAATCAGTAAATTTTCCGTATTTGCGGTAAAGCAAATTAAATAAAAGGTATGAGACTCGCTGCCCTTTGCTTTCAGGCATTCGTTTGAATATATTTTTCAAGCTGTAAACCTTCTTATATATCCATATATACCCATCATATAATTCTTTTTCGGTCATTCCTCTTGGCTTAAAGACAACATTTGCAGTATTGTACAGCGACAGATCATCGGAAATAATACGTCCTTCAATTTTCATTCTGTCATATAAAGCCGTACCCGGGTAAGGAGTTAAAATATGAGAAGTAACTGTTTCTATCTTATTTTTCACTATCCAATCGAGCGTCGCTTTGAATGTTTCGGGAGTATCGCCGTCAAGTCCGAAAACAAAACTTCCGTTTATCATAATTCCCCTGTCATGAATAGCTTTTATTGCTTTTTCATACTTGTCCGTGCTATTTTGTATTTTGTGGACATTGTTAATCGAATCAGCATTTATACTTTCAAATCCTATAAAGAGACTTTTGCATCCGCTCTCCTTCATCAGGTCAAGCAATTCGTCATTATATGCCGTATTTATCGAAACAGCCGCATTCCATTTAATTCCCATAGGCCTGATTCTGTTCAGAAAATCTTTTGTCCACCCGGGATTTCCTGCAAAATTATCGTCTATGAACATAATATGCTTTGATTTTACAACTTTTATATCCCGTAAAACATCGTCTATGTCACGATTTATATACATTCGTTCCGCTGCACTGTTATAACAAAAATCACACTTAAACGGACAGCCACGGCTTGTGTGGATAACATTACAGTACAAATACTGTTCCTTACCCGGAAAATCATAGGCAGGAGGAACAATATCTTCGGGCTTGATTTTACTACTGCACCTATATAGCTTCTTTAAAGTTCCGTTTTCATAATCCTTTACAATATCCGGCCACGTTCCCTCGGCAGCACCTACACACAAAACATCAAAACAGTCCGGCGGAACAGTATTGTAAGCAGTCGTAATATGTATACCTCCGGCAACAACAATAGTACCGTATTTCCTGAATCTTTCTGCAATTTTAACAGCGCGCGGTAAAGTATCCACAGTAACTGATATCCCTACTATATCAGGTTTATCATTATAATTTATATCCTGTATATTTTCGTTCTCCAATACGACCTTATGTTTTTCTCTGAGAATATTTACGATAGTCAAAAGTCCGAGCGGCGGCGCCATATGAATCTTAATATCGGTATCCATAGGTCTTTTAATCATTTTAGGCTGAATCAATTTTATATACATTATAATTTCCATCCTATTCTAACGATCATTCCATGTTGTTTTTTTATTTTATAAGACATTGATAGATAAGAGATAGATGAGAACAACATTCTGCATATTCAGTTCGCGGATATTATAACTAAATTGCACTTTGCACAGCTAAATTATTAACTCCAAATCACCATAATTTTAGTAACAACAAAATCGACAGGGCTCCTTTGAATTTTGTATATCTTACTCTAACTTAATATTTTAAAAATATCATTCGGCACAGTAAAGCGAATACGGGGGATTCTTACCAATATAAGGAGTATAAACAAATCTATTATCTTTAATGGCGTTCCCTATCATGATTTTTGTTAATTCCGGTATATCATCACGCGTTAACGATTCCTCAATCGGAATCCATATTACTTCACTGTTTTCATTTCCGTCGGATTGCGGATTTCCAGAAATATATTCCGCTGTAAAAACAACGTACCAATCATGTGAGTTAAAACGAATTCCGATAATATCTTTCGGTTCGATCACAATATTCACTTCTTCTAAAAACTCTCGTTTTAAAGCTTCTTGAGGAGTTTCCCCAAATTCAACATATCCTCCCGGTATAATTAATTTCCCCTTTCCGCCTCCATAAGTGTGACGGGCAAGCAGAACTTTATTATTTTTTATACATACCGCAGCTACACTTTGACACCAATTCGTATTATCAGAACTCATTTTTTCTTTTCCCCTTTCACTTGTCATTCTTTCCTTACCTTATATTACTTTTAATATCTACGTTAATGCAAGTCTCAAGTTCATACATCAAAATCATAGTACACAAGAGAGTCAAAGCCTTCTTTATAACAAAAAGATCTGTTTGTACATAAAAAATCCCGTGTTCATAACTCAATCCGTTATAAACACGAGACATGGTGCCGGTGGCGGGACTTGAACCCGCACGATGTTGCCATCAACGGATTTTGAGTTTTAAATGAAACTCCGTACACCGCCGAATTGACCGCCTTTCAGGGGATTAGAACCGAACCCGAAAAGTCAATGTTTTCAAGTCTTTTGAGGTAGTTTCCTCTGAAAAGCCTTGATTTATAAGGGCGCATTGAATTTTTCCGATTTGGCGCTCGATTTTGCAAAACGGAGGGATATTGGAGGGATGTTGACAGGATCGCAATTCCCTCCGAACAACAACTGCGTGCATTAACACACGCACTAAATTCATTTTCAAAGCATACGATCATCTGCCATTGACAAATTTTATAAAGGAGATCGTAAACTATGAAATTCAAACCTAACGATTATTTTCTGAAGCAATACCCTGATCTGTTGAACACCAAAGAGGTAGGAGAAATTTTGCGGATAAGCACAAAAACGGTTTGCAAAATGATCCATGAGGGCGAAATAAAAGCTTTTAGTGTGGCAAGAAAGACACTCGTTCCCAAAGTCTATTTGCTCCAATATATCTATGGAAAAGACGCTCCGAAGATTGACGACTTGGTAAAGATATATGGAGGCGAAAAATGAAATCAAGGATGCACTATGAAAAACTTTTTGCCCCATATCCTGATGTTGTGACTTTGCCGGAGTTTTGTAATATGCTCGGCGGTATCGGAGACAGCACAGCCCGAAAACTTATACAGGCAAACAAGGTCAAGCACTTCTACATAAGATGTACATATCTTATCCCCAAAGAAAGCGTAATTGACTATGTGATGAGTTATGACTACTTAGAGTACAGCAAAAAGTTAAAAGCGAGGATTTGACCATCCAAAAGCCGTTTGCAGAAATGCAGACGGCTTTTAAATATTATATGTTTTATATATAGTATTTAAATGGCTTTGCCGCCCAATTCACATCAGGAATGGCTGTTAGAATATCTCCTATTTTATCAGAAAACCGAAGAGTAACTGGAAGCCCATCTCCATACAAACAAGCATTATAATTAAGTTTTGTTAGGGCAAGGATATCTCTCATAACAGTCTTAATATCTGCTTGTCCTCTATTTATTTCAATATGTAATGGGCAAGCAACCTCTAAATGATTAGCGGTTTCAGTTTTGGGGATGAATCCTTTTGTCCACAAATAACCGCTTTTTTCATCTACATATAAACACAATCCGCGTAAAATGCCATATTGCGATTTGGGGTCGGTATTATCCTTTAACAATCTCAGTCCACTTTTTTCTCTAATTGCTACGCCCACCAAATTTGTCGTTGGAGAAATGTTTGCGGCATCTTGAAACCCATTCCATTCATCATTTGTAAATGCAGTTCTTCCGTGAATAAATAATTCTTTTGGATAGGATTTGTGTTTGTCGTAATATGCGTCAATAGCTATTGATAACAGTGCTTTTGCTGATATTCTATCCAAATGAAAAGTTTTTTCATTTTTGCTTATCCACGGGCCAATATTTCCTCTAAAAACAACGCCATCACCTGAATCAAGAAACATTTGTGCCGCACTGCAAGCATATCCTTTCTGTTTGCCTGTATCTTGTAGTTTCTTAAACACAAGGCCAACATAACATACGCCCTCTCTTACAGCATCTAACTTCCACGGCAAACATCCCAATTTGTAATATAAAGAGCTTGAATGTGTCCATGCAAGATGTGCTTTCATATCGCTATTGTATTCGTCGCTACCATCTTTAGGTTGGAATTGTAATGTTGATTCAAGCATTACTTGAATGGGGCATGCTATTTTATTGTAAATTGCCCTCGCTTTTAACTGATCGTGAAAATCCGAATCTGATTCATACATTTCAACATATTGGCTCAAATCTTCATTATCTTCTGGAAACAATGATATCTGGCCCGAAGTAAAGGTTTCAATTTGTTTTTTACTATAAGTTGCTTTACCAGAAAGGGATTTTGGTCTGCATAAAGTCAAGACTGCATTAGGAACAACTACATACCAAATATCTACAACCGATTCTTCGTCCTCTATGTATTTTTTAATTGCATTCAAATAAAGTGAAACTAAATTATATGTTCTCTCTTTTAGATTTGTAATCGCCAATGCAGTATCTAAGTCACTTTGTGATAAAATTATAGTTGCAGTAGGCTCGACAGACCATTCAATGCCAAACACTGATTTGAATCCCGGAAAAAATGGTCGTCCGGACGAATTTGTAAAAATTGGTTTATTCATTTGGCATACAAAAGAGCGATAATATTCCAATCCTTTTTCAGTACAAATAACGCCAACACGAATTGTACTACTATTTTTTTCATACGGTCCGAAAAGAGTTAGCCCATCCCTACTGTCCTCTGCGGATTGATTAAATGCAAATTTGAGCTTTGGTTCTTCCATATAGTATAATTGATTATTCGGCATTTTCATCACCTACCTGTTTATAAACATACGGTTCTATATAACTCTTTTCTGAAATGAAACGCTCTGATTGACTTCTAATGTACATAGCATTTTCTTCGCAACAAGGGGTATAGAAAATATTTTCTGTTCCACCTGACAAGAAAAACATACTTGCTTGCAACCATTCTTTCCACTGCTTGTTGAACATCAAACGGCCTTTGCTTCGACGAGCTGCAATTTGTGAGGCATCAGGTAGAGGAATACCCTTTTCATCTGTAAAGATTATATGCCACTTAAATATTATCCCAGACATCGGATAATTTGTATAATACCCGCTCAATCCAAAATGCCATCTTTTTATACTTCTATAAGTTCCCGAAAGAGCTTTTTCTCTACTTGTTGCAAAGCGCTTTGATTTCGCACCATTAGGGAAAAAGTAAACATTTTTACTGGTTTTACCTGAATTTGATTTATAACGACGCAAGCCGTGTTTGTAAAACATTTCACCTATCATCCAATTCACTATTGAAACAATATCGCGCGAAAGGTTGGATATGGATTCTCCAAGATATGTATTGGGTAAGGTGTGGTTTTGGATAGCGTCTTTTGTGTCCAACTTAATGAAATCTACTTCTCTCAAACACCAATCACAGATACATTTGTTGCAGGCAAATGTCACGATTACTTTCTTATTCTTTTTCATAGGAATATGTCGAGTAGTTAAAACTTCTTCAACATCTTCTCTTTTATAAATATAAACGGATTCGGGAAGATCGAGAGCAAAAAGGTTACTGCAATATTCATCTTCGTTATCAACTGTTTGCGATCTGAGCTTGGTTTGAGAACTAAACCATCTATCGATATAATGCTGACTATCAGTATTTGACATGACCTTAACTATGTTTTCATCATTTAGATATTTTAACAAAGTCTCTAATCCCTTTGCCCAATCATTGTAGAAATCAATTGCATTTAGTCGCAATATTTCTACAGGAAGGTCATTGTAGCTTACATTATCGATTCTAACTGGAACGATAAAATTGGGGTTCTGCCTTCTTATTTTATCTGCAACAGCCAATTCTTTTTGTACACCATCTCTGTTCGGATCAATAGATGCATTACTCATTACGAAAATAAACTTCACGGCATCATTGCGAATTGTTTGGTCGATAGTATTCCAAAAATCAACGGATGGAGCAAGATCATTTAAATCTACCCACACCTTGTAACCGCAAAGTTCAAGTTTTGTTGCAAGCCATGTAGCAAAAATATTGTCAGTCGGAGTTGCATGACTAATAAAAATAGTATCTTTCATAATTATCTACCTCCTGACAAAAGTTCTGCATAGTTATTCAACCGTTCCTCTACATACTCAGCAATCATCTGAACTATAGCCCCTGCGTCGTTATCTCTGTAATAACTGTCAAAGGTTTCATAATACCGCTTGCGGTCAGCAAACTTCACATTGATAGGAGGATAGCCGTTCTGCATAAGAAACAGGTTCAGGATCAAACGCCCTGTACGGCCGTTGCCGTCTACGAACGGGTGGATTCCCTCAAATTTTAGATGAAACAGCGCTGCACTCTCAATCGGGTGTAGCTTTTTCTTTGAAAACTCTTTTATGAGCTTTTCCATCTGTTCCGGTACAACAACCGGCTCCGGCGGCGTGTGGTATGCTCCCATGATTCTAACGGGAATCCGTCGATAAACGCCGCGATCTTCCGGTCTATCCATCAAAACCAGAGTATGAATCTGCTTAATAATGTTTTCTGAAAAAGGAACTTTATCTTTTACTAATTCCTGTACATAAAGAAATGCGTCTTTGTGCCCGACGGCTTCTAAATGATCTTTCAACGGCTTTCGGTCAATCGTAATACCCTCTAAAACGAGAGCTGTTTCCTGCAAAGTTAAGGTGTTTCCCTCAATCGCATTCGAGTTATAAGTGTATTCAACCAAAAATTCTTCTTGTAACCGCTGTAATTCACCTCTCGTAAGTGGTCGCCGCTGATCTAACTGTTCCTTTAGGCTGTCAATGCGGGAAAACAACGGCAAATATTGTTCCGACACTGCTTTATGACGAAGGGTGCGCCCGTCAATCGGCTTTACAGCGTCACACGGTATTAGGTAAGAGCGCCCTTTTTGAATAACACCTTCAATTTTTCCTTGCTGGCACAGAATACGAACCCTGCGATCAGAAATGCCCCATTGTTCCGCCGCCTGCGTGACTTTCATATATTCCATTGCGTTCACCGCCTACATAACATTCTTGTTTTTTATAGTATAGCACATAATCGGAATAATATCAATCTATTTTGCAGAAACTTCGGATTCATATCATTCCTAAATTTACATAGCCGTCTGCTTCGCCGCAGGCGGCTAAATCTATGTAAAGGAGGAAACCCCAAAATGGCGAACTGTAAAGTAATAGCGGTGACGAACCAAAAAGGCGGCGTGGGTAAAACCACAACGACCGCCAACCTCGGAATCGGTCTTGCACAGGAAAACAAACGGGTCTTGCTGGTCGACGCAGACGCGCAGGCTTCTTTGACGCTCTCCCTCGGCTACCCCAAACCCGACGAGCTGCCCGTTACCCTTACGGACATTATGCAGGCGGTAATTGACGACGCCCCGATTCCCGACGGTCACGGTATTCTGCACCACGGCGAGGGCGTTGATCTGCTGCCCGCGAATATCACATTGTCGGGTATGGAAATCCGGCTCATAAACGCTATGAACCGTGAACGGGCGCTGCGGACATATCTTAATGAAGTGAAACCCCATTACGACTATATCCTCATTGACTGTATGCCGTCGCTCGGCATTATGCCGCTGAACTCATTAGCGGCAGCGGACAGCGTTATCATTCCGTCGCAGCCGTCGTTTCTATCAGCAAAGGATCTGGATTTGCTCATGCACTCCATTTCACAGGTTAAACGGCAGATTAACCCCAAGCTAAAAATCGACGGGATTCTTTTCACGATGGTGGATAGCCGTACCAACGAGGCAAAGGAAATCATCGCTTCTCTGCGCGCTCACTACGGCGAGAAAATCCGTGTGTTTAATACGGAAATACCCTTTTCCGTAAGAGCCGCCGAAACCAGCGGCAGAGGCAAGAGCATTTATGCTCACGACAAAAACGGTAAGGTTGCCGCCGCATACCACGCGCTGACAAAGGAGGTGTTGGAGATTGAGCGTAAAAACGAGAGATTTAGGAATGACGCCGTTAGATGACCTGTTTTCTACTGATGAAAGCCGAGCAGAATCACAGCTTGAAAAGGTCGTGACGCTGAATCCCGTTGAAATCTCCGACTTTCCGAACCACCCGTTCAAGGTCAAGCAGGACGAGGCAATGGCTGAAATGGTCGAGAGCGTCCGAAAATACGGCGTGTTAGTTCCGGCTCTTGTCCGACCGAAAGAGGACGGCGGCTATGAAATGGTCGCAGGCCACAGGCGAAAGTTTGCGGCCGCTCTGGCTGAACTGACGGAAATTCCGTGTATCGTCCGCAATCTCTCCGACGATGAAGCTACCATTATCATGGTGGATAGCAACCTGCAAAGGGAAACGATTTTACCGTCCGAAAAAGCATTTGCCTATAAAATGAAGTTGGACGCTATGAAAAGGCAGGGACAGAGGTCGGATTTAACTTCGCGCCCACTGGACACGAAGTCACGATCTGATGAACAGTTGGCAAAAGATTCTCCCGATAGTGCAAGGCAAATCCAACGCTATATCCGTTTGACCGAGCTTATTCCCTCTGTCCTGCAAATGGTTGACGACGGAAAAATTGCTTTCCGTCCTGCCGTTGAGCTTTCCTATCTTTCCAAAGAACAGCAGGAATCCCTATACAGCACAATGGAATGTGAGGACTGCACCCCGTCTTTGGCACAGGCTATCAAAATGAAAGAGTTTAGCAAAGATGGCAAGTTGACCGACGAGGTGATTCTCTCCATTATGCAGGAGGAAAAGCCGAATCAGAAAGAACAGTTCAAAATGCCGAAAGAGCGTATCAGCAAATATTTTGCGCCGGGGACGCCCGCGCAGAAAATTGAAGATACCATTATTAAGGCTTTGGAACTATACCGAAAGCGTGAACGGCAAAAGGGCATGGAAAGGTAGAATTTTCCTAACAAGGGATAACTATACCCTAAAATAAGGCAAGGTGCGGCGGTGTTCGCTTGTCCCCCCTCTCCACACCTCTCCCCCTCAAAAACTACCTGTACTACCCGAAAAAAGAGATATTACAGGGCGGCGATTTTCGTACCTTTGCAGAAATCCGCAAAAATTCGTACAATGAAGCTGCAAAGGAGGTTTGCGAATATGAAAAAAGCAAGGATAATCGCTGTTATGGCGGCATTGATTGTTTCTTTGTCGGGTTGTGCGAATACGGATTACCCGCAGGCGATACAGGACAGTTCGGGCATTGAAACGGTGACAAGAGGGATTGATGAGCGTACAGAGCCGGAAGAAAGTTCGTCCGCTTCTGTTTCGGAGAGTAAAGAGAACGCCGCTGACAGTACAGCCGCAGTCAAGGCAGAAACGGAATCGGCACAGGCTGAAAATGCACAGCCTGCCGCAGAACAAAGTCCTGCACTGGGGACGCAATCACCACAGACGGCCGTTTCAAACAATACGCCGAAGCCTAAAACGCCGAAAGCCGTTGAGCCTACGCCGGAACCAAAGCCTGCGCCGACACAACAGCCCACGCCGCCCCCTGCGGAAGAAACGCCAAAGGTCGAGCAGCCGCGGGAAACCACACCGGCGCCCGAAGAACCTGCCGTTCCCGAATTTAACATTCAGACTTGGATCGACTATGCCAAAACCTACGCTGTGAGTGTTGGGTTACGGCTTGAAAGCTCGGCGGTTGACTGTTGGGACAATCCTGTTGCCGCAGGAGCATACAGCACTTGTCTGGAACGGGATATTGCAGGCAGGCTGGATCGGTACAGCCGTGATGAAGATATTACCGATGTTTGGATATGGGCGCAGGCACGCTCCGACGGGAGCTACGATTTGTATATCGGCTACGCCTAAACAAAACCGAATATTTCACTATGAACGCACTGTGTAAAAACACGGTGCGTTTTTTCATTTCAAGGAGGATTTCAAATGAAAACGCAGAAAATCAAAAAATGTATGTCGCTGTTTCTGGCGGCGCTGATGTGCGTTACCACCCTGTTTGGGGTTGGGACGACCGCTTATGCCGCAGAAGAAACCGACGAAGTTTGCCTTGTTTCCTTTCCCCGTGACGGGGACGCCAATTACGGCGGCGAATGGGGACACGGCAGTTACACCTATATGAACGGCTGGAGCATGGCAAGTTCCCGCTATACTACCGTCCGCGCTATGGGTTCGTATGAGGGCAATATCTGTTACTGCATTGAACCCGGCGTTCCGCAGGAATCGGGCGACCGTTTCACGAAAAAGGGCGAGAACTTTTGGGACAATTACCCCTCGTCCTATAATCACACCATTTCGCCCGATGATATTAAGCTGTTTATCGGCCGTATCTTTCAGTACGGCTATACGGGTACGATTTCGACCTCTTGGCGTTCACAGAATGATGGCGGCGACAAGCTGGCTCACGCTGTTGCCACACAGCTTTTAGTTTGGGAAACCGTCGTTGGCGAGCGTGACGCCGATTTTAACAAGGTCAGTACAGGCGGCAAGGACGCAATCTGCGACCAGATCAGCACAAACCACCCGCTGTATAGCCAAATTATGAGCTACTACAATTCTATCGCCGCCAGCGTGCAGACCCATTCCAAAGTGCCGAGCTTCTTTGCAAAATCCACAGGCAAGGCAAAAAACATTGAGTTTGAATGGGACGGCGAAAAGTACACCGCCACACTCACAGATACAAATAATGTCCTTTCTAATTACTCTTTTTCCGCAGGCGTTTCGGGAATCCGCTTTTCTGTAAACGGAAACAAGCTGACGATTACCGCTGATACAGCGCCGAGCGATACCGTTACCATTACAGCCGAAAAGAAAAATTCACAAAGACGCGGTGTTATCACTTGGACGGACGGCGTTTACGGCCCGAACGGAAAACTGCAAGATATTGTCACCTATGCACAGTCGGTCAACGACCCCGTAAAAGGTTATCTGAACATCAAGGTTTCTTACGGTTCAGCGAAAATCGTTAAAACTTCTGAGGACGGCAAGGTTGAGGGCATTTCCTTTAGCATTACGGGTAATGGCATAAACAAAACTGTTCAGGCAGGCGCAGGCGGCACGATTCAGATTGACAATCTCACTCCCGGCGTTTACACCGTGACCGAACAGAACTACGACAAATACGAGCCGCAGGAGGTTCGCCGTGTTACCGTTGTCAGCGGTCAGGTTGCTACCGTGAATTTCAGCAATGTTCTGAAACGCGGCGATCTCACCGTCACAAAAACCTCGGAGGACGGACTAAATGAGGGCGTGAAATTTCACTTGTCCGGCACCTCTCTTTCGGGGCTTGCGGTGGATGAATACGCCGTGACCGACAGTTCGGGCAAGGCATATTTCCGTGATGTGCTGATCGGCACAGGCTATATGCTCGAAGAAATTGATACCGCAATCCGTTATGTCGTCCCCAAAAATCAGACGGCGGCGGTCGAATGGAACAAGGTCACAAACAAGAGCTTTGTAAACATTCTGAAAAAGTGGAATGTCACCGTCACCAAGAGCGACTATGAAACAGGCACAGCACAGGGCGACGCTTCTCTTGCCGGAGCCACTTATGGCATTTATAAGGGCGAGCAGCTTATTGACACTTACACCACCGACGCAAACGGTCAGTTCACCACAAAATATTATGTCTGCGGTGATGATTGGTCGGTGCGTGAAATCAGTCCCAGCGAGGGTTATTTGCTTGACGAATCTGCACACCATATCGGCGCAGAGGCTAAAAACTACACCGTAGAATACAATTCCACCGCTAATGATGTGACCGAGCAGGTTATCAAGGGCAATATCGCTTTGATTAAGCATACCGATGACGGCGAAACGCAGCTTGAAACTCCCGAAGTTGGGGCGGAATTTGAGGTGTACCTTAAAAAATCCGGCTCCTATGGAAACGCAAAGGAAACCGAGCGCGATTATCTCACCTGTGATGAAAACGGCTTTGCACAAACAAAAGACCTGCCATACGGCATTTACACCGTTCATCAGGTCAAAGGCTGGGACGGTCGTGAGCTTCTGCCCGATTTCGATGTGTATATTGCAAAGAACGGTCAGACCTACCACTACCTTGCCAATAACGCTAACTTTGAATCGTATATTAAAATCGTCAAGGTGGACGCTGAAACCGGCAAGGTGATTCCGTATGCAG
>CABUHS010000008.1 GCA_902491535.1 uncultured Eubacteriales bacterium
TTGCAGGCGAAAAGGCGGTTTACTGCCTCACCTGCGGCGAAGCCGATCCTGCTACAGTCGAAGTTATTCCGGCACTCGGACATAACTATGTCGACAACGTATGTACAAGATGCGGAAAGCCTGAGAAGATCATACCGAGCGGAGACGTAAACAATGACGGAGCTACCAACTCAAAGGATCTTACACGTCTTATGAAGGTTGTCGCGGGCGAGATGATCGACGCTGTCGGCGGAGATATCAACGGGGACGGAGTTGTAAATTCGAAAGATCTTACCCGTCTGATGAAATTTATCGCGGGCGCGATATCCGAGCTTGCGTAAACACTGATATATACAGCCTGACAATAGCTTAATATTTATAGAAAGGAAAGAAAAATGAAACTTAATTTAAAGAAAATAATATCATTAGGACTTGCAGCGGTTTTTGTCACTGCCTCTGCGGTATGTATGCAAGTGCCTGCCGCGGCAAAGCAGGACTATATTATGTCGTATCAGACTTCATATGGGGAAATCTATGAGGGAGATCCCGAAAAGTATTTTACGATGAACGGTGTTAGTTATACGACAGGAGTTAAATTAACTCATATATGGGTTGATGATACAGAATGTTTTTTCAATCTCGGAGGCATATATGATCTTATGACCTTTGATGTAGGACACATTGATGGGGGAGATGGGTCTTCTAGAATATTGAAGGTATACTGCAACGGTGAATATAAAGATGAAATAGCTCTTACCGGAACAATGATGACAACTCAAGTTTCTTTGAACGTATCCGGCGTAAATCAGGTTCAAATTGTTTTATCAGGTTCATTCGCCAGATGTGACTACGGAATTGCTAATATAACTGCGTATGACTATGACGGTGCAGTAAGTGCCGGAAAAACTATTCCAAAACTTATGTCATCGAGTCCGGTATACCGTACCGAGCTTAAAGCCGGTTATGTTTCGCCTTATCAGGTCTCATGGAACAATATAGCTTATACAGGTGATCCCGAAGAGTCTTTCACTATGTCCGGAATTGATTATACATACGGAGTAGTAATAAGAGGAGGCGTCGGAAATGGATGGAGTTGCTTTAATCTCGGAGGAATGTTCGACAGTCTTACCTTTGATCTCGGACATATCGACGGCTCTAGCACAGGATCTACTACGTTGAAAGTGTATTGTGACGAGGTATTCCGTGAAGAGATTCCTGTCAGCGACTCAATGTACATTATGCCTGTTACTATAAATGTGTCCGGTCTTAATCAGATTCGTTTTGAAGTTGAAGGAGAGATATTCCAATACGGTCTCGGAAACATTACCGCCGTTCACAACCACACATGGGCGGAAGAAAAAGCTGTAGGCGCTGAGCCGACATGTATACTTGCAGGCGAAAAGGCGGTTTACTGCCTCACCTGCGGCGAAGCCGATCCTGCTACAGTCGAAGTTATTCCGGCACTCGGACATAACTATGTCGACAACGTATGTACAAGATGCGGAAAGCCTGAGAAGATCATACCGAGCGGAGACGTAAACAATGACGGAGCTACCAACTCAAAGGATCTTACACGTCTTATGAAGGTTGTCGCGGGCGAGATGATCGACGCTGTCGGCGGAGATATCAACGGGGACGGAGTTGTAAATTCGAAAGATCTTACCCGTCTGATGAAATTTATCGCGGGCGCGATATCTGAGCTTGCGTAAACACTGATATATACAGTTGGATAATGGGTTAAGAAACGCCGCTTTCCGGTAACGGAAGCGGCGCTTTATCATATACTGTCTACGGGAGCTTTATTGTCTCCCCGGGGCAGGACGCTGCGCAAACGGAAGAAAACGGACTGCGTCGGCACCGTTATATTTCGGCTGCACATTACGCGTCCGCCCCCTCAAAACAGTGAAAGGACTGATCTGAAATGAAAGGATCTACCGGACGGTGTGTGATCGCGGTCGGGTCGCTGACCTTTGCCATGAAGGGGCAGCGGCTTTTGGGCGATCAGTTTGTCGCATCTTCTGTTGTGCGATTGCACCCGTCGCGGACAAAACGCGGCTGTGCCTACGGAATAGAGCTTGACTGCGCGGACGTCAGAAAAGCCGTCGATCTGCTATCGGGAAACGGTATACGCTATTCCGAGGTGATCCCGGCGGACGGTGAGAGTATTTGATCTACTTTGATAATGCGGCTACGACATGGCCGAAGCCGGATTCCGTAAGCCGGGCGGTGTACGACTGCCTTACAGGTATGTACGGCAACCCGGGACGCGGTGGACACAGGCTCTCGCTTGCTGCTGCCGACGCGGTATATGACTGCCGCGCCGCAGTTGCAGAAATGTTTGGCAGCGAACATCCCGAAAATGTGGTTTTCACTTATAACGACACCTATGCACTCAACACGGCTATAAAATCGCTTGCGGTGCGAGGCTCGCATATGCTGATTTCGGGAATCGAACACAATTCGGTTCTCCGTCCTGCTGCTGCGCTTTCCGCACGCGGCACATGCTACAGTGTTTACGAGGTATCGCCGGATGAAGAGCAGACGCTCCGCAGGATACGCGAGGGTGTGCGTCCGGATACACGTATTATTGTTGCAAATCACGGTTCAAATATATGCGGTCTGCGTCTGCCGATCAAAAAAATCGGCGAGCTTTGCGATGAACTGCGCCGGCAGCGGCTTCGCATGAAAAGACAGACGCCTCTTTATTTTATCGTTGATGCGGCTCAGACTGCCGGATGTACCGATATAGATATAAATGACTGCGGCATAGACATTCTCTGTGCCTCCGGTCACAAGGGACTGTACGGTCCGCAGGGAAGCGGTTTTCTTATATTCGGGGACCGGATCGGGGAAGATCCCGCTTTGCTTGCTTCGTTTATTGAGGGAGGGAGCGGCGTCAGTTCGGCTGAACTGAATATGCCGCTTACGCTTCCCGAACGGTTTGAGGCGGGAACGCTTTCTGTTCCTGTAATAATGGGACTGAAAAAAGGGATAGAGTTTGTTTCGGAGCGCGGTGCTTCTTCGATATATGACGCTCAGCGCGGTCTCGGACTTCGTCTTACCGATATGATAACAGGGCTGAGAGGTGCGCATGTCTATATGCCGGAGCATGTGGGCGGAACGGTGCTGTTTAATATTGACGGAATACCGTCCGAGAAGCTTGCCGCCGCTCTCGATTCGCGCGGTATATGCGTAAGGGCGGGGCTGCATTGCTCTCCGCTTGCGCATAAGACGCTCGGAACGCCTTATTACGGCGCTGTCAGGGCAAGCTTCGGAGCATTTAACACATGTGAAGAGACCGACTGTTTTTACAGGGAACTCAAGGATATTCTGAAAACGGTGTGAACGCATGCTGTTTATGACGGCTTACGTCAAACCCATAGTCAAAACGGAGGTCACAATGACCGACCTCCGTTTTGACCGTATAAAACTTCTCTTTTTCTGCCGCCACGCCGCGCTCGGCGTGTGACCGAAGATGGATGAATCAACACGTAACGCAACTGCGTAACGTGTGAGGAAGAAACGTAGACGGTTTCTTCCTCTTTTGTAATCTTTCTTTGACCTCGTCTCTTTTCCCTTATTTCATGAATTGTATTTGCGTTGCAAATACAATTCTATGGGGCGCGTTTTTTATTGTTCTTTAGGATATAATTTGATGCGCCCCGTTGTTTCTTTCTTTTATAAGAAAGAAATGTTTGATAAAAACAAAAGTTAAAGTTTGATATAACTTTAACTTGCGTAAATTACTTTTGCAAAGTAAAACTAACTTTCTTGTTTCCTAAAGAAAAAATACTTAAAAATCTGAGAAATATCAGATTTTCAAGTTTGATTTATTTCAAACATTTCTTTGCTATACAGCAAAGAAACAATATGGCGCATTGAATCGCGACTAAAAGAAAAGTACATCCCGCGCCATATAAAATTTAATTTGCAACGCAAATTAAATTCTCTGAGTGAGGCAAAATAGTCGGGGCCAAAGAAAATGTACCAAAGGAAAAGGAACGTGCGCCGTTCCTCTTCCTTTGGAAACCATCACTTCACGCATACGCCGCGCGGCGGCTACGGGCAAACAGTGGCAAAGCCGTACTGTCAAAACGGCGGTCATTGTGACCTCCGTTTTGACTATGGGCTTGACGTAAGCCGTCGCAAACGGTGAATTTTAACTATCAGCGTGATGCGAGCTATCGCAAAAAGTTAGTTTTGAGCGCGATGTGAGACGTTGCGAAAAGATAGTTCTGCCTGCGGCGTGACGTAAGCCGTCACAAAAGATGTAGTTGCACGGTTTTTGTCGCCGCGGCGGCTCTGAAAGCGCTGTCATGTTCTACGAAAACCATTGTCGGGGAAAATTCTGTTATAAGCTGTTCGATCTGCATACGCGAATACAGATCGATAAAGTTGAGCGGCTCATCCCAAACATAGAGATGCGCATGCTTGCACAGGCTTCCGGCTATCAGTACCTTTTTCTTCTGTCCTTCCGAAAGGTCCGACATGTCCTTTTCAAACTGTATCCGCTCGAAATCCATTTTACGCAGAATTGTTTTAAACAGACTCTCGTCTATACCGCTTTGTCTTGCAAAATCGGAAAGACTGCCGCGCAGGTGCGAGGTATCCTGAGGCACATATGAGATAACAAGGCCGGAACCGATATGTACCTCTCCCGTATGTTCTATAGGCTGACCTGTCAACAGTTTCAGAAGACTGCTTTTGCCGCTTCCGTTTTTTCCGTCAAGAGCGATACGGTCGCCGCGTTTTACTGTAAATGACACGTGATTGCATACGTTTTTTTCACTGTATGAAACCGAGACGTCGGAGAATGAAACCAACGTGTCGGAATGATATACGAGCGGTGATATTTTAAGATTTTCCGCCGTTTCCGTGTTTTTGAGCAGCTCGGATTTTTGTTCGATCGCTTGCTCTCTTCGCGCCTCGATAGCCTTTGACTGCTTCATCATTTTTGCCGATTTGTGACCGACGTAGCCTCTGTCAGCTTTCAGTCCTGAATCCTGAACGCCGTACTTTCCCGATTCTGTGCGCTCGGACCATGCGGCGGCGCGTCTTGCGGACTGTTTAAGACGTGCTATATCTTTTTTCAGACGTTCACTTTGCGACGTTTCAAACGACTGCTGCCGCTCAAAATTTTCCATCCATGATGAAAAATTGCCGCTCTGCACTTCGATATTCGCTCTGTTAAGCGATAGAATATGATCGGTACAGCCGTCAAGAAAGCTGCGGTCGTGTGAGACCAGAATGAAGCTTTTTTTCTTTTGCAGATACGCGGATACGATCTTTCGCGCTGATATGTCAAGGTGGTTTGTCGGCTCGTCGATAAGCAGAAAATGCCCCTCGTTCAGGAAAAGTGCGGCAAGCAGAGTTTTTGTCTGTTCGCCGTTTGAGAGTGTTTCGAACGGTCTGTAAAGAACATCTGCGCAGACGTCGAGCAGCGACAGCTCGCGCATAAGCTCCCAGTCCTCTGCGAGAGGACATATCCGGTGCAGTATATTTTCGGTCATTTCGCTTTTGTCGGGAACTTCGTACGGGAAATAGTCAAACTGAACAGAGGAAATAATTTTTCCGCTGTATTCGTATTTTCCGAGAAGAAGCCTGAGAAACGTTGTTTTTCCTCTTCCGTTTCTTCCGACAAAGCCGAGCTTCCAGTCGGTGTCTATCTGAAAGCTTACATTCTCAAAAATGTTATCTCCGCTTCCCGGATAGGAGAATGTAAGGTTATCTACTTTTATCATTGACACGGTAAAAACACTCCTTTCGGGAACTGTTTACGGTTGCTGCGGTTTTTTACCGGCTGATCAGTTTTTTTGTGTGAATATTTTTTATATAATCTCCGTCTTACATGACCGAAAAGGCTTTTATGGTCAAAAGTTTTAGCGTAGCTTTTGCTTACAGACGCGTAAAACCTTTTGTGAAAATTCCGTCACAATTGCCGGTGGAAAAAAGGCTTCGCCATTTCCTGAGTTCGTTGTAAGCGAACTCAGTCCCTCAGTCAAAAGCTCTTGCGTGATTTTACAATATCGGAGCTTTAGTGCCGAATTTCTGTAGACGCTGCACCTGATTACAGACGCATAAAACCTTTTGTGAAAATTTCGTCACGCTTGCCAGAGAAACTGAAAAGGCTTCGCCATTTCAGGAAAAAGCTTTGCTTTTTCCTGAGTTCGTTGTAAGCGAACTCAGCCCCTCAGTTAAAAGTTCTTTGCCAGGCTTTCTTTCAAGAAAGCCGCGTTCTCCCGCCGCGTTCCCTCAGAGCGCGCGTCCCATGAGAACGCCCATTACCGAAGCCATCATAAGTCCGCGTGTCCAGCCGCTCGAATCACCGAGGCAGTGAAGCCCCGAAAGGCTTGTATTAAAGCGCTCATCCATTTTTACGCGGTTGCTGTAGAATTTAAGCTCGGGAGAGTAGAGAAGTGTTTCATACGAAGCGAAGCCGGGAACTACCTCGTCGAGCGCCTCTATAAATCCGAGGATATTGACCATTGCGCGGTAGGGCATTGCTGCTGTGATATCCCCTGCGACAGCGTCTTTCAGCGACGGACGGAGATTCGACTGCGCAAGCTCTTTCTGCCATGTGCGCTTTCCGTCTATGATATCGCCGTAGCGCTGTACAAGTATATGTCCTGCGCCGAGCATATTCGTCAGCTCTCCGATCTTCTGAGCATATGATATAGGCTGATTGAACGGATGATTGAAATTATGCGAAACAAGTATCGCAAGGTTTGTATTATCGGTTTTGAAATCCTTGTAGGAATGTCCGTTTACGACTGCGAGATCATTGTCGTAGTTTTCCTGGCTGACGATTCCGCCGGGATTCTGACAGAAGGTCCGCACCTTGTTTTTGAACGGACGGGGATAGCCTATAAGCTTGCTTTCATAGAGTACGCGGTTAACCTTTTCCATGATCTCGTTGCGCACTTCTACGCGCACGCCGATGTCAACGGTTCCGGGCTGATGCGCAATGTCATGTTCGGCGCATATGCGTTCCAGCCAGTCCGCGCCGCGTCTTCCGGTAGCTACGACGGTGTGATCCGCGAGCAGCTTTGTCTGAGTCTTTCCGTCGCTTATATAAACGCCCTTGCAGCATCCGTCCTCGATTACAAGATTTGTGCATTCATGGCTGAAAAGCATTTCGACTCCGCTGCCGAGCAGATACTGCTCGATTGCGAGATATATCTCATGTGCATGCTCTGTTCCGAGATGGCGTATCGGGCAGTCAACGAGCTTGAGTCCTGCCGTGATCGCGCGGCGGCGAATCTCCTTTACTTCTTCGGTATTTCCGATTCCCTCTATATGCGTGTCTGCGCCGAATTCAAGATAGATCTTGTCAGTATAGTCGATAGTTTCCTGAACAAGATCTTCTCCGACAAGCTGCGGCAGATCGCCGCCGACTTCGTATGACAGCGACAGCTTTCCGTCGGAAAATGCGCCTGCACCGGAAAATCCTGTCGTGATATGGCAGTGCGGCTTACAGCTTACGCATTTGTCGGTCTTGCTCTTCGGACAGCGTCTTTGCTCGATCGGAAGTCCCTTTTCCACGATAAGTATTTTTTTGTCTTTTTTCTGCCGTATCAGCTCAAGAGCGGTGAATATTCCGGCAGGACCTGCGCCGACTATTATGATATCGTAATCTTTGGTATTCAATTTGATTCAAAGCTCCTTTTCGTAAACACAAGTATAAACTTATACACACGGATCTATACATATATGCACAAAACCTGTGTGCGGATTTTAAGCAACGGTACAAAATTTATGCAGGCAAGGTTTATAAGCATGACAGTGAAATATCACAGCACGCAAAAAAAGACAGGATCTGCCTCTAGATACAGTACGGAGACAAAGCAACGTACCGCCATCGACAAGATCCTGCCCGTTTTTCATTTTAAGCCGTAAGCCTTACAGCTGAATATATTTATGCGGAAAGCTCCGCATTTATCAGCCGAGCTTCGTTGTGCTTACCTTGATGCCGGGGCCCATGGTAGAAGCGATTACGCAGCTACGGATGTACTGACCCTTTGCAGCTGCCGGTTTAGCTTTGATGATAGCTCCCATAAGAGCTTCAAAGTTTCCTGCAAGCTTTTCTGCGCCGAAGGAAGCTTTACCGATAACGCAGTGGATGATGTTAGTCTTATCAAGACGGTACTCGATCTTACCTGCTTTAGCTTCGGTTACTGCGCGTGCAACGTCTGTTGTTACGGTTCCTGCCTTCGGGTTAGGCATGAGTCCTTTAGGACCGAGAATCTTACCGAGACGGCCGATAACGCCCATCATGTCAGGTGTTGCAATGATAACGTCGAAGTCGAACCAGTTCTCCTTCTGGATCTTGGTTGCGTACTCCTCAGCGCCTACATAGTCAGCGCCTGCAGCCTTTGCAGCCTCAACATTTTCGCCCTTGCAGAATGCGAGAACGCGAACAGTCTTACCTGTTCCGTTGGGGAGAACGACGGCACCGCGGACCTGCTGATCAGCGTGACGGGAGTCAACTCCGAGGCGGACGTGGATCTCGATGGTTTCATCGAATTTTGCTTTTGCGGTCTGGCATACGAGTGCGAGCGCGTCTGCAGGCTCATATGCTGTTGCTTTATCGACAAGCTTTACGCTTTCGTTGTATTTCTTACCCTTATTCATTATCCTGATCCTCCTTCGCTTATTCCTCGACGGTAACGCCCATGCTGCGGGCTGTTCCGGCGATCATACTCATAGCGCTTTCAAGCGAAGATGCATTAAGATCGGGCATCTTTGTTTCTGCGATCTGCTTAAGCTGCTCTTTTGTGAGTTTTGCAACCTTGTCTGCCTGAGGTCTTGCGGATGCTGTTTCGATACCGCACGCCTTCTTGATAAGAACAGGAGCAGGCGGAGTCTTTGTGATAAATGTAAACGAACGGTCTGCATAAACTGTGATAACAACAGGGATGATAAGACCGATCTGATTCTTTGTGCGCTCGTTGAATTCCTTTGTGAAGTTAGGAATGCTTACGCCGTACTGACCGAGAGCAGGACCTACAGGGGGCTGCGGGGTAGCTTTTCCGGCATTGAGCTGAAGCTTAATGTAACCTTGTACTTTCTTTGCCATTTTAATTATACCTCCAAAATCGTGGTAAACCGGAACCATCCGGCTTCGCGGCAGAGCCGCGTAAACGGGAGATTAAAGATTTTCCCCCTCCCACGCTGCCGGCGGAAAACCGCGCGGCTGACCGCCGCATGTCCGCATTTGCGGAATAAGCGGTCTTGTGACAGTTTAAATCTGCAGCGGCTCGACCTCGTCAGAGGACAGCTCGACAGGTGTGTCGCGTCCGAACATAGACGCCATGACCTTTATCTTCTTGTTGTCCTCGGAGATCTCTTCGACAACTCCGATGAAATCCTTCAGGAATCCGGAGGTTATCTTTACGCTGTCTCCGACCTTAAAGTCGAGTTTGATGAGTTCCTTTTCCTCAAGCTCGCCGATTGCCGCCACCTCAGCTTCGGTAAGCGGAACAGGTCTCGAGCCGGGACCTACAAAGCCTGTGACTCCGCGGATATTGCGGACTACATGCCATGTCTCATCGTTCATGATCATTTTTACGAAAACATACGAAGGGAAGATCTTTTCCTCGATTATCTTTTCGGGTTCGGGGATCTTCGTTTCTGCTTCTTCGTTTTCCGCGTCCGAAGTGTCCGTGAGATATTCATCGGACGGAACGGCAGACTTGTCTTCGGATTCCTTTACGACCTTGCGTACCGGAATTTTTACGTCGGTAATAACGTTTTGCAGACTTCTGTTTTCGATGATCTTTTCAAGATTTGCTTTTACTTTGTTTTCATATCCTGCATAAGTATGGGCAATATACCATCTTATTTCAGGTGTCGAATCGCTGAAATCACTCATTATTATTCACCGGATTATATCAGCGAGGCAAGCCATGAAAGCAGGTGTGAGAAACCGAAATCTACTACTGCAACTGCTGCGCCGACAAGAAGTATGCTTACGATAACGACAACAGTGCTGTGGAAAGTCTGCTCACGGCTGTACCAAACGATCTTCTTCAGTTCGCTTTTGTATTCGCGGAGAGATTTTGCGAGACGTTCTTTGAGAGAAGGCTTTTTGACCTTATCCGCTTTTTTATCCGTCTTTTTATCGGATTTTACGGCAGTCTCGGTCTCGACCTTTTTTTCAATATCGGACATCCGGGACCTCCTTATTTTGTTTCTTTATGAACAGTGTGCTTGCGGCAGAAGCGGCAGTACTTGTTTATCTCAAGTCTGTCGGGATCGTTCTTTTTGTTCTTCATTGTGTCATAGTTGCGTTGTTTGCATTCACTGCACGCGAGTGTGACTTTGACTCTCATATTACTTGTCCTTTCCTTTCCTCGCGGTATCTGCCTTGGGGAGTCGCAGTCTGCCTGACGCCTGCGGTGATACCTCCGAAAAAATAGATAAAAAATATCTCCCTCTTTAGCGGAAAGCGCTGATGTACGGAACGCACAACAAAAAAACCTCCCGCTGAGGTATGTCTATGATACCATAAATATGAAGACGTGTCAATACTTTTTTGAAATCTTTCGGAGGTTTTTATATATATTGAAAGATGCGAAAGCCTCCGGACGTTTCCGTCCGGAGGCTTTGAAGTTCGGTTTTTACTGAAGATCGGTATTGTGTTAAGAAAATGTAAAATTACGGTTAATGCTTCTTAACACTTCATTTCTGGACCGACATTATTTTTGAAGTGACCGTCTCTCCCGTGCTTTTGCTTATATAAGTGATCTCTACGGTCTGTTTGTCTATCATCTTTGCTTCGGTGATCGGGAGATCGGAGTCGATCATGTCGCTGTTGTCGTACGGGAAACGCGCTATTTCCATATCATGATTAAACATATAGTGTTGTACGATAAAGTTTCCGTCATCATTTGATTCGAGAGTTAACGAGTAGAACTCATATTCTCCGACAACATTGGTAAGCCAACCGGAAAGTTCCAGATCCGGTATCTGGCTGTAACTTGTTTCAACGGCACAGTAGAGAGTTCTGCGGGCTGAAAGTCCTGTGCCTTCCTGAATCCATATTTTCAGAACATACCAATCGGGATATTCGCCGATTTTTTCGATGTGCGGCATATGAACGAGATTCGTTTCCGAAAAGGTTGAACCTGAATCATAGGCGTAGACAAAGAAGTTATAGGTGCCGTTTGGATTTTCTGATACTTCATATTTGGATCCGGTTTCGAGTTCTTCGTACTGAATGACATTTTTTTTGCCTGTCGGCACTATTGATACAAGCTGAGCTGATGTTTTTCCGTCGTTTTCGATGCGTTTGAATACATAGCGGAAGTTGCCTATATATTCCTCTGATCCGGAATATATTCCGCCGCCTTCATAGATCTCAGCATCTGCCGTGGCTGTCATATCTCCGTTCTGCTCGGAAATCGTTATCTTCGGGTTTAAATACTGACTCGGATGCTTCTGATCCTGATACCAGTAATCTGTTGCAAGAGGGAAGTTGTACACGCCTTCGCTCTCGTTCCATGCGGCGTTCTTCTTCAGATCGTATTTCAGTATCTTATCAGCAAATGCTCCGAGATAGGTTTTTACTGCGTCTCTGAGCTGCTCTTCGGTAAAAGTCATAAAATCGAGGGAGTAGTCTTCAACATAGTTTTTATGGACCATCAGCTGGCAGTAGTATATAGCGCGGTTTGCGTCCTCTTCGGAAATGTCCTCTTCTGTGTTTGTGATATATCCGGGGAGCAGATTTATCGCTTCGGTCACATCGGACATGAAGTCGGAATCCAGAATGTATCCGCCTGTATCGAAATCAAAGATCGTTCCGAATCTGTCGGCGAAAAGCACATCGGGAAAGCTGAAAAGATACATCATATCTTCGTCTTTTCCGGGATCCGGAAGACCGGTATCTGCATATACGGGCATGCAGGAGAGTCCGCACAGCTCGCGGTACATTGTGTACACCTGTTCATCTGCGTATCTCCACGAGATCTCGAAGCTGTCGAATTTTGATTTTAGTGCCCCCTTGTCAAAACTGCCCGAATCGTGATTCTCTCCGTCTATGGTGACATCGTATGCTGTCGCATACGCTCCGCTGCCGTATGTATAGTTCTTCGATGTTCCGCTGCTGTTTTCGGTTGAAAGTACGGTGGAGGATATCAGGCGGCCACGTTCATCGTAGCTGTAGGTGACGGTCTGGAAAGGATCTTTTATCTCTGTCGGCTTTCCGCCGCTGCTGTAGGATGCGTTCGATACGATTGTTGAGGACAGGGAATCTCCCTCATAGATCACCGACGTCTTTGACACGGGACTGCCGTTTTTATTGAGTTCAAATGTGATATTTTCGGTCACGTCGTTTGTCGAGCGGGGATCGTGCGATATGCTTTTTACAGATACAAGATTGCCTCCGCTATAAGCAAGATCATATTCAACGCGGGATTCTCCGTATTCCGTGACGGACACCTTGTGCTGCAGACCGCTCTCGTCTGTATAGCCGCTGTTTACCGTTTTCCAGAAGTTTTCTCCGTAGCGGTGGGAATAGCAGCGGCTTCCGGATGCATCCGATTGGTGGATACGGTTCGGAACAAGCTCGCCATCATTTTCGTACTGAAATACCTCATGGCGCACGCTTATATCTTCGGTTGCCTCATTGCGTCCGAATGTGGTTTCGGTGAAAAATTTTTTTTGAATGTCTCTGTCAATACGTGTTGTTGTTATCCTTCCGAGATCGGCGATCCTGTTTCCATCCTTGTCAGTGAGCGTTGCGCCGTCATCTCCGAGTGCATAGGTGTTGTAGACCGGGTCGTACTCAAACCATACCTGGCTTAAATATTCTGAAGCGCCATAGGGATCATACTTTATATATGAAGGAACAAGATATTTTTTCTCGCTGTCCGATATAGGTGAATTTCCGCCTATAACAGCTCCGACGCTTGTGCATGCCGCGAACGTTCCCGCAGCCATGATCACCGCGAGACTGAGCGCGACCATGCCGCGCCCGCGGTGTTTTTTCGTTGTGTCAAAAATGTTCATGAATCTCTCCTTTACTGCGCGCCGTTTTTCTTTTCCGGTGCGCGGGTCAAGCTGCGCGAGCAGGGGAGTCTTTGTTCCGACAGTGCTGCGCAGCACTGCTATCATCGTTTCGCCGTAGGATATACGGTCGTCGCTTGAAAATCCTGCCGTTACGAGTTCGTCGCAGGACAGTTCAAGCTCTGCTATACACCGCGAAGCCGCCGCGCGTACCGCGGGATTGTACCAGTGCATAGACTGGGCGATCAGACAGAGAAGCTGAGTGCGCAGATCGCCCCTTTTGAAGTGGGTAAGCTCATGTGCGAGTACGGCGCGCAGACCTGCTTCATTTCCTTTTATAAGAAGATCAAGCTCGGGCAAAAGTACCGTCGGGCGGAGGAATCCGCAGAGCATAGCACCCTGAGTTTTCGGCGCGAACATGAGGCGCGGAGCCTTATCCTCGGGGATATCAAGCTCGCGGCATACCGAGAGGTAAACACGCTTAGTCTCGCCGTCGGCAGGACGGATAATGCCGAGTCTTTCCATGCGTCTGAGCCGTCTGATATAAAAGCGGTATACCGCTATGCGCGAAAGCAGTACGGTTACCGAAACCGTTACGATTATGACCGCGGTCAGAACTATTGCGAGTTTCCCGACGGTATTGGCAGTGACGTTTCTTCCGATATCTCCGGCGCGTTTGCCTGCGCTCAGAACCGCTTCGGCGCTGTTTTGCAGCATGGCCTGAAATCTTATGCTTTTTATCTCCGACGCCGGGGCATCAGATGAGGGGTTTTGGGTGCCGTCCTGTACGGACGGTCTTTGTGATATCTGACCGGTCTGCACAGAGGAGGGAAGATTTCCTGACGTATGGTTTTCCTGCGGCTCGCCTGAGGTCTGATCTGACGCTGTCCCGCTGTGCGCAGGATCTGTCTGCGTACCCGCAAAGTTGTTTTCTGAGTTGTTTCCCGGATCGTTTTCCGAGCTGTTTTCCGATCTGTTAACTGAGGATATTACCATGTCCGGCCGGATGATATCAGCGACCGAATCCGCCGCTCTGCCGATCTGCGGTGCTGAAAATACTGCGAGCGCCAGAGGAGCGCACAGCGATATTATCGCGATCTTCCACACTGTAAAACGGCTTTTTGCAGTGAATTTTAAGTTCATTTTGCGGCGCATGACAAGAAGCACCGCTATGATAGCTGTCATTGCGAGCATCTGCGCGCCTTCGGCGATCAGTGCCGCCGTCAGCTTTTCGGTGAGGCTGTCTGTAAATCCTGTCATAATAATCTCCGTTCAGCCACTCTCTAGCGGCTTTGATATTTTGATATCGTATAATATGAGATCCGTATTGTTCGAAAAGACGGAATATTCCCGTCTGCATTGCCGCGATGCAGTGCAATACCTCCGTGCGTCACATGTGCCTTTCCGGTTCATGCGGTATTGCGGATCGCTTTCCGTCTGCATGGCAGCATCGGAAGCGTAATATCAGAGGTTGTGCGGCGCATCTGTGCATGCCGCGGAGTCGGTGCGGAATCAGTTTCCGCCCTTAAGCTCGCTGCGCTTGCGCTCGATGATCTGATCAAGCTCGTCGATGTCCTCGCTCGTGAGAGTATCTGAATCAATGAGCGAGGCGATCATCATCCGCAGCGAGCCTCCGGTGCGGCTCGCAAGCGCGCGGGATTCCGCGTCTATATAGGTACGCTCGTTGATAACAGGTGAATACAGGAAGCTGTATCCGCTTTTATCGGCTGATACGAATCCGCCTTCCTCGAGTCTCTTGAGCAGCACATGAGCGGTCTGAGTCTTCCAGCTCCGCGTGGCGGAGAGCTTCTCGACGATCTCCGATACCTTCAGCGGCTCGCCTGCGTTCCAAAGAACACGCATGATGTCCAGCTCCGCATCTGCAAGTCTGTCAAATCCCATTCCCGAAAAATTGTTTTTCTTTTGTCTCATTGTATATACCCTTATTTCCTTTGTCTGTTTTCACGTGAAATCATCGACAAATTGTCTTGGGCTTTGGCCTGAAGCTGTCAGACATTTTGTCTACGGTTACATTATAGCAAACCTTAGACATTTTGTCAACACTTTTTGCAAAAAAATAAATAAAAAATTTTTGAGGGTACGGAGTGGTATTTCGTGACGGTATATAGGCCATAAAATATAGTTTACAAAAATGCCACAAATCATAAATTGACCAAACGGTCAATTTATGATAATATAGCCGTACAGTGAAGTAATTACATGGGGGTATTTATGAAACGAACCGAGAGGACAGAGCTTACGGTATCAAAAATACTGGAAGCGGCATTGGAGGAATTCGGTGCAAACGGTTATGCCGGAGGAACGGTCAACGGAATTTGCAGAAGGGGAATCAATAAGGGGCTTATCTATCACAACTTTAAAGACAAAGACGAGCTTTATCTTGTATGCCTGGACGTCAGCTGCAAAAAACTGGTCAAACTTTTTGAAGAAAGCGGCTGTACCTTCGATCAGCTTCAATATATGAAGCTTCGTCTGCACTTTTTTACGGAATGCCCAAACGAAGCGCACATTTTCTTTGAAGCGATCTTGCAGCCGCAGGAAAAATTACTTGACAGGATACAACAGATATTACAGCCCTTTGAAGAGATCAACGAGAAATTTTACCGTTCCGTCATTTCCGGGATCAAGCTGCGGGACGGAATTACGGAGGAGGATGCCGTCGATTATTTCCGCTTTATGCAGCGTATGTTCAACGGATATTTCAGCAGCTCGGCATACAGATATATGTCACCTGACGAGCAGATCAGAGAACACGAAACGAATCTTTCAAAAATGCTTGACTTCATGCTGTACGGGATTGCCGAGGGAGGTATGAAAAAATGATGCAGCTATTGAGATGGATCATAGTACTGGCGACGGCGGCACTTTTCGGGAAGCTGGTTTCAAAGCTCAGGATGCCGTCTATATTGGGATGGCTTGTTGTCGGTATGATCTTCGGACCGCATGCGCTCGGACTGATGCCGCAGTATGTCCTTGATGCAGAATGGTATAAGACTGTTATTATGTGGATGCAGTGCGCGTTCGGACTGATGCTCGGAACCGAGCTTGTGTGGAAAAAGCTCAAAAACTACGGTAAAGGTCTGATCGTCACTACCGTGACGCAGTCCATTGGGACCTTTTTATTTGTAACTCTTGTATTTGCGGTCATATTTTTGTTTGCGGATATTCCGGTTTATCTCGCCTTTATTTTCGGAGGGATAGCACTGGCCACCGCTCCTGCGCCTGCACTGTCTATCGTGAATGAATTTCATGCACACGGCCCTGTAACGAATACCCTACTGCCGATGGCGGTGCTAGATGATGTGGTGGCTATCATTGTTTTCTTCACGGTCAATTCCGCCATAGCCGGTTCCGTGTCGAGCGGCTCCGTTCCGCTGTACATGATCCCTGTAATGATTTTCCTGCCTGTCGTGATCGGCGTTATTACAGGATTTCCTGCCGGATGGCTTTTGAAAAGGGCAAAGGGACGGGCTCAGACGCTGGCTGTTCTGTTTGTCGGCATCACGCTGACGGCCGGGATCGGTTGGGTTATGAATGTGAAGGTGTTGTCGGGTATTACACTGAACTATATGCTGATGGGCGTTTCTTTTTCCGTTGTATTTACAAACACGGTGGATCAGGAGCGCCTGGAGGAAATAACACACTGTTTTCATCCGGTCCTCGCCGTCAGTCTGTGGCAGCTATCGTTGATCTCGGCGCTCCGCTTGATTATCATCTGATCATGGGGGCGGGACTGTATACGTTTATATATATTGCGGCAAGAGGAGCAGGAAAATATTTCGGGGCAAGATTCGGCGCTAAAGCGATGAAAATGCCGGATACCGTGCAAAAATATCTCGGGCTTACGCTTCTTCCGCATTCCGGAGTTTCTCTTGTATTTACCGGAATTGCCTGTTCCACTCTGGCCTCAGAGCCGGAACTTGTCAGAATCATACAGGGAACGGTTGCCGCTGCGGCTGTGATTAATGAAATTATTGCTGTAATCGCTGCAAAAAAAGGTTTTGAATTGGCGGGCGAAATTGAGAAGGCTTGACCTGCGTGTTTAAATCTTTTCCTGTATATAGAACAGCGTCGGGAAAACATTTTCCCGACGCTGTCATTTTCATATGTAAATTATTTTCTTGCCGATTATTTCCGCCGCCGTATAGCAGATGTTATTTCCAACCTTGGACGGATAGCTTTCGGTATCCCGTCAAATGCTTTACGGGGAGTTGTTACTGATTTTCCGGAGCCTATGTGCTGAGTGTATATTTATCATACGTTTACCGTGCGCTGACCTTGCGGAGTGATCCTGCCGGAACCCATTTATTTGCTCAGGTCTGTCACGCTGCAGTAGTGTCCGACGGTCTTGACGGTATCGCAGAAGCGTGAAAGCTCGGAGATCATCGCGCGTCCAGCGTCGCCTGTCTCGTCGCCCTCTATCTCGGCGAAGAAATAGTATTCCCACGCGGATTCCTTTCTCGGGCGGCTGCGCAGCGAACTCATCGAAAAGCCGTAGCTTCCGATTACCGATATTGCCTTTGCGAGAGCGCCTGCGACGTTGCTTACCGTGAATATCAGTATGAAACGGTTGTCCTTTCCGCGCGCCGATGTATCCTCGGAGGGAGAGAATACCGCGAAGCGTGTCGTGTTGACCGAGCTTTCGTTGATATCGTGGTCGATAGCTTCAAGTCCGTATATCTCGGCGGTCTCCCTGCTTGCAATAGCCGCGGTATGGATATCCGCGTTTTCGGCGACGAGCTTTGCCGCGTCTGCTGTGCTTGAGGCCTGAACGGTCTCGAAGCCGAAGCGTCTTATATAGTTATCGCACTGCATCAGCGCCTGCGGATGGCTTACTACCTTGCGGATATCGTCGGCGGTAGCGCCCGGAACGCACAGCAGGCTGTGAGATACGCGCAGGGTGTACATTCCGCTTACATGAAGGTTTCCGGTATACATCAGGTCTATGACCTGACCGACGTCGCCGGCGTAGCTGTTTTCGATCGGAAGCACCGCGCAGTCGCATTCGCCTGAGGTTACCGCGTCGTATGCCGCGATGAAGCCGGGGAAGCCTATCGCCTTTCCGTCCGGGAATATCCTGCGCGCGGCGATATTGGCATAAGCACCCTCGACTCCGCTGTAGGCGATGCGCATTCCTTTTGCGAGACGGTGTCTGTATCTGTCGGATATTCCGAGCATGCCGCGCATGAAGTTTATATAGTATGCGCGGAGCGAATCGTCGGATATCAGTGCGGAGAGAGCTTCAAGCCTATCTGTGTCGCGCGCCGGATCGGAGGCAGGAAGCCCGTGCGACGCTCTGTACAGCTCCTCGTCGCGGACGGCGCGCATGCGCTCCTCGAACAGCTCTGCAATACGTCTGTCGGCGTGTGCGATCCTTGTATCTATCTCTTTCATGTCGGCTGTCGCCGCGTTTGTGCTTCGGTCGGTCGTTTCCATTTTAATTTTCCTTTCGGTATATAGCTTCAACTTAAATCAGATAATAAAAAAATCCGCCGCGCGCTTCTGTACGAAAAACGGCGGTGGATCCGATATTCTGCCGCGGCGCTCAGGCGCGCCGGCGGTTTATATCTTATCCATCGCATATATAAAGTTAAAAAATCGGTTCTGTTTTAAGCTGTAGAACATTTTTATTATCTCCGTTTTATGCCGCTCTGCCGCGGCTTATAAAAGTTATTATACGCCGCCGGCGGCGGTTTGTCAATCGTTTTTTCGGATTTTTTAATTTAGAGTAAATTTTCAAAGTAAATGCAACAGTGCAATTTAGGAGTTGCATTTAGAGTGAGAATTTACGTTTTTTAATTTAGTCGGAAAAACTCGAAAGGCTGTTGACATGCATGGCTTTATTTGCTATAATAAGAAACGTCCGGTCTGAGGATACAGAGTCCGGATAAATTTACAGAGTAGAACGCGCGCGTAAAGTGCCGGGAGAACGGGGAGTTGTCTCTCGGACGAAAACACGGAGAGTTTCGCGGTTGCGGTGCGCGTTTCGCATCCCGCTGTCGCATAACTGAGATATGTCCTGCCGACGGTGTTTTTGCGTCGGCCTTTTTTATTGGCGCGGCAATGCTAATGCTTTCGGGTACACACCCGATTTTGATCCTGCGGCGCGTCTGAGTTTTGCTGTTCAAGCGGCAAGCCTTGCGGCGTATCCGTCAGGAATTAAAGTATCCGGCGTTTGCCCTGAGATCGGCAAGCCCTGCGGCGTATCCGTCAGGAATTAAAGTATCCGGCGTTTGCCCTGAGATCGGCAAGCCCTGCGGCGTATCCGTCAGGAATTAAAGTATCCGGCTTTTACCCTGCAAACGATAGGCTTTGCGGTACACCCGTCGGGAATATTTATTTTAGTTATGCTTCTGCGGCATCGCAGAAAGGAAAAACAATGAAAAAAAGAACAAACGAATCCGCCGGTCAGGCACTCGGAACCGGAAGAACACGCGAACGCTCAAAGAGAATGCTCTATAAAATGACGCTAAGTGCGATTTTTATCGGACTTGCGGTAGTTGCAAAACTCTTCCTCTCGTTCAGGATCCCATTTCTGGGAGCAGACGGTATGCGCATCGGAATGTCGGGTGTATTTACCGCGTTTCCCGCTATACTTTGCGGTCCGGTGTACGGAGGTGTTGCGAGCGCGGCGTCCGATCTCATCGGATATCTGATAAAACCGGACGGAAGCTACATACCGTGGCTGACGCTGACAGCGTTTCTCGGAGGAGTCTTAAAGGGACTGATATGGCGGCTGTTTACACGCCGTCCCGGAGTAAAGGCGCGTGCGGCAGTGCTTGCGTCGATACTGCTTGTCGGAGCGTTCGGCACGGCGACGCATGTCAGCCTTGTGAGCGACGGCATTATGAGCGGTTTTACCGCTGTACAGACCCAAATCGGTACACGCGGAATGCTTGAAGCGCAGGATAAAAGTCCTCTGTCCGCGGCGGTCATATCTCTTGCAAAGTACAACAATGATGTATTTACGGTAGTGTCCGCCGACGATGCGGAGCGTATCGTGCTGCCGTCCGCGGCGGAGCTTGACGGAAGCAGCCGGCCTCTGACGAAGATAGGTAAGGGCGCGTTTGCGGACTGCGGCTCGCTTACAGAGCTTGTCATTCCCGCGTCGTACAAGACGGTAGCCGACGGTGCGCTTGACGGACTCGACGCCGAAAAGGTCACCGTTGTATGCAAGGGTGGCTCGGCGGCGGAAAAATTCGCGGAGGCAAACGGCTTTAAGTGCGTGCTTTCCGAGGATATACCCGAAACGGTGCTTTCGCTCGACAGTATAAAAAAGGACGGAGAGATATCGGTAAAGGGACTTTACTCTGACGGATTTAAGGTTGACAGCAGCGACGCTTTCCGCAAGAATCTCTGTACATATATTTCGCTTGCAACTCTCGGTCTTGAGCTTGCCGCACTCATCGGTATAATCTATTTTGCCGTTGATGTATCGGTCGGCAGATATGAGCGCCGCCATGCGGAGCGCATAAGCTCGGCGGAAGGCTCAGAGGAAAAGAAAAAGGGATTCATCCGGGGGCATTTCAACCCGTATCTTGTCAAGATAATGCTTGCCACCGTCCTTTCGGGGATTATCGTGACGACGGTCAACACGAAGATATTGCAGATCGTTCTGGCGGTATATAACGGAAGAAGCTTCCTTATCCTCTGGATACCGCGTCTGCTTGAGGAGGTAGCGGTATGCACCGTTCAGTCCTTCCTCATTTCTCTGCTTTACGGAGTTTACATCAGTACGGTGGGCAAAAAGAGCGAAAAGCTGCTGAAATAAAAAGAAACCTACGAAAATTTTTCTGTAACGTTCGCTGCGCGGATCGCGCATAAGCGGCAGAACGGAGGTCATTATGACTGAACGCATATACGAAAAAAACGGAGATATTTTTGATTTTTATGCACAGGTCACCGGATGCACCGAAGCTGACGGCGGATTTGAAATTATTCTCGACCGCACGGCGTTTTTCCCGGGAGGAGGCGGACAGCGTCCGGATTCCGGAGTGCTGATATGCGGAGACAGGACCGTGCATGTCCTGTCTGCTGCCGAGAGAGACGGTGTGCATGTTCATCTGACCGACTCCCCTCTTCCGGCAGGCTCGGCGGTACGCGGTGTACTCGATACGGAAAAGCGGCTTTGCAGAATGCAGAACCACAGCGGCGAGCATATCCTGTCCGGACTTGCTTTCAGCATGTTCGGCTGTAATAACGTCGGCTTTCATATGTCCGAGGACGGGAGCGGAAATGTCGTTTCCGTAACGGTCGATTTTGACAGAGAGCTTGACGTAGAGGAGCTTGTGCGCCTTGAGACAGAGGCAAACCGGGCGGTCGCGCGCAATATCCGCTTTGACTGCTTTTTCCCGTCTCCGGAGGAGCTTGCGGCGATGCCGTACAGGAGCAAAAAGGAGATTTCGGGAGCGGTTCGGCTCGTATCCGCTGAGGGCGTCGACCTTTGCGCCTGCTGCGCGCCTCATGTGTCTCAGAGCGGGCAGATAGGCGAAATAAAGATCATCGGTGCGATAAGATATAAGGGCGGAATGCGTCTTACCGTATGCTGCGGAGCGGCTGCGCTTCGCGATCACCGCGCACGTCTTGCGGCGACCGATAAAATATCGGCGCTGCTGTCAGTTAAGGACGACAGTCTTCCCGAGGGAGTGACTCGCCTGCTTGAAGCGGCTGAAAATGAAAAGAAAGCGGTGCGCGAGCTTCGCTCGGCGCTCTGCGACCGCATTTTTGAAACGGAAACGAACCGTACGGACGGCAGTGTAGGCGGATTCAGAATAATATTTGAGCCGCTGCTCGATCAGACCGCGCGTCGCGCGCTTGCTCAGCGTATTGCGGAATATGCTGACTGTATATGCATAATTTTTTCGGGTACAGACGGACTTTACGACTATACTGCCGCCGCGCCTGAAAAGAGGGCGGAAAGCTATTCGCTCCGCGCGCTTGCGTCGGATATGCGTGAGACTCTCGGAGGCTCTGGAGGAGGAAACGGCACGGTGATAAACGGAAGGGTCACATCGGACCGGAGAACTATAGAAGACTGCGTGCTTTTTAAGGCGTAAGAAGCGATACTGCCGCAGCCGCATCGGACTTTTTCTTCACGGCGGATTATTTTTTTGGAAGCGGTTTTGCAGGAAAAATATTAAAAAGTTGCAAAAACAGTAAAAAAAGCGTTGACAAACCTTGATAAAAGGTGTATACTCCTATTATATTAAAAGCAGAATGTACTTGCCTTGGCGGCGGTTCTGCTTGTATTTTCGGCTATGGTCTTAGTCTCGGCTGAAATGTTAAATTATTCGGAAAGGAACAGTGCAATGAACAAATCGGTATTTTATTACTATTACTTTATAAAAGCGATGGATAATTGCATTGTTCGAAAATGAATCCCTCAAGCGGGATTCGCCGACAAAGCTGAATATCCACCGCTGCTTTTCGTATTCTGAAATCGCAGCGGTGTTTTTGTTTGCCGGGACGCGGCAGCGGGGAAGGCGTACTGCATATATATGCAGCAGATACGGTTTTATTTCGTAAAGTGCGGACTTCGCCGAAGCGCGTCCGATACAATGATCCGGTACGGCTCCGATGCAATGCCGGATCGCACAGAACGTTAAAACCGAAATTTTCGACCGCCGCGAAGCGGATAAATGAGGAAGGAATTTTGTCATGAAAACAGACGGAAAAAGCTTTACAGACGCAAGAAATACCGTGAGCGAGGTCGACCGCGAGATCGCCGCTCTTTTTGAAAAAAGAATGAAAGCGGTACGCGTTATCGCGCAGTATAAATCCGAAAACGGACTTCCGGTATTTGACGGAGCGCGCGAGGCGGAGCTGCTCGGCAGAAACGCCGGATATATCTTGGATCCCGAGATTCTTCCTTATTATAAAAAATTTGCGGCGGATACGGTTGAGATATCAAAGAAATATCAGAGAAAGCTTATCGGAGACACCGAAAAGGACGGCAGAATGACTCTGCATGTCGATACATCGGGCATCGGCTACGATATAACCGTCGGCAGGGGCTGTATCGACTGCGCGGGGGATATGCTCTGCGGATATAAAAAGGTGCTTGTCGTCACCGACAGCGGTGTTCCTGCGCAGTATGCGCAGAGAGTTGCCGCGACATGCAGCGGCGCTGTCACCGTAACGGTAGAGCAGGGCGAGCAGACGAAAAATCCCGACACATACGTTATGCTGCTCAAAAGAATGCTTGCAGAGTGTTTTACGCGCCGAGACTGCGTTGTCGCTGTCGGAGGCGGGGTGGTAGGAGACCTTTCCGGCTTTGCCGCCGCATCGTATATGCGGGGCATAGATTTTTATAACATACCTACGACGCTGCTCTCTCAGCTCGATTCGAGCATCGGTGGAAAGACGGCTGTCGATCTCAACGGAATCAAGAACTCTGTCGGCGCGTTCCATGCTCCCCGCAGGGTGCTTATAGATCCCGACCTGCTTGCGACGCTTCCGCGCAGACATGTGTCAAACGGACTTGCCGAGGCGATTAAAATGTCGCTTACATCTGATCCGGGTCTCTTTGAGATTTTTGAGAGCGGAGACATAAGTGCGCGCCTTGAGGAGATAATAATAAGATCGCTGCGCGTCAAGCGTTATGTTGTTCAGGAGGACGAAAAGGAGCAGGGACTTCGCAGGATACTGAATTTCGGGCATACGCTCGGCCACGGTATAGAGAGCGCCGAGGGCTGCTCCGGACTTCTGCACGGTGAGTGCGTCGCGCTCGGAATGATACCGATGTGTTCGGACAGCGTCCGGAGCAGGCTTATACCGGTGCTTGAAGCCGCTGGGCTTCCCACATCGTATAACGGAAATGCGGACAGCGTCATAGAAGCCGTTATGCACGATAAAAAGGCGGGGGCGGACGGGATAACCGCCGTTACCGTCGAAGCTCCGGGTTCATTTGAGTTTGTCCGTATGGATCGCAGTGAGCTTTCACGCAGACTTGAACTTATTCCGCACGGACGTGCGTGAGAGTGGTATTTGTAAGCGGAGGCGCTTGCGGGGTTGTCCGAAATAGCACCACTTTGAAAAAGATATTTTCGCTCGTTTTTATGTGAGACCTCTGCGGCTGCGCTTCCGAAAAAACGTCACTGTTTTAATTCGTTTTGTGTGAGACTTTTTCATCGTACGTTACTGTAAAAAAGTTTTCGTCTCCTTTTACAAAAAGGAGACGCAGAGGGGCGCGCAGCCCTTGTCGCCGCCCGCAGGCGGCGAAACATCACCTCCGCGTACCGCCTGCGCGGACATAACAAATATCGGGCGGACTTGTACTGAAAGGAAAATTCGGATATGAAAAATACATTCGGTCAGAGCGTTTCGGTAACGCTGTTCGGAGAAAGCCACGGCGCGCAGATAGGCGCTGTTATCGACGGACTTGCACCGGGAATACCGGTCGACGAGAATTACATTGTCTCGCGGCTCGATCTCCGCAGACCGCAGGGCAGGATCTCGACGGCGCGCCGCGAGACGGACAAGTTCTGCATATGCAGCGGCGTAAAGGACGGCTATACGACGGGAACTCCGATTTGCATAACCATTCCGAACGCGGATACGCGCAGCGGAGATTACGAAAAGATGCAGCGCGCGGCGCGTCCCGGACACGCCGATATGACCGCGTATTTCAAATATCACGGCTTTGAGGATTACCGCGGCGGCGGACATTTCAGCGGAAGAATAACCGCTCCGCTCGTTGCCGCAGGCGCTATAATGACCTCTGCGCTTAAAGCAAAGGGAATTGTTATCGGCACTCATATAAAGAACTGTGCAGGCATAAATGACCGCGGCTTTTCGGCGGACGAAGCAGGATTGCGCGCCGACATCGGGCTGCTTGAGAATATGAGTTTTGCGGTGCTTGAGGGCAGTGCGGAGCCGTCTATGCGCGACGCTATAACCGAGGCGGCAAACGCCGGAGACAGCGTCGGAGGCGTTCTTGAAACGGCGGTCTGCGGAGTTCCGGCAGGAGTCGGAGAGCCTTGGTTCGACACGGTCGAGGGAATTCTGGCGCACGCAATGTTCAGCATTCCGGCGATCAAGGGCGTTCAGTTCGGGGCAGGCTTCGGCTTTGCCGATATGCGCGGCAGCGAGGCAAACGATCCTATGAGAATGCGCGGCGGCAGAGTTGTAACCGAAACGAACAATAACGGCGGTATCAACGGAGGCATCACAAACGGTATGCCGATCCTGTTTTCCTGCGCCGTAAAACCAACGCCGTCGATATCGGTTACGCAGAAAACGGTGGATATAATAAATAAGGAAGATACCGACATTACCGTCGGAGGCAGACACGATCCCGCGGTAATACACCGTGCAAGGATAGTTGTCGACAGTATGGCGGCGCTCGTACTCTGCGACGCGCTTGCGATGAGATACGGAACGGACTGGCTCGCATAAGCCGCGGTTCTGACGGGATCTGAATAGATTCGGAGTTTCGGCAAAAGCAGCGGCAATGCGGTTTAGATTCGGACGGCAGACAGAATGCCGGGTAAAAAAAGATTCCGGCGGCATTACGGCGTGCCGGACAAAAGGAGAATTCATGATGGAATACGGCTTAATAGGCGAGCATCTCGGACACAGTTTTTCCGCCGATATACACGGCAGGATAGGACTGTACGGCTATGAGCTTCGTGAGATCGCTCCGCAGGAGCTTGACGGCTTTATGCGAAAGCATGAATTTCGCGGAATAAATGTTACGATACCCTACAAGCAGTCTGTCATACCGTATCTTGACGGTATCGACGAAAACGCGCAGAGGATTGGGGCGGTGAATACCGTCGTATGCCGGGACGGAAAGCTGTACGGCTATAACACCGATTTCGGCGGAATGTCCGCTCTCGCGGAAAAGACCGGAATAGATTTCGGCGGCAAAAAGACGCTTATTCTCGGTACGGGGGGCACAAGCCTTACCGCGGCGGCTGTCGCACAGGCGCACGGCGCAAAGCAGGTCATAAGAGTGAGCCGCAGCGGACGCGGCGGCGCGGTAACATATGAGGAAGCGTATCGGGATCACGCCGATGCTCAGATAATAATAAACACGACTCCGTGCGGAATGTTTCCGCATGGCGACGGCTGTCCGGCAGAGCTTTCGAGTTTTCCGAATGTCGAAGGCGTACTTGACGCTGTGTACAATCCGCTGCGTACAGTGCTTGTCTCGCAGGCGCTCCGCGCAGGGCTTAAAGCGTCGGGCGGACTGTATATGCTGATAGCTCAGGCGGTGCTTGCCGCTGAGATATTTACCGGAAAACAGCTCGGTACGGAAATAACCGACAGAATATACTCGGAGCTTCTTGCGGAAAAAGAAAACATTGTTCTTATCGGTATGCCCGGCTGCGGCAAAAGCACGGTCGGAAGAATACTCGCAGGCAGGAGCGGACGCAGACTTATAGACACCGACTCCCTCACCGAATCGGACTGCGGTATGCGGATATCCGAAATGTTTGAAAAATACGGCGAGGAATATTTCAGAGACAGGGAGACAGAGGCTGTAAAGAGCGCGGCGGCGCAGAGCGGCTGCGTGATCGCGACAGGCGGCGGAGCGGTACTCCGTCCCGAAAACGTCGCGGCGCTGAAGCAAAACGGCAGACTGTATTTTCTCGACCGTCCGGTAGAACAGCTGATACCGACACGCGACCGTCCTCTTGCGGGAAGCGCAGAGGCGATAAGACGGAGATATGAAGAACGCTACGGGATATATACGGCGTGCGCCGATACACGGATAGAGGTGTGCGGCAGCGCCGACCTTACAGTCGACTGCGTCGAAAGGAAGCACAAAGTCTGAAAAATTTATTTTTCAGACAGGAAGTTTTGTGTGCAGAGCCGGAATCGCCGGGGACTTCTGTGCCGGACAGAAAGGAATGGCCATAACAATGAAAATTCTTGTAATAAACGGTCCGAACATCAACATGCTCGGAATAAGAGAGCCTGATATCTACGGCTCGCAGTCGTACCGCGGACTCTGCGATATGATAAGCGCGCACTGCGCGGAAAAGGGAATAACCGTCGAGCTGTATCAGTCGAACCATGAGGGAGACCTTGTCGATAAGATCCAGCAGGCTTACGGCGACGCCGACGGCATAGTAATAAATCCGGGTGCGTATACGCATACCAGCATTGCGCTGCTCGACGCGGTGAAGTCGGTATCGCTGCCGACCGTCGAGGTCCATATTTCCGATCCCGATACGCGCGAGGATTTCAGACATATAAGCTATATCCGCCGCGCATGCGTGCTTACGGTATGCGGCAAGGGCACTGCCGGATATCTTGAGGCGATAGATTATCTTGCGGAAAAGTACGGCTCCGGAAAGGATGTTTCGGAAAAATGAGAGTAAAAATAGAACCGTCTGCCGCGCGCGGAACCGTCGCGGCTCCGCCGTCAAAAAGTATGACGCACCGCCTGCTCATATGCGCAGGACTGTGCGGCGGTGAAAGCATTGTCAGGGGAATAATCCCGTCGGACGATGTGCTTGCAACGCTCGACTGTCTGAGCACGATAGGCGCGCAGTATACCTGCGGGGACGGTACGGTGAAAATAAAGGGCGTGACGCCCGAAAAGATAAAAAGCGGAGCGCTTCTCCCCTGCCGCGAGTGCGGAAGCACTCTGAGATTTTTCATTCCTATCTGCCTGCTCGGCACAGGCGGAACGCTCACCGGAAGTGAGCGGCTTCTGGAGCGCCCTCTCGGCGTTTACGAATCGGTACTCGGAGGGCAGGGCATAACGGTCGCGCATGACGGCGGGGGGATCACCGTGAGCGGAGAGCTTCGTCCCGGTACGTTCGATATCCCCGGAGACGTGAGCAGTCAGTTTATAAGCGGACTTTTGTTCGCACTGCCTTTGCTCAACGGTGACAGCGTTATAAATATAACCGGCGCTGCCGAGAGTATGTCGTATGTTGAGCTTACGCTCGGCGCGCTCGAGAGCTTCGGCGTACATGTGCGGCGCGACGGCGCGCGCAGACTGATTATAAGCGGCGGTCAGCGGTATGCTCCGCAGGATGTTACCGTCGAGGGAGACTATTCGGGAACGGCGTTTTTCGAGGCGCTGAATCATATAGGCGGCGATGTGGATATCACGGGACTGTCGGAAAACAGCCGTCAGGGCGACCGCGTATATACCGACTATTTTAAAAAGCTTTCGGAGGGAACGCCCGAGCTGTCGCTTGCGGACTGTCCCGATCTCGGACCGATACTGTTTGCGCTTGCCGCGGCGAAAAACGGCGCGCAGTTTACGCAGACGCGGCGGCTCAGATTCAAGGAGAGCGACCGCGCGCAGGCAATGGCGGACGAGCTTGCAAAGCTCGGCGCAGAGGTGACCGTCGGAGACGATACAGTCACCGTGAAACCTGCAAAGTTAAGCAGACCGGCGCAGCCTCTGTGCGGACACGGCGACCACAGGATAGTAATGTCGCTTGCGGTACTGCTCACGCTGGTCGGAGGAGAGATCGAGGGCGCGGAATCGGTCGCAAAGAGCATGCCCGACTTTTTCGAAAAGCTCGGCGCGTTGGGAGTTGACGTCACCTATGAAGCTTGACAAAGGAAAAAGAATACTTATAGTGGGACTCGGACTTATCGGAGGAAGCTACGCCCGCGCGCTTAAAAATAAAGGCTATTACGTCAGCGCGATAGACAGCAATGAAGGCTCGGTGATCTATGCAAAGGAACACGGCGTTATCGACGAGGGATATTCCTATCCCGACGCTGACGCAGTCGGTTCTGCCGATATCGTCGTTTTCGCGCTCTATCCGAAGGTGTTCCGCAGTTGGATAAGCGAGAATCAGCATATGCTTCGTTCCGGCGCGGTGATAACCGACGTTACCGGAGTCAAGACCGAGATCGTTTACGATATTCAGGCACAGCTCCGTCCCGATGTGGAATTTATTCCGGCGCATCCTATGGCAGGACGCGAGGTCTACGGCGTTGAAAACAGCGACGAGCGTATCTTCAGAAATGCGAACTACATCGTTGTTCCGACCGAAAAGAATACGCCTGAGGCGATAGAGCTGTGCAAAGAACTCGGCAGGGAGATCGGCTTCGGACGGATATCCGTTCTGTCGCCCGAGCAGCATGACGAGATGATCGCGTTCGTCTCGCAGCTCACGCACTGCATCGCGGTCAGCCTTATGACCTGCAGCGACAACACTCACCTTGTGGATTACACGGGCGACTCCTTCCGCGATCTGACAAGGATCGCGCGGATCAACGAGAACATGTGGTGCGAGCTTTTTATGCTAAACAGAGAAGCGCTGCTTGCGCAGCTCGACCGTTTTATCGGCGAGATATCCGGCTTCAGGGAGCTGCTTGCACAGGGAGACGAGGTCGGAATGAAGGAAAAAATGCGCCTCTCGACCGAGCGCCGCGCATTATTCGATGTGAAATAAACGTTTTATTACGGGAAATATATATATAATAACCTCACGACGTAAACCAAAGCCTTGCTATGCAAGCCTTCGGACGTCTGAGAGAACATTGAATGACTAAATCACGGCTTCGCCGTTACGCGCCTTGCGGCGCTGCTGTGTTTCACACAGCGATTTATGATATAACAAATATGAAAGGCAGGGATCTGCATTATGGCAATGAATATGATCTTTGAGAAAAAACTCGCTATTCCTATGGAGGTAAAGGAGATGTATCCTCTCACCTCAGAAATGGCGCAGATCGTTGAAAAGAGAGATACGGAGATAAAGAGCGTTATTTCGGGAAAATCGGACAGGCTTATGCTTGTTATCGGACCGTGTTCTGCGGATAACGAGGACAGCGTTATGGACTATATATCGCGTCTGCGCGTGCTTCAGGAGAAGGTAAGCGACAGGATCCTTATCGTTCCGAGAATCTACACGAACAAGCCGAGAACGACGGGAGACGGATACAAGGGAATGCTCCATCAGCCCGATCCGTCCGAAAAACCCGACCTTTTTAAGGGAATCATAGCTATCAGAAAGCTTCATATGCGCGCGCTCAAGGAGACGGGCTTTTCCTGTGCCGACGAGATGCTTTATCCCGAAAACCACAAGTATCTCGACGATATGCTCGCATATGTCGCGATCGGAGCGCGATCGGTCGAGAATCAGCAGCACAGACTTACCGCAAGCGGAATCGGCGTACCTGTAGGTATGAAAAATCCGACGGGCGGAGATATCTCTGTAATGCTCAATTCGATCACCGCCGCTCAGCATAAGCATACCTTTATCTACCGCGGCTGGGAGGCTCATTCGCAGGGAAATCCCTATGCACACGCTATCCTTCGCGGATACATGAACAAGCACGGTCAGTCGATGCCGAACTATCACTATGAGGATCTGACACATCTTTGCGAGGCTTACTACGCAAAGGGACTCGAAAATCCCGCGCTTATTATCGATACAAACCATGCGAACTCGGGCAAAGATCCGTTTGAGCAGCCGCGCATTGTAAAGGACGTTCTTGCAAGCTGCCGCGCAAACGGAGATATAAAGAGACTTGTAAAGGGCTTTATGATTGAGAGCTACATCGAGGACGGCGCGCAGCCTGTCGGCGGAGGCGTTTACGGTAAGTCGATCACCGACGCGTGCATAGGTTGGGAAAAGACCGAACGTCTTGTGCTTGATATAGCGGACATGATGTGATCTGCCGCCGCTCTGCGGCCGCTATTAAGTGACAGGCTTCTTAGAAAATAATCTTAAAGGACTGCATCCGATCTGAGTGACCGGATACAGTCCTTTTGTTTTTACGATAGGGAGAGGCAGGGAGAGAATATATGCCGAGAATGTCAGTCCGGCTGCTGCTACAGCACCGCGCGGAGCTGCTCGAGGATCTTTTTTTCCTCACGCGATACTTTGACCTGCGATATTCCGAGCTTTTCTCCCGTCTGCTGCTGAGACATATTTTTATAGTATCTGAGAAATATGATCTCGCGCCGCAGCGCGGGGAGTGTGCGGAGCGCTTCTCCGAGCGCTATTTTGTCCGCCGCCGATGCTATGCGGTCATCGGGATCCTGCAGTGTGCCTTCGAGCGTCAGGCTTCCGTCATCTCCGGCAGGGGCGCTGAGCGAACAGATGTCCGCGCATGCTTCAAGCGCCTCCGACGCTTCGTCCGCAGACATTCCGCAGCGCTCTGCAAGCTCTGATATTTTCGGCTCTCTTCCGAATTCCGCGGTGAAGGCTTCGCGCTCGCGCATGAGACGCATTCCGCTCTGCTTTACCGAGCGGCTTATTTTTATCGGTCCGTTGTCGCGCAGATATCTGCGTATCTCTCCTATTATGAGCGGCACGGCGTATGTGGAAAAGGTCGTTCCGTATCCGAAATCAAAGCTTTTGACAGCTTTCAGCATGCCAACCGTGCCTATCTGCACAAGATCTTCGTAGTCGGTTCCGCGTCCGCGAAAGCGCAGTGCGATATTCCGGACAAGTCCGAGATTGCTCTGAACAAGCTCGTCCGCCGCCTGACGGTCGCCCTCTTGGGCTTTTTTCAGAAGCTCGTCGTTTTTCTCGCGTCTGCCGCTCTGCGCGGCGGCAGCTTTATTTTCAGCAGCAGGGTGTTTTATGCGCGGTGAGCCGGCAAAGTCCGATCCTGTGTTCGGCGTGTCCTGAGACTTATCCTTTTTCGCGTCGGTTTTAGACGCCGCGAGTGCTGCGGCAATGTTTTGCGCTGCCACGCTCATTCTCCGTCAAAATATTTTATCAGTGTGACCGTCGTCCCCTTTCCGGGGGCGGACACGACCTTCATCTTGTCGGTAAAGCTTTCCATGATGGAGAATCCCATTCCTCCGCGCTCTCCCGATGTATCCGAAGTATAAAGCGGAAGCCGTGCCGTATTTATATCTTCAATTCCGGCTCCGCGGTCGCGAACGGTTATTTTTATATGCCTGTCGCTGTACAGCGATGCGGTGACGGTTATCTTTCCGGTTTTGCTTATGTAGCCGTGGATTATCGAATTTGTGACTGCTTCGGAGACAGCGGTACGGACTTCCGTAAGCTCCGCGAGCGTCGGATCGAGCTGTGCGGCGAAAGCGCACACGGTGCTTCTCGCGAAGCTCTCGTTGCAGCTGCTTGAATCAAATTCAAGCTTCATTGAATTTACTATAGTTGCCCTCATGCCCGGTACTCCTTTCCGCAGAGCGCTTTGTTTTCATCTGACGTTTTTTTGCTGTATTCGATCGAAACATATTTATGTGCGCCTGCCATTTTTATGATTCTTACGACTGCGTCGGAGGGATCTTTGACCGAGAGGGTACCGCCTCTTTCGCTTATTTTTGCGTAACGTCCGAGTATCAGACCGAGTCCGGCGCTGTCCATGAACTCGACTTCGGAGAGATCGAGTTCGATCTTTTCGGGACGGAAGTCAACAATATCGGAATCGATCGTTTCGCGCGCCTGCCGCGCAGTGTGGTGATCTATCGCGCCGCCGACATAGGCGATCAGCGTAGTTCCCTGCATTTTTGTAGTGCATGTTATTTCCTGCATTTTTTACGTTCCTTTCTCAGCTTTGATTTGATATTATATCTGCTTTAAGTTTAGTAGGGGATGCTGTCCCGTCATTCAACATTTCGGCTGCGGCAGAATCCGCCGCCGATAAAGTAAGTACAGCCCGCCGCAAAAGAGGCGGGGACATTTTGCTTTTAGTTCTATTTTAGTATCCGCACTGTGAAAAAAGTGTCACAGTGTGGCGGAGAAAAAAATATTTTGTGCCGGGCATGTCTGTACGGTTTGTTCATAATCAATTCACACAATGTTCTCTGCACGAAAATAAATTTAGCTTATAATAAATTATTATCAGCGGTAATGTCGAATTTTATGCATTGCCGTAAATCAAACCGAAAAAGCAGGAAGCACGATGGCAAGAGAAACAGTAACCGTCACGTCCGAGCAGATCGCCGGACAGTACAGATATATGGAGCTTGTTCGCGGGATACTGGGCGGCGCAGAAAAGCATGTTTACATGCAGACCTTCGGCTGCCAGCAGAACGAAGCGGACAGCGAGCGGCTTTGCGGAATGGCGGAATGTATGGGATATACCGTGACCGACGATCCCGAATGTGCCGATCTGATAATCGTAAACACATGCGCCGTGCGCGAGCATGCCGAGCTTAAAACGCTCTCGATAGCAGGGCAGTTCAAGCACATAAAAGAGAAAAATCCGGAGCTTCTGATCGGCATATGCGGCTGCATGGTCTCTCAGGAGCATCGCAGTCAGGATATAAAGCATAAATATCCCTATATAGATTTTCTTTTCGGAACGTCGGACAATTACAGATTTCCGGAGATACTCTATAAAACAATAACAGGCGGAAAACGTCAGTTTTTCTCAAATTCGGACGCCGGAACGATCGCCGAGGGACTGCCTGTTCACCGTTTCAGCAGCTTTAAGGCGTGGGTAAGCATCATGTATGGCTGCAATAATTTCTGCACATACTGTGTCGTACCGTACGTGCGCGGCAGAGAGCGCAGCAGAAAGAAAGAGGATATCCTCGAAGAGGTAAGGACTCTTGCGCAGGCGGGCTACCGCGAGATAACGCTTCTCGGTCAGAACGTCAACTCATACGGGCTGGACACCGAATGCGGACGCTACGATTTTGCGGATCTTCTCTCGGACGTCTGCGCCATGCCGGGCGATTTTATCGTAAGGTTCATGACCAGCCACCCGAAGGACGTATCGCATAAGCTTATCGACACGATCGCGGCAAATCCTAAGATCGCAAGGCAGTTCCACCTGCCGCTCCAGTCGGGAAGCGACAGGATACTCGGACTTATGAACCGCCGCTATACCGCGGAGAAATACATGGACACGGTGAGATATCTCCGTGAAAGGATCCCCGATATCTCTCTCAGCACCGATATCATCGTCGGATTTCCCGGCGAGACAGAGGAGGATTTTGCGGATACGCTCCGTATGCTCGAGCTTGTCAGATACGATTCGCTCTATTCGTTCATATTCTCACCCAGAAAGGGTACGGCGGCCGCGTCTATGGAATGTCAGATACCCGATGAGATAAAAAAAGAGCGCTTTGCCAGACTTCTTGATCTGCAAAACAGCATATCTCTCGATAAAAACAAGCAGTACGAGGGAAAATGCATAGAGGTACTTGTCGAGGGCATAAGCAAAACGGATGCCACAAAGCTTACCGGACGGAACGAAAAGAGCAGACTTGTTCATTTCGAAGGACCGCAGTCGCTTGCGGGCCAAAAGGTAAGAGTCTTTATCGATAAAGCGGAGACATATGCTCTTTACGGTCATCTTGTTGCGGATACGGACGCCGCGGCGGAAATATAACTGAAGTAAGGCGTCCCACATCTCTGCGGGCGGAGGATTTCACTTGATTTTTCAGTGGGAGTACGGCTTCGCGCTGAAAACACCATATGGCGGCGCTGTGCGCCCAACCCGAATATATGATAATGTGTACAGCGCTTTAATGCGGATATGCAGCGGGCGGATGAACCTTTTTGCCGCGAACCGGAATTTTGCGGCACGGATTCGCTGCGGTCTTGTTTTTTCGCAGGCGGCGGTATATATTGTAAATAAATGAAAGCAGGTATAATTAAATGGAAGTAATGGAACTTGCGCGTGAGCTTGGGCTCATGCTTAAAAAGACCGATGTTATGAAGCGTGCGGATGCGGCTGAGGCGGCTTTTCACGCAGACGCGGAGCTTCAGGCAGATATTGCCGAGTACAATGCTCAGCAGAAGGCAATGGAGGGCGTTGACGATGAGGAAGCGAGAAAGGCTGTCCGCGAGCGTCTTGACGCACTTTACGGAAGAATTCTCTCCCGCAAGACATACGGAGAATATCTCGAGGCTCACGACGCTGTCGGCAAGCTTATGAACGATGTAAACGAGGAGATCAATTTTGCTATTACAGGCGAGCATTCCTGCGGAGGAAACTGTTCCTCCTGCGGCGGCTGCCACTAATCATAACGGCGGCGCTTTCCGCGCCGCCGTGTTTTGGATATAAAGAGAAATGCGCGCGGCAAAGATCCGGCGCTGCCGAAAAATAGAAATATCAGTGCGGAAGATCATGACCGTGCGCAGGCACATTTATACTGTGCGAAATGACGACAAGGGAAAGGACGGACAGAGAAATGCCGGTAACACCGATGATGGCTCAGTATCTGAGCGTAAAGGAAAAATATAAGGACGCAATACTCTTTTTCAGGCTCGGAGATTTCTATGAAATGTTTTTCGAGGACGCAAAAACGGTATCGCGTGAGCTTGAGCTTGTTCTCACCGGCAAGGACTGCGGACTTGAGGAGCGTGCGCCGATGTGCGGTATACCGTATCACAGCAGCGAGAGCTATATCGGTAAGCTTGTTTCAAGAGGACACAAGGTCGTCATATGCGAGCAGACGGAGGATCCTGCATCGGCAAAGGGACTTGTAAAGCGTGAAGTAGTCCGCATCGTTACTCCCGGAACGCTTATAGAAAACGGACTCCTTGACGACGAAAAGAATAACTATCTCTGCACTGTTTCCGTATCGGACGGCGGTGCGGGCGTGTGCTTTTCCGATGTTTCCACTGCCGAGCTGCGTGGAACGTTTATCTCGGGAGACGATCTTGAAAAGCGTATTATAAACGAAATAGCTGCGTATATGCCGCGCGAGCTTCTTATAAATGTTTCTTCGGACAGCCTTTCCGAGGTTACTGCTTTTGTCCGCGAACGCATCGGTGGAACGGTCGACGACCGCAGATGCGATTATTTTGAATATAACGAGGCACAGCTCCGGATAAAGGATATTTTCGGAAAGACCGCGCAGGAGATCGGGGCGGAAAAACCGCAGAGCGTATGCGCGCTCGGAGCAATGCTGAGATACCTTGAAGAGACATATTGCAGGGAGATCCCGAACATAAAGGATCTGCGGTTCTATTCCGAGGATCAGTATATGCAGATAGACGCGGGAACGAGAAGAAATCTTGAGCTTTGCCAGTCCATGCGCGACGGGGAAAAGCGCGGTACTCTGCTCTGGGTGCTTGACCGCACGCGCACGTCTATGGGAGCGCGGCTTCTGCGCAGGTGGATAGAAAAACCGCTGCGCAACGCTGCGGCGATTTCGGCGCGTCAGGACGCGACGGCTCAGCTCTGTGACGACTATATGCTGCGCAGGGAGCTTTCCGAAACGCTCGGCGCGGTGTCGGATCTGGAGCGTCTTATGGCGCGTGTCAGCTACGGTACGGCGAACGCGCGCGATCTTTTAGCAGTGGGTAAGACTCTGTCGGTCATACCTTATATCAAGGAGCTGCTGTGCGAGTCGGGTTCTGCCGAGCTGAAAAGAATTTTTGCCGAGCTTGATCCGCTTGCAGAGCTTTCCGAAAAGCTTCTCCGCGCGATCGACGAAGAACCTGCGGTGACCGTCCGCGAAGGCGGAATGATAGCCGACGGCTACAGCAGCGAGATAGATGAGCTGCGCGGAATAATCAATAATTCGAAGGAATACAAGCTGAAAATACAGGAGCGCGAACGTGAGCGGACGGGAATCAAAACGCTCAAGATCGGCTACAACCGCGTGTTCGGCTATTACATAGAGGTCTCAAAATCATACGTTTCGGCGGTTCCCTCCGACTATATACGTAAGCAGACGCTTACAACGGGCGAGAGGTATATAACCGACGAGCTTAAAAATATGGAGGCGACGATCCTCGGCGCTGTCGACAAGGTAAGCGCGCTTGAATATGAGCTTTTCTGCTCGCTCCGCGATCTTGTAAATGAAGCTTCGGACGCAATAGCGCGGAACGCGTCCTGCTTTGCGCGGCTCGACGTGTACTGTTCGTTTGCGTCGGTCGCTTTTGACGGAGGTTACGTCCGTCCCGAGATCGAATACAGTGACATTCTCGATATCCGCGACGGACGGCATCCGGTCGTTGAGAAGTTCGTCCGCAGCGGCTGCTTCGTTCCGAACGATACGCTGCTCGATACAGAACACAACCGCCTGATGATAATAACCGGTCCGAATATGGCGGGAAAATCGACATATATGCGTCAGGTCGCGCTGATAACGCTTATGGCGCAGATCGGCTCGTTTGTACCTGCCGCGTCTGCGAGAATAGGAATTGCGGACAAGCTGTTTACGCGCGTCGGTGCGTCGGACGACCTTGCGGCGGGACAGTCGACATTTATGCTCGAGATGAACGAGGTCGCTTACATACTGAAAAATGCGACAAAGCGCAGTCTTATAATCTATGACGAGATAGGCCGCGGAACGAGTACATTTGACGGAATGAGCATAGCGCGTGCGGTGGCGGAGTATACCGCAGGCAAAAAGCTCGGCGCACGGACACTGTTTGCGACGCATTACCATGAGCTTACCGAGCTTGCAGACACGCTTCCGGGCGTTGTAAACTATAATATCGCCGCGAAGAAAAAGGGCGATGAGCTGATATTTCTGCGCAGGATACTCCGCGGAGCGGCGGACGACAGCTACGGTATTGAGGTCGCGAAGCTGGCGGGCGTTCCAGGCGAGATAATAAAGCGCGCGCGTGTTATTCTCGACGGACTTGAGAAAAAAAGCGCGGCGGCACAGCGGCTTTTCGAATCTGAAGAACCTGTGCCGGACGAGCCTGAGAATGTGAGTTTCGAGGATCTCGGCGCGGCGGAACTGCGCGACCGGATCGCGGCGCTTGATATGGATATGATGACTCCGCGCGACGCACTCGATACGTTGTATGAACTGAAAAAACTGCTATGATCAGCCGCGGCGGAGCGGCGCCCGATATGGATATGATGACTCCGTGCGCTGCGGGCATGGCTGTACGCGTCCGAAAGATCGGGCGGATCTTAAAAAACGTTTTTTGATACTGATTTTGCGGGAGATGGTGGGAATTAAATGAATAACGTTATAAATGTACTTGATTTTAATGTTGCAAATCTTATTGCCGCCGGAGAGGTCGTTGAGCGTCCCGCGTCGGCGATAAAGGAGCTTGTTGAAAATTCGATAGACGCAGGAGCAAAAAATGTCACTGTCGAAATACAGGGCGGCGGCATATCGCTCATGCGTGTGACAGACGACGGTTGCGGAATGAGCCGCGCCGACGCGGCTATGTGCGTAAAAAGACATGCGACGAGCAAGCTGAAAACGGGAGCCGATCTTAACGCGATCATGACATTCGGCTTTCGCGGAGAGGCGCTTGCGGCGATATCTGCGGTCACAAAGCTCCGCATATATACAAAACAGCCCGGAACTGACAGCGGAACTTTTGTCGAATGCCGGGACGGAAAGGTCATGACGGTAGAGGATATCGGATGTGCTGTCGGAACGACTATAATGGCCGAAGAACTTTTTGCCAACGTCCCTGCAAGACGTAAATTTCTCAAAAAGGATTCCTCAGAGACGATGGCGGTCACATCTGCAGTTGAAAAGCTCGCGCTCTCGCATCCCGAGGTATCTATCGGACTCATATGCGACGGCAAGCTCAGATTCCGTACCGCGGGCGATAATAAGCTTGCAAACGCAGTATATGCCGTCATGGGCAGGGATACTGCGCGCGGACTTATCTCCGTTCACGGTATGCAGAACAGCATCGGCGTTGACGGATTTATAGGTTCGCCTGAGCTTGCAAAAAAGACACGCCACTCTGAAATTTTCTTTGTTAACGGAAGATATATAAGAAGCTCTGTTACCACTGCGGCTCTTGAGGAGGCTTTTCAGTCATACATACCGTCGGGGAAATTTCCCGTCTGTGTGCTGTACATAACCATGCATCCCGTGTTTGTCGATGTAAATGTTCATCCGTCAAAGCTTGAGGTCAAGTTTACCAGCGACCGCGAAGTTTTTGACGCGATCTATTCCGCCGTGCGCGGCGCACTCGTTTACAATATCGACCGTCCGAAATACGAACCGAACAAAAGCAGTACATCGGCGGATCAGCTGGTTACCGCGTTCGCGCCGATGCCCGACAGAACGGAATATTCCGCCGGACGCGGCCGTATACCGAGGAGTCTGCTCGATATAGAGTATGAGGAGCCGGACGCTCCCGCGTCAAAGACGGAAGAGGGGCGCATAAGCACGGGCGGCAGTGCGGCGGCAACCGGAGAGAAATACGCAGGGCCGCGCGGCAGTGCGGCTTCGGGACAGCCGGCGGAGGCAGCCGCAGCTTTTGATACCGCGCCTGACGGTGCTGCACCGACGACCGGAAATGATGAAAACGGAGCGCGGAGTGATATTACCGGGGGCATGCGCGGAACGCAAAGCGATGTTACTCAGAATATGCGCGGCGAGCAAAGCAGTGTTACTCAAGGTGTGCGCGGCGGGCAAAGCGATATTACCGGGGACATGCGCGGAGCGCAAGACCGTGCTTCATATGGCGTACAGAACGGCGCGGCAGCCATAAAATACGGAAATAGCTTTGACACGCGGCATACCCCTGAAGCCTCCGAAGTCCCTGTCCGGGAACCGACAGCGGCCCCGAACTTTTCGGATCCCGCTGATACCGCCGTACAGAGCGGAGGCACAGAGGCAGAAAGCGGCAGTGCAGCCGCGGATATAGCAGATATAAAAGATATAAACGGAATCAGTGACGGTGCTGCCGCATCTGAGCTTTCTGTGCCCGGGCATACTGCCGGTATATCTGATGATTCGGATAATACACGCAATACAAGTGATTCAGAGCATAAAAAGATTCCCGATTACCGCATAATCGGCGTTGCGGCGAATGCATATGTATTTGTTGAGCTTGGCGACTCCGTGCTTGTTATAGATAAGCATGCTGCACATGAGCGCATAATTTTTGAGCGTATGCGCGAAAATATGGGAAAGGGAGAGAATTTTCCCCAGATACTCATGCTTCCCGAAAAGATAGAGCTTTCCTATGAGGAGCTTCAGGCTGCGGAGGATTACCGCGATGAGATACTCGCGACGGGATACGATTACAGTCTTGATACGGAAAACCGCACGGCGGCCGTTACTCAGATACCCTGCGGTGTTGAACATTCGGCGGCAGCCGACATGTTTACCGAGATGCTCGCGAGACTCTCGGACGGCGGCGAGGGCGCGGAGCTGTCGAGAAACGGAATATTCGAGCAGGCGCTCTATCAGGCGTCCTGCAAGGCGGCTGTCAAGGCGGGATATTCCGACGACATGTCGCACATAAAATGGATATGCGAGCAGGTCATATCAAATCCCAAAATACGTTATTGTCCGCACGGACGTCCCGTCGCGTTCGAAATGACAAGGCGCGATATCGAACACCGTTTTAAGCGGATCTGAAACTGCGTGCCTGCCTGCACGGACGCCCCGTTGCGTTCGAAATGACAAGGCGCGGCACAAAACGCAGACCGCAGATGCTTTTAAATACAGAAAGGTAAACTACTTTATGTCATTCAAGGTTATAAAAAAAGAGGGACGCGCACGCCGCGGCGTTATGGAGACCGTCCACGGAACTATTCAGACTCCTGTTTTCATGAACGTCGGAACGAGCGCCGCAGTCAAGGGCGGAATATCGACTCTCGATCTGTACAACGTCGGGTGTCAGGTCGAACTGTCCAACACCTATCATCTGCATATACGTCCGGGCGATGATCTTATACGCGATCTCGGCGGTATACATAAATTCTTTAACTGGGACCGTCCTGTGCTGACCGATTCGGGCGGATTTCAGGTGTTCTCGCTTGCAAAGCTCCGCAGGATAAAGGAGGAGGGTGTTTACTTCTCGTCGCATCTTGACGGAAAAAAGATATTTATGGGACCTGAGGAGAGTATGCAGATCCAGTCTAATCTCGCGTCTACAATAGCTATGGCGTTCGACGAGTGCGTCGAGAATCCCGCGCCTTACGATTACGTAAAGAAGTCCTGCGAGCGCACCTACCGCTGGCTTGTACGCTGCCGCGACGAGCATGAGCGTCTCAATGCACTTCCGCAGACGATAAACAAGCAGCAGATGCTGTTCGGAATCGGGCAGGGCGGAACATACGAGGATCTGCGTGTAGCTCATATGGAGCAGATCGCCGAGCTTGATCTTGACGGCTATGCGATCGGCGGTCTTGCTGTCGGGGAAAAGACGGAGGATATGTACCGTATCATCGACGCTGTAGAACCCTATATGCCGGCGGACAAGCCACGATATCTTATGGGAGTCGGCACGCCGCTGAATATACTCGAAGCCGTTCATCTCGGCGTAGATTTCTTCGACTGCGTCATGCCGAGCCGCAACGCGCGTCACGGCAACCTCTTTACCTGGAAGGGAAAGCTCAACTTACTCAACGAGAAATTTATCCGCGACGACACTCCGATAGATCCGGACTGCGGATGTCCCGCGTGCCGCCGCTATTCAAAGGCTTATATCCGGCACCTTTTCAAGGCGCGGGAGATACTCGGTATGCGGCTTTGCGTGCTTCATAATCTCTACTTCTATAACGATCTGATGAAAGAGATCCGCCTTGCTCTCGACGAGGGGCGTTATGAGGAATTTTACGCAAAGTATACAAAGATACTCGGCGAGCGGCTGTAAGCGCCGACCTGCTCAGCTTAAAATAAATATATTATCCTGTCCGAAGTGGCTTTAACTCATCGGACGGGATTTTTTATTTCATGTTACGGAAGTCCGAAAAAAGCAGAAATTCGGAAGATCATATATATTAAAATATTATTAACATTGACTTTGTTTAATTTTTAATATATAATAAACTTTGTATATGAATGTGTCCGGACTTTGGACATGCTGACGATTTTAAAACGGACTGTAAGCATGTCCGTCACATGCCTTCAAAGGCATATGACATGCGGCTTTAATGATAAAGGCATGTGTCCGGGTTGCCGCTTCGGCAGATGATAAAATAACCTCACGGCGTAAACCGAAGCCTTGCCGTGCAAGCCTTCGGATGTCTGAGCGAACATTGAATAACTAAAAGCAAGACGACAGTGTCGTTTTGTCGCAGCGAAGCAGCGTACCGAGGCTTGCGCCTTGCTTTTACGATATTATATATTTCGGAGGATTCAAATGGGTATTACCGACCGGATAAAACGGATAAATTTCGCGGAGATACTGCTGGTTATTTCCCTGTTTTTTATAGGAATATTTCACGAATATCTGTCATGCGCAGTATCTGCGGTGATACTTGTCATGCTGTGCGTCAGACTGGCGGGAACGGGAAAACTGAAATTTTACCGCTCGCCGATATTAATAGCTTCTGCCGCCGCTCTGTTTTTTTATGCGCTGAGCGCCTTTTGGGCGGTCGATTCCGGGGCGGCGTTTATCGGCTTTATGAAATTTCTTCCCGCGCCGCTCTTTCTTTTGCTGCTTATGCAGCAAAAAGATACCGACGGTATCATACACCGTCTTCCGTATGTCGCCGCTGTCATGACGGTTTTGCCGGCGGCAGGAATGCAGATACCGCTATTCAGACCGTTTTTCTCTGTTGCGGGACGGCTTGCGGGATTTTTTCAGTATCCGAATACCTTTGCGCTTTTTTTGCTGATTGCGGTGCTTGTTGTTCTTTCAAAAGATAAATATTCCGCGGCAGATTTTGTTATTCTTGCTCTGCTTCTTTTCGGAATCGTGTACACCGGATGCAGGACCGTTGCGGTTATGGCGGCGATATTCTGTCCGCTCATGCTTCTTTCGGGCAAAAACAGACGTATAAAATTTGCCGTACTCGGCGTACTTGCTTTTGTAGTCATAGCGTTTGCCGCTGCTGTGCTGATCTCCGGAAATACGGGCGTATTCGGAAGGATATTTACGGTATCGCTCAGTGAGAGTACCTTTGTCGGCCGTCTGCTGTATTTCCGCGACGCTCTGCCGGTCATCGCGACGCATCCGTTCGGTCTCGGATATATGGGCTGGTACTATATCCAGCAGTCGGTGCAGACAGGGCTTTACTCGGTCAGATTTGTACATAACGATATTTTGCAGCTTATGCTCGACGTCGGCTGGATTCCGTTTATCCTTTTTGCCGCGGCGGTATTCCGCGCCCTGAAAAACGGTAAAAATCCGTTTTATAAAAAGCTGATCCTGATCGCGGTTCTTATGCATAGCTGCTTTGATTTCGATCTGCAGTTTATAGCGGTATTTTTTGTGCTTATGCTGTTTTCTGATTATACCGACGGAAAAGAGATCTTTTTAAAGCCCGGCAGGAGCGGAAAAAAGGCTCTGATATGCATATCGGCAGCCGCGGCGGTACTGAGCGTCTATATGGGAACGGCGCTTGCACTGTCCCGTTTCGGGCAGTACGGCGCGGCACATGCCATGTATCCGTGGAACACACAAAACGAGATATCTATGCTCACCGGGGAGAAGGATATCGCCGCTGCCGATAAAGAGGCAGACGGCATTATCGCGCGGAATTCTCATGTTCAGGTCGCATACAGCGCAAAAGCAAGATATGCTTATTCAAAAGGAGATTTTGCGCAGGTGATAAAATATAAGGATCTGATCTTTGAAAATGCGCCGTTTGCATATGAAGAATACGAGGAGTACTGCTACATGCTCATAAACGGGATCGCGCTTTACCGTTCGGCAGGGGATACTGACAGCGCGGAAATATGCCGCAGGGAGCTTATCGGCGCAAAGGAAAAGCTGGAGAACACCGAAAAGAGACTCAGCCGTCTCGGCAGGATGATAAATGATCAGCCGACGCTGCGTCTGCCTGAGGAGATAGAAAATTATATTTCGGCTATGGAGGCATCGGAGCAGAAATGAGATCATCTGTGAAAAAATTTGCGGCGGGATTTTTGGCGGCAGCAGCCGTCATGCAGTGTGCAGTGCTGTCCGGCTGCTCGAAAAAAGCGCCGGAGCGGGAGCTTACGGTCCTCTCGGACGACGGACGGACTGTTGCGGCGCTGGCGCGCAGTACTTTCGATCAGACGCTTGCCGATAACGAATACCGCGCTTATCTCGACATAGTACTGTCCGAAGCGGCGGGGATAATCGGCGATATACGCGACTGTGACCTAAAGGAAGCCGAACGTCTTCTGCTGAGCGAAGGATACGTAATATATACAAATCTTGACTGTGATATTTATGCATCTTTAAAAAAGGCATATGAGCAGGAGGAAGGCGGCGGACTTTCCTTCGGAGCCGCCGTCACCGACCTGCGCGGAGATCTGCTTGCAGTGTACAGCGGCGGCGCGCGCACGGAAGAATATCATAACCGTGCGGCAGCGAAAGCGCAGCCGTATTCGGCATTTAAGCCGCTTTCCGTTTATGCGCCAGCGATTGAAAACGGTCTCGCTTCATGGTCGTCGGTATATGAGGATTCACCATATAAAAAAATATCCGGAGAGGACGGAAACGAGCAGGACTGGCCTGCCAACGCGACCGGAACATATACCTACAGAGAAACGACCGTTTACGACGCGGTGAAGCAGTCGCTTAATACAGTGGCGGTCAAATGTATGCAGACGGTCGGCGTTTTTAATTCCATGAATTTTCTTAAAAATAAATTCGGGATATCTCTTTAGTCTGAGAAAAGCAGGGCGGCGATATACGGTGAAGAAGAGGTTATCGGAAACGTCGCGCTCGGATATCTTTACGACGGACTGAGTCCTGTCGATATGGCGGGATATTATCAGGTGTTTGCAAACGGAGGCATATACAACGAGCCGCGTGCGGTTTCCGGGATATGTGATAAGGACGGCGGCGCCGTATATGAGCGCGTGCGCACGGATAGCCGTGTTATATCGGAAACTACGGCGTATATCATGAACCGATTGCTGCAGGGCGTTATTTCGCCGGACGGTACGGGAAGCGGCGCTGCCTGCGGAGATATTCCCGTCGGCGGAAAGACGGGAACCGGAGACGGCGGAAACTGGTTTGTCGGATTTACTCCGCAGTACAGCTGCGCGGTATGGCACGGGACGGAGATCGGCAAAAACCGTGCCGCCGAAATATTTTCGCGTGCTGTCTCGGAATTTGAAAGCGATACGGAAAAGTCATTTCCGGACTGCATCGGTGTAAAGGCCGCGGCTTATTGCACCGAGAGCGGTATGCTGCTTTCCGACGGATGCCGTAAGATCGATATGGGATATTATGCTTCGGACCGTATGCCGGCGGTCTGTGACAAGCATTGATATAACCTTTATGCAGATCCCCCCGCCTTTTAGGCGGCGGGCTGAGGTTACTTTTTTGACGGCGGTATGCTCCGCCGCTGAAATGCCTAATATGGGGCATTGCCCCTTATTAAAAATATAAATTAAAAAATCAAGGAGGAAGTTTCATGAAAGCAATTAAAAAACGGCTTGCGTCCGTGCTGGCACTGCTTATCGCAGCGGCGTCTTTGCCGTCGGCTTGCCTGCCTGCATACGCGGCAGACGGTCTGAATGTCAGTGATGCTTGGAGTATCAGCAGTGTTCAAGACAGCGCCGACATTCAGAATGCCGGGGATATTCAGAATGCCGACGGTGTTCAGGCTCAGGCGGAGAGCAACGAGCCGCAGTATGTTTCGATAGAGGTGCTTAATATCGAGTCTGTTGTTAAAAACAGAGGAGATTACTCTTTGGACGGAAACGGAAATGTTATTTGCAGAATTCCGAAATTCTATTACAAGGTCACGTTGAGCGACGGAACTTATCTGACCGGATACTATAGAGATCATTTTGAAGATGATCCGATGCTCAAGGTCGAACACAGTCAGAGTGAAAAGCCCTGGACGGTCGGAGGAAATAATACATTTACCGTTCGGTACGGAGATGCAGAGACCACCGTAGCGGTTGATCTGAAGTCGTCGGCAGACTTTGAGTACACCGAGCAGGACGGCGGACTTTTTATCACTACCTGCAACCTTATCTATGAGACTGTGCAGATACCGCCTGTGATAGACGGCAAGCCTGTCAGGGGTATTCTTTCACTCGGTAGAAGCGCGATGAACAGAATAAAACATCTTATAATTCCCGATTCGGTCGAATATATCGGCGATAACGCGTTTCTCACAGGTTATTATGATTATGATGAGGTACTCGAAACGGTCACCGTCGGAAGCGGAGTGAAATATCTCGATGCGGCCATGTTTCGAAAGTGTGAAAATCTCACGGCCATATCGGTGTCTGAGAATAATCCGTATTACTCTGATATCGACGGAGTAGTATACAACAAGCAGGGAGATACCCTTGCTGTATATCCGATCGGCAAGGGCGCGGATTATACCGTGCCTGCATCTGTGGCAGATATCGATGTTCTGGGAAATTCCATATACGATTTTCTTAATATTACCGTCGCCGAAGGCTCGGCGCATTTTGTCACTGTCGACGGAGTTACCTATAATTCCGATATGACTAAGGTCATATCCTGCGATAAAAACAAGAACGGAAGCTACGATATGCCGGATACTGTAACGCAGATCGCAAGCGACGCTTTCAGCGGCTGCAGTCAGCTCACGGAAGTCACCGTAGCTGACGGAGTTACGGATATCGTATACAGAGCGTTTGCCGGATGCAGCTCACTTAAGGCAGTAGAGCTGCCACAGGGACTTCTTTCGATCGGCAAAATGGCTTTTGAAGATTGCACGTCACTCGAAAGCGCGGCTCTGCCGGACAGCCTGACCGCTGTAGAGGACAAAGCATTTTACCGTTGTTCGTCTCTGAGCAGCGTGACAGTACCCGGAAGCGTTAAAAATATAGGAAATGAAGCATTTTACTATTGCAGCGGTCTTACCGGACTGACTATACAGAGCGGCGTTGAAACCATAGGCGATCGAGCATTTGGCGATTGTTCAAAACTGACCGATGTGACAGTGCCGGGCAGCGTCAAAAGCATAGGCGTGAGCGCATTTGGAGGCTGTGGCAGTCTTACCGACCTGAATGTAGAAAACGGTGTAAAAAGCATAGGCAGTTATGCATTTTACTATTGCAGCAGTCTTACCTCTGTCACATTGCCGAACAGTGTTACGAACATCGGTGACGGCGTATTTTTCGGATGCCGCAATCTGACAGATGTGACACTTCCGAGAGGAATAACATATATCAGTGACAGTATGTTTTCCGGTTGCAGCAGTCTTACGTCTCTGCCGATACATGACGGTATTACGGAAATAAGGGATCGTGCTTTTTCGGGATGCACGGGACTTACCGAAGTCACCGTTCCGGATCATGTTACAAGCCTCGGCAGCAGTGTATTTTCCGGATGCAGCAATCTTACCGACGTTACGCTCCCGAGAGGAATAACATATATCAGTGACGGCATGTTTTATAGCTGCAGCAGTCTTACATCTCTGCCGATACATGACGGTATTACGGGTATAGGAAGCGGAGCGTTTTCGTACTGTACGGGACTTACCGCGGTAACCGTGCCTGATCATGTTACAAGTCTCGGTAACAGTGTATTTTCCGGATGCAGTAATCTTACCGATGTTACGCTCCCGAAAGGAGTAACATATATCAGTGACAGAATGTTTTACGGTTGCAGCAGTCTTACATCTCTGCCGGTATATGACGGTATTACCGGTATAGGTAGTGACGCATTTTCGAGCTGTACGGGACTGACAGAGATAACTGTTCCTGACAGCGTGACCGAAATAGCCTACGGAGCTTTCCGCGGCTGCGGGAATCTTGCGGATATCGACATACCGGATTCGGTCGTAAGCATAGGCGGTCATTCGTTTGACGGCACGGCATACTATAACGCTCAGCCGGAAGGGCCTGTATATATCGACAGTGTGCTGTATAAGTACAAGGGTACTATGCCGGAAAATACCGAGCTTACGGTCAAAGCCGGAACTACCGTTATCGCTGATTATGCGTTTTACAGTCCGGAATATCGATGGAACGGTCGTGATTATTGCATATCATACGAAGAAAACCTTAAGAAGATAACTTTGCCGGAAGGACTTAAAACGGTCGGTATGGCGGCATTCTTCGGTTGCAGCGGACTTACGGAGATAGACATACCCGCGTCGGTATCGCGGATTGATTTTGGAGCTTTCGCAAACTGTACATCGCTCAGCGCGATAAATGTTGCTCCGGACAACCCTTACTATAAGAGCGAGGACGGCGTGCTGTACAGCAAGGACGGCGCCGAGCTTATATGGTGTCCTTTGCGCTCCGAGCGAAGCTATGAGGTACCGTACGGCGTTAAGCTCATTAAAAAAGGCGCGTTCGGATGCAGCGGAGTTTATACCCTGACGGTTACAGATCCCCGAACGGTTTTAGAGCCGTATTCTGTGGGATATAATCTGATACAGTGTATAGAAAAGAATAAGCCGTATGGGTATTGGGAAGGAAATATCTATGGTAATGATGATTATATACGCTGGGATATGAATATCCTTTGCGCGGAAGGCTCGGCTGCTTATGAATATGCGGAAGAAAACGGCTTTACGGTAACCGTGATCGACGCTCCGCCTGTAATACCTCCAGACACCGATCCTGTAACACCTCCGGATACAGAACCTGATAAATCCGATTTTGACGTCAACGGAGACGGAAAACTTAATTCCAAAGATCTTACCCGCCTGATGAAATTTATCGCAGGTGAAAAGGTTGAAATTGCCGGAAACGCTGATATAAACGGCGACAGCAAGGTAAATTCAAAAGATCTGACACGGCTCATGAAATATATTGCCGGAGCCATATAACCTAAGTGCAGATGTCCCCCGCCTCTAAGGCGGCGGGTTCCATATCAGAATTCGCGTGGGGGACATAATCCCCCACGCAAACCCTGAGGAGCGAGCGCTCCCCTGCGCTGCTTGCAATCTATCGCGAACTCTGCTCCTTGCAAGCAAAGCAGAGTTTTCTCCGATTTAAAACCGGAGAAAAGAATATTTTGGGGAAAAATCGGGTGTTTGACTTTACAAAAAGGCGGATATATGCTATACTGTTAAAAATATGGCAGCGGCATGCCGGCGCGTCGGTTTGCAGCCGTTACTTATGCATCGCATGGCACTGCTTCAGTATGCGGCATGCAAGTGTGTCAGTCCGCGAAATTAAGCGCGGTCTGTAAAATACGGCTGCGCCTGCTGTTTAATGAAATTCAGTGTGCGCGTCCGGCGCACGGTTTTGGAGGAACTGTTATGTTAAAAGGAATCCCGTCTATTATTTCACCCGATCTTCTGAAAATACTTATGGAAATGGGACACGGCGACGAGCTTGTTATCGGCGACGGCAACTTTCCTGCGGCAAGAGTCGCTCAGCGTCTTGTCCGTGAGGACGGCCACACCGTTCCCGAACTTCTCGAAGCTATTTTAAAGCTTTTCCCGCTCGATACATATTCCGATCCGGTATACATCATGCAGAAGGTACCCGGAGACGACGTCGAAACTCCTATCTGGGACGAGTTTAAGGCTATCACCGGAAAGTATACCGATAAGCCTATGACTCAGGTAGAGCGCTTTGAGTTCTATGAAAAGGCAAAGGACGCATACGCTGTCGTAACTTCGGGCGAGACGGCGCTTTACGCTAACATCATCATCAGAAAAGGCGTTGTAGTAGAATAACAGATACTGCTGTGCATCTAAAGCAAGCGGCGTACGTAAAAACGTGCGCCGCTTTTTTCTGTAAATGTCAAACCGATGACGGTGTGAATTTGTATAAATATGTGTGGCTTATTGGATATAGGCAAAAGCGGTTTTTGCCTTGCTGCGGTCCCGATTCTATCGTAAATGTCTGGTATACATATAAATTTTTTGCTTTCCCGGGTGTTACGGAACACTGTGATATTTCACATATATTGGTAATATTCTGTTTTCCGCCGCATAGAATGTACCGAGAAATCTCATAACACGGCAAAAGTCGTTTGGCTTTGCCGCGGTATATTTTTATATGAGTCAAGGTCGGTGATGATGTATGGCTGCAAATTCGGCGGCAGACTGTGAAAAGACGCGTTGCGAGCTTTTCGGGGAATATCTTCTCGAAAACAGCACGACGGTTCGCGAGACGGCAAAATATTTCGGAATGAGTAAATCAACCGTACATAAGGACGTTACAGTAAGACTCAAATATGAGGATCCGGTGCTTTACCGGCAGGTAAAAGAGCTTTTGCAGATAAACAAGGCACAGCGGCATCTCCGCGGAGGGGAGGCAACGCGTCTGAGATATGCAGGAGTACACAAATCTCCGCATGCGGATGAAAGAAAGGCGGAAGAAAAATGGATGACAGAAAAATAAATGTGCTGTATGCCTCTGCCGAGGCTGATCCGCTTGCGGTATGCGGAGGTCTCGGAGATGTTGCGCATGCGCTTCCGCGCGCACTTTGCGCGCTCGGTGCGGATGTCCGAGTAGTTATGCCGATGTATACGGCGATCGACCGGCGCATTCTCGCCGGGGCGGAAAAGCTCATAGAATTTACCGTTCCGCTCTCATGGAGGCGGCAGCACTGCGAGGTCTATACCCTGACGCTCGGCGGAGTGTTTTTTTATCTGATAGACAATGAGTATTATTTTGACCGCAGAACGGTTTACGGCTGCTATGACGACGGCGAGCGATTCGCTTTCTTTTCGCGCGCGCTGGTGGAGATGATCGCTCATATCGATTTTAAGCCGGACATTCTGCATACCAACGACTGGCATGCTGCCGCGGCATGCGTGTATCTGAAAAAAATTTACTGCGGTACGCGCTCCTATAGCGGTATCAGATGCGTACATACGGTTCATAATGCCGAATATCAGGGCGTTTTCGGTGCGCAGACGCTTGATGACGTTTTCGGTCTTGAATCAGCCGCGGATGTTTTGATGCAGGACGGCTGCGTGAATCTGACGCGCGGCGCCGCGCTCCTGTGCGACAGGCTCACATGTGTCAGTCAGTCGGGACGCAGCGAGCTGCTTACCGATGCGGGCGGAGCAGGGCTCGGATATGTTTTCAGAGCGTGCGAAGATAAGCTTTACGGTATAAGCAACGGAATCGACAGCGAAAGCTTCGATCCCGCAACCGACGCGGAGCTTCCGTGCAGATACGACGCGTCCGATCCCGGCGGAAAATTCTGCTGCAAGGCGGAGCTTCAGCGCAGGCTCGGACTTCCGGGAAGGTGCGACGTTCCGATGCTTGCCGTAATATCGAGACTGACCGAGCAGAAAGGTATGTCGCTTCTTGCGCAGGCGCTTCCGGAGCTGCTTGAAAAGGATATTCAACTTGTACTGCTCGGGACAGGCGATACCGAATATGAAATGGAGTTCCGCGACGCGTCCTTCCGGTGTCATGACAGGCTCGCGGCGGTAATACGCTTTGACCGTCCGCTTTCAAGGCTTATATACGCCGGAGCGGATATTCTCATTATGCCGTCGCGCAGCGAGCAGTGCGGTATTTCGCAGATGATCGCTTCACGATACGGAACCGTGCCGCTCGTTCATTCCGTCGGCGGGCTTAAAGATACCGTGAGCAGGTATGATGAAGACAGCGGAAAGGGAACAGGCTTTGCATTTGAAAGCTTTGATTCGTCGGCGATGCTTGACGAGCTTTACAGAGCGCTAAGTCTGTTTGATTATGACCGCACAGCATGGAATGCACTTGTCGGCAGAATAATGAAAAGAGATTTTTCGTGGGACGCTTCGGCGAAAAAATATCTCGCGCTGTACAGGGAGCTGACACAGCGCAGCTTTCTTAAAAGAAAAAACGGTAAAGAAATAATCTGATTTGTGACTGATACACTGCGTGTCTTGAACCTTGCGATAACAAAATTTTCGCATATCGGCGGTTACACCGCAGCTTTTTCCACAAAGGTGAGACTGAATTTTCCCTTTAACAGATTCGTACAAGTAGCTTTCAAAATCATATTTGCTACGCAAATAAGGGAAAAGCGAAAAGGGGGAAAGCTTTGGGGCGCAAATTTGTCAATTCCTCCCTACTTTAAGGAAAAGTCAAAAAACTACAGTACGCTGTGTCGCATCGCGATTAGTCAAAGCCCGGGCAACGGGTTTCGACAAGCTGCATCTATGGTACGATGTGTTACGCCGCTCCCGCTTCGTTTTTATCCGGGAGTTTAGCTTATTAGTTTACTTTGCAGATCTGTAAAGTAAACTAAGTATAAAGCGGCTGACTTTTGTCAGCCGCTTTATTTGTTCTATTAAAATAAAATGAACGAGCGGATAAGTTTTATTCCTTTTATTCGTCCTCTTCTTCTGCGGTCGGTGTGCGCGATGCAAGTTCGTCATTTATCTCCTTTAAAATTGAAGAAATATTAGCGCCGTTTTCGACTGATGTATCAAGTACATACTGAAGCTCGGGTGTAACCCGCAGATTAAGTTTCTTTGCGAGCTGTCCGCGAATAAACCCGTTTGCACTGATAAGCCCGCGGCGAACCTCGCGCGCGTCATCGCCGCCGAGCAGTGTTGAATAATATATCTTGCAGAATTTAAGATCGGCGGAGCAGTCCGCTCCGGTTATGCAGATCATAGCATCGGACACGCGCGGATCTTTAACGTCGCGGATAATTGAAGCCATCTCGCGCGTGATCTCACCGTTTATTCTGTTCTGTCTGTATTTTGCCATTCCTTTGCAGTTCCTTCCTGACTCATTTTTTCTGTATATTTATATATTGTACTTATATTTTTGCAAAATTCAATAGATGTATTAAAAATAATCTCAAAAAAACGGATCATACGGTAAAATTTACAGAATACGCTTGATTTTAAGCCGAGGCAGATGTAAAATAATATTAAAATAAGCTCTGAATACAAAAAAATTCGGTCAGGCGTTGTATAAAATCTTTTTGCCGCGCCGCCGTGAGGAAAAGTAAAATTTTTTCCATAAAAAATTAAATGTTTGTACACCCGGAGGAACGCATATGAATAAATTTATGAAAAAGTCACTTATAATTTTAGCCGCGGCTCTCACGCTGACAGCGGCTCTCTGTTCATGTGAAAGACGCAATAGCGGTACCGCTGTCGAAACGACAAGCCCGCTTCCGGAATGCGATCTGCTGCGAACCGAAAAAAGCGGCGATTTCACCTATGCCGTGTATGAAGAATACGTCGAGATAACAGGATATTCGGGCAGCAGCACGAACGTATCCGTTCCGTCAGAGTATTCGGGCGCAGCTGTTCTGAGTATAGGCAAATCCGCTTTTGAGGGCAACAAGTTGATCGAAAGCGTTACTCTGCCTGCTTCGGTAGTTAATATCGATGCAAGTGCGTTTAAAAACTGCGAAAAGCTCACCTCGGTAACGATGCCCGGAGTCAAAAGCATAGGCGCATCGGCGTTCTTCCGCTCGGCGCTGCGTGAGGCAGAGCTGCCCGAAACGCTTCAAAATCTCGGCAGACAGTCTTTTGCATACACCAAGCTTGAATTTATAGAGCTGCCCGGAAGCATAGTCCGAAGCGGTGATTATGTTTTTTCGGGATGCCACGAGCTTAAAAGCGTCAGTTTCGCCGACGGCTTCCCCGAAATAAGCGTTCGCATGTTCTCCGACTGCGCCTCTCTTGAAGCAATATCTTTACCGTCAAGTGTTTCAGCCGTCGGAAGCTATGCGTTCACATACTGCACGAATCTTAAAACCGTGACGATCGACGGTAAAACTTCTATCGGTGACGGCGTTTTTCATGAGTGCAATGATCTGACGATCCGTTCGTCAGAAGGTTCAGCCGCCGAAAAATATGCGTCAACGTACAGTATCCCGTTTGAGGTAACAAAGTAACAGTTCGAAAAGGTCTCCGACGGCTTAAACCTTTTTTGGAAAAAAGGTTTAAGAATCCAAAAAACTTTAACTGGCTGGGACTTTTTCTCTGGCAGGTGTGAAGCAAGCAGATTTACATTCAAATTTTCAGACTATATTCGAAGAAAAAAGCGCAGCTTTTTTGCATGAAAAAACTTTGTTTTTTCATGTTTGCAGGCTCAGCAGTATCGCCGGAGTCTGTAGAATTCCGCCATGCGGCGGAACTCGCAAACTTGCAAAGCAAGTTTGACGTATAGATTAGTCTGCGTCCGGTCAAACAATCCGTATTATCCGACTTAAACAAATTATTACGGCACGAAGTGCCGAGTAACTGAAAAGGCTTCGCCGTTTCAGGAAAAGCCTTCGCCATTTCACCGAATGCAAAAATTCTGCAAACTAAAGCGGTACTGCCGCGCCTGTAAATCTATCGTTTTGATGCCCGCGCACGAACTAAGTGTGCGCAGTCTATAGTCGCGTAAAATCTATTGTATAAATCATCGTCGCAACTGCCCAAGAAAAAGCTCCCCCAGTTAAAAGTTTTTGCGCAGCTTTTTTCAAAAAGCTGCCCGCCGGAGGCAAAAAAGAAAGGTAAAAATAAATGGAAACCGTAAAACTCACATTAAAAGCTGCCGCGGATATGCTCCGGGACAGCGACAATATACTGCTTTTAATGCATGCAAGACCGGACGGCGACACAGTCGGTTCGGCTATCGCTCTCGAAACAGCACTGCGTGCGCTCGGTAAACGCGCATACGCGGTATGCGACGACGATCTGCCCGAGCGTCTGATGTTCATACTGAAATTCCGCGGCGGGGAAAGCTCCTGTGCCGATGATATCTCAGGCGGAAGTACCGATGCACAGACAGATTCCGGCTGCACCGCATGCGCCGACGCACATACAGAACCGGACTGCATCGAATGCACCGATGCGCTGAACGCGGAAGATAAATTAGGCACAGACATTTTAAGACCAGAAAATCTCCCTGAAGATTTTGTTCCGGAGCTTACCGTAACGGTCGACGTTGCATCTGCCGAGCTTCTCGGCGACATCGGCGGGAAGCTTGAAGGAAAGATCGACCTCAAGCTCGATCATCACCCCATGGGAACGGATTTTGCAAAGTACAGCCTTATCTACCCCGGCGCGAGCGCATGCGGCGAACTGATATTCGACCTTGTGAGCGAACTCGGCGCTTTGAGCCGTCCTGTCGCCCGCGCTGTTTACGCCGCAATATCGTCCGATTCGGGAAGCTTCCGCTTTGACTCGGTAACGGCAATGACGCATGAGCGCGCGGCGAAGCTGCTCCGAATGGATATTTCACACGGTAAGATAACCGAAGCGCTGTATAATACAAAAACGCTCGGAGAACTTGCCGCCGAAGCGCTCGCGATCGACAACCTGCGCATGTACTGCGGCGGAAAGATCGCGCTGACTGTGGTAACCCTCGCCGATATGGAACGCCGCGGCGTTTCAAAGGATGATACCGGCGGTATAAACGGTATGCCGATGTGCATACGCGGCGTTGTTATCAGCCTTGTACTTAAACAGGATCAGGACAGTCGTTTCTGGAAGCTCTCCGTCCGTACAGGCGACGGCGCAGCCGCGAACGAGATATGCGCGCAATTCGGCGGCGGAGGACACGTCCGCGCCGCAGGCTGCCGCTTTAAAGCGGCTTCTCATGAAGAAGCGGTCAAAGCAGTTCTTGACGCAGTATCCAGCGTTACAGGACTCAGGATAACACAGGATTAAAACAAAAAACAGATTTTCCGGACTGCACAAACTACCCATATAACCGCGGGCAAGATGTCCTCCGCCTATATAGGCAGCGTTCTTATCCCTACTCCGTGACGGGGCAAGTCCCTTACTGAAAGAAAGGCTCAATATGAAAAAAACATCACTGATAGCACTTATCGCAGCGGCAAGCGCTGTAATATCCGGCAGCACTCTGCTCACATCATGCGGCAGCGGCGTTTCAGAACCAAAGGAAACAGAGGCAGCAACGCAGAATGAAGCCGAGAAGCTTATTGAAGCAAAACACGCAGATACGCTCGCAAAGCTTGCAGACACTCTGCCAGGAATCGTATGCTGGGGCGACAGCCTTACATCAGGTCCCGGCGGAGATGCGATGTCATATCCGAAATCGCTTCAAAACTGCGTAAATGAACGTCTCTGCGCGCTCTACGATCCAACCGCGGCACTAAGCGGCGAGGAAAAAGCCGAACTCGGAGAGAACTTTGCAGATAAAAAAGACCTGACGGTCGAGATCCCCGTAATAAATATGGGAGTCGGCGGCGAGACGACCAATACGATACTTGCGCGCAACGGCGCCGTACCTTTTCTGACAGACGGAAGCATAACGATCCCGTCAGAATGTAAACCCGTCAGAATAAGGCTGACATGCGAGAGCGGCGCTCCGGTCGCTCCGCTGCTTCAGGGCAACGCAGGAATGGAAAGCGTCACTATAGCAGGAATAAAGGGCGTTATAACACACGGACAGGGATATTTCTTCACGCGCAGCGAGCCGGGCGAGGAGACAAAAGTCCCGGACGGTACGGTAATAGTGACCGAAGGCTCGGAAAAATATCTCGATTATCTCCCCGTGATCTTCATCGGTCAGAACGGCGGCTACACCGGATATTTCGACCTTGTCGACCAGCAGCGCGCCATAATTGAACATCAGACCAAAAACAGCGACCGCTATATTATAATAGGAATGCACACCACAACGCCCGGTTACCGCGAGGATCTCGAAGAGCTTATGGTCGAGGAATACGGCGACAAATATATAAATCTGCGCGAGTATATGGCTACCGATGCTATCTATGATGCAGGAATCACGCCGACAGAACGCGATCTCGAACGAATGGAGCTTGGCTTCACGCCGTACAGCCTGCTCAGCATCGACGAGCTGCATTTTAATGCGGTAGGATATGAGCTTATAGGCAAGCTCGTTTATGAGCGTATGGATGATCTCGGCTATTTTGACGGAGCAAAGCTCGCACTCGGAATAAATGAGCAGTAACATTGCAGGGCTCGGTACAGTATAATTGCTGGTAGGATAGCCCATCCTCTATAAGCGGCGGGTTCTGCTTACTTTTTTCAGTGGCAGTACAATTCACTGATGAGGGGCTTTGCCCTTTACCTGAAAAGCTGCCGCGGCAAGCTCGGACATACAGAATCACATTGAAAAGGAAACACAAATGGCGTCAAACAGATATGAAAACGATACCGTGTGCGGCGTTCTGCCGATATTCAAGGAAAGCGGAATGACTTCTCATGACGTTGTCGGCAGGATCAGGCGGCTATATGGAACGATGCGCGTCGGACACACGGGAACTCTCGATCCTATGGCGAGAGGGGTACTCGTCGTGCTTATCGGCAGAGCCGCAAAGGCTGCTGAATTTATAAGTCATGAGCGAAAGCACTATGTCGCAGGATTGCGGCTCGGCATTACCACGGATACCGAGGATATCAGCGGAAACGTGACAACTTGCACAGAGGTTCCGCAGAATATCGATATAGGGGCGCTTTGCAGGCAGTTCACGGGAACGGTGATGCAGGTACCGCCGATGTACAGCGCGATAAAGATCGGGGGCAAAAAGCTCGTCGACCTTGCGCGCGAGGGTGTCACGGTCGAGCGGAAACCGCGCCCGATAACCGTATATTCGCTCGGTATCGAAAAATGCAAGGACGGCACCGCCGACTATATTCTTGACGTAGAATGTTCCGGCGGTACATATATAAGGACACTGTGCGCCGATATCGGTGCGGCAGTCGGATGCGGCGGATGTATGTCGTCGCTCTGCCGGACCGAAAATTCTGGATTCACCGAGCGCGACTGCGTAACGCTTGCACAGCTCGCGGAAATGACCGAAAGCGAACGCATGCACGCGCTGTCAGATATTGAAACGCTCTTTTCAGATCTGCCCGCGGTACACCTCTCTGACTTCTTTGCGCGTCTCGTCGCCGACGGCAATTCTCTGTTTCAGAAAAAAATCGGATGCACGTTTGAGGACGGAACGCGTGTCCGTCTCTGCGATGCGCGCGGATTCTTCTCGCTCGGAGAGGCTCGCACCGCGGATGGCGAACACGTTATAAAGCCTATCAAGAAGTTCAGAATATAGATGCGGGGAGGTAATGCAGTTTTCTTAAAAGAAAGCCCGGCAAATGGAACTGCTGAGTTCGCTTATAGCGAACTCAGAAAAAAGCTACGCTATCGCTTCGCTTTTTTCTTCGAATTAAGTTCAGCAAAATTCGGATCTTTGAGCCACAATGATAAAGCTTTGCTTTATCATTCAAAAAAGCTACGCTTTTTTCTCCGAATTAAGTTCGGTAAAACTCATTTTACATGACGGCTTACGTCACACTCATAGTCAAAAATCCGCTCACAATGACCGAGCGGATTTTTGACAGTATAAACCTTCCTCTGTTTGCACGTAGCCGCCGCGCGGCGTATGCGTGAAGTGATGGAATCCAAAGGAAGAGGAACGGCGCACGTTCCTTTTCCTTTGGTACATTTTCTTTGGCAAGCGTTTCTTTGCTGTATGGCAAAGAAATGTTTGAAATAAATCAAACTTGAAAGTCTGATATAACTTAGACTTTCAAGCATTTTTCTTATTAAAGAAAGTTAGTTTTACTTTGCGAAAGTTAATTTCGCAAGTTAAAGTCGTATAAGACTTTAAGTCTTGTTTTTATCAACCATTTCTTTCGGACGACCGAAAGAAACGCTTGCCAAAGAAAGGTCGCAAAAGAGGAAGAAACCGTCTCCGTTTCTTCCTCTCTTGACTTACCATCTTCGATCATGCGTTGCACAGCAACGCAATGGCAAACAGTGGCAAAACCGTACTGTCAAAACGGCGATCGGTCGGAATGACCGCCGTTTTGACCATGGGTTTGATGTAAGCCGTCGTAAAAGATATTCTTTTATTATTTCTTTTAAAAGAAATATAAAAAATCTCTTGACACACTTCGACAAGTGTGGTAAAATATAGACAATTAAATACCGAGTCTCTCCGGCAAGACAAAAAACAATGCCGGCAGAAATGCTGAGCGGCAAACTCAACATCTCCTGATATTTATGTGCAGACACACATAAACACCCACCGGAATCCCGGCACCGACATTGTATCTGAGATTATATCATATTTTCCTGATATTTTCAAGAGGTTTACAATATTTTGCCGGAAAAACTTTCTTTAAATTAGTATCTGAAAGTATCGGATTTCGGAGTATTTTCCCGCTTGTTTTTACACCGGGCAGATGTGTTTTTTGTGCGCACATCTGTCCGGTATTTTTTAATTCATGTTAAAGGATGTGAACCTTTAATGTCAGATCCAAGCGGAAGTACATACTGTTATAAGTGTACTGCAAAAATGACAACTGAATATTATTAAAAAGACTGTATTCGCTTTTTACCGCGGGATCTCCTTAATTTACGGAGCAATCTCACGGATAAAGAAAAGCACCGCAGCGGAGCGTGAGAAACGGCAAATTTCTCACGTCCGAACTCAGGGTTGCAGACACAACACCTAAGTCACTTCTGCGGTAAAGGATATGATAACACATTTTCTCCGAAAAGTCAACACACGTTGTCAGATTTTGAAGAAAAGCCGCAGCGAAACACGGAAGTTGGAGATTCCGTGTCCGTTCTCAGGGGTGGCTGGACAACACCTGAGGTTTACTGCGGTAAAAATCAAGGCAGTGTTGCCTGATTTCAGAGAAAAATGCAGCGAAATACGGAAGTTGGAGATTCCGTGTCCGTTCTTGGGGTTGACTACGACAACACCCGAGATTTACTGCAATAAGCGCAGCGAAACGCGAGAAGCGGCTAACTCTCGCGTCCGTGCTTGGGGTTGCCGACACAACACCCAAGATTTACTGCAATAAAATCACGTACCGTTTTATAATTACTTATCCTTTACGCAGCAGCGCGCTGTAAGCTTACAGTCTTTGAATCTATAAAGATAAAGTGTTGTGAACAAATGTGCATAGGCATGTAGTTTTCTTTAAACTATAGTACATCGCGTTTTAATAACAGCGCGATAGTTCACAGTCCTGTGTTCACCGCTCCCGCTTCGTTTTTATCCGGGAGTTTAGCTTATATGTTCGCTTTATGCGGATATATTTATAGACGGCTGACAAAAGTCAGCCGCCTTTTTTCTTTATTGTGAAACAAGATTCCGGGGCACTCTTGTGCAATCTATGATTGCGGGCGGGTCGGATCCTTATTTGTTTTTACCTTTATGCAGTTTAAGGTGAGAAAGGCGCTCGTACTCTGCGAAATCGACCTGCTTGAGAATATTTTCAAGCTCTCCGTCGCCCATGACAGTGTTTCTTCCCGCCGCGTACTCTGCGTCGACCTTTTCCTTCATCGCCGCAACTGCCGGCGCTTTCTTATCAACGGTGTTCTCGCCGTCGAGTCTGAAAAATCCGTTCAGCCAGTGAGCAATTCCGGCGAGACCGCTGTGCGAATCGACTGCGACCGACGCAGGGCGTCCGAGCAGCTTCGCGGTATCGAATATATTGTATATCTCCTCGTTCTTGAGAAGTCCGTCGGCATGGATTCCCGCACGCGTAACGTTGAAGTTGCGTCCGACAAACGGCGTTCTCGGGGGGATCTCATAACCGATCTCCTCCTCGAAATAGCGCGCGATCTCGGTAATAACCGGAAGATCCATTCCGTCGGTCGTTCCGCGCAGCGACGCGTACTCTATGACCATAGCTTCGAGCGGGCAGTTGCCTGTGCGTTCTCCGATTCCGAGAAGCGAGCAGTTGACGCTTGACGCGCCGTAGAGCCATGCGGTAGACGCGTTGCTGACGACCTTGTAAAAGTCATTATGGCCGTGCCATTCGATCATTTCGCTCGGCGTGCCGGCATAGTGCATCAAACCGTAGATAATTCCGGGGACGCTTCGCGGCAGAGCTGCTCCGGGGAAGGAAACGCCGTAGCCCATAGTGTCGCATGCGCGGATCTTGATCGGCTTGCCGTATTCTTCGCCGAGCCGGTTGAGCGCTTCCGCGAACGGAACGACAAAGCCGTAGAAATCGGCGCGTGTGATGTCCTCAAAGTGGCAGCGGGGATAGATACCGCGGTCGAGAACGCTCTTGACGACTCCGAGATATTTGTCCATCGCCTGAGCGCGCGTGAGTCCCATTTTCTTATAAATATGGTAGTCCGAGCAGGAAACGAGTATTCCCGTCTCGCGGATTCCAAGCTCCTTTACAAGCTCGAAGTCCTTTTCGCTTGCGCGGATCCATGTTGTTATTTCAGGAAATTCAAATCCGAGATCCTTGCAGCGGAGAAGTGATTCGCGGTCCTTTTCAGAGTATACGAAGAACTCGCTCTGTCTGATAAGACCTTTAGGACCGCCGAGACGGTGCATGAGCGTAAACAGATCAACGATCTGATCGACCGTGAAAGGCGAGGTCGACTGCTGTCCGTCGCGGAAAGTGGTATCGGTTATCCAGATATTGTCCGGCATATTTGTCGGAACGAATCTGTGGTTAAAGGATATCTTCGGCACGCTCTCGTAATCAAAGAGATGGCGGTACAGGTTCGGTTCTTCGCGATCCTGAAGCTGATATTTATACGCCGACTGCTCAAGCAGATTGGTCGTTTCGGAAAATGTAAGTGACTGCGGCACTTCATGCGAATATTGCATAGTCCGGTTCCTTTCTGTGTTAAAGCGGCACATCCGTCCGCGTATTTTTTATTTATGTACTAAAGTTTCCGGCATGGGATCGCACCCATACCGGAAACACCTGTACAAAACAGGGTATTTTAATTTATATAACTATTATTATACATCATTTTTTGAATTGTTGCAATAGCAAATCCTGCTTTTATTATCAATTTTTCCTTAAAAAGCATCTTTTTTTGCAATTTCGGGCGTTTCATTATTCAATGCAGACACATGTCGGGGCGATTGTTCAAAAAAACTATAGACAAAAGACGGCAATTAATGTATAATTAAGGATAAACACTTAATAAAAACTAAAAGAAAGACGTCCGCCGCCTGAGAGGCGGCGAACTGCACATGCTTTTTTCAGCGGTGACGGGGTTCACCGCCAAGCCGCCCGGCGACAGGGCATTGCCCCGTATTGAATAGCCATATTTTTACCGGAGCAGGGAGGCTCTCCGACTCTCCGGCAGTGAAAGGAATGATATATAATGAATGAACTTCTTAAGCTTCTTGAAAATGACGGCCGTCTGACGGCGGGACAGCTCGCGGTGATGTGCGACAAAGAGGTCGGCGAGATAAAGGAAATGATCGAAAAATACGAGGAAGACGGCGTTATCGTCGGATATAAAACGCTTATCGACTGGGATAAGACCGACGTAGAATCTGTCACTGCGCTTATCGAGCTGAAGATATCCCCTCAGCGCGAGCGCGGCTTCGACCGCATTGCGGAAATGATCCGCAATTATCCCGAAGTGCAGAGCCTTTACCTCATGTCCGGCGGATTCGACCTTGCCGTATTCATCGAGGGAAAGACGATGAAGGAGGTCGCTTTCTTCGTCGCGCAGAAGCTTGCGCCGATGGATGCGATCATATCCACTGCGACGCACTTCGTGCTTAAAAAATACAAGGATAAGGGAGTTAACTACAGCATCTCCGAAACCGATGAAAGAGGGTACGAGATGTGAAAAGCTACGATTCCATACTTTCGCAGCGTGCAATAGATCTTCAGCCGTCGGGAATACGAAAGTTTTTTGATATTCTCGGCGAGATGGAGGACGTTGTATCGCTCACCGTAGGTCAGCCTGATTTTGTCACGCCATGGCATATCCGCGAGGCTGCTATCGACAGCCTGTCGCAGGGAAAGACCTACTATACGTCAAACAGCGGACTGCTTTCGCTCCGCGAATCTCTTTCAAAATATCTTTCAAGGCGTTTCGGACTTTCATACGCTCCGAAAGACGAGATACTTGTAACGGTCGGCGGAAGCGAGGCTATCGACCTTGCGTTCCGCGCATGCCTTAATCCCGGTGACGAGGTCATCGTTCCTGTTCCGTCGTTTGTCTGCTACGGACCTCTCGCCTCTATGGCGGACGGCGTTCCCGTGTATCTCGAAACCCGCGAGGAGGACAATTTCAAGATCACGCCCGAGCGTCTTAAGGCGGTGATAACTCCTAAAACAAAGATGCTCGTTCTTCCGTTCCCGAACAATCCCACAGGCGCTATCATGACAGGCGAGGAGCTTGAGGCGATAGCACAGGTGATTCGCGGCACCGATATTATGGTGCTGTCCGACGAGATATACGCCGAGCTTACATACGGCAGAAAGCATGTTTCGATCGCGTCTCTTGAAGGTATGCGCGAGCGCACAATCGTCGTCAGCGGATTTTCAAAGGCGTACGCAATGACCGGATGGCGGCTCGGATATACCGCGGCTCCGCGAGAGATCACCGCGCAGATGTTCAAGATACATCAGTACGCGATAATGTGCGCTCCGACGATGAGTCAGTACGCAGCTATCGAAGCGCTCGATAACGGAGACGGAGATATCGCGGAAATGACGGCTGAATACGACCGCCGCAGAAAGTTTATCGTATCGGGATTGCGCGATCTGGGAATGCCTTGCTTCGAGCCTGAGGGCGCGTTCTATGTGTACCCGAATATCAGCGGCTTCGGCATGACGAGCGAGGATTTCTGCAATGAACTGCTCGGTAAGACGCATGTGGCTATTGTGCCGGGAAGCGCTTTCGGCGCTTGCGGAGAAGGCTTTGCGAGAATTTCGTATGCTTATTCCGTGTCGCATATATCCACCGCGCTCGAACGTATAGACGGATTTCTCCGCGGACTTAAAAAGAACTGATCCGCGGCTTTAAAGTATATAAAAAAGGAAAACAGATAAATGATAAGATTTGCGGTTATCGGAAGAAATTTTGTGACCGACCGGATGCTCGAGGCTGCGAAATATGTCCCCGAGCTTAAGCTGAGCGGAATATGCTCGCGCAGCGCCGAGGGCGCGCGTGAGTTCGCACAGCGCTACGGTATCGACGCGGCTCACAGGTATGTCGGAATATCAGAACTGTGCAAAGCAGATGATATCGACGCTGTTTACATAGCGACTCCGAACAGTCTCCACGAAGAGCAGGCTATGCGCCTGATCGGGAGCGGAAAGCACGTGTTTGTCGAGAAGCCTGCCGCGACGTCGGCAGAGAGCTTCGGCAGAATGATGCGAGCGGCGAAAAATTCCGGCGTTATTCTTATGGAGGGAATGATGCCGGTGCATATGCCCGGATACGCAGTTGTGCGCAGACTGATTAAATATATAACGCCTGTCCGCCGTGCGGATCTTTCGTATCTCCAGTATTCGTCGAGGTACGACAAATACAAGAGCGGTGTTATCGAAAACGCGTTCCGCCCTGAACTCGGCGGAGGCTCGCTCATGGACATCGGCGTTTACTGCGCAGCATTTGCTGAGGGAATATTCGGTACTCCGCGCTCGCTGAGCGCCGAAGCTCTGTTTCTTGAAAACGGTATTGACGGCGAGGGTTCTGCGATACTTATGTACAACGGAATGATGGTGGGACTCGGATATTCAAAGATAACCGACAGCGCTGTCCCGTCGCAGATATGCGGCGAGGGCGGATGCATTTCGGTGGACAGCGTATCGCGTCCGAGATATGTAACGCTTACTCTGCGCGACGGAACGGTCCGCCGCTTTGATGTGGGACGTCTCGATCTCGAAAAATACAGTATGATAAAGCTTGACGATGAGGCGCTTGCGTCGATCGAGATAGATGAAAACGGAAAAACGCCGTCCGATGACGTGGAGGTTCTGCCTGATATGACGCATGAGCTGCGCCGCTTTGTTCACCTGATAGAACGCGGTTCGCTTCAGCTCGCGGAGCGCGAGCAGTACCACACCGAGGCAACACTCAGCATACTTGACGGTATCAGAAGTTGCTGCGATATAAAATTTGAGAGCGCAAAAAGGGAAACGCGGCTTTCTTAAAAGAAAGCCTGGCAAATGGAACTTCTGAGTTCGCTATAAGCGAACTCAGAAAAAAGCTGACGCTTTTTTCTTCGAGTTAAGTTCGGCAAAACTTTTAAATGAGGGAAACTTTTTCTCAGAGCAAAGCGGGAAGATGTACATTCAAAATTTTATATACTGTATTCGAGCATGAAAAAACTTTGTTTTTCATGTCCGTCCGCTTCCTGACTGAAATTTTAATAAGCTTTAAAAACAAGGAGTATGTCCGGGAGGATATTATGAATTTAACGGAAAAGATATTTGATTTTGTACGCCATGACAGTGACGGACTTTATTCGGTAAGCGTCATTGAGAACGGGGAGATAAAGACCTTTAAGCGCATGCCGTCAAACAATGCGAACAATACGTACTCTGTTTCAAAAGCGTTTACGGTCACGGCGCTCGGAATGCTTTACGACGAGGGGAAGCTTAGCACGGACGAGCGCATCGTCGATATTTTTTCAGATGAAATGCCTGACGGATATGATCCTGTATGGGACAAGGTAACTGTCGATAATGTCATAAAGCACAGTATGGGAATAGACATTCCGGGCTTTCTTGATATTGATGTTGAAGATGATCTGTCCGGTTACGGGGAGAGATACGGCACGCGCACCGATTTTCTGCGTATTCTTCTGTCGCAGAAGCTGCCGTACGAGCCGGGAACGCATTATTGCTATACCGACGGCGCGTACTATCTGCTCTCGCGTTTGGTAACGAAGAAGTCGGGAGAGCGTCTCGACGATTTTCTGAATAAAAGACTGTTTGTACCGCTGGACTTTTCCGAAATGGCATGGTCGAAGTGTCCGCAAGGTTATCCAATGGGAGCAACAGGACTTTTTCTGCGTACAGCCGACGTTGCAAAGCTCGCTCAGACATATCTTTGCGGCGGAGTTTACGGAGACAGACGCATCTTCTCAGAAGAGTGGTGCAATATAGTTAAAGAGCGCGAATATGAATTTTCGAAATGCAGTGAGTTCGGCCACGGAAAGGGCGGCTACTGCGGTCAGTTCGTGTATTTTAATACGAAACTCGGAATCGCTGTCGGCTGGGAAGGCTACGACACGTCGGATTACGGCGCCCGGCTCTGCGATTTCCTGAAAAATCTCGAAATGGGTATGTGAGCCTGACGGCAGAAAAAACTATGCCGCTTGTGACGGATTGTGTAGAACCTATGTCGGAATGCCGATTTTAACTTCTGCGCGATTTCGGTAAGAACCGTTTTCGCAACTGAGTTCGCAATGCAAATTCAGAAGCATAAACTCCCGCTTCGTTTTTATCCGGGAGTTTAGATTATATGTTCGCTTTATGCGGATATATTTATAGGCGGCAGACATTTGTCTGCCGCCTTTTTGACTTTTTAATTTAATATCAGTCTTTGAAATTGTTTGAAATAAGCTTCATAAGCCTTGTGAGATCTTTAGAATTGATACTTCCGTCTCCGTTAACGTCTGCCGTAACGGTTTTAATTTTAACGTCGGCTCCCGAAATATATTTCATAAGGCGGACAAGGTCCGCGGCATTCACTCTGCCGTCTCCGGTCACATCTCCGTATATTATAGGTTTTATATCATCTGTCTGCGGAGGCGTGTCCGTATCATCGGGTGCAGTGTGTGGAGGCTCTGCAGCAGTGTCAGAGTCGGTTACAGGTGTATCTGTTGATGGCTCAGTTAACGGTTCTGTTGTTATAGATATATCGGTATCTGTAATGTTTGTAACGGCTTCTGTTTCCCGATCGGTTTCGGGATAAGTCTCATGCTCCGTTATGTTATCGGTCACCGAAACTGTATCAGGCTCTGTTTCATGAGCAGTATCCGGAGCGGTTTCTTTTTCGGGCTCTCCGCTCAGAGTAAGTACTGTTCCGGCCGCCATATTGCTTATATAGATGACCTGATTGTTTCCGTGATATCCGTTGGACTGCATGCCGTTTTCACCGTCGGTAATATAGAAACTGTATTTGAATGTGTTTCCGTTTTGCAGGAAGGATTCGCGTATCGGAGCGCCGTCGAATTCAGCGTCTGAAAGAGGTATACGAAGTTCTATAGTATAATATCCTTCGGATGTGTTTATTACAGAGCCTGCGTTTTTCGCATCGTTTTTTCGCTGCTCGGCAGTCTGAGTGGTGAAGTCTCCGAGGGTTGTCCATCCGCCTTTTGCATAGTAGTCGTTTCCTGCACCGACATGATCCCAGCATGCGTTTCCGCCTGCAAGAACATAGGTGTATATCGGGGCATACGGATTTTCACAGGGATATATTATGTGTGTCATTGAGTCTGTTAGCCATGGTATATCTCTGTATATAGAGGAAACTGTGGTTTCCGAAAGCGACTGTATATCGTTATCGAATACCTGCGCGAATACATAAAGCGCATCGCTGTCCCAGAGAAAATAGACGTCCGCTTTGGAAAAAGCGTCGATGCTGTAATCACCTGATGCGAGCAGTTGGGTACTGTTTGAGTTTGCAATAATTCCGTTACGTATAAAAGCCATTTTCTTTTTTACTGAAAGATTAGGCATTCCGAGACTCAATTTTCCGTTTTTAGCATAGTCTATTGTGTGAACGACAGCAGATAAGCGGTATTCATCATCGAGTATGCCGTCTATTTTCGGTGTGCCGTACATAACGCGGTTTACCTTTTCACTGTCAGCTGCTGAGGGAAATATTCCGATTGATGCTGCGGTTATGAGACCTGCCGATATGAGTGATATGAACTTTCCTGTTCTTTTTTTCATTTGTGGAGTCCTTTCTCTAAAAAGCACAGAGCGTCGTGAAATTTCTGGTGTTATGATCCTGATATCGTCTTCATAAGACGTGTGAGATCTTTTGAATTTACTTTTCCGTCGTTATTGATATCGGCGTTTGCTTCTCCGCCGAATATCTCTGCCGGAGCGCCTGAAATATATTTCATAAGACGGACAAGATCAGCGGCGTTTACTCTGCCGTCTCCGGTTACATCTCCGTATATTACGGGATCACGGTCATCGGTCTGCGGCGGAGTATCTGTATCCGGAATACGGGAGTCTTGGGAGTCTGATTTGACGATGCTCAAAGCAGCGTTTTCGACTGCGGGTACGGGCAGAGCAATTTCCTGCGATCCGTCCGGCTTAGTTCGCGCGGATACATCGAATGATATTTCTGTATTTCCTGACGCTTCGCTTTTTACGCGGAAGGTACAGCTGAAGATTTCACCGTCGAGCGATGTGTTCCTTTCAAATACCGCTATAGCAGGAATCTCAGCAGACGATAAAAATGCATCGGCTGTAAGCCATCTTGACGAGACAAGCTCGAGCCTGTCTGTATCGTATCGGGGAGATATCATTATGCTTTTAACTTCGCTCAGTCTGTTTGCGCGTACGGCGGCGGTAAATGTTTCTCCTGCCTGTATGTTTCGTACCGAGAGCGAGACAGATATTGCCGGGCTGTCTGCCGCAAAAATACAGATACATAATGATAGGATAAGAGCAGCGGCCGGAAGTGAAGCGAAAATTGATTTTTTCTTCATTTATATACTTCCTTTCTGTGGATAAACGTATACTGTAATGACACATTTCGCATTATATCATTATATATTCAATTATACAATAAAATATTTTATATTTCAATATGTAAACTGTATTTATCTGTCGGATATTTACGGGTATAATGATTAAAACTTTGCGGAAATTCCGCTTTATTCCGGAAATTCCAAATGTTAAAAAAATATTAAAACATTGTTATGCTATTTACTTTCACGTATGGTTGTGATATACTATAAATAATTGTGGCAATAGGGTTTTCTAATCCGATAACCGGATTGTAGAATTACCTACTCCGCATGAAAACGGCTCTCACGGCTTACGGATAAAAGGCTTCTTTACGGAGCGGTTCATCCGCCGTCTGCTGTGGCTGCCGAAATTTATTTTTTAAGGTGAACGCAGTCCGGATTTATAAAACTCCGGACGCGGCGGTGTTTTTTCTTCATGCCGCCTGCAGTTCGCGGAAAGGAACTATCATGACAAAGGAAGAAAAGCAGCTTATTATTGACACTTACAAGACACACGAGGGTGACACAGGTTCTCCTGAGGTTCAGATCGCGATTCTCACACACAGAATCAACAGCCTCAACGAGCATCTCAAGCAGAACAAGAAGGATCATCACAGCCGCCGCGGTCTGCTCAAGATGGTCGGTCACCGCAGAAACCTTCTCGGCTACCTTATGAAAGAGGACATCGAGCGCTACCGCGCTATAATCGAGAAGCTCGGTATCCGTAAGTAATAGTTTTTATCCGACGGAATTTATGCTGAAAACAATCCCGACAGGCGGAGGATACCTCCGCCTGTTTGCGGATACACTCGGCATGAGTTTTCGTTACAGCTGCCGGAGCGGAGAAACACGGCGCGGAATCTTGCGCGGCTTCCGGAAACAGATGCGGATTTCAAATAATCAGAATTTGCTGAAGCAGGTGCTACAACACGTTCTGATTATTTGAAGACGTGCAGTACGGCGTCCGCCTTTCTCCGAAAAACGGTATCACGATTATAAGATATCAGTCAAAAGAAAGGGATTTTTAATATGTTCGAGAATTACAAAACTTATGAATATGAGTTTGCATCGCGCAAACTTACGATTGAAACCGGTAAAATGGCAGGTCTCGCAAACGGATCCTGTATGGTGAGATACGGTGAGACCGCTGTTCTGTGTTCGGCAACCGCGTCTGCACGTCCCCGTCCCGGAATTGATTTTCTTCCATTGTCTGTGGATTTTGAGGAGCGTCTTTATTCTGTAGGACACATCCCCGGAAGCTATAACCGACGCGAGGGAAAGCCTACAGACAAGGCGATACTTGCGTCCCGCGTTATCGACCGTCCTATCCGCCCTCTTTTCCCGAAGGATCTCCGCAATGACGTCAACCTCAATCTTACGGTAATGTCTGTGGATCCCGACTGCTCGCATGAGATCGCAGGAATGATCGGTGCGTCTATAGCGCTTTCTATCTCTGATATTCCGTGGAACGGACCGATCGCAGGTGTGTTTGTCGGTCTCGTTGACGGTGAGATAGTTCTTAATCCTACAGAGGCTCAGAGAGCGGTCAGCACGCTTGAGCTTACAGTTGCAGGAAGCATGAAAAAGGTCGTTATGATCGAGGCCGGCGCTCAGGAAGTAGACGACGACACAATGTTCGCAGCTATCATGAAAGCTCACGAAGAGATAAAGAAGCTCTGCGCATTTATTGACGGCATCGTTGCCGAGATAGGCAAAGAAAAGTTTACATACGAGCCGCATCACGTAAATGAAGAGGTTTACGCGGCTGTTGAAGCAAAGTATATTAAGGATATAGAGGCTGCTCTCGATACCGACGACAAGAATGTCCGCGACGCAGGAATGGACATTATAACCGGAAAGGTACTCGAAGAGTTTACCGATAAGTACGAGACCGCAGAGCTTGCGGCAACAGATATAGGAGAGATTCTTTACAAGCTTCAGAAGGTTGTTGTCCGCCGTTGGCTGCTTGAGGACGGTAAGCGTGTTGACGGCCGCCGTCTTGATCAGATCCGTCCGCTTGCTGCAGAGGTCGATCTGCTTCCCCGTGTTCACGGCTCAGGTATGTTTACCCGCGGTCAGACTCAGGTCTTGACTGTATGCACGCTCGGAACGCTCAGTGAAGCACAGTCTCTCGACGGTATCGACGGCGTTACCTCAAAACGCTATATGCATCAGTATAACATGCCCGGCTACTCTGTCGGCGATGCAAAGAGTACAAGAAGCCCCGGCCGCCGCGAGATCGGTCACGGCGCGCTTGCAGAGCGCTCTCTTATTCCCGTTCTTCCGGACGAGAAAGAATTCCCGTACGCTATCCGCTGCGTATCAGAGGTACTAAGCTCAAACGGTTCTACATCTCAGGCTTCCGTCTGCGGATCTACTCTTGCGCTCATGGCAGCCGGAGTTCCGATAAAGGCTCCCGTTGCAGGTATTTCCTGCGGTCTTATAACTGAGGGCGAGCGTTGGATGACAATGATCGACATTCAGGGACTTGAAGACTTCTACGGCGATATGGACTTTAAGGTTGCAGGTACGCATAAGGGTATTACCTCTATTCAGATGGACCTTAAGATCGACGGTCTTACACCTGAGATCATAAAGGAAGCTCTTGCTACAACGCATAAAGCGCGTGATTATATAATTGACGATATTCTTCTTAAGGCTATCGAAGCTCCTCGCGACGATGTTTCGAAATATGCTCCTAAGATGATATCTATGACAATTCCTGCCGATAAGATCCGTGAGGTTATCGGTACCGGCGGAAAGGTCATTCAGAAGATTGTTGCCGATACAGGCGCTAAGATCGATATTGAGGACGACGGTTCTGTGTTTATTGCTGCTGTCGACAGAGACAGCGCTATTGAGGCGCAGAACATTATCAAGGGTATTATATTCGAGCCTGAGGCAGGCGAGATATATACAGGTACAGTCACACGTATAATTCCTATCGGTGCTTTTGTTGAGATCGCTCCAGGCAAGGAAGGACTTGTACACATTTCAAAGCTTGACAACCGCCGTGTTGAAAAGGTTGAGGATGTATGTGAGGTTGGAGATACTATGACTGTAAAGTGTCTCGGCACAGATGAAAAGGGCAGACTTAATCTTTCGCGCAGAGACGCGCTTCCGGGAGCAGAGAACACTTCACGTGAGGACCGTCCCCGCCGTCCGTTTCGCAAACCGATAGAGTGATTTGCAGATACATTAATCGACTTTAAAAATCATAATAATATATAGATATTATATTCCGATTTTCACGAAAGGTATGGTGAATTGTTATGTCACTTCCTGTTGCACTTCAGCTTTGGACTGTAAAGCAGCACGCTTCAAAGGATTTTGCCGAAACTCTTAAGAAAGTAAAGGAAATAGGCTACGATCTTGTTGAGCTTGCAGATCTTTACGGACTTACACCGAGAGAGATACGCACAGCGCTTCGCGCTGCAGGCGTTAAAGCTATTGCTGCGCATGTTTCTGTCGAGGATCTTATCCGCGAGCCGGAACAGACGATCTCAGTGTATAAAAGAATAGGTGTTAAATATATCGTTCTTCCCAATGTTCCCGAGAATATGCGGCCCGGTATTGCTGAGGATTACGATGCTGTTCTGAAGCAGATTGCACAGATCGGTCAGCACTGCGGAGAGCAGGGAATAGAGCTTCTTTATCATAACCATGATTTTGAGTTCAATAAAATGCCTGACGGAACATACGGTCTCGACTATATGTTCGGGCATCTTCCGTGGGAATATCTCCGTCCTGAGCTTGATCTCGGATTTATTAAAACAGTCGGTGAAGAGCCTACCGAGTATCTGAAAAAGTATTACGGTCAGGTTCCGGTTGTTCATCTTAAAGATTATGTTAAGGTTGACAGCAGTGATGTATATCCTGACGGACTCAAAAACTGCCCGCTCGGTCAGGGCATTCAGGATATGCCTGCAATACTTGACGAGACAGTTAACTGTTATGTCAAATATGTTGTTGTCGAACAGGATGATCCGAATGAACTGGATGAGATCGAAGCGGCAAAACAGAGCAGAGATTATCTGAGATCTCTCGGCTGGTAAATATTTCGCTCCCGAGCGGTCAGGATATATTTCCACTCCGCGCGGGAGCGTTTTTGCTGTCAATTAAAATTTATACTTAAAAATAAATTAATATGAAAAGGAAAAGACCATGAAAAAAATTACCGACATAAATCCGGCGCTTGCCGGATATGCGACAGATCCGCGTACGCGGCGTTATCTTTCTCCGACACGCATAGTATGCACGCGCGGCGAGGTCAGCGGCGCAGATCAGCTTATCGGCGAAAAGCCGTGTCAGATAACTCTCGGCGGGGGCAGTGATCTTTGTACGCTTACAAATAAGCCGGACTGTCCTGAAAAAGCATGTGTTGTTCTCGATTACGGTACCGAAATATGCGGATCGGCACGTATAATGGTATTCGGTATAAACGCCGACGGCGGAAGAGTAAATCTCCGCATTCGCTTCGGTGAATCTGTGTCTGAGGCAATGACTCCTCTGGGCGTAAAGAATGCAACATGCGATCATGCTAACCGTGATATTATCATGAATGTCGGATTTTTAAGTGCTAATGAGACTAATGAGAGCGGTTTCCGCTTTATTTGTATCGAGCTTACGAACGAATGTGCGAGCGTATCGCTTAAAGCTGTACAGGCGGTATTTACATACCGTGATCTTTCTTATCGCGGAAGCTTTGAGTGTGATGATGAACTTGTAAATAAGATATGGCAGACAGCGGCTTATACAGCGCACCTCAATATGCAGGAATATCTTTGGGACGGCGTAAAGCGCGACCGTCTTGTGTGGATCGGCGATATGCAGACTGAGGTAATGACGATTGCATCTGTATTCGGGTATTGTGATGTTGTGCCGAAGTCTATGGATATTGTTCGTGATGAGACGCCGGTCGGTACATGGATGAACGGAATCTCATCTTACTCTCTTTGGTGGGTACTTCTTCAGTACGATTGGTATATGAGCTTCGGAGATTCCGGATATCTTGCGCAGCAGCGTGAATATTTGACCGCTCTTCTTGAACTTTTGTGCGGCCTTGTCGGTGATGACGGATCTGAAAAGCTTCCCGAGAGCCGCTTTATAGACTGGCCGAATTCCGATAACGAAGAGGCTAAGCATGCAGGACTTCAGAGTATGATGCTGATGACAATGGAGCGCGGTGCTGTGCTTTGTTATGTTCTTGGCGAGAATGATCTTGCGGAAAATTGCAGATCGACAGCTGAAAAGCTGAGATCTCACCGTCCTGCTCATGGCGGTTCGAAGCAGGCGGCGTCACTTATGGTCTGTGCAGGACTTGCGGACGCCCGTGATACCGACCGTGAAGTTATCTCCAAAGGCGGCGCAAAGGGATTTTCTACATTTCTCGGATACTATACGCTTCGCGCAATGGCACTGGCAGGAAATACTTCCGGAGCGCTGGACGCGATGAAGCAGTATTGGGGCGGAATGCTGTCGCTCGGCGCAACGACTTTCTGGGAAGATTTCAATATAGACTGGATGGAGAATGCATCGCGTATAGACGAGCCTGTACCTGAAGGAAAACGTGATATTCATGGCGATTTCGGCGGATATTGCTATCTCGGATTCCGCCATAGCTTTTGTCACGGATGGGCATCGGGACCTGTTCCGTTTCTTATGCATACAGTCCTCGGAGTAAACGTTACTGCTCCGGGTACCGAAAAGCTTGAGATCCGTCCAGATCTCGGCGGACTTTCTTATGTGCGCGGAGTGTATCCTACGCCGCACGGCGATATCGGAATCTGCCATACAAAAGAAGTTTCCGGAGAGATAAAAACAGAAATTACGCTTCCGCAGGGATGGGTTCAGACAGCGCCGGGCATGCTTGAATATAGGGGTATTTAAGAAATATTCCGATATTGAAAACGTAATATAAATATCCGTCTGTAATATGTATTGCAGACGGATATAAGGTGATTTTGGGTGCAAAAATGCCGGGATTTTCATTTATTGAAGATTCCGGTATTTTTATATATTTTATTGAAAATGTTAATTTTTATAGTGTAAATGTGTTGATTTTTTTGAAAAAATGGTTTATACTTATACAGGTTTTATCTTTTTTACACATTGAATAATACATTTTTAATAAGGAGAAAAGAAAAATGAAGAAAGTCGGAAGAATTTTGTCAGCTGTCATGGCATCGGCAGCATTGCTTATGCAGGTGTTTCCTGGGTTTGTATTTGCGGATAAAGAAAAACCTGTAATTGAATTTACCTACGCTGAGGCGCAGGCAGGAGAATCCCTTTCGGTAGATATGCGTATCACCGGAAATACGGGATTCTGTGTATTTAAATTTAACCCTGTATACGATGAAGAGGTTCTTGAACTGCGTGATGTAGAAATGCTTGCGCGTGAGGGTACATATGCCTATGAAAACAGTGTAGTATACAGACATTCGGATGATTATACTGCCGACGGAGATTTCATGAGATTTAAATTTAAGATTCTTCAGGATGCGCCTGTCGGAGATACTTCTGTATCAGTTTTTTGCAGCGAAGCTACGAGCTGGACATCTGAAGACGATGTGTATTTTGATGTTGTTCCCGGAACTGTTACCGTTAAGGAATTCAAGGAGTGGAAGGATATAGATGAGAGCGGTAAGCTCGACCTGTTCCGTGACGGAGAACTGCCTGTTATTGACGATGATGAGGAATGGAACGAGATCAAGTCAAATGTAACCTCGGTAGCCATGTCTGATACGGTTACATCTGTCAGCGAAGGATTTTTTGACGGATTTACCTCTTTGAAAAGTATAGAACTTCCCGAAAGTGTAAAAAAGGTCGGAGACGGTGCGTTCAAGGGCTGTACATCGCTTACCGAAGTAAAGCTTCCCGATACCGTTGATAAGATCGGAAGAAATGTGTTTGAAGGCTGTGAATCGCTTGGCAGTATAGATATTCCCGCCAGGGTTACGGTCGTTGACGACGGAGCGTTTAAGGATTGTACATCGCTCGAGAGCATTTCACTGCCTGAAAATGTTGAATATATAGGCAGAAATACATTTTCCGGATGTTCAGGTCTTGAAAATATAAATATATCCGGAGATACCCTCAAAACGATTGGTTCGAATGCTTTTTCGGATACTTCAATAAAATTACTTGATATTCCGGCTTCGGTTGAAGATATCGGATACGGAGCTTTTATGGGATGCCGTGAACTGACAAGTATTGTGCTGCCGGACGGTGTTACGTATACGAGTCCGTCTGCCTTTGAAGGATGTACCGCACTTAAGACGGTAACACTTCCGTCAACACTTGAAAGGCTCGGTATGGAGAGCTTTGAAGGCTGTATTGCGCTTGAAACAATTACGATCCCCGAAAAAGTAAACAGCCTTGGCGGTTCTCTCTTTAAAGGATGCTCGGCGCTTAAAAGTGTATATATTCTCGGAAGAATGCCTGCAATGTCTGACAAAGAGGTTTTTGCAGATACTTCCGACGAACTTACGGTCTATTATGTACCGGGACAGCCGGGTTGGAATTCTCCGTCTTCTGATTGGAAGAGCATGAACATTGTTTCTCACAGCCATAAATATAATTGTACTGAGGAAGGACACAGCGCTGATTGCTTCTGCGGATATAAGCTTGAGCATACCGCTCATACGGGAGGAAAAGCGACGTGTTCCGATAAGGCAGTATGCGAAGTATGCGGATATTCGTACGGTGAAATTGCGAAGGAAGGTCATAATATCATTCCGGCAGGAGATAAATTTATCTGTGCGGAATGTGGGACTTATTTTCTTGATGCCGAAGGTAAACTTCCGGTCAGTGAATTATCGGGAGATGTCAACGGCGACGGTAAGATCAATTCAAAGGATCTTACAAGACTTATGAAGCATATCGCGGGCGAGAAGGTTGAGCTTGCCGGAAGCGCTGATATTAACGGCGACGGTAAGGTCAACTCGAAAGACCTTACCCGTCTTATGAAAAATATTTCAGGACAGTAAATGGGGTATTGTTTAGTTTATCATATACCGTAAATTTACGGTATATGATAAACCGATTTTGATTTGTGTTAAATGGAGATACTCATGACATTTCAAGCTGTAAAGATATAATATAACAAAATTGGTATTTAGAAAACACTAATGGCTTTTATTATATATTCATTGCTCATATGTTAAAAAATTTAAGCGGAACGGTATCGACGGTTTTATTTCTTGTTGGTGCCTTTCGCAGAAAGGTATGGTTATAATGAAAAAGAGAAATCAGAAATTACTTTCTGCCGTTTCGGTTGCAATGCTTGTAACTCAGGTATTCGTACCTGCGCTTGGTGTAAATGTTGCCGATACGATCAACGGCGTAAAAAAATTTACGCCGGTTCTTGACGGTGTAAAGGACGAGGAGTATAACGGCTCATATAGCGTTAGATTTTCTGATCTTGCAAGAGCAGGAAGACTCGATATGGGTACTTTCCAGATGCAGGAGCAGCTTTTCTACAGAGTATATGAAGACAACAAAACCGGCGGTTGGTCAGGTCTTCTTACGATGTTTGACAATGACGGCAGAGAGATCACATGGGATATATTCCAGGAAGAGTTTGACGGTATGTACAGCGAATTTGTCAACGCTAATACATATGATACCGGTAAAGTCGATGAAAATACCGAAGCACCTGTCATAACAAATGATGTTAGATTTAGATGGACTGAAGAGGGTCTTAAGAGTAAGTATTTTACCGACGCTGTAATTAGCTTCCTTTGGGATGACAACGGTGTTTATGTATACGCTGATGTTGAAGATAAGGACATTCTTCATTACGGCATGGACGGATCAGATTTTAACGAACTCTTTTCCTCAGGATGGTCCGGACGTCCGTGGCTGGTTGATTGCTTGAATGCAACATTCCGCATAGACGGATTGCCTCATACTGCGTATAAGATCATGAATACCAAGAAGGATAAATCCGGTAAAATAGTTGTTGATGAGAAGATGAGCAGAGATTATACTGAGGTTGGTGTAGTAGCGCTCGGAAACGGTATGGCCTATTATTCTGAGCCTTCCGAAGCTGTGTTTAATCCGGATATAATGTCGGTAGATTATAAAAACTATACTCTTCTGAATGATTTTTGCCTTAACTGGTGGGAATACTGCTATTATCAG
>CABUHS010000009.1 GCA_902491535.1 uncultured Eubacteriales bacterium
TTTATGGGCGAGGATGAAGCAAGAAAGCTTGCTGCCGAGCTTACCGAAAAGGCTAAAGCTTCGGTAAAAAGAGACGGCGGAGAAATTCTTTCAGAGCTTGCCGATCTTCTGCTTTCAAGAGATAAGTGATATATGTTGCCGACTGTAAAGAGGATGCATTGTGGCTGAGCTTGTAAGAATAGACAGACTGCTTCTCGACCGCGGACTTGTACCGAGCAGGACAAGGGCCCAGGCGCTTATCGGCGAAGGCGTTGTTTCGGTCGGGGGACAGACGGTAAAAAAGCCGTCCGAGAAATTTCCGGACGACGCCGATATCATGCTTTCCGACAGTGATCTGCTCCGATATGTCGGACGCGGTGCATATAAGCTCGGTGCGGCGCTTGATGCCTTCGGCGTCGATCCGCGCGGTATGACGGCAGTTGACATAGGCGCGTCTACCGGAGGCTTTACCCAAAGACTGCTTGAGGGCGGAGCAAGACACGTATATGCGGTCGATTCGGGACACGGTCAGCTTGCGCCGTCGCTTCTGAGCGATCCGCGCGTTACCTCTATAGAGGGATTTAATGCAAGAGGGCTTACGGCTGCGGCGCTGACAGAAGAATGTGATCTTGCGGTAATGGACGTTTCGTTTATATCGCAGAGACTCTTATATGAGGCGGTATCAAAAACGCTTACTGCCGACGGTGTGTTTATATCCCTTATCAAGCCTCAGTTCGAGGTCGGCCGGTCTGCGATCGGGCGCGGAGGCATTGTCCGCGATAAGGATGCGCATGTCAGAGCTGTATCAGAGCTTTTCGGAAGTGCCGCGGAGAACGGATTTATGCCGCAGGGCCTGATAATGTCGCCTATAAAGGGCGGCGACGGAAATACCGAATATCTCGCGTGTTTCCGCAGATGTGCCGAAGGCGCTGCGTTTGTGCCTGATCTTAAGATGATAAAAGAGGTTGTTTATGAAGCTTGACAGGATAACCGTTATACCGAATCCGCAGAAAGATCCGGACGGTGTGCATACAGATGCCGTAACGGCATATTTCAAATCTCACGGATGCCGAGTCGGAATGGGAGATCTTTCCGAAACTACCTCTCTTGCTGTTGTACTCGGCGGAGACGGCTCGATCCTTCGCGCGGCGGCAGAAACATCAAGACTCGGCGTTCCGATACTCGGAATAAATCTCGGCAGAGTCGGGTATATGGCTGAGATCGAGTCGGGAAGGCTTTCGGAACTTGACAGGCTTTTCGACGGAGACTATATGACCGAAAAACGAATGATGCTTGATGTTTCGGTGTACGGCGGAGATACGGTAAGACGCTTCACAGCGCTGAACGATGCGGCGTTTTCCAACGGAGCGGTGGCGCGTATGGTCGATATAGGTCTTGACTGCAACGGAGTGCAGGCGGGAAGATATCATGCGGACGGACTTGTCATTGCCACGCCGACCGGATCGACGGCATATTCTCTGTCGGCGGGCGGTCCGGTGGTCGATCCGTCGCTTGACTGCATATGTGTGACGCCGGTAAGCGCGCATTCGCTCGGGGCGCGTCCGATGATATTTGCTCCTGACAGTACTTTGGAGGTTATCGACTGCGGCACGCGTGAAAGCGACGTGTATCTTACGGTCGACGGAAATGAAAATGTGAGACTTAACCGCAGCGACAGGGTTGTTATAAAACGTTCCGAGTATATAACAAGGCTTGTCAGGATAAAGCGCGACGGCTTTTACGGAACGCTGACGCGTAAGCTTACGGAAAGGGATATACTTTAAGCTTTTGACGCCTGATATAAAGCAGATCCCGTTCCCGGTATATCTTACATATAAGTAAGCGCGGATATACCCGGAAATTGATTTGCTTCGGGCTGAGTATATGCAGAAATGAGGCTCATTGCAATGAAGAACAAAAGACATAATAAAATAATAGAAATAATAGAGTCCGGCATTGTAGAGACACAGGACGAGCTTATAGAGATACTGAACAGAGAGGGATATTCGGTCACGCAGGCTACGGTATCGCGCGATCTAAAGTCGCTCGGCGTTGTTAAGGTTTCTACACGTGATAACAGATACAGGTATTCGCTGCCGCATTCTGCCGGCCATGATAATAAGCGGATATCGGAAAAATACAAGGCTATTCTGCGTGAGACCGTTATACGTGTTGACTATGCAATAAATACGGTCGTTGTCAATACATATCCGGGAATGGCGCAGGCTGCTGCCGCAGCTCTCGACGGTATCGGCGGAGAAAATATAGTCGGCACGCTTGCCGGAGACGATACAATATTCATTGTGATGCGCAGCGAGGCGGCCGCGGCAGATTTTGTCGGAGGCTTCAGGAGCGAGCTTGATATGCTGTAATGCTTCCGCGATATGCGGGAATATTGATTTCAGGATATTGATTTCGGGATATTGTAAAAACCGGGGGATCTGCGGCCTTCGGTATATGATAAAACGGAGCTGCATCTATATATCCGGTTCGGAACCGATCTTAAACTTTCAGCAGATAATAGGATCGGAAGATCCGAAAAATATTTATACACAAGACTTGTCTGCTATACGCGGGAATACTGCGATTTTCGGGACAGGAGGAAACTGAGCCGTGCTTACATCATTACATATAGAAAATATCGCGGTCGTTCGCCGCGCCGACATTGAATTTGGCGGCGGACTTACCGTTCTGACCGGAGAAACAGGCGCCGGAAAATCGGTGATCATCGATTCGCTGAGGCTTATTCTCGGAGACCGCGCTCAGCGTGAGCAGATAAGACGCGGAGCGGACAGTGCAACAGTTGCGGGATTGTTCTGCAATCTGTCGAAGCGGACGGAGGAAGCTCTGAGAGAGCTTGGAATCGAGCCTGAGGACGGAGAAATTTATATTCAGCGTACCGTCGGCGCAGACGGAAAAGGAAAGATTCTTGTATGCGGCAGACAGGTCCCGCTTCAGCTTTTGCGCGAGATCGGAACAGTTCTAATTGCGGTTCACGGCCAGCACGATAATCAGAAGCTTATGAAGCAGGAGCTGCATATTAAGTTTCTTGACGGATATGCAGGTTGCGAAGAGCTTCTCGGAGAATACAGAGAAGCGTATTCCGCACTCTCATCGCTTCGGCGCGAGCTTAAAGCGCTTGACCGTGATGAGGGCGAAAAAGCCAGACTTACCGAGATGCTGAATTATCAGATAGGCGATATAGACGCAGCGCATCTCCGACCGGGTGAAGATGAGGAGCTTGAACGCAGGAGAAAAAAGATACGTTCGCTTGAAAAGCTGTCCCGTCATATAAGAACAGTTTATGCCGATCTGTGTGCAGGGGACAGAGCGCCGTCGGCGCGTGACCGGATAGGCGATGCGATATCTTCGCTTGAACAGCTTTCGGATATAGTCCCGGACGCAGACCGTATGCTTGAGCGCCTGAAAAGCTGTATGATAGAGGTTGACGATATAGGCGAAACGGTGCTTTCGCAGCTCGATGACAGTGAGGGAGACAGCACTGCATTGCTCGATAAAATTGAATCGAGGCTCGAGCTTATATCAAGACTCGGAAGAAAATACGGCGCAGGCGTTGAAAATATACTTTCATTCAGGGATGACGCAAAGCGCAGACTTGATGAAATAGAGGATTCGGACGGCAGAAAGGCAGAGCTTGAAAAGCAGATCGCCGAGGCTGAGACGAATACGCTTTCTCTTGCGCGGCGGCTGAGTCTTGCGCGGCGGGAGGCGGCTGAAAGACTTTCGTCGGCGGTTACCGGAGAACTTGGATTTCTTGAAATGAATAAGGCCCGATTCGGTGTTGAAATAAACGAAACTGAGCCCGGACCGGACGGAATAGACGATGTCGGATTTATGATAGCCGCAAATCCGGGCGATCCGCTGATGCCTCTGCATAAAACTGCGTCAGGCGGAGAACTTTCGAGAATAATGCTTGCTCTGAAATGTGCGCTCAAGGATAAAGAGGGCACGGGAACGCTTATTTTCGACGAGGTCGATACGGGAGTTTCGGGAAAAACGGCGCAGAAGATCGGAATTAAGCTCAGGCAGATCTCAAAAGACGCTCAAGTGCTGTGTATAACACATGCGGCGCAGATAGCGGCGCTTTCCGATCATCACCTTCTTGTATCAAAGAAAGAAAAAGAAGGCAGAGCCGAAACATCGGTCACAGAGCTTGACGAGGATGGAAGAACTCATGAACTTGCAAGAATCATGGGCGGAGAACAGATAACGGAAAAACTTCTTGATACCGCAAGGGAGCTTCGCGCTATATCGCGGAGCTGACGCGGATTTTACCATAGAGAATTTACAGATAAGATTTCTGAAAGGATAGAAAAACATGAATATTTATGAGGAACTGACCGCGCGCGGACTTATCGCACAGACGACCAACGAGGCGGAGATAAAAGAGCTTGTTAATAAAGGCGAAGCTAAATTCTATATCGGCTTCGACTGCACGGCGGACAGCCTTACGGCGGGACATTTTATGGCGCTCACACTTATGAAACGCCTTCAGCAGGCGGGAAATAAGCCGTATGCGCTTATCGGAGGCGGAACGACCATGATCGGCGATCCGTCCGGAAGGACCGATATGCGAAAAATGCTCACAATAGAGGATATAAATCACAATGCGGAATGCTTTAAGCATCAGATGGAGAGATTTATCGAATTCGGAGACGGTAAGGCGCAGATGGTGAATAACGCGGACTGGCTTCTCTCTTTGAATTATGTTGATCTTCTCCGTGAGGTCGGAGCATGCTTCTCGGTAAATAACATGCTCAGAGCCGAGTGCTATAAGCAGAGAATGGAAAAGGGACTTTCATTCCTTGAATTTAACTATATGATAATGCAGTCATACGACTTTTATCATTTGTACAAGACATACGGCTGTAACATGCAGTTCGGCGGAGACGACCAGTGGAGCAATATGCTCGGAGGAACTGAGCTTATCAGAAGAAAGACCGGCGGAGACGCTCATGCCATGACTATAACTCTTCTGACGGATTCTCAGGGAAATAAGATGGGCAAGACCGCCGGAAATGCCGTATGGCTCGATCCCGATAAGACGTCTCCCTACGATTTCTTCCAGTATTGGAGGAACGTCGGAGACGGTGATGTGATAAAGTGTATGCGTATGCTGACATTTATGCCTCTTGAGGAGATCTCGGAGTATGAAAAGCTTGAGGGCAGCGCGCTCAATACTGCAAAGGAAAAGCTCGCTTATGAGCTTACCGCACTTGTTCACGGCGATGACGAGGCTAAAAAGGCGCTTTCGGCTGCAAAGCAGGTGTTTGCGGGAGCGGGTGTATCTGAGAATATGCCTACTACCGAGCTTGAGGACTCCGACTTCGATGACGGAAAAATATTTGTTACCGAACTTCTTGTCAGATCGGATCTCGCACCGTCCAAGAGCGAGGCAAAGCGCCTTATAAAGGACGGCGGAATTACGGTAGGCGACAAAAAAGCAGCTTCCTTCGACGAAACTGTTTCTGCGGACGCCTTTACGGACGGACTTATAGTACGTAAGGGTAAAAAAACATATCATCGCTTTGTAAAAAAATGATTTTTGCGGAATAAACCGTAAAAAAGGATAATATTTATTTAAGTAAGGTATGAATAGTATCCACAAAAACATCCGAAGGAAAATGAACTAATGAATGATAATCAACTGAAGCTTGAAAAAGCGCTCTCCGGCACGCCGGATAACGTAAGATCTTCGCTGATATACGGACGGCGGCTGTCGGAATGCTCGACCTTTAAGATCGGAGGCAAGGCCGACTGTGTTGCATATCCCCGCAATGAGGAGGAGCTTACCGCCGTCTGCAATGCCGCGCGGCAGGCAGGGATACCTGTATTTGTGGCGGGAAATGCAAGCAATATACTGTTTGATGACGAGGGATACCGCGGACTCGTGCTGTTTACATCTGCCATGAGGTCGGCAGAGTGCCGCGGAGACCGTATATATGCTCAGTGCGGTGCTTCTCTGACGTCGGTTTCTGTTCTCGCATCTAAAAACTCTTTGTCGGGACTTGAATTTCTTTACGGAATACCGGGAACTGTCGGTGGCGGAATTTATATGAACTGCGGTGCGTTTGAGGGGCAGATCGCCGATGTGCTGACGTGCAGCAGATATTATGATCCCGATACCGGAGATATAGTCACTCTCGATGCTTCGGAGCATGAATTTTCATACAGAAACAGCTGCTATAAGGAAAAAAACAAAATAATAATTTCTGCTGAATTCAAGGGGACTCCGTGTACCGACGATATCCGTAGCGTTATGGATTCATATATGAAAAAGCGGACGGACAGTCAGCCTCTCGATATGCCGAACGCGGGGAGCGTATTCAAGCGTTATCCCGGATATTATACATCGCGCCTGATCGAAGAAGCCGGGCTTAAGGGACGTTCGGTCGGAGGCGCTCAGGTATCGCTTAAGCATGCCGGATTTATCGTTAATACCGGAAACGCAACTGCCGGAGATGTAAAAGAGCTTATAGAGATTATTAAGGAAGAGATATATCGGATCAACGGAATCCACATAGAATGTGAGATAATTTTTGCGCCTAAGGAATGACTCAGATTTGTAGGTACGTACCGTTTTCTGATATGAAATAAAATGATGAATGCGAACGAAACATATTCAGCACTTTTGAAATCTGAGCTTGCAGAGCTGCCGGTACACCGCACTTGCTGTCGGAGAGCGCTTTTTGCCGGACTTTTGTATTGCAAAACGCCGGAGGAAACAGGCGTTGCCGCAGAACTTTCCGAAAAGCTTGCGCGTGAGCTGAAAACGGATATTGCAGATTGCGGTGACGGACGGCTTGTGTCACTTGTGAAATGTGAAAACTGTGCCGGAGTGCTTATACGCGGACTTTTCATTTCGGTAGGAATGATGTCAGATCCGGAAACCGGATACAGATTGGAATTTCCGCTGCCGTCCGAAGATCTGGCTGATGAGGTCGGAGCGCTTTTGTCCGGTGTCGGTCTTGAGCCTAAGAAAGCCAGCAGACGCGGAAAAACGGTGCTGTATTATAAAGAAAGCAGTTCAATAGAGGACATGCTCGGAATTATAGGAGCAAAAAAGGCAGCTTTTGAGCTTATGAATATTAAGATCGAGCGTGAGCTTCGTAATAATGCAAACAGACAGACCAATTGTGATGCTGCCAATATAAGCAAGACGGTTTCGGCTTCTGAGCAGCAGATCGATGCGATCGAATATCTTCGTAAAAACGGACTTTTTGATATGCTTCCGGAGGATCTTCGCAGAACAGCGCTTCTCAGGCTTGAAAACAGTGACGCGTCGCTGTCTGCTCTTGTAAAACTTCATGATGAACATATAAGCCGTTCCGGAGTAAATCACCGCCTTGCACGTATTACTTCTATCGCAGCGGAAGAGAGAGAAAAGGCGCGGGACTGATCGGTGTTTATTTTCCGGAAAGTGCCGGACTGCTGCATGACGTTATAAAATAAAAGAAAGGCATGGGGTAAGACAAGTGGGATTTGTACATCTGCATCTTCACAGTGAATACAGTCTGCTCGACGGTGCATGCCGTATCGGAGCAATAGCGGATGCTGCTGCACGCGAGGGACACAGTGCTGTTGCGCTGACCGATCACGGCGTAATGTACGGCGCAGTGTCATTTTACCGGGCATGCCGAGAGCGCGGAGTTAAGCCGATAATAGGCTGTGAAGTCTACGTTGCGAGAAGAACCCGTTTTGACCGGGAACATTCGATAGACGGATCTAGCAATCATTTGGTTTTGCTTGTTAAAGATGAAAAAGGTTACCGCAATCTGTGCCATATGGTATCGCTTTCCTTTACCGAAGGTTTTTATTCAAAGCCGCGTGTTGACATAGATCTGCTCCGCGAATATTCTGACGGACTTATTGCACTTTCGGGATGTCTGAGCGGAAGGATACCGTCGGATATTGTTGCCGGAGATTTTGACGACGCGCTAAGATATGCCGAACTGCTCCGTGATATTTTCGGAGAGGATAATTTTTATCTCGAACTTCAGGATCACGGTATTCCGGAACAGAAAACCGTCAACCGTGCCCTTGCGGAGATTTCAAAAAGGACAGGCATACCGCTTGTTGCAACTAACGATGTTCATTATATAGAACGTTCCGATGCGCGTACTCAGTCTGTGCTTATGGCAATAGCTACGGCGTCGACTCTTGCGGAACAGCGCGAAAACGGCTTTCAGGGGACAGAATTTTACTATAAATCAACCTCCGAGATGAGGATGCTGTTTGCGCAGTATGCAGACGCAGTTGAAAATACGGAACGCATAGCGGAGCGGTGTAACTTTGATTTTGATTTTTCGGATACCAAGCTTCCGAGATTCGTGCCTGATGACGGAAGCACGCCGCAGCAGATGCTTCGCCGCCTTGCTTTCGAGGGTCTTGAACGCAGAGTAGCTGCCGGACAGACTGTATTTTGTCCGGGAAGAGAGAGAGAGCAGTATACCGAGCGGATAGAGTATGAGCTTTCTGTAATAAACCGGATGGGCTACGACGAATATTTTCTGATAGTATGGGATTTTGTCAGCTATGCTAAAACTCACGGTGTACCGACTGGTCCCGGCAGAGGATCGGGGGCGGGAAGCCTTGTTGCGTATCTTATCGGAATAACTGATATAGATTCACTGAAGTATGATTTGCTTTTTGAACGCTTTTTGAATCCGGAACGGGTAAGTATGCCGGATTTTGATATAGATTTCAGTGACGAAAGCCGCGGCGAGGTAATAAAATATGTTGAAAACCGTTACGGCCACGATCATGTATGTCAGATAGTTACCTTCGGAACGCTTAAAGCGAGGGCGGCAGTCCGCGACGTCGGACGTGTGCTTGAAATGCCTTACCGCGACGTAGACAGGGTGGCAAAGCTTATTTCTCCTAAAGATACGATAACAAAGGCTCTTGAGGGAAGCGAACTGAAAAAACTGTATGACGGAGATCCGTCCGTAAAAACTCTTATAGATACGGCGCTTTCGGTAGAGGGAATGCCCCGCCATACCTCGACTCATGCCGCGGGCATAGTTATAACCGATGAACCTGTGGACAGCTATCTTCCGCTGGCGGAAAGCTGCGGAACAGTGGTTACACAGTATGATATGGATACTGTCGCGGCGCTCGGACTCTTGAAGTTCGATTTTCTCGGTCTCAGGTATCTTACCATTATCTCGTCGGCTGAAAAGAGCATACGGGAAAATGCTCCTGATTTTGATATAACAAAGATTCCCGAAGACGATAAAGCTGCATTTGACCTTATCAGTCGCGGAGATACAAGCGGCATATTCCAGCTTGAATCCGCAGGAATGAGACGTATGCTCGGAAGCTTTAAACCGTCGTGTATCGAGGATATAATGGCGGCGATCGCGCTTTACCGTCCGGGACCGATGGAATCTATACCGAAATATCTTGCATCGCGCGAGGGAAAAAAGCCTGATTATATAATCCCTGAGCTTGAAGATATAATCTCAGACACCTGTGGATGTATAGTATATCAGGAGCAGGTAATGCAGATATGCCGTGAGATCGCCGGATATACATACGGACATGCCGATATCGTCCGCAGAGCGATGAGCAAGAAAAAACACGGTGTAATGGAGCAGGAGAGGATCGCATTTGTTGACGGTGCTGCCGCACGCGGACATGACCGGGACAAAGCAAACGCTCTGTTTGATGAGCTTGTGAGCTTTGCATCATATGCATTTAATAAAAGCCATGCGGCGGCTTATTCGGTAATATCCTACAGAACAGCATGGTTGAAGGCGCATTACAGACGTGAATATATGGCTGCACTGCTTATATCGGTTCAGGACAACACCGATAAGCTTGCGTTTTATATGAATGAATGCCGGGAACACGGAATAGCGATCCTGCCTCCGGATATTGCAGAGAGCGGAATAAACTTTCAGGTCTGCAAGGACGGGATCCGTTTTGGCTTTGCCGCTATACGGAATATAGGATACAGTTTTGCCCAGGAGATAACCGCAGAACGTTCCGGTTCGCCGTTCAGTTCTTTTTACGATTTTGCAAAGCGTATGTCGGGAAAGCTGAATAAGCGTCAAGCGGAGTCGCTGATAAGATCGGGAGTATTTGATTCACAAGGGATAAACCGCAGTATGCTGATCGACGCATATGAGCAGATCATAGACGATCTGTCAAAACGCAGTATGAGCGGGGTTGACGGACAGATAGGACTTTTTGATCTGACGTATGACGAAAAAACAGAAAAGCCGGTTCCCGACTTTGTATACAGAGAGCTTCCGGAATTTCCTCTCCGGGAAAAGCTTGCTCAGGAAAAGGAAAATACGGGATTTTATTTTTCCGGACATCCTCTTGACGATTATCGCGGAGATCCGGTTCTCTGTTCTGCTGAAAATATAACGTCGCTTAAACTGAGATTTTCACTGGATGCCGAGAATCTGAAAAATACTGCTAAGTATGGGACGTCTGTCGGAGGAATTGTTACACGTGTTACCGAAAAGACTACGAAGCGCGGTGACAGGATGGCATTTATTTCCCTTGAGGACGGCGGACCGTCGCTTGAGGCGATAATCTTCCCATCCGTTTATGAGACGGCAAGACCGTATCTTATAATGGGAACAGCGATTGTTCTTAAGGGAAAAGTAAATGTAGAAGATGACGGAGAGCATTTTGAAATATCGTTAATAGTCTCAGAGGTGATTCCATTGAACAGAACAGATTCAAACGTGTCTGAACACGGAGCCGGTGCAGCGCAGAATGTATCCGGTGAGGGATATTCTTTGCCGAAGCAGAGTTATACTGAAAACGGGCGGATGAATGCGACTTATACTCCGGACGTTACTCAGCAAAATTATGCTGAAAAAGGATCGGTTGTTACTTCACAGCAGACAGTAATTGAGAAACTTTTTCTGCGTTTGCCGGATCTTTCCGGTGAAAAATATAAAAAGACGGTGAATCTTCTGTCAATATTTACTGCCGACAGTATGCAGCTCGGAGGAGTTCAGGTGGCTTTGTATGACTCATCGGAAAAAAGGTATCTTCCGTATGACGGCGGCCGTGTAATGCTGTCTAATGTTGTATTAAATGAATTTTGTTCAATGCTCGGACGTGAAAATGTCGTACTCCGCAGAAAAGCAAAATGAAAACTTGGGAATTTTCAGAATTTTCATCTGACAGCGGAAAATTGTTATGACAATATTAGATAACCATTCATAATATATTCAAATTGATGAATTATAATAGTGAAAATGGAGGTGTATGCAGGTGAACGAACGTGATTCAGACGGACGCGAACATATAAATAAATCAAATTCTGCCGGAATTCCGAAACGAACTGAAAAAGGTTCTGACGGTATAGAGGCGCAGCTTCCAAAGAGAACTGTGCAGCACGGTGAGAATATACGTCAGGAGCTTCCGAAACGCACGGTATCCCGTAGCGGGAATATCCAGTCGGATATCCCGAAAACAAGCGCCGCTGCAAACAGCGGAACAGATTCTGTGCAGCGTACTTCCGACCGCATTGAAAGCACGGCTTCGGGACTGTCTGAACGTAAAGCTATGATTCCGTCAGACGGTCAGCGTAAAAGCGCCGCTCCGGGTGCTTCGGGTTTGCAAAAAAAGCGCATAGGTCAGAATCTTGCCGGAATCCGTGCAAAGGGCAAAGATGTGCGCGGACTTTATGCTCGTTCCGAGAGCCGCTCTTCCGGAGGACAGAACTCCGGCGCGGGTAGGACTGGAAAAACTACCGACTGGAATAAAGAAATACGAAAGTCTGCAAGAATTGCCGGAAAGGTATGTCTTAAGGTTCTTTCTTATGTTATGAATATTTTGCTTACGCTGATGCTTGTCGGTATTATTGCCGGAACAATAATGGGTTGTGCTTTCCTTTATTATATAAACAACTATGTTGACGGAAGCATAGATAATTTCGATATGTATATGAGCGAGCAGGATGCAAGTACATCAGTCTATTATATGGACTGGGAGGACAGGGCGAGCGGAATAGGTACGCCCGTTGAAATAGAGGATCAACGGCTTTACGCAAAGGAAAACCGTATGATCGTTTCGTACAACGATGTTCCGAAATATCTTATTGATGCATATGTTTCAACAGAAGATCACAGATTTTGGACGCATAACGGTGTTGACTGGATCAGGACGATACGGGCAGCCTTTAACTACTTTCTCGGCTCGTCGAGCTTCGGAGGCGCATCTACGATCACCCAGCAGGTGGTAAAGAATCTGACTGAGAAGGACGATATTACGATACAGCGTAAGGTCCAGGAGATCATGTGCGCATTGAATCTTGAAGATGCTAAGGATAAGACAGAGATAATGGAGCTTTATCTTAACCTTGTGTATTGCTCGAGAGGCTGTTACGGAGTTCAGTCTGCCGCATATGTTTATTTCGGTAAAGACGTCAGCGAACTTTCGCTTGTAGAATGTGTTGCGATTGGCGGTATTACACAGGCCCCTACAAAATATGATCCTGTTTCGAATCCCGAAAACAATAAACAGAAGCGTCAGAAAATGCTTGATAATATGCTTCATTACGGAAATATAACGCAGCAGGAGTATGATGAGGCATACAATGCCGATCTTGTTCTTAATTACAGTAAGGGCAATTCAACCACTTCAAGCGGATCTAATGTTTTCAGCTGGTATATGGAAGCTGTGTTTGATGAAGCAAATGAGCTTCTGCAAGAGACGAAGGGACTTTCGTACCTCGGCGCGCAGAATTATATTTACAAAGGCGGTTTGCAGATAATTACTGCTATGGATCCGCAGATACAGAATATACTCGAAGATTATTATGAAAATGATGCTAACTTCCCGCGTGTAAACAATTCCGGAGTTCAGCCGGAATCGTCTATGGTCATAATTGATCCGTATTCTGGAGACGTTGTCGGACTTGTCGGAGGACGGGGACGCAAGACACAGAATCTTATTGAAAACTGTGCTACTGAAACACTGAGATCGCCGGGTTCATCTATAAAACCGATCTCTGTTTATGCGCCTGCGCTTGAATACAATGTCATAAATTACGGAAGTGTTATTGATGACAGTCCCGTAAATTTCGGAGAAGTAACAACAGATGCCAGCGGCAATAAGGTGTATTCGCGCCCTGACGGATATCCGCAGAACTATTCCAATACTTACAGGGGACTTACAAATATTGATTATGCGGTAACAAACTCGCTTAATACAGTGGCATATAAGGTGCTTGATATGCTTACTCTCGACCGTTCATTTGACTTTGTAAAAAACAAGCTCCATATGAACAGCCTTCTCGACGGTTATGTGACTAAAAGCGGTACGGTTCTGTCCGATAAAGACTATTCGGCACTTGCACTCGGAGGAATGAATTACGGTGTTACACTCCTTGAGATAACTGCCGCATATCAGATATTTCCTAACAGCGGAGTTTACAATACTCCTCATACCGTTCTTCAGATAAAAGATAAAGACGGAAACATTATTGTAGACAGAGGTATTGAAAGCGAAGTTGTTATAAGTGACCAGACGGCGACAATTATGACAAAGCTGCTTGAAAATGTTGTCCGCCGCGGTACTGCAAGCTCGGTAACCCTTAAGAACAGGGTAGATGTTGCGGGTAAAACAGGTACAACCACAGATGACCGTGACCGTTGGTTTGTCGGTTATACACCCTATTATGTGGCAGGAGTATGGTTCGGATACAAGATGCCTCAGAGCCTCAGTGCGTTCTCTGCTTCTGTTCCTCCGTCTGCAAAGATATGGGACGATGTGATGAATAAGGTACAGGATATAATCGCACAGCGCTGTACCGAAAAGGGAGAGGCACTGAAAACATTTGTTGATGCTCCCGGAATTATTGAATGCAATTACTGTATTGATTCCGGTAAGGCGTACGGCGATTCATGCCGTCACGATCCGAGAGGAAGCCGTGTTGCAACAGGATATTTTACACTTGCGACAATGCCTACCGATCCCTGCGATACACACGTAATGGTAGAATATGACGGAAACAGCGGTGTTGCAAACTCTGGTTGTAAGACAAACAAGAAGGTAGCGCTTCTTAATATTCCGACAAGAAACTTCCCGATCCAGGTAAGGATCACAGATGCGCAGTATACATGGCGTGACATAGGTTCGTATGATTTCTGCACAGATCCGTCGCTGCCCTTCTACGCTGCCGCACTTACACCCGGAACCTATACAGGTATTACCGGCGGAGGTGTACAGTTTAACAGAGGATGTCCGGATCACGGTAAAGCGGAGGAAACGACTGTTGCTCAGACAGAGGCTGCAACTGAGCCGCAGACAGATGACAATCCTCCGGAAACTCAAAAGCCTGCTGCATGACGGAGGTATGAGACAGGATGGGTCGTGTGAGTATGCATTTCTGTTTGGATAATTTTTGACGAATATAACATGCGGTCAAAAATCTTTCCGTTTTACGCAACATGGTTTGGCAATGAGCTAAAAACAGAAATACTTGCATGGAATATCTGACTAAAATAAAGCTTCGGAATAAAACCGGGCGTAAATAAAACATAAAAGCGGGACGGGTCTCATATATTGAAAAGGGACCTGCCCGCTTTTGCGGTGTGCCCGAAACTTGTATGATGCAGAGGTATGCCTTTGCCGAAAGGAACGGTACAGCCATGAAAACTAAAAAGCTATTTCCGAAAATACGTGCGGATCTTTGCAGAATAAATACAAAAACAACGATCATAGCTGCCGTGGCAGTTCTTATTATCGGATTTCTTGTATTTGTATCCGTGGGAAAAAGCAGGATATATTCCTGTCTGCTTCTTCCGTCATTTGCACCGCCTCGCATTATCTTTCCGATAGTCTGGACGGTTTTATATTTACTTATAGGCGGATGCGCCGGAGCGGTATACGGAGTATGTGATAAATGCCTCGAAACACTCAAATACAAAAGTCTTTTGTTTTTTGTACTGATGCTGTTTCTGAATTATGTATGGTATCCGGTATTTTTTGGCGCAGGAGCAAAATTTATTGCACTTATAATCTGCGGAGCGCTGATTGCTATTACTTTGCCGATAAGAGTGATGTTCGGTAAATTTTTTTATACGGCAAAACTGATAATGACAGTGTATCTTGTATGGCTGTGTTATGCGTTTTTACTCTGTCTTGCTGTGGTGCTGATGAATTGAACCGATAAATGAAATAGACAGACAAAAAACGTCAAAAAAGTAATTTTGTATTGCACTTATATAAAAAATCTGCTATTATAGATAATGTGATATCCGAATGCATGCAGCATACGGATGTATGTGTTTTATATAAGAAGTCGCTTAAGTAACTCAAAGAACAAACGGAATAAAATGAATAAAAGAAAACTTATATATACAGCGGCGCTTACGCTTGCCGCTGTAATAGTCGGCGCAATCGGTTCAGCGTGTTCACGTGCGGAATATGACAGTCCTCAGGAAGATCATGATGTGCCTCCGGTTTCGGCAAAAGAAGAGCTTCGCGGTGTGTGGATAGCATCTGTATATAATATAAATTATCCGTCAGCCCGTGAACTTGACGCATCTGCTCTGAAAGCCGAACTGGACGGAATTATAAACTGTGCTGTCGAGAGCGGATTCAATACAGTATGTTTTCAGGCGCGTCCGTCCTGTGATGCATTGTATGACTCCGAAATATTTCCGGTATCTTCGGTAATATCTGCAAGCAGAGTACTTCCCGACGGGTTTGATCCGCTCGGATATATTGTGACAGCGGCTCATTCAGCGGGACTTGATGTAATAGCATGGATAAATCCGCTCAGAGTAACAGCCTCGAAGTCAGACAGCCGCGAAGCGGCGTTTGCGCAGCTTTCGCAGGAAAGTCCGGCCGCACAGCATCCGGAATACTGTGTTTTTTACGGCGGCGGGCTATGGTTTGATCCCGGAATACCCGATGTCAGACAGCTTGTTGCTGACGGTGTTCGCGAAGTTATCACTTCGTATGACGTTGACGGTGTAATATTTGACGATTATTTTTATCCGTATCCGTCTGACGGCGAGATATACGATGATTCCGAAAGTTATGCTGAATTCGGCGGAGGAAAAGAGCAGGGAGACTTCAGGCGCGGTAATGTCAATGAACTTGTAAAACTTTGCGGTGAGACCGTAAAAAGTGTTAATACTGATTTGAGCTTCGGTGTTTCTCCTTTCGGGATATGGAGGAATTCTTCTTCAGATCCGAGGGGAAGTGATACTGCCGGACTTCAGGCGTATGATACGCTCTACTGTGATGCGCTTGCATGGATAGACGGCGGATATATAGATTATATATCACCTCAGCTTTACTGGAGCGGAGATAATCAGAAAGCGCCGTATGATGTTCTTCTTAGGTGGTGGAGCGACGCGGTAAAGGGCAGTAACGTTAAACTTATTGTTTCACACGGTACGTATAAGATCTCCGAATGGAACAGCTCGGATGAAATTATACGTCAGATCGCGGAATCGCGTAAGGTATCTTCATATGCCGGAGGTCTTCATTACGGCTACGCCGATATTCGTGACGACACTCTCGGAATAAAAGAAAAGCTTACAGGATTGTATTCGGTATCGCCGTCCGATACAGCTCCGTAATCATCACAGATGCGGCTTGAGGACTCATTAAGACGGAGATTCCGTATATAAATACGGCTGATATTCGGACATGAATTTTTTTATGAGGTACGCTGCGCGATAAGAGAATTACCATATATTTAGGGGTAGCATTTTTCTTTCCGAACGCTTATAATGTAGGTAAGCGTTATAAATAAAAAAGGCTTAATTTTATTTGATAAAATACAGCGGATCATGACGTGCCGTAAGATGCAAGGCGGTATGATCCGAAGCTTTTCGGAAAGGATAGATACCTGATGGAATTCATAATGATAAGCGACAGTAAGCTCAAGATCGCTCTCACACCTGCGGATATGAAAGAATATTCTCTCGACTGTGAAACGATAGATTATGACAAAACGGAGACACGGGCCGCGTTCTGGCAGTTTTTTGACGATGTTAAGCTGAGAACGGGCTTCGATGCGGCGTCTGACAGGATATTCGTTCAGATATATTCATCTGTCGGAGGCGGCTGTGAAATGTATGTTACCAAGATTGCGGATAAAACCGAAGCAGATGCCCGGGAGAATGATTCCGGATGCCCGGAAGAAGCGCCGCTGAGCATTGCCGTGAAGGATCCGGAACATGACGGCATCCGTGATGAATTCTTGCCGTCTTGTGAGAAAGACGGCATCAGTCCGGATAAGAAAACAAATGATAAAGCTTCTGCCGATCTGACACAGAGGTATATATACCGTACTGAGTCTATGGGCGAACTTCTCGGTCTTTGCGGATATCTTGTGGGGAGGAACGATATATCAGCAAGCGATGCATACTGCGATCCTTTGGGCGGAAAATATTATATTATGATCGGAACAACTGCACGCAGCGAACCTATTCCTCTTTCGGCATATCTTGATGAATACGGCGAACCTTGTCCGTCAGGTGCAGAAATGTATATATCCGAACATATGAACTGTATATGCCGTGAAAATGCTGTCGGCATACTTGCCGGACTCCTGTGATACGGCATATATAAAGGAGTAATACATAATACCGGGTGTTTCATCCGGATGACGTTTTAAATGAAAAGACTTTATAGATTGAAAGGAAATAAAAAATGGAACTTACGTGGGAAGCGCTCGAAGAAGAATGTAGGAACTGCCGTAAGTGTCAGCTCGGCGAAACAAGAACTAATTGTGTATTTGGGGCAGGAAACAAAAACGCCGATCTTATGTTTATCGGTGAAGCTCCGGGAGAAAAAGAGGATCTATCCGGAGTACCGTTTGTCGGACCTGCAGGAAAGCTCTTTGATAAATTTCTCTATGCGGTCGATATATCACGCGAGGATGTATACATAGCTAATATGCTGAAATGCCGCCCTCCTAGAAACCGCGATCCGCTTCCTGCCGAACAGGATCTTTGCATCGAATATCTGCGCGGTCAGGTGCGTCTGATAAAACCGAAGATGATAGTGTGTCTCGGAAGAATCTCCGCAATGAGGCTGATACGTTCGGATTATCGTATTACACGCGAACACGGAACATGGGTCAAAAAGGGAAATATGTGGATAACTGCGGTATATCATCCGTCGCTTCTTTTGCGGGATCCCAGAAAAAAAGATGATATGTTGGTCGATATGAAAGCAATAAAAGAACGTCTTGACGCGCTTAAAGCAGGAATTGAACTCTGACATAGCTATTTGAAATATATGTTTTTATATGCGTATTTATGTTCAGGATGACTGCTTCTCATGTTAAGACAAACTTTGAAATCCGAGGATCGGCGCAGAAATACGCCGCGCTTTTTGCAGAAAGCCCGCTTGACAAATTCTGTATGCTGTGATATACTGTAAAAGACAAATTGTAAGTATTGTTATAGCTTCGGTTTGTAAATAAAAACAAGAGAGGACAGATACGGATATGAGAGTAAAGATCAATCTTGATACTATGACCGATATCAACGATTTTGTAAAGCTGATGACGGGATACGGCGGAAGTGTTTTTCTTACCGATAAAGACCGTCACTTTATTGTAAGCGCAAAATCAATGCTCGGAGCTATTTACTCAATGGAGTGGGGCGAGATATGGTGTGAATCGGAAGACGACATATACCATCTGCTCTCGCGCTTTATATCGCAGGAATAACGGCTGTAATATGCCAAGGCCCGATATCGGCGCGTTAAAACAAATCCGGAACTGCGGGCGTTGTTCCGTAAATTCCGGCTGATTGTATAAATGAGGTCCGCTGCCGTTTGACAGTGTCACGGCGGCGGACTGCTTTTGTATCTGACACGGAAAAACATGTAAGCGGCTGTATATTTTACATACTGCGGTATTTTCCGAATTATGCGGACAGGCTGTTTGGGATCAGGCACGGTACAGATCGATAACATATTTATTTTACGCCGGATTACAGCGGAGGAACGGAGATAAAAATGACTGACAGAATCAGCGGGAGGCACGGAGAAATAATAGACTATGTTGCGACCTGCCTTTTCGGACTTGAAAAATTTGTAGGGGAAGAGATCGACGCACTCGGATATGAGCGGACATTTACAATGGACGGACGTGTCGGCTTCCGCGGAGATATAGATGCGATCGCGCGGTGCAGTATATGGCTTCGTACCGCGGAGCGGCTGTACATAAGCGCCGGACATTTTACGGCAGATACTTTTGATATGCTTTTTGAGGGGACAAAGGCGCTTCCGTGGGAACGGTATATAGGAAAAAACGATGCGTTTCCCGTAAAAGGGCATTCTGTCAAATCGCAGCTCTACAGTATTCCGGACTGTCAGAGTATAATAAAAAAAGCAGTGGTTGAACGTCTGCGCGCAAAATACGGGGTTTCTTATTTTGAAGAGACCGGAGTGAAATATCAGATAGAATTCTTCCTTTTCAAGGATGAAGTTACCCTGATGATAGATACTTCGGGAATGACACTGCACAAACGCGGTTACCGTGCGCTGTCCGGCGAAGCGCCGCTTCGCGAGACACTCGCGGCTGCGATCGTGAAGCTGTCGCGGCCGCGCGAGGAGGTCTTGCTCTGGGATCCTTTTTGCGGCTCGGGAACTATTGCGATAGAAGCGGCTCTTATTATGACAAACAGAGCGCCTGGTATGCTCAGAAGCTTTGCCGCGGAGGAATTTGCATTTGTTTCGAAGGAAAGCTTTAAAATTGCGCGCGAACAGGCTAATGATGAGATAAAACGGGATTCTGCCTTTGAGGCTTATGCTTCCGATATAGATGACGATGTGCTTCAGATCGCATTGCATAACGCCGAAAAGGCAGGAGTATCCGACCGCGTGCGGATATTTAACCGCGATGCAAGAGATATTGACAGTGAAGGAAGACGCGGGACGGTAGTATGTAATCCGCCGTACGGCGAGAGGCTCGGAACTGCCGCTCAGGCGCGTGAATTATACCGTGATATCGGAAAGAGCTGGCGCAGGCTCGAACGATGGCAGAGATATATTCTTACCTCCGATGAGGAATTTGAACGCTTTTACGGCGTGCGTGCCGATAAGGTGAGACGGCTCTATAACGGAATGATAAAATGCGGACTGTATCAGTATTTCAAGAACAGATGACGTGCAGAGCTGCGCAGAATGTACATTTTAAAGAATTCAATATGAAAGGGGATTTCCTCAAAGATGAAGGAAACGGAATCAAATATTTCATCTGTTAAAGGAGATCAGGCTGTCGGAGGAAGCTTTGCACAGGGATTGCGTGACGGACTTCCGATCTGCCTCGGATACCTGTCCGTATCCTTTGCTTTCGGAATATATGCAGTCGGAAGCGGAATAGGTATACTTGAAACACTGCTTATCTCAATGATGAATCTTACATCAGCGGGACAGCTTGCTGCTGTTCCTATAATAGCATCTGCCGGAAGCCTTGCGGAACTGGCTCTGACACAGTTTGTTATAAATATGCGGTATGCGCTTATGTCGGTATCACTGTCACAGAAGCTTGCTCCTGATGTGAAAACAGCCGATCGCTTTGCTATCGCATTCGGCAATACTGATGAGGTATTTGCAGTTGCATCGTCGCGTTCCGGAAGTGTGGGCAGAAAATATCTTTACGGACTTATAATTCCTCCGATAATAGGTTGGTGCAGCGGTACATTCATAGGAGCTGTAGCAGGAAAAATATTGCCTCAGATCGTTATTTCGTCGCTCGGAATCGCAATATACGGTATGTTTATAGCGATAGTCGTTCCTCCGTCCAAAAAGAACCGTCCTGTTGCCGCTGTCGTTCTGTTTGCGGCAGCACTCGGATGTGTATTTGAGTATGTACCGGTTCTGAAAAATGTATCGGGAGGTTTTGCCGTAATAATTTCTGCTGTCGCGGCTTCGGCGATCGCCGCTTTGATCGCGCCGCTTCCGCGGGAAAATGAAGTATGTGCTGATAATGTACCTTGTGCGGAGGAGGATCCGGAATGAACTTCATGGTATTTCTTAAATACCTTATTGTAATGGCAGGAGTTACATACCTTATACGTATGATCCCGTTGGTCCTTATCAAACGTAAAATAGAAAACCGTTTTATCCAATCGTTTTTATATTATATACCGTATGCGGTTCTGTCCGTTATGACGATTCCGGCGATATTTTCGTCTACCGGTTCGGTACCGTCGGCTGTTTGCGGATTTTCGGTGGCGCTTGTACTTGCATTTTTTGATAAAGGGCTACTGACGGTCGCTGCCGGATCGTGCGCGGCAGTGCTTATTTTTGAGCTTGCCGAAAGGCTTTTAATGTAAACTATGCTGCTATCTCGAACAGTATCTGAAAAATATCACGCTTTGCGTGGTATTTTTTTGTTGACTTTGACGTTTGTTTGTGGTAAAATAATAAGGGGAGAGGATCTCCTCAGTGAAATGTGCAGACCATGCGGCGGAAGAGCTATCGGAAACTGAGAGCAGTCCTATAGATATCGTCTGCTGTGTGCTTGCCCGGACCGTGTGAGCGGTGAAAGGAGTTACCGATATGCATAAAATCATTACAGTAGGCAGAGAATTCGGAAGCGGAGGACGTGAACTCGGCAGACGTCTTGCCGAGGAGCTTGGTATCGAGTATTACGACAAGGAAATAATAGCCGAGATATCAAAGCATACGTCATTATCGGAGGAATATATAAAGCAGGTTGTCGAATGCAGACCGCATCATCTCTATCCGATAACAATAGGGCATAGCCTTGCATACGGCGACAACTATGTTTTTCAGCAGGTACAGTCTGTATATTCCGCGCAGTGTACGATAATACGTGAGATGGCTGAAAAATCACCGTGCGTTATTATAGGACGCTGTGCCGATTATATTCTGAAGGATTTTTCTCCGAGCCGTATTTTTGTTTATGCTGACATGGAGAGTCGCGTGCGCAGGTGTATGGAGCGCCGCAACGAAGGAGAAGATTATACCGAAAAGGAAATGAAGCAGCATATAAAGGAAATAGACAAGAACAGGGCGAAGTATTATGAGTTTTATACAGGTCTTAAATGGGGGGATAAGGCGAATTACGATCTCTGTATCAATACGACCGGACTTGCCGTAAAAGATATTGCCCCGTCTGTTGCGAAAATGTTTTTCTGAGAATTTTAACAAAAAAGATATTTGCAGCCGTCTGTCAGGCGGTTTTGACTTGACAGTCGGCTTTTTCGGTACAATTCAGTAAATTAAGATAAAAAATACAGACCGGAATATTGATTCCGATCTGTAGATCCATTTGTCACCGTAAGGATCGCCTTATGATTATTTGTAAGTTTTTGAGCCGAATTTTGACGGAGCAATACGGATAATTCTTTGTACCGCAGGCGAGAGTATCAGCGATATAGCGAGTTCGATAAGGAAGTTAACTGTGATTACCGATATGATAACGAATATGAAAATATTCATGCCCTTGTCATTCCATTGTTCGTATATCGGAAGAAAGAATGCGTAAACTCCGAGTATATATATTCCGGTATTGATTATCGGAACTACGGCTGACGCCGCTATTGCGCCGGGCAGATCACGCCGTCCGTCTTTATTTATGAGCCTATATATAAGTCCTGCTGCGAATCCCGCTGCGGCTGTCTTTAAAATGCATAAAATAACGGTCGCAACAGGGTTGTGCGGTATAAAAAGAGCGACCGTAGACGGAGCAAAGCATGTCATTATTCCGTTTACTGCTCCGATAAAAGCTCCTGCGGAAGGTCCGTATATGCATGCTCCGACAATGATCGGTATAAGTGCGAGATTTATGTTTACCTGACCGATGGTGATAAATCCTGAGATATAATTAAGTATTATTTCGAGTGCCGTTATCAAAGCGACTCCGGTCAGCTTTTTCACTTTCGACGTGCTGTTCATATTTATTTCCTTTCTTAAATATATAGATGATAAAATATGATCTTGTATGTATTTTTCTCTTTAGATTATTATATTATTCCGGTGTTCAAAAGTCAATATAAATATGCTTCGTCTGTGGTAATAAATTTTTTGCGGGTTTATTTATCTGCTTTTAACTTTCAGCGGCGCGAGGCCTTTTTTGATCCGAAAAACAGATCGGTATCGGATTTTTCCGGTTATATGACTTAATTTGATATATTTATCTTTGAATGTGAAAAATATGAAAAAAACAGTTGACACGCTGTGTTTTTTATGATAAAATAAATTTTGCCGCATGAAACAGGCAGGTATAGTTATGCCGTTAAGCATCGTTTACCTATAAGCGCAGCGCCTGCACAGCGAGTTCGGGGCAAAGACCCCTTTATGAAAGTGAGGTGCTTTTCGTGTTTGCAATTATCGAAACAGGCGGAAAGCAGTACAAAGTAGCCGAGGGCGATATCATCTTCGTTGAGAAGCTCGATGTCGAAGAAGGCGCAACATATACCTTTGATAAGGTATTGGCTCTTTCCAAGGATGACACATTCAAGAGCGGGGCTCCGTATGTTGAAGGTGCTTCCGTAACAGCTAATGTCGTAAAGAACGGCAAGGGCAAGAAGATCACAGTTCTGCGTTACAAGTCAAAGAAGAATGAGAAGAGAAAGCTCGGTCACCGTCAGCCTTATACAAAGGTTCAGATCGGTCAGATCGTAGGCTGAGCAGAAATAACTGCACTTGACTGCAAGAAAATCTGCGGTCGGAATTTTGTACTATGACAAAAGTAACATTTTACAAGAAAAACGGCGTATACTACGGCTTTCGTGAGACGGGTCATGCCGGACTTAACGAATTCGGCGGAGTTGATGAGCTTTGTGCGGGACTTTCCGCAATGACAATGCTTGTCGTTAACACTATAGAGGTGTCTTTTGCCGGTACGGTCGATTATTCATACGATCCTGATACAACAGACATTCAGGTTGTTGCCGGGGATGCTCTTCCGGAATCGGGATGCGATGAAAAAAAGCAGTATGCGATCGCCGGAATAATTCAGGGATATTTCCTTCAGCTGACGGACATGCTCGAAGATTATTACGATTATCTTGAGGTGGATGAGACTGAGGAAGGTCCGCTTGCGGATATCGGCTGAAAGTTTCGAAGTAAAAAAAGAATTAGTTTGATTGATAAGGAGAGAAAGACCATGCTTAGATTAGGTTTGCAATTCTTTGCACACAAAAAAGGTGTTGGTTCCACAAAGAACGGACGTGACAGCGAGTCCAAGCGCCTCGGCGTAAAGCGCGCTGACGGTCAGGGCGTTGTTGCCGGAAACATTATCGTTCGTCAGAGAGGAACACATATCCGTCCCGGCAATAATGTCGGAATCGGATCCGATGACACACTGTTTGCTCTTATAGACGGTAAGGTTAAGTTTGAGCATATTACAGGCGGACGTAAGCGCGTAAGCGTTTATGCCGACTGATCGGAATCACATAAACACATCGGAAAATAGGCGGACTGTGCATAAGCATGGTCTGCTTTTTCTTTTCCCCTGAAACAACAGGCTTCCGTAGCGCCTGCCCGCAATCTGTGATTGCGCCCGGCGTGTCGGATTTTTTGTCAAAATTTTTATATTTATGCTGTTGATTTACAATAATTCATTTGCGTAATTCTGCTGAAAACATCCTTTTTGAGTGAATTTTTGTGCGTCTTTTGAAATGATGTTTATGTTTGTCTGAAGAACGGTAATTAAATTTCTGAAATATCCGAAATGGGTTAAAAATGGCATATTTTCAACTGTAAATTACTTATATAGTTGATACAAGCTTTCTCTGGAATAGTATTGAAAGTTACCTTTAGATGCTCAACCAATATAATTTTGAGAATTTTTGTTTTATTTCGGTAAAAAACACGAAAAAAAGCAGATATTTAAAATAAACAAAATAATATGGATATATATTATTCACAAATAAATGCTACAATACAAGTGAATAATTGATGGCATAGGGTACAATTGTTCAAGGACAAATGTAAGCTGGAAATACTGATCTTTCTAACGAAAAAGCATGCAGACACTCAGCAAATCAAAAGAAAGGAAGAATTTTAACCCATGAAAATTACAGATATCAGGATAAAAAAATGTAACAGACCGGGACCCATGAAAGCCATTGTTTCTGTAACGCTTGATGATGAATTGGCGATACATGACATAAAGGTTATCTATGCACAGGAACGTTACTTCGTCGTAATGCCTAACCGCAAAAATTTCGACGGAACATATCGTGATATTGTCCATCCGATTAACAGCAGCAGCCGCAACTACTTTGAAAAAGAAATCATCTCCGCATATATGGCGCTTCCTGATAATGAGTCGGATGCGGCGGAAATTGAAGCATAAGTACGAGAAAGCCGATAAGGTTTGATACGGAGAGCGAATTTTATCGCTGCTTCAGATCGTATTTATGATATAGACGGAAAGGATCTCTATGGCAGAGATCCTTTTTTGTTTAGGTGCGTTAATTCTATACTTATATATCATGGCATTTCTGCTCTTTTAAGATGCGTTTGAAGCTGGTAAATAATTAAAAATAAAAATTGAATAAAAATTGCTCTTTTCGTTGACAAACAAGGTAAAAAGATGTAAAATATTTAAGAGAGTCTTTAACATTAAAGATTTTATGTAATGAATAGTAATTGTTGCTTTTCAAAGAAAGGAAAGCTGTTATATGATAAAAAGTATGACTGCATTCGGGCGTTCCGTTGGTACGGTCGGTGGCAAAAATATAACTGTTGAGATAAAAAGCGTAAATAACCGCTTCCTTGACTGTTCGGTAAAACTGCCTCGGCGCTATGGGGCTGCGGAGGATAAGATAAAGCCGTATCTGCAAAGCCGCGGGATAACTCGCGGTAAAATAGACGTATATATCGGAGTTACATCGGCTGACGGAAGTGACGTCAGTGTCGGACTTGACACCGGATATCTTAAAGGTTATCTTGATGCGCTTTATATTTTGCGCGATCAGTACGGATTGCGTGACGATATAAGCGTTATGAATATTGCCGGAAACCGTGATATTTTTATTTTTGAGCAACAGGAATCGGATACCGATAAGGATACTGCGGATATTATATCGGTGCTTTCGGATGCTGTTGATGCTTTCCTCGGCATGAGAGCAAGCGAGGGTGAAAATATTGCCCGCGATCTTTCGCTTAAGAGAAAGCATCTCGAGGAGCTTACGGATATTATTGCAGAACAGGAGCCGCGCTCCGTAGAGGCATACAGGGAACGGCTTGAGGCTAAGCTTCGTTCTGTTCTTGAGGACAGGGGAATGGGAGCGCCGGATGAGGCGCGTATAATAACCGAATGCGCCTTGTTTGCCGACAAGGTTGCGGTTGATGAAGAGACCGTAAGACTTCGCAGCCATTTTTCTGCGTTTGATAAGGCACTTGTTTCCGACGAGCCTGTAGGCCGCAGACTTGATTTTCTGCTTCAGGAGATGGGACGCGAGGTCAATACAATAGGTTCCAAGGTTTCTGATATAAAAATGACAGATACGGTTGTTGAGATGAAGAGCGAACTTGAGCGCATTCGCGAACAGGTGCAGAATATCGAGTGATGCTTTGCTGCGGTTATTGCAGAGAATATATGGCATGGTATATTTCTGAAAAACATGTGTATGTGTAAGTGCGGGAATGCGAAAGAACGGAGATTTTTATGAAGTTTATAAACATCGGATTCGGAAATATGGTTGCGGCGCATCGCATTGTGACTCTTGTAAGTCCGGATTCGTCGCCGATAAAAAGAATGGTTCAGGACGCAAAAGATAACGGACGTGTAATTGATGTAACCTGCGGACGCAGGACAAGATCGGTTATTGTTACGGACAGTGAGCATGTTATTCTTTCTGCTGTGCAGACTGAGACAATAGCCGGACGTCTTGACGAAGGCTGCGATGATGAAGACGTCTGTGTGGAGAGCGAAGAATAGCGCATTATTCTGAACTTTAACGTATTTACGGCTGACAGCAGCGTCTGTACGCAGTAAATATTATAGCTTGAGTGATAAAATCAAGGATAACATATTATTTAACCTGATATAAAGACGCGGCGGCTTTGCCGTGCGGAGGAATGTGTGATTGAAAATAGGGAAAAAATAAAGGATCTGATTCTTGTTATTTCCGGACCGTCGGGAAGTGGCAAGGGCTGTATTATAGAACTTTTAATAGAAAAATTCGGTTTCCGTAAGGCTGTGTCGGTTACTACGAGAAAGCCGCGTGAGGGAGAGATCGAGGGACGCGATTATTATTTCATCTCTCGGGAACGCTTTGATGAAATGCTTGGCAGCGGCGAACTGCTAGAGTATAACATATACGGAGAAAGCTGTTACGGAACACCTAAGAGTGAGGTTGAGGACGCTCTGAAAAACGATCGTTTGCTTGTCCTTGATATTGATGTACACGGGGCGGCAAATATTGAAAAAATGTATCCGGATTTCCGAAGTGTATTTATTATTCCGCCGGATGCGTCGGAGCAGCGCCGCAGACTTGTAAGTCGCGGAACAGAAACCGAAGAGTCGGTTGCAAGACGCATGAAGATCGCGCGTGATGAGATAGGCTGCTTTGACAGATACGACTGCGTTATAATAAACGAAACCGGAAAATCGGAGATTGCAGCGGAGCAGGTGTTCGGCGTTATGAGAGGCATAGTGCCGGATCAGAGCGGAATACCGTCGGTGATAGAAAATTATTTTTCTGATTATACAGACTGACAGTGCTGTAATCCGGCGGAGTGCATATTACGCATAATTCCGCATTTTACCCCGAATCAACAAGGTTCCGGGTACCCGCCCGCAAACCTTGATTGCGTCGGCGGATTCAGGTTCATTTTAAGATAAAATACATACCGTGAGCGTTTTGAACGCTGTTCGGTACCGACCGGATAAATGAGGTCGGAATAAGATAGATTTCTTTAATACAAGAAAGGCATGGTAAAAAATGTTACACCCTACAACAGAAGAGCTTTCAAAAGGAAAATACAACCGTTATGTTCTCGTTTCGGCGACTGCTAAGTGCGCCCGTCTTGTAACAGATGAGTATTGCAAATACCGTGAGAGTGCAGAACGTCAGATCGCGAACAAGGAAACTGACAAAAGCATTGCGTCAATGATAAAAAAAGAGATTTGTGATGAGAGAGCTGTAAAGTGCGCCATCAGACGGCTTTACAGAGGCGAATATCAAATTATAGACGAATCTATAGACGATTCGGTAAATTTTGATTGATGGATCATCCGGATTATAAAACGAAAAACGACTGTGGATCTGCCGATCGGACGGTAGGTACGGAGATCGGCGGAGCCGGCGCCGCGCTTTACGCGCGCGTCTGCCTGCTTGATATCTCTTACCTCGCCCATCGGCTGTTTGATTATAAGGTCCCGCCTGATATGGCAGCGGTCATCGGACGCGGTGATTTTGTCAAAGTACCGTTCGGAAAGGCGAATCGCGGACAGATCGCGCTTGTTGACGACATATCGGATTCTCCGTCGGATGTATCTGTTTCCGACGAACGTATAAAAGAGATAAGTGAAATGCTTCCGCGCGAGCTTGCGCTTACTGCGGAGCAGATGCGTCTGTGTGAGTATATGTATGAGCATGTTTTATGCTCATATACGGACGCGGTTCATGCGCTTATACCGTCTTTTATGCTCGGAAAATCCGATATGATTTACAAGCTTTCCGACGATGGACGAAAAATGCTTGCCGAGCTGCGGACGGATATTCATAAAAGGGAGAATATGCGTATCCGTGAGGCACTGTTGTCGGCGATAGAAGCTGCCGGGGGAAGCATTTCAAGGAAGAAGCTTTTATCCGGCCTTGGCGAAACAGATGTTCGGATTCTTCCGTATCTTGAACGCACCGGAGCGATCGAATCGGAATTTTCACTGACGAGGATCGGTAAAAAATACGATGATGTGGTACGGCTTGCCGTATCTCCTGATGAAGCCTTTGAACAGTCGGAACTCAGGATACGCCGCGCGCCGCTTATGAGTGCGGTTCTTCGCGAGCTTTGCTCGGGTGATAAAACTATGTCTGAGCTTCGTGAGCTTACGGGTGCGGGGAAATCCGTTTTGGACCGTCTTATATCTGCCGGACTTGTTACCGTTGATAAAAATGAGATATACCGTATGCCGTCTGAGGGAAAGCAGGTCCATGATTCTCCTCCGGATGAAAATTTACTTACCGATGAGCAGAGTAAGGCATATAATACGCTTTGCGGACTTTACGGTACAGGCGAGGGACGCGCCGCGCTGCTTCACGGAGTTACCGGAAGCGGAAAAACGCGTGTGATCAAGGCTATGATCGACCGTGTTACAGCTGACGGCAGACAGGCTATAGTTCTTGTACCTGAAATTTCGCTTACACCGCAAACCGTAGGATATTTCCGGAGCTGCTATGGAAGCCGTGTCGCAGTAATACATTCAATGCTTTCTCAGGGAGAGCGTTATGACGCGTGGCGCAGCATAAAGCGCGGTGACGTTGATATTTGTATCGGTACACGTTCTGCGGTCTTTGCACCTTTTGATAATATCGGGCTTATTGTTATCGACGAGGAGCAGGAGCATACCTATAAATCGGATACAAGTCCGAAATACAATGCGCGCGATATCGCACGTTTCAGATGCAGTGAACACGGTGCGCTGCTTTTGCTTGCATCGGCCACGCCGTCTGTCGAGAGCTATTACCGCGCCGTATCCGGACGGTATACCCTTGTTGAGCTTAAAAAACGTTACAGCGGTGTGACACTTCCGGATACTGTTATATCAGATGTGACGGAACTTCATAAATGCGGCGCCGGTCTGATAGGCGAAGAGCTTGACGCGGAAATACGCTCTGCGCTTTCTGCCGGCAGACAGATCATTCTGTTTATGAACCGCCGCGGATACAATCACTTTATCACCTGTCCGGTCTGCCGCGAACCGATCAGATGCCCGAATTGCAGTGTATCGCTTACCTATCATGCGAATGATTTCGGCGGAGAGCTTCGCTGCCATCTGTGCGGATACAGGCAGCATGTTCCGCAGGAATGTCCGTCCTGCGGAGGACAGCACTTTGTCCGTATCGGCTTCGGTATACAGCGCGTTGAGCAGGAGCTTTATGAGAGGTATCCCGGTGTGCGTGTGATGCGTATGGATGCGGATACGACATCGTCAAAGGGAGCTTTCTATGAGATGCTCGAGGGCTTCAGACGCGGCGACGCCGATATTCTGATAGGAACCCAGATGGTGACCAAAGGACACGATTTTCCGAATGTCGACGTGTCGGGAGTCGTTCTTGCGGATACGGCTCTGTATCTCGATGACTACAGAGCTAACGAGCGGACTTTCTCGATGATAACACAGCTTATAGGCCGCGCCGGACGCGCAGGTGTTCAGGGGCGTTCGGTAATACAGACATGCACGCCGGATCATCCGGTGATAAGGCTTGCTGCAGCGCAGGATTACCGCGCGTTTTACGACAGCGAGATAAAACTGCGGCGGGCGATGCTGTTTCCGCCTTTCTGCCGTATAGCGCTGATAAGCGTGACTGCAGAGGATGAGCGGGATGCCGCTGAAACCTGCACAAAACTGTATAAGGACCTTGAAGCTATGCTTACCGGAGAGTTCTCCGATGTCCGTATGATATGCTTCGGTCCGTATGAGGCATCGGTCTACCGTGTTAAAGGGCGTTACAGATACCGTATCATGTGCAAAATGCGATCGGATAAACGTACGCGATTGCTGCTCAGAACGTTGCTCGAAAAGTATTCAGGACGTGACAAAGACGGGTGTACGGTGAACGTAGATATTGATCCGGGAAATCTGTGACACAGACGAACTGTTTATTTGACGGACAGTCTGATGTTTCTGTATTTGACAGTAAATTTAATAACAGAAGTAAGTTTGAAAACCGTATTATATATACGGTAATTTCCGTAATGATAAGACCCCGACTGCCCGCAATCATAGATGCGGGCGGATACCCCGGAATCTTGTTGTTTCAGTGGAAAATCAACTAAGCGGCACAGCCGCTCTGACGAAAGGAAGTATGAAAATGGCTATACTTAATATAGTAAAAGAGGGAGATCCCATCCTCCGTAAAACAAGCAAACCTGTTGAGAAGATCACGCCGAGAATAGAACGTCTTATAGACGATATGCGCGATACGCTTACCGACGCTCAGGGCGCGGGACTTGCCGCGGTACAGGTCGGTGTTTTACGCCGCATAGTTCTGGTTGAGCATGATAAAGCAGGGCTTCTGGAGCTTATAAATCCCGAGATCATAAAAAGTTCGGAAGAACGTCAGCAGGAGCTTGAGGGATGTCTTTCCATTCCTGGAAAATGGGGAGTGACCGACCGTCCGAAAACCGTTACGGTACGCGCTATGAACCGTAAGGGCGAGTATTTTACAATACAGGGAACCGATCTTTCCGCACGTGCGTTCTGCCACGAGCTTGACCATCTTGACGGAAAGCTGTTTTCCGACGGAGCTATCCATATGCTTACGCCTGAGGAGATAAAGGAACTTGAGAGCTGAAAGAAAGGACGTGTGTCTTAGTGAAGGTACTTTTTATGGGAACGCCGGATTTTGCGGCGCTCGCGTTTGAACGGCTTTGTGATGAAAAATTCGAGGTTGTCGGTGCGGTCACACAGCCTGACAAGCCTAAGGGCAGAGGATATACGCTTCTGCCGCCTCCGGTAAAGACCGCAGCTCTTGCCCGTGGTATCCCGGTTTTTCAGCCTGCTACGCTTCGCGACGGAGCATTTAAACACGAGCTTGAAGCTCTTGCACCCGATGTTATCGTCGTTGCAGCATACGGCAAGTTGCTGCCTGAATATGTACTAGGCTACCCCCGTTTCGGCTGTGTCAATATTCATGCGTCGCTCCTGCCGCGCTGGCGCGGAGCTGCGCCCATACAGCGCTGTATAATGGCAGGCGACCGCGTGAGCGGTGTTACCACAATGCTTATGGATAAGGGGCTTGATACGGGAGATATTCTTGAGACTGCGCAGACAGAGATCACTTCGGAGGATAATTTTGAGACGCTTCACGATAGGCTTGCCGCTCTCGGCGCTGATCTGATCGTTTCGACGCTTCGGCGGCTCGGCGGAGAGGGGGAACCCCTTGCGGCAATAAAGCAGCCTGATGAGGGAATGACATACGCTGCGAAGATCGAGCGCGAAGACTGCATGATAGATTTCTCGCGTTCGGCGCGTGAGCTTCACGATATGATACGCGGACTGTCACCTGTTCCGCTTGCGCAGACTATGCTCGGCGGAAAGCGTATTAAAATAGTTTCTTCGTCTGTATCCGATGAAGAAACTGTATGCCATGAACTTCCCGGAACGGTCCTGAATACAGACGGCGGTACGGTTACCGTAAGCTGCGGAAAAGGTACGCTCGATATTACGGGCGTTCTGCCTGAGGGAAAAAGGAAGATGGCTGCGGCTGATTTTATCCGCGGAAGAGGCGTTTCCGCAGGAGATATTTTCGGAAACTGTCAGAAATAAATTTTAATGTTTCCGTGCGGATGCATTATTGCATTCCGAATTTTAATTGATCCCCAAATTTTATTTTTCGTGAATTACTGAAAGCAGAACAAAGATGAATCAGGAAAAAAATCAGAATGTAAATGTGCGCGCAGCCGCGTATAATGAACTGCTCAGATTTGAGCAGAGTGACACTTTTATAAATATAGCCGTCGATACTGCGATCCGACGCCACGGACTTTCCGGTCATGACCGTGATTTCTTTACCGCGCTCGTTTACGGTGTGACGGAACGTCAGATCACACTTGATTATTACATTTCCAAGCTTTCGTCAAAACCGATCCGGAAACTTGATCCGTCTGTCGTAGTTGCGCTCAGAATGGGACTCTACCAGATCATATATATGGATAAGATTCCGGACAGTGCGGCATGTAATGAGAGTGTCAAGCTCGTAAAAAAACGCGCGGCAAGTGCCGCACCATTTGTCAATGCGATCCTGAGAGCTTTTCTGCGTAAAAGAGAGGAGCTTGTGTTTCCCTCCGCAGAAAAAGAGCCTGTGAAGTATCTGTCGGTTCGTTATTCTGTGTCTGAAAAGCTGTGCGGACTGTGGTGTGAGATGTACGGATACGGGCAGACAGAACGAATCCTGCGCGGAATGGACGAACCTCCGACGGTAACACTTCGCGTCAACACTCTGAAAACCGACAGAGAAACGCTGCTCTGTAAGCTTGCTGCGGACGGTATAGAAGCGGTTCCGTCGCCTGAAGCAAAATTCGGGATAAGGATCTGCTGCCCGGTTCCTGTAGGATCTCTTGATGTTCTCGCAGACGGATCGTGTACCGTACAGGACGATGCCTCATCTCTGTCCGTAGAGGCGCTTGATCCCCGTCCCGGAGATACTGTTATCGACATGTGTTCTGCTCCCGGAGGAAAGAGCATGTCTGCCGCAATGCTTATGGGCGGAGAGGGAAGAATAAGAAGTTTTGATATTTACGAAAATAAGCTTGAGCTTATACGCGGAAGCGCGGAGCGTCTAGGGATCGGGATTATAGAAACCGAATGTTCGGACGGCGCTGTATTTCGTGAAGATCTTGTACAGACTGCCGACTGTGTTATATGCGATGTACCATGCTCCGGCTATGGTGTGCTTGCTAAAAAGCCTGATCTGCGCAGCCGTGCGGCTGCACGTGTCTCGGATTCCGAGCTGCCGGAGCTTCAGTACAAAATACTTTGCAACGCCGCGGCGTATCTGAAAAAAGGCGGTAGGCTTGTATATTCTACATGCACGCTCTGCCGCAGCGAAAACGAGGATAATGTTGCGCGGTTTATTGCGGAGCATGACGGCTATACGCTTAGGACCGAGCGCACGCTGTTTCCCGATCCTGAGCTTCCTCCGTATCTTCGTACCGACGGGTTCTATTTTGCGGTTATAGAAAAGCACTGACGGATTCTGATATAATTTTTCGTGAGAGCATTTCTTTTTTGAGATGCTCTCTTTTTAATACAAATATGTTAATATAAATATGCGGCTTTTCGATATGTTTAACAGAAAGTTCGTTTTTTTTTTTTTTTTTTCTGTTCATAAAATTTGTGTAGTATAAATTATACAAATTTATAAGGAATTGGGTGAATTATATGAACAGTAAGAGAAAAATTTTGTCAGCATTTTTATCGTTTAGTTTGTTACTGGCGTCCTTTGGGACATTTGGTCTTTCCGCGGCTACCGTGACCGAAAGAGAGGATAATGATTCCACAGATACGGCAAACCCGATATCGATCAATGATACTGTGATCGGAAATATATCTTCCAGGAATGATTCTGATTATTATAAAATTTCTGTATCGGAAAGAGGATATTTTACCTTCGGATTCAGTCATGATCTTATGACGATCAATGAATACGATCACTGGGATATAACTGTATATAGAGTTTCCGATACTTTGGAGGAAGTATATAACGGAGCTTTCAACGTAAATAAAAGAAATTCGTCGAGTCCTAAAATCGGAGTTGATATCGGTACATACTATGTTAAACTTGCGCGTGAATGGAATGGGAGCGGCTTGATTGAAGGTGTAGAATACCGTTTGACGGCAAATTTTACAGCTACTGATTTTTGGGAGAATGAGAATAACGACGGCTATTCCTCTGCCGATGAAATATCGTTAAATTCTACCTACGGCGGCTTTATTGAGGATCGTGACGATAGGGACTTTTATAAATTTTCGGCTTCGCAGAACGGTTATATAGAAATAAAATTTGACCATGATCTGATAAGTACAGATGATTATTCACGGTGGGAGATAAAAGTATATAAAGAAACCGATACTCTTGATGAAGTATTTAACGGGGCATTTTTTGTCAATAAGAAGAGTACGACAGGTCCGAAAATAGGATTGGAAGCCGGAACGTACTATATAGAGATCGGACGTTACTGGTATAATAATACATCTGTTGACGGAGTAGAGTATCGCTTCAGTGCCGATTTTATCGCTACAAACTATTGGGAGAGCGAGAATAATGCCGATCATGCATCTGCCGATATGATATCCGCTGATTCTGTTTATAGTGGTTTTATTGAAGATCGTGATGACAATGATTTTTACAAAATTTCATTTGAGAAAGACGGAGAGATACAGATAAAATTTGAACACAGTCTGGTAAGCAATGATGATTATTCCCGCTGGGAGATGACAGTATACCGTGAAACGGATACAATACAGGAAATATTCAGGGATGATTTTTATGTTAACAAACAGAGTACCCTGACGTCAAAGATAGGTGTTTCTTCCGGAACATATTATATAAAACTCGGACGTTATTGGTATAACGATACATCTGTTGACGGTGTTACATATAACCTGTCCGTTCTTACCGGAGAACAGCCGCCTGTTTCTGACGGTGTAGGCGATATTAACGGTGACAAGGCGGTAAATTCCAAGGACCTGACACGCATGATGAAATATATTGCAGGTGAGATCGTGGAGCTTTTAAGTGATGCAGATATCAACGGAGACGGCGTTGTCAATTCAAAAGATCTGACACGTTTAATGAAGATCATTGCCGGTGTATTAATGTAAATTTAAAATTCGATAATCAGGAGTGAGCAAAATTGTTATGCTCACTCCTTTTGTCAATGAAATTTCGGGTATGATTTTATAAAATCAGCATTTATTTTTTCTGCATTACTTGCAAAACCCGGTATACTATGGTATAATTTTTCAGTAATACGTTTTTCGTTGAAATTTGTTCTTAAAGGGAGAAAACACTATGCAAATAGTACGCGATCTGATCGAGCGTTATCTGCCCGGTCACTCTGACGATTTTGTAATCGAAACAATACCCGCCGACGGCGGACGCGACACCTATGAGCTTGACAGCCGTGACGGAAAGATCGTTCTGCGCGGAAACAACGCAGGCTCTGTTGCGGCAGCGCTCGGCTGGTATATCAAATATACGATGAAAGCAAACATCTCATGGTGCGGAAAGAGGATTCCCGTATTCGAGAGCGGAAAGCTTCCGATGCCCGAGTCATACCGACGCGTTATCGAGCAGGAATTCCGTGTTTACATGAACTACTGCACGCATTCCTACAGTGCCGCTTGGTGGAACTGGGACCGCTGGGAATATGAGATCGACATGATGGCGCTGAACGGTATCAATATGCCTCTTGCTATCACGGGAACAGAGTCTGTATGGTATCATACGCTGCTTGATCTCGGCTTTACAGATGCTGAAGCGCGTGATTTTCTTGCCGGCCCGGCATTTCTCGCATGGCAGCTGATGACCAACCTTGAGCATCACGGCGGTCCGATGCCGATGAGTTGGATCGAAGAACATGAGGCGCTCGGAAAGAAGATACTTGAGCGTGAGCTTGCTTTCGGTATGAAGCCTATACAGCAGGGATATTCGGGATTTGTTCCTAACCTTATGAAAGAGAAGTTCCCGGAGGGTAAGTTCCTTGTAAAGAAAACATGGAATAATATCGGAGTTACTACCGAAATAGATCCTCTTGATCCTCTCTTCAAGAAGATCGGAACAACATTTATGAAGAATCAGCAGAAGATCTTCGGCACTTACGGATTTTATGCCTGCGATCCGTTCCATGAGGGCGAACCGCCTGTTGAGGGCGTTCAGTATCTGAACGACGTCGGAAGAACTATCTCTGAGCTTTATGAGTCTTTTGACAAAAATTATACATGGGTAATGCAGGCGTGGTCTATCCGCAAGGATATTGTTATGGCAGTTCCGAAAGAACATTTGCTTATCCTTGACCTTGACTGTCAGTTCCCCGTAGCTCATGACGGATACTGGGGTTATAAATATGTTGTCGGCCGTCTGCATAACTTCGGCGCACGTATGAGCAGTCTCCACGGTGATATGCATCTTGCTGCCGAGGGCGGATTTAATAAAGCAAAGCAGTATGCTCCTGCGGCTTGCGGAACCGGACTCTTTATGGAGGGAATCGGACAGAATCCTGCTTTCTATGATCTCAGTCTTGAAATGCTTACACGTTCTGATTCGGTAGATCTTGATGAGTGGACAAAGGGATATATCGAACGCCGCTACGGTGTGACCGGAAAGGATGCAGAGCCTGCGGTAAAGGCTTGGAAGCTTCTTACAGATCATATCTACGTTCCCGGTACAGACTATACAGAGCGCGGCACGGTTCTTTGCACCCGTCCCTGCCTCCGTCTCCGCGGTACAGGCCCCTGTGACAGCTTTGAGATCCATTATGACAATGCGATACTTATGGATATCATAAATCTGCTCCGCAGTGTTCCGTCCGAAACAGAGGGATATCTGTATGACATGAACGATTTCTGCCGCCAGCTTCTTTCAAACTACGCGCAGAAGCTTTATGCGAAGGTATCCGGCTCATATATTGATAAAAAGTTTGACGATTTCAGAAAATATGCGTCACAGTTTATTACACTTCTTGATGATATAGACACTATGCTCGCTGTCCGTCCTGAATGGACGCTTCAGAAGTGGATCGCAGACGCACGCGCGCTCGGAACTACACCTGAGGAAAAGGATCTGTATGAGTATAACGCGCGTATGCAGATCACGGTCTGGGGTAATGAGGAAAACAGTCTGCTGTTCGACTATGCATGGAAAGAATGGTCAGGACTTATCGGAAGCTATCATAAGCCGCGCTGGCAGAAATTCTTTGATATGCTCGATGAAAAAGCAAAGGAAGGCTTTGATTATCCTGCTTATGAGGATACTCTGCACGTATTCGAGAACCGTATCGTATGGCATGCGGACGAGTTCTATACGAAGCTCGGCGATTGGGAAGCAGCATGGCTTCACGATACGACACCGATCGAGCTTCCCGACGTCTCTCCCGATTTTGTCTTTGAGATGATAGATAAATATAAAGCTGAAATTTAAATTATAATTTTTCCGAAAAACTATTGACAAATCGGAAAAAATATGGTATTCTATTGGAGTCAGTGAGGAAAAACCTCCTCACCGACTTTATGCCCCATTAGCTCAGAAGGTAGAGCACTTGACTTTTAATCAAGGTGTCCGGAGTTCGACTCTCCGATGGAGCACCAGAAAAAGCACTTCGAAAGAAGTGCTTTTTTCAATGAAGCAGATCTATGATGCGATTTGCGAATTATCTGATGCTATGCGATGCACTGCGGCGTATCAGGAATTTATATTTTATCGGGCCGGGCTTAAAAATGTGAAACTCAGAACTTTCATCTGAAATCGTCAATGTATCTTTTTCATAACTCTCACGCAGACCGAAGTGCTTTATTTCGGTCTTTTTTGTTTTTGCGACTATACATTTTTCAAAACTGACACAAATAAGACATACCTCAATCACATAATCATCACACAAATGCTTTAAAATATAAAAGTAATTTGTGTATAAGTGTATTATTTGGTAATTATGGAACAATAACCTCACGGCGTTTGCAAAAGTCTTGCCAAACAAGCCTTTTGACGCCTGAGAGAACATTGAATCATCAATTTGAGCTGTCGCTCTGCGGCTTTGCCGCTCATTGTGCCTGAGGCACAATGAAATTGTGGTATAATATGTCCGGATTTACCTTGATATCGGCAAATAACAACTTTCAAAGGAAAGGAAATGGTCATAAGTTATGATTGAAGTCAAACACCTGACAAAGAAATACACCTCCGGTGTTGCCGTAAACGACCTGAGCTTTACTGTTGAGCCCGGAAGAATATACGGCTTTCTCGGCCCGAACGGCGCCGGTAAAAGTACGACTATGAACATTATTACAGGATGTCTTGCTGCGACAGAAGGTACTGTAACCGTAAATGGTTACGATATCTTTGAGGAACCGCACGAGGCAAAGCGCTTTATCGGGTATCTTCCTGAGCAGCCTCCGGTATATCCTGACAGTACGCCGCAGGAATATCTTATGTTCGTAGGACGGGCAAAAGGACTTCGCGGGGCCGAGCTTCGCGAGCAGGTTGAATCGGTTATGGAGGATACATGTATCGGAGCGGTCAGAGACCGACTGATAAAAAATCTTTCCAAGGGATATAAGCAGCGTGTCGGAATAGCGCAGGCTATGCTCGGAAATCCGGAGATCATCATTCTTGACGAACCTACAGTCGGACTCGATCCAAAACAGATAATCTATATACGCTCGCTTATAAAGAAGCTCGGAGAAAAGCACACGGTCATTCTTTCAAGCCATATCCTTTCGGAGATCTCAGCGGTCTGCGATTATGTAATGATAATATCGCACGGCCAGCTTGTGGCGAGCGATACGCTGGAAAATCTCTCGTCGTCGCTTGAAAACGGAAATATCACTGAGATGACGGTGCGCGCTGAGAAATCACAGGTTGAAGCCTTGCTTTCCGGTATAGACGGAATTGAGGAATATGATATATCGGACGGCGTAAGAGAGGGTACTCTTGAGATCCGGATTACTGCAGATCCCGAAAAAAATATAGGCGATGGGCTGTTTCTTGCTTTTGCGGATGCGCGTATACCCGTTTATAAGCTTGAGCCTAAGACAATGACGCTCGAAGATATGTTCCTTAAGCTGACTGCTGATCAGGATCCGGTTTTTGATGAGTCGGAATACGATAACGGTGAAATTGATGAAGCTGACGGTGATGACAGCGGAGCGTCAGCAGAAGAAACGGACGCGGATGATTCGGAAGCTGATGATACAGATATCACAGATAATTCCGATGAAGATAAGCAGGATTCCGGTGAACCCGCAGACGGCGACGATTCAGGCGGCGGTTCTGACGACGGTGACGGATATACACCGATGTTCAGCTGACAAAACTATTCTGAGAGAAAAGAAAGGAAAAAGTCATGACCTCGATATACAGGAAAGAGCTTCGCTCTTATTTCACGACCATGACCGGAGTGATAGTAGCCGCTTTTCTGCTGTTCATTTGCGGTATATATACGGTCGTATATAATTTCGGAGGCGGATATCCGAATTTTGAATATGCGCTGAGAGCTATTTACTTTGTGTTTCTTATACTTGTACCGATACTTACAATGCGTTCGTTTGCCGAAGAAAGAAGTTCAAGAACTGACCAGCTTCTTTACTCGCTTCCCATGTCGCTGCGCAGCATCGTTATCGGTAAATATCTTGCGATGGTAACTGTCATAGCGCTTCCCGTGCTGCTTATGGCGTTTATTCCGCCGATCCTCTCGATCTACGGAAGTGTAAACTTTGCCAGTGCATATGCAACACTTTTTGCGTTCTTCCTTATGGGATGCGCGCTCATAGCGATCGGAATGTTTTTCTCGTCTCTCACCGAGAGTCAGATAATCTCGGCAGTTATCACATTCGGTGCGCTTCTTATATGTGATCTCGCCGATGGCATATCATCGCTGATACCCACAACCCCGATTGCCTCATTTATCTGTCTTACAACATTTCTTATCATACTTGCATTTGTATTATATAACGCTACTAAGAACGGTACGGTCGCCGGCATTGCGTTTATAGTATTGGAAGCTGCGCTTCTGATCCTTTATCTCGTTAACAGCAGTGTGTTCGAGGGACTGGTGCCGGATATCATTTCACGTTTTGCCGTCTTTGATTCGCTTTCGTCTTTTTCCGGCGGAAGATTTGATGTGACGGTAATAGTTTATTATCTCTCCATTGCTGTAGCTTTTGTGTTTTTTACAGAAAAGAGCATGGAGCATCGCCGTAATGCGTAACGGAAGGGGGAAATAAGAATGTCAGATAAGCTTTTTAAGAAAACTGATGGCAGCCGCAGACGCACGCGTTTCGGGGGATATTCCATTATTGTCGCGCTTGTTGTAGCCGCTATTTTAATTGTAATAAATCTTATTGTTGCAGCGCTTCCGGCTACGGTAACGAAGCTTGATCTCAGTGAGAAGCAGCTCTATACTATCTCCGAGGAAACAGAGAAAATTGTAAGTGCTGTTGACTGTGATATTACGGTCTATGTTCTGGACGGAACTAAGCAGGACGATTATGCGGACGGAACGCTTGATCTTCTCGGACGTTATACAGCGGCAAACAGCCGTATCAAGGTAAAGCATGTAGATCCCGTTGCAAATCCGACTTTTTACACTGCATATACCGATACCGCGCCGAGTCAGTACAGCCTGATAGTTGTATCTGAGAAGCGCTCGCGCGTTGTTGATTTCAGCGAAATAGTTGTCTCCGATCAGTCGTTTGATTATTCAACTTTTTCATACAATACCACATACTCATACGCAGGAGAATCTGCGATAACAAGCGCTATTGAATATGTATCGGGAGACGATCTTCCGATCATATATAATCTTGACGGAAACGGTGAACCGGAACTTCAGGCGACAACGACAGATGCAATATCTACTGACAATATGGAGCTTCGTTCGCTCAACCTGCTCTCATCGGAAAGCGGTGTTCCCGAGGATGCATCGCTTGTAATGATCTATGCGCCGGCGAATGATCTTTCGGAAGTTGAGATCGGATATCTTGAGGCGTATATGTCACGTGGCGGCAATGTTCTTATGATGACATATTTTAACGATAAAAATCCTAATTTAACTGCATTTGCGGAGAAATACGGTTTGATCGGGGAAAGCGGACTGCTCTGTGAGGGAGATTCACAGCGTTATTACCAGAATGCGCCGTACAATCTGCTTCCGCCGATCGCAAACAGCAGTGTTTCCTCTCTTATGGGAAATACGAATGTCAATATCCTGCTTCCTCAGTCGCACGGAATTTTAAAATCGGAAAATCTTCCTGATAATATCAGCATAGAAACGCTTTTAGCAACCACAGAGAGCGCATACGTTAAAAAGGAGCTTCCTGACTCGGATAGCGCGGACAGCTCGGCATTTGAACGCGCAGACAGTGATGTGTCCGGTAGCTTTATGCTCGGCGCAATTGCTTCCGATTCGGAGAGCGGGGCTCATCTCATCTGGTTCTCGTCCCCGTATATTTCGTTTGATCCTGTTCAGGGCACCGGAAATCTCGATTTCTTTATGGCAACGCTCGGTTCAGTATGCGATAAGAAGACTTCTGTTTCTATAGCGGCAAAAGAAATTTCGGTAGAGCCGTTGGTAGTACCGGCAGCCTCCGTAAACTTCTGGATGATATTTACATGCATAATTATTCCTCTTGCAGTGCTTGCATGCGGCCTTGTCATCTGGATGCGCAGACGTAAGCGCTGAGCGGTTTTCCGAAAGGTGACATGGAAGAAAAGGAGATCTTAATATAATGAATGAGATCAGAAATATGTCGCCGGAAGAAATTTCGGCTGCAGGAGAGCTTCGGAGAAAGAAAAAACGTGCAAAAAAACTTGCGGGGTTGATTTCACTTGCCGTTATTTTAGCGGTTCTCGCGGTTGTTTATGCCGTCGCCGCTCCGCTGCTTTCCGGGGAAAAAGATCAGGATCAGCTTCAGACGGAGACTATAGCCGTAGCGTCGCTGAAAAAAGAAGATATAACGGCTGTCAGTTATAAAAACGGAGAAACAGGAGATACGGTAGGACTTACGCTTGACAGCGGCACATCGCGTTGGATATATGAGGCGGACAGTGACTATCCGGTCAAACAGACTGTTATTTCCGATATGATTACTGCCTTGACTTCGCTGAGTGCGGAGCGCGAGATAACAGAACCGAGTGAACTTTCGGAGTACGGCCTTGATAAGCCTTCGCTTGAGATCTCGGTCACATCATCGAACGGAGATATTACCGGATTTACGGTAGGTTCTTATAACGACTATGCAAAATGTTATTATCTTACGGTGAGCGGAAGTGCATCTGTATTTACCGTTTCCGGAGATCTGACAGATAAATTTGATTACACGCTTGACGAGCTTATAGAGCTTCAGACGCTTCCGTCGTCTGTCAAATTTGTCTCATATACGGTTACCTTACCTGACGGAGCCACAAACACTTATAGTGATGAAGCGCTGCTTTCACAGCTTGAAGCGCTCAGCCTTATGGGATGGGAAAAGTATAAACCGACCGATGATGAAAAGGCCGCATTCGGACTTGACGGGGAAACTGCGGTCACAATAAAGGTGACATACAGTGAATCAAAGGCAGTTTCTGCCGAAAATTCATCGTCTCAGTCTGTTGATGTAACGTCTGACTATACTCTCCGTGTAGGCGGAGCAGTCCCTCCGGCAGAGGGAGAGAGCGGAAGTACACAGCGCTACCTGTTTTACGGTGATTCCGAAATCGTTTATACCGCGGATTCGTCGATTCTGGGAACTCTTATATCAGGAGTTGCGCCTGCGGCGGATACGGATGCGGAACAATAAATTATAGTCTTGAAGATCTATACTTTGTTACTGTTGTTATATCTGCGGAAAAGCTGAAAAGAGAAATAAAATATTTAAATCAGGTCTGCGATTTTGCAGACCTGATTTCCTTGTAAAGTATGTTATTACACACCGTATTTTTGGGGTATATTTAACTATACTGCCGGAATTTGTTCGGAATTTGCGTAAAGCACGTATTTAAGCCGTTTATACTCCAAAATTCATAAAAAATTTATTATTATTTTATCGGCAGGCAAATATGTTATTATATAATCTATGCAATATAAATAACTGATATAAACAGCGGAGACGTGTTTTGTTTGGCTATGTAAAATGTTTCCCGCCGGAGCTTCGGCTTAGGGAATATGAATATTACAGAGGTGTGTATTGCGGTCTGTGCAGGAGTATGGGACGCTGTACAGGCTGTTTTTCCCGTATGTCGCTCAGTTACGACGCCGTATTTCTCGCTCTCACGAGAATGGCTCTTACCGGAGAGGCGCCTCCTGTTAAAACGCGCAGATGTATAGTACATCCGCTGCGCAAAAGACCGTCATGCGACGGCTGTGTATCTCTTGACTACTCTGCATATGCGGGAGCGATACTTGTCTGGCATAAGCATTGTGACGATCGGCATGATACTCACGGCGTAAAGAAGTTTTTACTTGCGGCAGCAGAACCGTTTCTCGGCGCCGCGAGAAAACGCGCAAAACAATTATCTGAGCTTGACTGCACAATTGATCATTATATGAAGCTCACACATGAGCTTGAACTTCGTGATAATGCTTCGGCAGAGGAGCTTGCCGACGTTTCGGGAAAAATGCTCAGCGAGATTTTTGCTTTCGGGCTTTCAGGCGCAGAGGAGAGAATTGCGCGTCAGATTGGCTTTCATGTCGGCAGGTGGGTATATTTTATTGATGCGGTGGACGATTACTGTAAAGATGAAAAAAACGGCGAATTCAACCCTTTTATGCGTACCGGGCTTCCCGATGAATCGGCAATACGGTCAGCGCTGACCGCGGAGCTTGCGGCAACAGAGACGGCTGTGGATCTTTTGCCGGAAACATCTCCGGAAATATCTGAGCTGATACGTAATATACTGTATCTCGGGACCGAGCGCGTTACGGCTGAAGTGCTTGCTAAGCGTAATGAAAAAAGAAAACTGAAAGACTGAAAAAGGAATAACGTACTCCGGTTTTAATTATGCAGAAAGAATTCCGCAGCAAAGCTGCGATAATTATTGATAAGGAATAAAAATAATATGGTAAACGATCCGTATAAGATACTCGGTGTTTCGCGAAATGCTACTGATGATGAGATAAAAAAAGCATATCGTGAGCTTGCCCGAAAATATCATCCCGATAACTATGCGGGAAATCCTCTTTCAGACCTTGTAGAAGAAAAGATGAAAGAGATCAACGAGGCATACGAGGCAATACAGAAGGAGCGTTCTTCAGGTAGCGGAACTTCGGGCGGAAGCTATTCGGGCGGAAGTTACAGCAACGGAAACGCTGATTTTACCCGTATACGGGATCTTATTTCAGCCGGCAGATATTCGGAGGCAGAGCTTATACTTGATTCTGTTTCATCTTCAGACAGAGGTGCCGAATGGAACTTTCTTAAAGGCCAGGTGCTTATGCAGCGCGGATGGTATTTCGAGGCGCAGAGATTTTTTGAGACTGCGTGCTACCTTGCACCTTCCAATTCGGAGTACCGCTCAGCGCTTGATAGTATACGCAATACATCGACTTCGTACAGCCGCGGGTACCGTAATTCACGCGGAGGCGGAGGCGACGGATGTGATATGTGTACATCGCTTTTATGTGCTGACTGCTGCTGTGAAATGATGGGCGGAGATCTGATACGCTGTTGCTGAAAATAGTATTTTAGTGTTCGGCGACATAAATGCCGCCGAATGATGTATATAGGGCATTGTTATGAATGAAAAGAATAAAAACAGAAAAAAAAGTACAAAGACGGTCACTACTGCAGCAATATTCAGCGCGCTCGGTGTCGTCTTTCTGTATATAGGATCGCTTGTCGATATCCTTGATCTTACGCTTGCTGCCGCGGCATCGCTCATACTGGTACTCTCGGTAATAGAGGGCGGCGGAGCAGTTGCATGGATGATATATGCATCGACATCGGTTATATCGTTGCTTATATTGCCGAATAAGTATCCTGCAGTACTGTATATTTTTTTTGCAGGAATCTATCCGATGGTGAAATCTTTTGCGGAACGGTTTCCCCGCGCTGTTTCGGCTGTGATAAAGTTTGTTTTTTTCAATGCTGTGCTTACTGCGATAATATATATATCGAAAAATATACTTCATGTTCCGGATGATGCATTTGGATTCGGTAAGTGGATATTGTATCCCCTGTGTAATGTCATGCTTGTTATATTCGACTATATGCTTACACAGCTTATAACGTTGTATAATATGAAGCTCAGGAGAAGATTCAGGATAGACAGACTCTTTTTTTGAAAAGTACGGAAAAAAATAACCCGCCCCGCCTGGCACAGTCAAAGATTTCGGGCGGATACTCCGGGACTTTGTTGTTTTAAAATAGAAAAGCCTTTGCAGGCATCGCCTGCAAAGGCTTTTTGCTGTATACGGTCAGCAATAATATTTATTTACGATGTTGCACATCGTATCATATTTCTTCATCATATCCTGACAAAGCTTTATCTGACAGCGTGCGCGCTCAAGATTGTGACCGGGATGGCTTATTTTGAAATATTTGTCTCCGTCGATGTAATCCTTGAGGAACCTTGAGGCAAGCTCGAACGCGAGAGTCGATGCGCCGAGTGCAAGATATTTGATCTCATCCGGTGTGAGAATACTCTTGGCTGCGGTTACAAATCCGTCTGTAAAAGCTTCAAAGTAGCGCATGTTAAGACCGACTTTTTTCAGATCGGTCTCATCCTCATCGGTATAGTTTGCCGAGCAGCGGATCGCATCTCCGTAATCGTATGCGGCAAGACCCGGCATTATAGTATCGAGGTCGATGATCATTATGGGATCATGTGTGTCCTTGTCGAACAGGATGTTGTTGCACTTTGTATCATTGTGGGTTATGCGTTCCGGAATTATTTTTTCAGCGCGAAGTCTTTCGAGCATTCCGAAATGGTCACGGTTGTTTTCGAAGAATCTGATTTCATTTGTACATTCCTCTGCGCGGGCAACCGGATCTTTTTTTACGGTTGTAAAGAAGTCTTTCAAGCGCTTAGGTGTATTGTGAAAATCCGGTATCGTTTCTTCAATGTTATCAAGCGGAATTCCGGAGAGCTGGAGCTGAAATTCTCCGAACGCACGTCCCGTGCTTTTCATAATTTTTATGTCGGTTATCTGATCGAATACTACGGAGTTTTCGACAAACTGGCTTACGCGCCAGAAACCTCCGCTCGGCTGTGTTATATAATTGGTGCCGAGTGATGTTTTGAGAAAGGTCAGTATCTGACATGAGCTTCTGAAGCTGCGTCCGCTGAGCCAGTCTCCGATCACCCTCAGATTGTCCATTATTTTAGACGGATCGGAAAAAACAGAATCGTTTACGCGCTGGAATATGTACGAATGCGGTTTTCCGTCATTTCCTTCGACACGTACGCCGTAGGTGTCATTTATGTGACCGTTTATTATCTTATTACACGATATTACTCGCGGACCGAGTCCGTAAAGCTTGTTAAGACGCTCTATAGTACGCTTTTCGTCAAAAGTTCTTGAGAAATTGCTTGCCATTACAGAGTCTCCTTTGCTTCTTCTGATGTTGAATTTTCATTATCTGAAACTATGGCTATACCGAGTTCTTTGAGTGCTTTGGGATCTCCGGGAGTAGGACATTTTGTCATAAGCTCTGATGCGTTTTGAACTTTCGGGAAGGCTATAACGTCGCGGATATCGTCAACGCCGAGCATGAGTGCAACAAGACGGTCGAGACCGAATGCCATACCCGCGTGCGGAGGCGCGCCGTATTTATAAGCTTCAAGCAAAAATCCGAATTTTTCCTGAGACTCCTGTTCGCTCATGCCGAGTGTTTCGAAGATCTTCTTCTGTACATCCGGACGGTGGATACGGACAGAACCTCCGCCTGCCTCCATGCCGTTGATTACGATATCATAAGCGATTGAACGTACTTTTCCGAGGTCCTTGCCCTCTTCAAGCAGAGGAAGATCTTCTTCCATCGGCATGGTAAAGGGATGATGCTTTGCATAGTAGCGTCCGTCCTCCTCACTGTACTCAAGAAGCGGGAATTCGGTTACCCACAGAAGCTTGTAATCGCCTTTGTTTATAAGTCCCATGCGTTTTGCAGCCTCACAGCGAAGCGCTCCGAGAGAGTCAAATACGACGCTGTTTTTATCTGCGACAATAAGAAGAAGGTCCCCGTCGCAAAGCTCCATAGCTGATGCGATCGCTGCGTTTTCTTCATCGGTGAGGAATTTTGCATAAGATGACGATATTTCATCTCCGGATTTTTTCAGCCATGCAACGCCCTTAGCGCGGTATGTTTTTGCAAGTTCGGTCAGAGAGTCGATTTCTTTGCGTGAGAATTTTGCTCCGCCCTTGACGTTTATTCCGCGGACGCTTCCTCCTGCTGCAACAGCACCTGCAAATACCTTGAAGGAACAATTTTTTACTGTTTGTGTAAGATCGACAAGCTCAAGCCCGAAACGCAAATCAGGTTTATCGGAACCGAAGCGGTTCATTGCTTCTTCGTATGTCAGACGGGGAAGAGGCAGCTTGAGATCCATTCCTTTGAATTCTTTGAAAAGGTATTTGAGGAAGCCCTCTGTAATTTCAATTACATCATCCTGACGGACGAATGACATCTCCATATCGATCTGTGTAAACTCAGGCTGACGGTCGGCACGCAGGTCCTCGTCGCGGAAGCAGCGTGCGATCTGAATGTAACGGTCAAAGCCGGAGAGCATAAGAAGCTGCTTATAAAGCTGAGGTGACTGAGGAAGCGCGTAGAAGCAGCCGTTATGTACGCGGCTGGGAACAAGATAGTCGCGCGCTCCTTCGGGAGTGGGTGCTATAAGATTCGGAGTTTCGATCTCGATAAATCCGTTGTCATAGTAATAGTCGCGTACGAGTTTTGCGATCTTTCCGCGCGCTATAAGACGGCTTTGAAGGTCGGGACGGCGCATATCGAGATAGCGGTGGCGCAAACGGAGTTCGGGACGGACGTCGCTGTTTTCAACGATCTCGAAAGGAGGAGTCGCTGCATCGGAAAGCAGCTTAAGTTCTGTAACCGCGATTTCGATATCACCGGTGGGGATATTTTTGTTTACAGCACCTTCGCCTCTGGGACGTACAGTACCTTTTGCTACGATGACATATTCTGACCGGAGTGCGAAAGCAGTGTCGAACACTTCCCGGTTTGTGTTTTCATCAAATGCAAGCTGAACAATTCCGCTGCGGTCGCGCAGGTCGATGAATATAAGGCTTCCAAGGTCTCGCTGACGCTGAACCCAACCCATTGCGCAAACATTTTGTCCGACATCTGAGGAGGTGAATTCTCCGCAGTATTTTGTGCGTTTGTCAGACGCAGATAAAAATTCTTTTTTCATAATTTATACTGTCCTTTCGGAATGAATAGTGTAGTTCGCCAGGATTAAAGCAGGTATTCTGCGAGTTTTTCAAGCTCAATTTCTGTTTGTGTACTCTGTGTCATGTCACGCAGATTTGCATGTCCGGAGGCAAGCTCATTGTCTCCGAGCATAAGTGTGTAGTGAGCGCCGGTTTTGTTGGCATATTTCATCTGTGCTTTCAGAGAGCGTCCGACGGTGTCCGATTCGGCGCGTATACCCTTTCGTCTGAGGTCTTCTGCGATTGCACCTGCTTTCACGGTTGCTTCATCACCGAGGGCCGCTATATAGAGCGTCGGTTTTCCTTCTTCGGGATATTCGGCTCCTGTTTCCTCCATTGCGAGTATAAGGCGGTTTATACCCATTGCAAAGCCTATACCGGAAAGAGCGGGACCGCCTACAGATTCGATAAGACCGTCGTATCTTCCGCCGCCGCCGAGAGCGTTCTGCGCGCCGATTCCGGAGAATTGGTACTCAAATACTGTTTTTGAATAATAATCAAGACCGCGGACGATCTTAGGGTCATTTATATATTCAATTCCCATCATATCAAGAGTGCGGAGCAGGGTATTGTAGTGCGATGAACAGTCATCGCAGAGATAATCTGTTGTTTTGGGAGCGTTTTCCGCGAGCTTTTTGCATATTTCGCATTTACAGTCAAGTATACGGAGGGGATTGGTGTGCAATCTGCTTTTGCAGGTGTCGCACATTTCATCAATATGCGCCGAGAAATATTCAACAAGTGCCTTGTGATAATCTGTGCGGCAGGTCTTGCAGCCGATGCTGTTTATTCTCAGAACGTTCGGGATTCCGAGCCGGCGGAGAAAAGCAGCTCCGAGTGCGATTATCTGTGCGTCGGCGGCTGCATTCGGTGCGCCAAACATTTCGACTCCGAACTGGTAAAATTCACGGTACCGTCCCGCCTGCGGCTTTTCGTGACGGAAGCAGTTTATTATGTAATAAAGTCGGAGAGGCATGGTGTCGCCGTAGAGTCCGTTCTCTATGACCGACCGCGCTACGGATGCAGTGCCCTCCGGACGGAGAGAAAGTGTTTTTCCGTCGTCTCCGTCCTCAAATGTATACATTTCTTTCTGTACTACGTCGGTCGTGTCTCCGACGCCGCGCTGAAACAGCTCGGTAGATTCAAATGTAGGAAAGCGTATTTCTGAAAAGCCGTACATTGCAGCGGTCTCTCTTGCTACAGCTTCAATATACTGCCATTTTGCGGTCTGTCCCGGAAGAATATCGTTTGTTCCGTATGGCTTTTGTATCATGTGAGTGTCAATTCCTTTCGTTTATCCGGAAGCTTTTGCCTGCGCCGTTTTCAAAGACACAGTATGAACTGACCGGAATACCGTACAGGCATATGTCATATGTACGGAAATATAGTATATGATAGCATTTATCACATTGCTTGTCAAGAAAAAGAATGTGAAATGCCGATTTTGCTGTGTACGGTATAATTATTTTATAAAATCGAATTCAAAATCATACATCGATACGGTATCCCCGTCTGAACATCCTGCCTCTTCGAGTTTTTCGATAACTCCGCTGCTCTTGAGTATACGCTGAAAATATCGGAGCGATTCGCGGTCTTCAAAGTTGACCGAGCCGACAAGATTCCAAAGCCAGTCTCCCTCGACATAATATACTCCGTTTTCGCAGCGTATTTCAACATCATGGTTTCCGCGATCGATAACACTTTCATCGGGACGGTCCTCATATTCCGGTTCGTACACAATTACAGGAGGAAGTCCGCGCAGACGCTGTGACACGGTCAGGAGCATCTGATCGATATTCTGTCGTGTTGCGGCTGAAATAAAGATAAGCTCGGTATCCGATTCGTCCGCATATTTCTCCATGCGGTCGAGTACCTCTTCATCTTCCACCGAATCGAATTTGTTTGCAATGAGGAACTGAGGCAGCTCTGCGAGTGCCGGACTGAATTTTTTCAGCTCGGCATTTATCGTTTTAATGTCCTCGATCGGATCGCGTCCGGTCATTCCCGATATGTCTACAACATGTAAAAGCATACGGCAGCGCTCGATATGTCTCAGAAAGGAATGTCCGAGTCCTGCGCCGTCTGCCGCGCCTTCGATCAGACCGGGAATATCCGCCGCGACAAAGCTGTCTCCGCCGGGAACGCGTACGACTCCGAGATTCGGTGAGAGCGTTGTAAAAGGATAATCCGCTATTTTAGGTTTTGCTGCTGAGATCACCGAAAGGATCGTAGATTTTCCGACGCTCGGAAATCCGATAAGACCGACGTCGGCGATCATTTTGAGTTCAAATATGACGTCGCGTTCCTCGCCCTTGAGTCCGCTTTTAGCAAAGCGGGGTGTCCGTCTTGTCGGTGTAGCGAAATGACGGTTTCCCCAACCGCCTCTTCCTCCCCGGCAGAGGATGTACCGGTCGCAATCAGACATGTCTTTGATAACAAGACCGCTTTCCGCGTCTTTGATGACGGTTCCGGGAGGGACGGGAAGAACAGTGTCCGATCCGTTTGCACCGTGGAATTTGGCTCCTCCGCCTGCTCCTCCGTTTTGCGCCGCGAACTTACGGCGGCTCTTGTAGTCGAGCAGAGTGTTTGTACCTTCATCTATAGTAATGACTATATTTCCTCCGGTTCCGCCGTCTCCGCCGTCAGGTCCGCCGTGAGAAACATATTTTTCGCGTCTGAAAGAGACGGCTCCGTTGCCGCCGTCCCCTGCTTTGACGTGTACCTTTACTTTATCTATCAGCATTATGCTTCCTTTCTTTTTCACTATTTATATGTATATATTGTAATGATTTGCATGCACCGTCTGTACGGCGGTGCATGCATAAGCTTCTATGGAAAGATTTACTGCTTAAGCGCTTTATGAGTGGTTATTTGCTAGCTCGATAAGTCCGCTTTCGGTTAGTATTTTTACACCGAGTTTTTCCGCTTTTGCAAGCTTGCTTCCTGCTTTTTCGCCTGCTACAAGGTAGTCGGTGCTTCCCGATACAGCCGATGATGTTTTTCCGCCGAAGCGCTCGATAAGCGCCGAAGCTTCGCTTCTCGTCATGGTCGGAAGTGTTCCTGTCAGTACGAATGTCAGCCCGTCGAGCGAACCGCCCTCTTTTTGAATCTTGTCGGCGTCGGTCCGGACTCCGGCAGCTTTAAGCTCTGCGATCAGTTCCTTTGATTTCTGGTGCGAGAAAAAGCAGGAGATATTCTGTGCGGTTATCTCTCCGATATCCTCTATTGTCACAAGCTCTTCGGTCGTTGCCTGTGCAAGCGCTTCGACGCTGCCGAAGTGAGCCGCGAGCGCGGACGCCGCGGAAGCTCCTACCTGACGTATTCCAAGCGCATAGATCAGCCTTGCGGCTCCCCGTCCCCGTGATATGTCGATAGCCGATATAAGCTTAGCGGCGGATGTCTCGCCCATGCGGTCAAGAGGAATTAGATCATCTGCTTTAAGAGAATAAAGATCCGCTATCCCGCTGACAAGACCGCTGTCTATCAGCAGTTTTACTACCTTAGGTCCCATTCCGTCTATGCTCATTGCATCACGCGATGCAAAATGTACAAGTGTACGTTCGAGCTGAGCCGGACAGTCCGCATTCGTGCAGAGAACTGCCGCGGTTCCCGGTTCGCGGCTGACCGCTTCTCCGCATGAAGGACAGCGCTCGGGCATACTGTACGGAACGGCTCCGTCAGGCCGCATTTCGCGGCAGACAGAAACGATCTCGGGGATAATGTCCCCTGCCTTTTGTACTGTAACGGTGTCTCCGATGCGGATATCACGTTCGGTTATAAAGTCGATATTGTGCAGTGTGGCGCGGCTGACCGTCGTTCCTGCGAGACGCACAGGCTCGAGTTCTGCCGTCGGAGTGAGCGCTCCGGTGCGTCCTACCTGAATTGTGATATCTTTTAACAAAGTATTTTGCTGTTCGGGAGGAAATTTGTATGCGACCGCCCATTTAGGCCGTCCTGCAAGCTCCCCGATCTGTTTTCTCGCTTCGATATTGTCTGCTTTTATTACAACGCCGTCGATATCGCACGGAAGCGTGCGCCTTGCGCGTCCGATTTCTTCGATGCGCTCGCATATTCCGGAATATGTGTTTTCCCGGTTACGGTACGGTATTACATTGAATCCGAGCGTTGAAAGAAAGTCGAGTCCTTCGGAATGACTTTCGAACTGTCGGTCACAAGCCTGAATATTAAAAATATAGATATCAAGTCCGCGCTCCGCGGCAATTTTTGAATCGAGCTGTCTGAGACTTCCCGCTGCCGCGTTTCTCGGATTTGCAAAGGGCTGAAGTCCTGCTTCGTCGCGCTTTTCGTTCAGGCGGGCAAAGCTTTTCCTCGGCATATATATCTCTCCGCGGACTTCGAGCATTCCGTCATATGATATCTCAAGAGGTATGCTGCGAACGGTGCGGAGATTCTCGGTTACATTTTCTCCGACAAAGCCGTCGCCGCGCGTTGCCCCTCGCACGAATTTTCCGTGTTCGTAAAGAAGCGATACTGACAGACCGTCTATTTTACATTCTACCGAATAGTCTCCGTTATAATCTGTTTTTTTCAGAAAATCGTTCAGCTCGCCGTAGTTGAATACATCCGAGAGACTTCCCATGGGCACGCTGTGAGTTACCTTTTCAAACTTATCGAGGACTGCGCCGCCGACACGTTTTGTCGGCGAATCGGACCGCGCAAGCTCGGGGTACTCCGATTCGAGCGATAGAAGCTCCGAAAAAAGACTGTCGTATTCCGCGTCGGTGACAACAGGAGCGTCTTCTGTATAATATTTTTTTGCATAGTAGTCGAGAAGCCCGCAAAGTTCGTCTATGCGCTTCTCCGCATTATCGTTTTTTTTGATAGCTTTCATAAAAGTTTTTCCTGACCTTTTTCAGCCTGTATATAAAAGGCATTATTGTGCTTCCGCGCCTATTGACAAAAGAAAATAATGATGATATAATAACCCTTGATAATTATTTCCGTAAGAGGGATTACTATGCGCTCACAGGCAAAATTACCGTATCTGTCATTATAGCATATTTTCCCCGAAAAAGCAAGTAATATCATTTTATGTGACAAAATAAAAAGGAGCAGTAAAAATGAAAACCAAAGCAGTCAGAATTTACGGCAAAAATGACCTCCGTCTGGAGGAGTTTGAGCTTCCCGAAATGGGCGAGGACGAAATACTCGCGCATGTTATATCGGACAGTGTGTGCATGTCATCACACAAAGCGGCTCTTCAGGGCCCCGATCATAAGAGAGTTCCGAACGATGTCGCAGAGAACCCGACTATTATCGGACATGAGTTCTGCGGAGAGATCGTAAAGGTCGGTTCCAAATGGGCAGATCAGTTCAAACCGGGCGACCGTTTCTCCATTCAGCCTGCAATGAACTACAAGGGAAGTCTCGATGCACCCGGATATTCCTATAAGTATATCGGCGGCGACTCTACATATGTTATTATCCCGAACGAGGTTATGGAGACAGGCTGTCTGCTTTCCTATAAAGGCGATGCATTCTTCTACGGTTCTCTTGCAGAGCCGGTTTCCTGCATTGTCGGAGCTTTTCACGCAAACTATCATACGACTCCCGGTAAGTATGTACATTCTATGGGCATAGCTGAGGGCGGCTGTGTTGCGATTCTTGCAGGAGCAGGCCCTATGGGACTCGGAGCAATCGACTATGCGATCGGCTGCGACCGTAAACCTTCTCTTGTTGTCGTTACCGACCTTGACGATGCACGTCTTGAGCGCGCTGAGCAGATCCTTTCTGTAAAGAAGGCTGAAGCAAAGGGCGTAAAACTCGTATATCTCAATACAGGAAAGCTCGAAGATCCGGTTGCGTACATGATGGAGCTTACCGGCGGTAAGGGTTATGACGATGTATTTGTATATGCTCCTGTAAAGCCTGTTGTAGAAATGGGCGATAAGCTTCTTGCACGTGACGGCTGCCTTAACTTCTTTGCAGGTCCTACAAATCAGGCGTTCTCTGCTGAATTTAACTTCTATAACGTACACTATGCATTTACTCATATAGTCGGAACGAGCGGCGGAAACACAGATGATATGCGTGAGGCTCTCCGCATGATGGAAAACGGAGATATTAACCCCGCTGCGATGATCACACACATCGGCGGACTTAACACCGTTGTTGATACAGTCATCAACCTTCCTGAGATCAAGGGAGGAAAGAAGCTTATATATACAAACAAGGAGATGCCCCTTGTTGCTATTGCAGATTTTGCCGAACTTGGTAAGACAGATCCTTTCTATGCTGATCTTGCTGAAATCTGCGGCAGAAACAACAATCTGTGGTGCCTTGAGGCAGAGCAGTACGTTCTGAAGAACGCAAAGGATATCTGATTATATACCGGACTTTACGAATAAACAGTCTGGACAGGACTCTTTGTTTTACCCCGAAATAACAAGGCTCCGGGATACCCGCCCGCAATCTATGATTGCACCCGGCGGGTCGGGTCTTTATTACCGTATTTTCAGAGCCGTCCTTAAAAGACGGCTCTGAATTGTAAAAAGACAGTACGCAGCCTATGGAGGGCGCGTCATATATAAATGAAGTGAAAGGCAACTGTAATGTTTGAAAATGAACTTAAAGCGCTTGCCGGGATGAGCAATAAATTCGGTGCCGATGCCGAATACGTTCTCGCAGGCGGAGGAAACACCTCTTTTAAGAATGAGGATTATCTTTTTGTCAAGGGTTCGGGTACCTCTCTTGCAACTATAAAACCCGATGAATTTGTAAAAATGGACCGCCGTGCGCTCCACGCAATGTGGGATAAGAAATATCCGGAAAATGAGGAGGAGCGCGAAGCTGCCGTTCTCGAGGATATGATGGCGGCAAGAGTATACGGCGAAACTCGCCGTCCGAGCGTTGAAACTCTGCTTCATGAGCTGTTTGAGCAGAAATATGTTCTTCATGTTCATCCGGCTGCAATAAACGGTGTAACATGCTCTGTAAGCGGTGCTGAATGTGTAAAGAAGCTGTTTCCGGACGCAGTATGGGTCCCGGTATGCAAGCCCGGATATATTCTCGCACTGAACTGCCGCGATGCTATCAAAGCAAAGATGGATGAAAACGGCGGAGTATTCCCTCAGATACTTCTTCTTCAGAATCACGGTCTGTTCGTAGCTGCCGATACAGCGGAAGAGGCAGGAGCGCTTGCTGAGCAGGTATATACCCGTATTCAGCATGAGGCTGAAGCTGCGAAATGCCTTCCGGATATGACTCCGATCGAGGATTTTGATATTGACCGCGCTGCTTCGATCGCACCTGTACTCCGTATGCTTTATTCAGGCGGAACCTGCGAAGCTGCTGTAAAATTTACATGCAACAAGGCTGTTCTTGAGTATGATCCTTCTACCAAGAGCCTTACGCCCGATCATATCGTTTATACAAAGGCAGCGCAGCTTGTTATCGCCGCTGATTCCGATAACGACGGTATTGTCCGTGCATTTAATGAGTTCACCGAAAAGAACGGTTATATGCCTCGCATAGTTCTTGTAAGCGGTCTCGGAATGTTCGCGTGTGGAAAGAATATAAAGGAAGCTTCTATAGCACAGGAAGTATTTCTTGATGCTGTTAAAATTACAGTTTACGCAAAGAATTACGGCGGCGTTCAGGCTATGCCCGACTGGCTTATAGATTTCATCGTAAACTGGGAGGTAGAGAGCTACCGCAGTAAGGTAAGCCTTGCGGCTGCTTCCAAGAAGCGTCTTGAAGGTAAGATAGTTGTCGTTACCGGAGGAGCGCAGGGATTCGGAAAGGGAATTGCCGACGCCATGGCTGCCGAGGGTGCAAACGTTGTTATCGCCGATATGAACGCTGACGGCGCTAAAGCTACCGCGGATACATACGGAATTCACGGTTTCTCTGTCGCTGCAAATGTAACTGACGAAAATTCCGTTAAGAATATGATCGACCGTACGGTGCTTGCATTCGGCGGACTCGATGTATTTGTAAATAATGCAGGAATTGCAAAAGCAGGAAGCCTTGAAGAGATGACTCAGAAAACTCTTGAATTTGTTACTGCCGTCAACTACACCGGATACTATCTCTGCGCTAAGTATGCATCACGCGTAATGAAGCTTCAGCATCAGATCGCACCGTCTTACATGATGGATATTATTGAGATCAACTCTAAATCCGGACTTGAAGGTTCGAATAAGAACTTCGCATATGCCGGAAGTAAATTCGGAGGAATCGGACTTACACAGTCGTTCGCTCTTGAGCTTGTTCCTTACAATATCAAGGTCAACGCAGTGTGCCCGGGTAACTTCCTCAACGGACCGCTGTGGAGTGATCCCGAAAAAGGACTTTTTGTACAGTATCTTAAGGCAGGTAAGGTTCCCGGTGCAAAGAATGTCGAGGATGTACGCCGCTTCTATGAGAGCAAGGTCCCGATGAACCGCGGATGCGAGACTATCGACGTTGCACGCGCACTCTTCTATATTATTGAGCAGGAGTACGAGACAGGACAGGCTATCCCAGTAACCGGCGGACAGGTAATGCTTAAGTAAGATTCAAATATCAAATAAAGATACGCTGCCTCCCTCAAAAGGGAGGCGTGTGTCGTTAGAAACGGACAGGCGCGGGGCATACTGGCAGTTGAGTGCGCCCGGCGATATAAAAGTGATAAAATCAAGGGAGATCAAAAAAATGATGACACTCGAACAGCTGCGCGATATAAAAGCGCGCACCGACAAAGGCGAGCTTCCTGCTCCGCCCGATACCGATTATGTAAATAATCACATTCATACGACCTATTCTTTCTCTCCGTATAATCCTACCGAGGCTGTATACATGGCATGGAAGAACGGTCTTAAAACTGCAGGAATCATGGATCATGATTCCGCAAGCGGTGCAAAAGAGTTTATTGAGGCAGGAAAAATTATCGGAATGCCTGTCACCTGCGGAATCGAATGCCGCATCGATATGTCCATGACAGCGCTTAACGGTCGCCGGATCAATAACCCCGACCAGAAATCTGTGGCATACGTTGCAATGCACGGTATTCCTCATCAGAATATTGACCGCGTGGACGCTTTCCTTGCGCCCTATCGTGCAAAGCGCAATATCCGTAATAAAAAGATGTGTGAGAACATAACCGAACTTGTAAAGCCTTACGGACTTTCTCTTGATTTTGAGAAGGATGTTCTTCCGATCTCAAATTATGCTGTGGGCGGTTCGGTTACCGAGCGTCATATTCTTTTTGCTCTTGCAAAGAAGATCACATCTATTTACAGGACTCCTGCCGAGGTTATAGATTTTCTTGAAAACGGAATGAAGATAAAGCTTTCGGAAAAGCTTCGCGGCTTTATTGCCGACGGAGATAAGACTCCCGAATTCTATGAGTATGATATTCTCGGCGTTCTCAAGAGCGACCTTGTCGAGAAATTCTATATTCCCGCAACCGATGAGTGCCCTGCGGCGCCTGACTTTATAAAGATGGTACACGATAACGGAGGTATTGCGGCATACGCATATCTCGGCGATATCGGCGAGTCGGTCACGGGTGACAAAAAGGCACAGAAGTTTGAGGACGAATACCTTGATCTGCTGGTAGATGTTATAAAGGAGCTTGGCTTTGACGCTATTACATATATGCCTACCCGTAATACGCTTGAGCAGCTCCAGCGCATCATGAAGATCTGCAAGGATAATAATTTCTTCCAGATCAGCGGAGAAGATATTAACTCACCCCGTCAGTCTTTCCTCTGCAAGGCTCTCGATGACGATCATTTTAAGCACTTGATCGACAATACATATACTCTTATCGGGTATGAGACTGAAGCTTCGGAAGATCTTACCGCTGCGAAGGCAAAATATTCGTTTATTTTTGATTAATTTTGTATATTCGGATCACTGTATATATTACGGTGATCCGTGATTTTTTGATCTGCACAAATGTTTTTTGTTGCTTCACGGAAGTCTGAAATGAAATTTATACGGTGTTTTCGTATTGCCTGATTGTTATGTGGCATTAACATTAGTATGTTGATTTTGCTGTGAATGTATTTCGGAGAAAAAATATGAATGTTCTTGATTTTATTTGCCGGAACTTAAATATTTGTTTTTTGATTTTTCTTGTCTGGAATTTTGCTGTGTTTATACTGTACGGAGCGGATAAGCGGCGTGCAAAAAACGGCGGACAGAGGATAAGGGAACGGACATTGCTCGCGGCCGCATTTCTGTTCGGCGGAATCGGAGCATGGCTCGGCATGTGTCTTTTCAGGCATAAGACACGGCATAAAAGATTTGTGCTAACGGTTCCGCCTGCCGCTCTTATTCAGATCGCATTGATAATATTCGTTATCTTACGCTGCGATATTATTTGACGGCCTTTATTGTTTATGCGGCGGAAAAGAATGTATCGCGCTTTTAATATACAGATCTATACAGATCGCGTTTAGGTGATGCCGATCAATATGATAAGCTTTTTTATATTTAGTCCGGAGTGTTGAGAGTATGAAGCACGAAGAAAAATACTGAAAATTGAGTTTTTTTCAAAAAAGGTATTGACAAACCCGGTATAATGTGGTATGATAATTAAGCTTTCAGGAGAAAGCAATAAAGCATGCGCCCGTAGCTCAGCGGATAGAGTACTCGGCTACGAACCGATTGGTCGGAGGTTCGAATCCTCTCGGGCGCGCCAGAAGATAAAGTCGCTGATAGAGCGGCTTTTTTCTTTGCTGTGGTGCTTTTGATTTGTTGCTTTGAATAAGATCAGCTTTACTGGTTGATTATTTATTTTAAGCGCGGAGGATATGTCGTGACAGATGTAATGAACAGTACGGAAATAAAAAAAATAACTGCTGTAATTTCTCCGGATATTACAAAACGTCTGAAGCTTATATATAAGCCTTTAACAGGATCGACCAACACGGATGTGCGGAATTTTGTAAACGCCGAATATGACGGCAGAACAATGTATGCGGTAATTGCAGAGGCACAGACAGACGGACGCGGAACACAGGGTCGCAGCTTTTATTCTCCGCAGGGAAGCGGCCTTTATATGAGTCTGCTTATTCCTTTCAGTGATTGCTGTGATAGACTGCCGCTTGCTACTCCCGCTGCTGCGGTCGGCGTTTGTAATGCTGTTTGTGCCGTCGGAACTGCTTTTAATACGGAAAAGAATCCGTCGGTAAAATGGGTGAATGATGTTTATTTAGGCGGAAAGAAAGTCTGCGGAATACTTACGGAGAGTGTTATGCAGGACGGCGGCATAGCGGCTGTAATTATAGGTATCGGTATTAACGTATATTCTCCTGACGGGAATTTTCCTGACGGACTTTCCGAAAGAGCAGGCGCTGTATTTACCGAGAGGATACAGGGATTGCGCAACAGACTTGCTGCAGAAGTGATATGCCGCGTTACGGATGCTGTATGTTCATGCGATAAGCACGAGATAATCTCTCAGTACCGAAAGCGTTGCAGGACTATCGGATGTACCGTAGATGCTTTTATCGACGGATGTCCGGAAAGCTGCACGGCTGAGGATATAACCGATGATTGTCATTTGCTTCTCAGACGGGCAGACGGCAGTACCTTTACGGTAATATCGTCTGCGCAGCTTTTGCGTTATACTTAAAAATTATAATACCTATTGACATTTTAATATAAAATGATATAATAATATATACTGTTAGAAAATATTTCTGCTTTTGAAAACTGACAGGAAGGATGTTTATGGAGCTTTTTAGTATATTTTTGTTGGCGCTGATCGGAGTAGCTGCTCTTATTGTTATAGTGCTTGCGGTAAAACTTACGCGTTTTGTCGGCAAAAATTCGGATAAAACTGTCGCAGATGTCGAACAGGAATTAAAAACAGGACTTACGCATATATTCCTTGCAGGTACATATTTTTCGATACTCTGTCTCGTTTATATAATTGTATCCGTTTTTATGAGATAACTGCGCGCAGGCATTTTAACCGCACATATGTGCGGCTTTTCTTTTTATATGTTTCAGATCGGTATATAATATTTCGCTTATCAAACTTTCCGTTATCTGCATTGTTTTTATTTTTATATTATTACGGAGGCTTATATGGTAAAAAGAGAAAGAAATTATTCATATGATGTCATACGCATCTTTGCGCTTTTTAGTGTTATTTCAGTTCACTTCTTTTTGAATTCTGGATTTTACAAAGAGCTTGTGTTCGGCAGGGAAATGCTTATCATGACGACTATGCGCTCTTTTTTTATGATATGCGTACCTCTTTTTCTGATGCTCAGCGGAGCGCTTGTATATAGAAAGACTCTTGAGAAAAAGTATTATACAGGTATTATCAGTATTGTTGCGGTATATTTACTTGCGAGTATTGCCTGTGCTGTCTATCGGATTTTAATCAGGGGTGATGAATTTACGGCGGCAAGCGCCGTTTTGGAGACATTGCAATTTAATATGGCTCCGTACGGCTGGTATGTTGAAATGTATATAGGCTTGTTTCTTCTGATACCGTTTCTTAACCTTATGTATAATACGCTCGGCACGAAGAAGAGAAAGCTTGCGCTTGTTGTAACACTGGTGGTTATTACTGCATTACCGACGGTTATCAATATACACCCTGTAGAGATCGGAGAGCATACTTACAGTAAGTTTGTAGGAGATTGGTGGTATCTTTTATATCCTGTAAGCTATTACATTATCGGAGCGTTTCTCGGTGAGTACAAGCCTAAGCTGCGCAGGATAACCTGTCTTTTACTTATTGTCGCGGTAACGGCTGTTTACGGTTATTATATGTATTACAGGAGTAAGAATGAGTGGTTTATCGGAGGTTTCCTTTCGGAACACCGATCGCTTCCGGTCGTAATACTTGCTGTACTTGTGTTTATCTTCATTTCAGGATTTGATCTGTCTTCTGCGCCGCGGCCTGTCAAGAAGGTGCTTTCGGAGCTTTCCGGATGCTGTTACGGGGCATATCTTGTGTCATTTATATTTGACGATATGTTTTATAAAACGCTTGACGAGCGCGTACCGAATATGACGGACAAGCTTAACTTTTTTCCTCATACGGTTTTGAGTGTATTTGTATGTTCGCTGCTTTTGTCCTATCTGATAAACATTGTATACAGATTGCTCGACTTTGCGGTCCGGACATTTATCCGTAAATTACATAAACTGAGCTGCTGAAAAAGTATAACAAAAAACGTACAGCCATTGAATGCTGTACGTTTTTTATCGTGAAACAACAAGGTTCCGTAGTACCCGCCCGCAATCTATGATTGCGGACAGGTAGGGTCGTTGTGATAAGTATCAGTTTATCTTAGAAGCAATATGTTCAGAGTTTTTTATTATATTTCGGGAATACTGATCTCAACTTCACGGCCGAGATCGCTTGAGCGTACTATACCGTCGATAATAGCCTGATTCTTTATGATCTGGCTTGTAGGAACAGGTGCTTTGCCTCCGGTTTTTATTGCATCGATAAATGAGCCGATCTTGCGATCCCAGAGCGAGCCGTCCTGGGGAGAATCGCTAAGGATCGGAAGTACGGTTTCGACAGACTGTCCTGCGCACTCCTTATAGAGCGTCATAGGACCGCCTACCGAGCCGTTCCAGCAGTCTGTTGAAGGAATGCGGAGACCGCCCTTTGTTCCGAGGATTATTGTGTCTCCGGGCGTGTTGATATTCATTGCCCATGCAATACGGAAATCAACGACGACTCCGCCTTCGAGACGGATAAGCGCACCTGCGAAATCGTCAACACCGAATTTGGAAGCGATCATTTCGGGATTCTTGTTGTAGAAGCTGTATGTCTCAGGATCCTTTCCGAAAAAGTCGGTCTTAAAACCTGATACGGTCAGAGGTGTCGGATATCCGATAGCGTTCAGAACCATGTCGAGTGCATAGCATCCGATGTCGCCGAGTGCGCCGACTCCTGCGGTCTCGTCTTCAATAAATGTTGTTTTGTCGTCTCCTGCGGGAATTCCGCGGCGGCGTCCGCCTCCGGTCTGGATATAGTAAACATCTCCGAGTTCTCCGGATTCGACGATTCTTTTTATCTGCTGCATGTTTTTATCGAAGCGGGGCTGGAATCCGATGGTAAGGATCTTTCCGGTCTCTTTCTCAACACGCATCATTTCTACACATTCCTCAAGCGTTACTGCAAAAGGCTTTTCGAGCAGTACGTTTACGCCGTGCTTCATAGCGCATATTGTCGGAGCTGCGTGCTGACGGTTGTACGTGCAGACTGAAACAGCATCGAGATGCTCTTTTTCGAGCATTTCTTCATGAGACGTATAGCAGCGGACGTTATCTACGCCGTTAGCCTTGAAAAATTCTTCGGCTTTTCCGGGTATAATATCGCATCCGGCTACGATCTCAATATCGCCGACTTTTTTCGCGCGGTCTTTATATGCCTCGATGTGTGCGAAAGCGATTCCTCCGGTACCTATGATACCTATACGAAGTTTTTTATTTTCCATAATAATTATCCACCTTATATAAAGAAGATTTTGTATGAGAATAATATAACATAATAAGCCGGTGATGTCAAGAAAAAATAAGCTTATAAGGAAAAGACTTTTTTGAGGATATTTTGATATGTCTTTTTGAGGCTTACGATTCTTTTATCATAAGATTACGGGCGATCGTTTTTCGTCCACGCCATGCGTATGCGCGTTCGGAAAATTCCTCTTCCGCCATGTCTTCAAGCTCAGAAAGTGTCAGGCTGTATCTGAGTGACTTACGGAAAAAACGTACTTCGGTTTCCTTTGCCTTGCGGTTCATCGGGCATACCGTCTGACATATATCGCAGCCCCATATGCAGTCGTTTTTACGTATCAGCTCGCATTCTTCGGCCGTAAGCTTGCCTTTTTTCTGCGTTAGTGAGGAAAGGCAGAGTGACGGTGACGGACAGCTTGCCGTGCATGCGCCGCAGTGGATACATGAAGGCAGAGCAGAAATATTATTTTTACTCTCTTCAGATAAAATATTATTGCCGCTTTCCTGTTTTGATGAACCGTACCGTATATTTTTTTCGGGTTCGGACAGATTTTGACCGCTGTTGGCATCTGATGAGGTTTCAGCAGTGTCTGAAACCTTAAGCTTTTCTAACAGATAAAGCTCTCCTATAAAAACATAGCTTCCGTATTCCTCTGTTATCAGAAGCTTATTATCTCCTATAACTCCGAGTCCTGCAAGAGCCGCCGTATGAACTTCATCTATCGGAGAATGGTCTGAGAAGCCACGTACTTCAATATTCGGAAATTCTGCATTTAAAATGTTTTCGGCGCTGTCAAAAAGCTCTTTGAAAAATATATGATAGTCACGCGGAATCGCGTAAAGCGACAGATTTCTTTCTCGGTAACTGAGAGCATCTTCGCAGAGATACGGTACTGTGAATATAAGAGTGCCTGCGGCATATTCCGGAAGCAGATACGGACGAAGGATATGGCACCGATCTATCGGCATATATGATACCGACGATGCTCCTGCATCCGTAAGCAGCTTTGCTGCTTTTTCAAAGCAGGGAAAGAGGACGGATTTTCCTGACGGTTTATTTATTATCTTCATATTTTTTAGTATATCATCCTCGGTTGACAAAATCAAGCAAATGTTGTAAAATATAAAAAATAAATGCTTAAAAATACGCTCTGTTTTATATTTTTTCTTAGAAAATAACCAGTAGGGCAAAATGAGATATACCGCCGGTATCGGCACTGAAAGGAAAGAGATAATGGCAAAGACTTCAACTGAAAATACAGAGACGGTAAAGGCATCGCCGGGCAAATCACCGACGTATGATAACCGCAGTATTTCCGCGTTAAAGGGAGCGGACCGTGTTCGTAAACGTCCTGCCGTAATCTTCGGATCGGACGGACTTGAGGGCTGTGAACACTCGGTTTTTGAGATTTTATCCAATGCGGTCGACGAGGCGCGGGAGGGATACGGCGATGAGATCGTAACTACCGTATATCTTGACAGATCTATAGAGGTAGAGGATCACGGACGTGGTGTTCCGCTCGGATACAATGAGCGGGAGGGACGGTATAACTGGGAGCTTATTTACTGCGAACTGTATGCCGGAGGAAAATACGACAACAATTCCGAAAATTCGAGCTATGAATATTCGCTCGGACTTAACGGTCTCGGCGCCTGTGCTACACAGTACAGCTCCGAGTACATGAATGTAAAATCGTATGACGGTAAGTTTTTGCATGAGATATCGTTTGAAAAGGGAGAAGCGGTTACCGAACTGACCGAAACTCCTTTGCCGCGCGGGCAGAAAAGAACCGGAACGGTTATACGCTGGAAACCTGATATTGAAGTGTTCACAGACATAAATATACCGGTCGACTATTATACAGAAATGCTCCGCAAGCAGTCGGTCGTTAACTCGGGTGTTAAGTTCGTGCTTCGCGTAGAGCAAAGCGACGGGAGCTTTTCCGAGAGCGAGTACTTTTACGAGAACGGAATTATAGATTATGTTGCAGAGCTTGCCGGAGAGAATACTCTCACTGCTCCGGTGCTTTGGAAAACAGAGACTATGGGACGCGACCGCGAGGATAAAAAGGACTACAAGCTGAAAGCAGAAGTTTCTTTCTGTATCTCGAATACGGTTAAAGTTATTGAGTATTATCATAACTCAAGCTTTCTTGAACACGGCGGATCTCCTGACCGTGCCGTCCGGAATGCGTTTGTATACGCTGTGGACAAGTATCTGAAAGCGAATGGTAAATATAATAAGAATGAGAGCAAGATAACATTTGCCGATATTGAGGATTGTCTTGTGCTTGTTACAAACAGTTTTTCAACTGAGACGTCATATGCTAACCAGACGAAAAAGGCAATAACAAATACATTTATAGCTGAGGCGCTGACAAAATTTCTCCGCCATCAGCTTGAAGTATATTTTGCAGAACGTCCTGTAGAGGCGGACCGTTTTACGGCGCAGGTGCTTGTAAACAAGCGCAGCCGTGAAAAAGCTGAGGTCACGCGTCTCGACCTTAAGAAAAAGCTGACGAGCAATATGGATGTCGCGAACCGCGTTGAAAAGTTTGTCAACTGCCGTTCGAAGGATCCGTCGCGTCGCGAACTTTATATAGTTGAGGGCGATTCGGCGCTTACATCCGTAAAGCTTGGAAGAGATGCGGAATTTCAGGCTGTCATGCCTGTCCGCGGAAAGACGCTGAACTGTCAGAGCAGCTCCTACGATAAAATATTCAAGAGCGAAGTCATCTTGAATCTGCTCCGTGTTATCGGGTGCGGAGTCGAGATCAAAACAAAATCCAAGGATATGGTTCCTTTTGATCTTGCATCGCTCCGTTGGAACAAAATCATAATCTGTACCGATGCCGATAAGGACGGATACCATATACGGACTCTGTTGCTGACGCTGTTCCACAGACTTCTTCCCACTTTGCTGCGTGAGAAAAAGGTCTATATAGCGGAGTCTCCGCTTTATGAGATCGTGTGCCGCGACAAATCGTATTTTGCATATGATGAGGCGGAAAAGGCGGAGATCATTAAAAATCTCGGAAATGCCAAGTATACCGTCAACCGTTCTAAAGGTCTCGGAGAGAATGAACCTGAAATGATGCGTCAGACAACTATGGATCCTGCAACACGCAGACTGATATCCGTAACTCCGACCGACGAGGAATCGACCGACAGGATATTCGAAACGCTTCTCGGCGACGATATAACTGCGCGCAAGGCGTTTATAACCGAGTTCGGCCCGTACTATATAAACGAGATCGACCGATCGGGAGACGATCTTTGATCCGGTCTGACAGACAGATCAATTAAACTAATATCACATTTCTCTATGAATTTAAGCCGTTTTTTGTGCATACAGCAGTTCTGCACAGATAAGCGGCTTTTTGTTTTTTTGCACGATTTTCAGATTTTAATAAGACGGATAAGTTATTTTCTGTTATTTTCTATTTTTTTGAAAATCTTCTGAAAATCTCTTGAAAAAATTACAAAAAAGGTTTATAATTAAGGTATATTAAAATAAAATATAAAATGGGGGAATGTTTTTTGAAACTGATTTCCCCTGACGATAAGCTTATGACAAATAATGAATATGGCTATGGATATCTGTATTATTTTTATGCATTTCCACCCTGTATTATTTGCACAGACTCATTGTCCTAATAGAGGGAGGCTCGTATATTTATAATGAATTGTAAAAAAATTTTCGGATTTCCCGAAAAAAAAAGCGCTGATAATCATGCCGTTTCCGTAATGCATAAGCTGTTCGGAAACAGCTTTGTTGAACTCGGCGCATATCGGGGAGAGAGGGACGAAAACGGAAAACCGTCGCTTTGCAATACTGTTACCGGTTACGGCGCTGTAAATGACGCGCTTGTCTATGCTTTTGTGCAGGACGGAAGCGATAACGGCGGTGCGGTTTCCGCAGTTTCTGCCCGCAAGATAGTATCTCTTATCGAAAGATCTTGTAAAGACGAGGCACCTTTGGTCGGATTTTTCGACAGCAGGGGCGCGCAGATAGAGGACGGAATGTCGGCACTTGCCGGATACGGCAGAATAATGCGTGCTGTTGCCGCAAAGCACGGTAACGGTCCGAGTATAGCTGTTATATCGGGACATTGCACCGGAGGACTTGCGGTCATTGCCGAGATGTTTGATATCGTTATTGCGCTTGACGGAACGGATTTCTACCTTAATCCTACGTATATTGCCCGCGACGCTCTTGCAAAGCAGGGAATAGCTGCTCCGGAGATCGGAACTGCAGCCGCGGCGGCAATGCGCGGAGAGCTTTCGCTTGTATGCAAAAATGTCGACGAAGCGATAGCGGCGGTTTCTGAGCTTATCGGATATATTGCGTATCCCGAGGGAGAAGCCTCCGACAGCTACGACCGTACTACCGACAGTATCGCCGATATTATGTCAAAGCCGGAGTACGATGTTCATGATGTAATAAAAGAGCTTTGCGATGACGGCGCGTATTTTGAATGTAAGCCGGGATATGCCTCCGAGCTTATCACGGTTTTCGGACGTATATGCGGAGATACCGTTGCGATCGTTGCTTCGAATCCGGCTCATCACGGTGGACATCTCTCGGAGCGCGCAGCAGGAAAGGCGTCGGCTTTTATGACTGTTGCAAGCCTTGTCGGTATACCTGTTGTTACGCTTGTTGACACCGTAGGATTTGATACTACCGCGCCTACCGAGCTTGAATGTACCGCTTCGCGCATGGCTGAGCTTGCGCTGCTTTATGCGGATACTCCGAATGCTCATATTACTGTGGTTACAGGCCGCGCATACGGAACGGCGTCTGTTATTCTCGGATCGCGCTCGCTCGGCGCTGATATATGTCTTGCGCTTGAGTATGCGGATATGAGTATTATAGATCCGAATACGGCTGTCCAGTTTATGTACGGAGATGAGATCGATTCATCTTCTGACCCTGAAAAGGTACGTGCCGAACGTATAGCAGAGTGGAAAGAAGCACATGCAGGAACTGCCGAGGCGGCAATGTACGGAGAGATAGACGATGTAATTCCGCATGCAGAGCTTCGCGCAAGGATCGCAGCCGCTGTTAAGGAATGCAAATAAGACGCGGGTAAATACATCGCGTTATAATAGCGTTATAATAACTGAAAGGATCTACCGTATAAAATGGATACGACTTTAATTACCGAAGCGGTCGGAAACGTCGCAGTATCGATCGACCGGAGCGTACCGATGTCAGAACGCATGATTACAGGACTTCAGACTATGCTGCTCGGACTCGGAACGGTATTTTCGGTGCTTATAATTATAATGGGCGTTCTGATGCTGTTTAAGCTGTTTTTCTATATAATACCGCAGAAACGTGCAAAAGCACAGAATGTTAATGAAACCGAGGCTGACGAAGCGGCGGCAGATGATGCCGTCACAGATGATGACGGCGCGATTGTTGCTGCTATTACAGCCGCAGTTGCGGTCTGCTTAAGTAATGAGAATGCATCAGACAGTGAAGATCTTCCCGCATTCCGCGTCGTTAACTTCAGACGCAGATATTGATGCAGAATATAATTTTATAATTTTAAAATAAGGTGACGCATTTAACCGATCCGAAAGAAAGGATAATGATATATAATGAGAAAATTTAATGTTAATGTAAACGGTGTTTCATATGAGGTCGAAATTGAGGAGGTCGATGCTGCACAGACATCTGCTCCTGTATCGGCACCGGTGGTAAAATCCGTTCCAGCACCTGCTGCAAAGCAGACCGCAGCATCCGGAACTGCCGTAAAGGCGCCTATGCCCGGCACGGTCGTAAAGGTAAATGTCAAGGAAGGGCAGAGCGTAAAGCGCGGAGATGTACTCTGTCTGCTTGAGGCTATGAAGATGGAAAACGAGATATGCGCTCCGTGCGACGGAACGGTATCCGGCATAAGCGCTGTGCAGGGAGAAACTGTCGCAAGCGATGCGGTTCTTTTTAATATCGCATAAGAATGCGTATGTGTCGATAACATAAGGAATGGACTGATTACAAATGCTTGAAACAATACAAAAATTTCTTGAAACCACCGGCGTTGCATCGCTTTTGGAGAGCGGAACACCGGTCTGGAAATATCTTGTCATGTACGCGATAATAGGAGTTCTGTTTTATCTCGCGGTAGTGAAAAAATTTGAACCTCTGCTTCTGCTTCCGATCGCTTTCGGAATGCTTCTTGCCAATCTTCCCGGTGCGGAGCTGTTCCATATGAACTTTTTTCTTGAGGAGAGTCCCGATTTCGGAAAGATACTGCATGAGGGCGGACTGCTCGACCTGCTTTATATCGGAGTAAAGCTCGGAATTTACCCGTCGCTTATATTTATGGGCGTCGGAGCGATGACCGATTTTACGCCTCTGATCGCAGATCCGAAATCGCTTCTTCTCGGTGCTGCCGCACAGTTCGGAGTGTTCGGTGCATTCATCGGAGCGCTTGCTATCGGCTTTACCGCCAGTGCGGCTGCGGCTATAGCAATAATAGGAGGAGCGGACGGACCTACAGCGATTCTTGTCACAAAGATACTTGCACCTCAGCTTCTCGGAGCTATCGCAGTTGCGGCATATTCGTATATGGCGCTTATCCCCGTTATCCAGCCGCCGCTTATGCGGGCGCTGACGACCAAAAAGGAAAGACTTGTCCGTATGGAGCGTCCGCGTCCCGTAAAACGCATCGAGCTTATTATTTTTCCGATTATAGTTACGCTTGTGGTATGTCTTATCGTTCCGTCCGCAGCTCCGCTCGTAGGATTTCTGATGCTCGGAAATCTTCTTAACGTTTCGGGTGTGACCGAACGTCTGTCAAAAACGGCGCAGAATGAACTTATCAATATCGTTACAATAATGCTCGGAGTATCTGTCGGAGGCACAGCGAGCGCGGAGAGCTTTCTCTCTTTCGAAACGCTTTCGATACTCTTCCTCGGACTTGCCGCGTTTTGCCTTTCTACTGTCGGAGGACTTCTTCTCGGAAAACTTATGTGTTTTGTTACGCACGGAAAGGTCAATCCACTGATAGGTTCTGCCGGAGTATCTGCGGTGCCTATGGCGGCGCGTGTTTCTCAGACGGTAGGACAGAAAGAGGATCCGGGAAACTTCCTGCTTATGAACGCAATGGGACCGAATGTTGCAGGCGTTATAGGCTCGGCTGTTGCGGCGGGAGTGCTTCTCGCACGTTTTGCCGGATGACGCATATATGATTATTGAAAGGATACGATATAAATGGCAAAGTCAAGAAAAATAAAGATATGTGAGACAGGACTCCGCGATGCGCATCAGTCTCTTATTGCAACCAGAATGACGACGGAAGAAATGCTCCCTGTTTTGGATGCTATGGATAAAGTCGGATACTATTCTCTTGAAGCGTGGGGCGGCGCGACATTCGACGCTTGTCTGCGGTTTCTTAACGAAGATCCGTGGAAGCGTCTGCGCATGATACGCGATCAGGTGAAGAATACAAAGCTTCAGATGCTTTTCCGCGGTCAGAATATACTGGGATACCGTCATTACGCCGACGATGTGGTTGAATATTTCGTTCAGAAATCTATCGCAAACGGTATAGATATTATACGTATATTTGACGCACTCAACGATCCGAGAAATCTTAAAACGGCGATCAGCGCTGCAAAGCACGAAGGCGGACACGTACAGGCGGCCGTATCATATACAACAAGCCCTGTTCATACAAGCGAAGCTTTTGCGGAATATGCAAGGCAGGTTGCCGATATGGGAGCCGATTCTATATGCATAAAGGATATGGCAGGACTTCTCGGACCTTATCAGGCTGAAAGCCTTGTACGCGCCATAAAAGAAAAAACAGATCTTCCGATCGAACTCCATACGCACTATACGGCAGGACTTGCGTCGATGACTTTGCTTAAAGCTGTTGAGGCAGGCGCGGATATTATAGATACTGCGATCTCGCCGCTTGCTCTCGGAACGAGCCAGCCGCCTACAGAGTCAATGGTTGCCGCTCTTGCAGGATCCGATTACGATACCGGAATATCACTCGAAGCGCTTGAACCGGTTCGCGCTCATTTTGCCGGTCTCCGCGATAAATATATAAAGAACGGTCAGCTCGATCCTACCGTTCTGCGCGTAGACGTTAATGCTCTGCGTTATCAGGTACCGGGCGGAATGCTTTCAAATCTTGTATCTCAGCTCAAGAGTGCCGGACGTTCCGAGCTTCTTGAGGCTGTGCTTGAAGAGGTTCCGCGCGTTCGCCGCGACGCCGGATATCCTCCGCTTGTAACGCCTACCTCTCAGATAGTCGGAACGCAGGCGGTGTTCAATGTTCTCAGCGGAGAACGCTATAAGATGGTATCTAAAGAGTTTACCGGTATTATAGCAGGAGAATACGGAAAAACTCCGGCTCCGATAGATCCCGAATTCAGCAGGAAAATACTCGGCGAGCGTGAGCCTATAACCTGCCGCCCTGCCGATCTGCTTGAACCGGAGCTTGAACGTCTCAGAGACGAGATAAAGCCGTATATCGAACAGGAAGAGGACGTTCTGTCGTATGCTTTGTTCGGTGCTGTTGCGGTCGACTTTTTCAAGCGCCGTCAGGAAAAAAAGTATCATGTTGACGATAAAGCGGATAAAAAGCATTTTGTCCATACCGTCTGATATGATGACCTCACGGCGTTCTATCGGTCTGATTTACCGATATAATGTATAATTGTGTGCAATTTATAAAATATATATTGCAAAATCTCGATAAATGTATTATAATAAGATACGGGTATGTGCCGATGCGCATGTGCCTGTATCTGTTTTTTTGAAAATAAATTGCTTTATTAATAAATTTGATTAAGGAAACATAGCTTTATGGATTCTGTAATAGGTGACGGAAATATATACGGAAAGACGGTAGGATGCGATAGCCGTCTCGACGGAACCCTGATGGAGAAGCTTGTGCGCGGAGGTGCGGCAAGATTACGCTCAAACGTCGATGAAATAAACGGACTTAATGTTTTTCCGGTACCTGATGGGGATACCGGAAGTAATATGTATATGACGATAGAGAGCGGTGTTGTAGCTCTTGACGGGATTGAATCGGATAAGCTTTCCGTTGTTTCCTCAGCGCTTGCGCGCGGTATGCTTATCGGTGCGCGCGGAAATTCGGGCGTTATTCTTTCTCAGATATTTGACGGAATCGCAAAAGTTTTTGAAGGCTGTGACGATGCCGATCCCCAAACTGTCGGAAATGCGCTTCGAAACGGAGTTAAACAGGCATATAAGGCGGTCGTTACTCCTACAGAAGGGACTATCCTTACCGTTGCGAGAGAAGCTGTTGAATACGCTGCCCAAAAGCTTGATTCTGACGCTACTGTGCAAAGTCTGTTTTCGGATCTTATGAGTGAAATGAAAAATTCTTTGGTGCGTACGCCCGAACTTCTTCCCGTTTTAAAGGAAGCCGGAGTTGTAGACAGCGGAGGCGCAGGACTTCTTCATATTATTGAAGGCTTCAACGGAGTTTTGAACGGTGAAGAGATTTCCGGTGATGATCGGATCTTTAATCATTCTGTCGGCACGGCAGGATCTTCCGTTAATAGTTCAGTATCGTTTGAATCGTTCGGCGCTGACAGTGAGATGACGTACGGCTATTGTACGGAGCTGCTTCTCAGACTTCAGAACAGTAAAACAGACGTGGCAAGCTTTGATGAAAATATAATAAAGGATTATATCAGTACGGTAGGAGATTCGGTTGTAATATTTAAAACCGGAAGTATAGTTAAGCTTCATGTACATACTATGACGCCGGATAAGGTTCTCGCTAAATGCAGAGAATACGGTGAATTTCTGACTGTTAAGATAGAAAATATGTCTCTGCAGCACAGCGGTCAGATTTCTTTTGATGAAAAAAAGTCTGAAAACAAGGCTGATGAATCAAAGCAGAGCGAGCCTCGGAAATATGCAACTGTGGCGGTATGCTCGGGAAGCGGAACGGAGCAGGTTTTCCGTGAACTCGGAACTGACTGCATTATAAGTGGAGGACAGACGAACAATCCTTCTGCAGGTGATTTTATAGCAGCATTTGATTCGCTCAATGCAGAACATATTTTTGTTTTCCCCAATAACGGAAATATTATGATGGCTGCAAAACAGGCTGCGGAAATGTACGGAAAGTCTGATGTACGCGTTCTTCCGAGTAAAGATCTCGGAACCGGATACGCAGGACTGGCTACTGCAGATCTTACTCTCGGATCGGCTGATGAGATCGAGTCTATGATTTCGGAGTCGATGCAGAATGTTAAAACAGGATATGTGTCTGTAGCTGTTCGGAATGCGGTTATAAGCGGAGTAGATATTAAAAGCGGTTCATATATAGGCTTTTCAGGTAAAGACATGGTAAGCTCGAGACCGGATAAAAACGGCACCGCACTTGAGCTTGCGGACAGACTGCTGAGCGACGGTTCGAGATTTGTGGTTACAGTATTCTGCGGAGCCGATGTCAGCGAAAAAGAAAAAAATGAATTTTCCGGAGCGATCGCCGAAAAATACGGTGAGATCGAATCGTACTTTATTGACGGCGGTCAGGAAGTTTATTCTTATATAATCGTAGCTGAATAATTCGGATACGGTCAATGGGATTGTGATTATAAATTTTAATGCACGGATTTTATATAAGATCCGAAATATAAGCCGTTCGGATACGTTTGACAAGTCGATTTTAGGTGGTATTTATAACATATACGATACGGTCATAATTCATTTCTGAAAGGACGGAATCATGGAAAACACATTTATACTTTCCTGTGAATCAACAGTAGATCTTCCGTATTCATATGTCAGCGGAAGAAATATACCGGTACTTTTTTATGCTTATTCGATTGACGGAACTGAATATCCGGACGATATGGGGCGCGATCCTGAGGCGCTCGGTAGATTTTATAAATTTATTGAGGACGGAAAGCTTCCGTCAACTTCTCAGATAAATACTTTTCGCTATGAAGAATATTTTGACGAATTGCTTCAGCGGGGTGATGTTCTGCATATAACTCTCGGATCAGGTATGACGTCTTCTCCGAGAAACGCCGAGCTTGCGGCTGAAAAGATGCGTGAAAAATATCCGGACCGTAAGCTTGTTGTCATTGATTCGCTTTGCAGCTCCTCCGGATACGGTATGCTTGTAGACAGCGCAGCAGATCTTCGCGATGAAGGTAAGAGTTTGGAGGAAGTTGAAGCATGGACTCTTGAAAACCGGCATTTTATACATCATCAGTTTTATTCTACCGATCTTACCCACTTCAGACGTGGAGGCCGCGTTTCGGGTGCGGCTGCAATGGTCGCTACCGTTCTCGGTATATGTCCGATAATGCATCTGAATAAAACAGGGCATATTATCGCATACAGCAAGGCGCGCGGTAAGAAAAATGCTATATCTGCGACTGTAAAGGCTATGGAGGAGCATGCCGTCGGCGGCTTGGAATACAGCGGAAAATGTTTTGTATACCACTCGAACTGTATTACCGATGCTGAGGAGACTATTTCGGTTATAAAAAGCCGTTTTCCGAAGCTCACGGATATACGTCTATTTGATATAGGAACTATAATCGGATCTCATACGGGCGTCGGAACGGTATCTGTCTCTTTCTTCGGAGGAGAACGAGACGACTGATAAGGCAATTCTTTGTATTTTATGGCAAAACTGTGGCTGAAGAATAAGATTTTGCATAAAATGCGGTGTAGGCGTTATATGCGGCAGCGATCTGACCGTATGAAGCAGATCAAAACCGGGTAGCCTGATTATTTAATTATATATTTTTAAATACGGATATGTCTTTCAAATTTCAAAGATGATTTCTCTGCACTTTATTTAATATGGAGCAAAATGCCGTATCCGGTATTTCGGCGGTGAGCCTTATCAACGCGGAAATACTGATTGAACCCATCTGAATTGGCGGGAACATTTTGCCTACAGTTATAATTTTTATTACGAAAGGAATATGAGAATATGAAAGCAATTATTATGGCAGGCGGAAAAGGAACAAGAATTTTTGACAGTAATGATCCCAAACCAAAGGTATTGTGCCAGGCATGCGGGCGTCCGCTTATTTCTTATGTATTTGACTCGGTTGATTTTATAGATGACAGTGATGTAACGGTTCTTGTAGGCTTCATGGCGGATTCGGTAAAAAATGCTTTTCCCGAACGCATCTTTGCACTTCAGGGAAATGACGGATACGGAACAGGCTATGCTGTGCGTTGCGCCGTTGAGCAGTCCGGACTTACGGAATATGACGGAGATGTTGTTATACTCAGCGGAGATGTTCCGTGCATAAAGCGTTCTACAGTAAAAGCGCTTTGCGAACTTCATGAGAAAGAGAAAAATGCTTGTACACTTCTCAGTTGCGTAAGTGAGAAAAAGCTTCCTTTCGGAAGAATAATAAGAGATGCGGAAGGCAAAATAAAAGGTATTCGCGAGCAGAAGGACTGTACTCCTGAGGAACGTGAGATCAAAGAGCTGAACGTCGGACTTTATGTTTTTGACTGCAAAAAACTTGTATCCGCACTCGGACAGATAACCTCAGATAATGCGGCAGGAGAGTATTATCTGACCGATGTTCCGAAAATCCTTATCGAGGCGGGAGAGCGCATCGGCTCTCATTGCACCGATGACGAAAATGAGCTTCTGGGTGTTAATACACCCGATGATCTGCGTACTGTTGAGGAGATTCTGAACTCTGTAAAATGACAGTCGGATTCGAGATTATAAGTATGAAAGGTATAGTATGAAGCATATGGCAGGAAAAGAAAATATGCCTACCTTCCGTACCGCGATAGGCGGATACAATAAGGAAGATATAAACAATTACATAAGGGAGATCAATGCAGACTTTCTTACCGCAACTCGCGAATTTGAAGATCGTATAAACTCGCTTGAAAAGGCTGTACGGGAGCGGGATGATAACTTATCGGAGCTGAAAAAAGAAATAGACTTACTGTCGGCAGATAAAAAGGCGGCGGAAGAGGCGGATGCACTTGTCACGGCTCTCCGTGAACGCTGTGAGACAATGGCAGAGGAAGTTGCAAAGCTTAAAGAGGATAAGCTGGCTTCCGATCTGAGAGAAGAAGCAAGTGCAAGGCGAATAGAGGAATTGCAGGGCATTATTGATGAACTCAGACAGCAGGAGGAAGACGGAGAACTTTCGCATAAGGCAGAAATGTATGATAAGATGTCCGGTCAGCTCGGAAGAGTAATGCTTGATGCAAGAGAAAACGCCGGCGAGATCGTTGCTCAGGCTCACGAAAACGCCGCGGCTGTAAGGGCTGAGGCTGAAAATGCGCTTTCCGAAGCTGAGAGCGAGGCGGAGAGAATAATCAAAGGTGCAGAATTCGAGCGTGCATGTACCGAAGATAAGCTCCGCAGACTTAAGGTGGAATTCGGACGTTCTGCGGCTGAAATAGCGGAAAATATCGGTGAAGAATATTGCACTCTTATAAGAGATATGTGCGAAAAGCTTCAGGGACTTTCAGATGATGTTCGCGATGAGACACAGAAGTTTATGGGAAAGCTTGAATCGGAATGCAATTCAAAACTCGATGAAATAGTAAAAAAAACCGAAATCGGAGTTTGTAACGAAAAGCATCACGAAGCCGGATCTGATGTGATGAACGAGGCGGCAGATACACGGAAAAAAAGCCGCGAATATGACAGTAAAAACGGAAATTCGGGAAACACGTTCGGAGAAGCCGCGGGAACCTATAAAAAAAATTCAGGAACCGAAACAGAAAAAAAGGACGTTTTTAGCGCGCTTGATAGATTTTTCACTTGCGGAGACAGGGTCGAGATCGATTACGGAGCGGCGGATTAAAACCAAAGGCGGCAAAGGCTGATAAGAAAATGGCTTTTTTACGGCTTTTGCCGCTCCGCTAGCAAAAACTATATTTTTT
>CABUHS010000010.1 GCA_902491535.1 uncultured Eubacteriales bacterium
ATTCAATATTAAACACAGCACGCCGCTGCCAGTGGCAGCGGCGGTCTGTGTTTAATATTGAATTGGAGGCAATTTTTATATGAGCTTTACGACATATCAGCATAAAACCTGTGATTATATTCTGTAAAGCATCAGTTCTGCTTTTTGAAGATAACAAACATGCCGGCTGCCGCAAGCGCAAATACTGCAAGTGCTATTCCTGCATCGGATGTCTGAGCAGCTGATGCATTTGTGGCAGAGCCTGATATGCCGCTTGAGGCTGAATTCTGATTATTGTTCTGATCTGTGCTTTGAGACACATTGTCGGAACTACCTGTGCCTTGTGGGGTATTCTGATTATTATCCGGAACCTGTGTTTCAGCACTTTCCTGATTTTCATTGAGTTCGGTCGGAACCTCTGATGAAAGTTTAATCTGATATTTACCCTGATTGTATTCACTCAGGTCGTTGAGGAATATACAATCTTCGAGAGTTGTTCCTTCTTGTTTTATTCCCTCAAGAGACAGCGCATAATCGTCAGCATATTTTGAATTTGCAGTTGCATCGCAGACCTGAAGCCCGTACGCAAATTTTCCTCCGTCTTTAAGCAACTTTGATTTTACATTTTCACTCAGAGGCATTTTTATTTCTATGTTATATCCGTAGTCGGTGCGTACAGTGGCAAAGAAACCGTCTGAGATATTTTTCTCGTATTCGCTCCAACTGTGAAGATCGCACCATACCGTATCGGTGAAATTTGGTTCTTTATAAACACAAAGAAGTCTGCCCGCTGCATCTGCAGTTATTGTGAATGTCATTCCTTTATATGTTAATCGCGGAGCAATTCCGTCCTGGAAGTTAGGCGCAGGCTGAGTGCGGTCGGCGGTTGCTTTTGCATAGTGCGCATCATCAATGACGCCGAAATCGTCGTCGGTGACCTTGACAGCAATATATATACACTCATCATCCCACAGAAAATAAGATGTTGCTTGAGTATCCCAACCGTATGCGGTAACACCTTCTTCGTTAGGTTCAAATTTTCCGAGTGCCCAACAGGTGTCCTCTTTCCACTCGTGGTCTATGTGATAAGATTGCATGTATGCTGCATCTATCTTACCGTCGATTACGGGTGTATATTTAAGGACGTTTTCATTGTGTTCGACAGCTGAAATGTTTACTGCAAACAATGAAGCCGTAACTACTGCCGCTGTTAAAAGTGCAGATTTTTTCATAGGTATCTCTACCTTTCTTTAAGATAGTATATATTTATTTGAGTGATTTTGCTTTGTATGTTTTTATATTGTTTAATAAAAACTGATACATCATAATTTTAATTTTATATTTATTTGCGTCTTTTAAAGAAAATATATACCGAAGCAGAAGCGAGGGCGGTTGCTGCGACCGCTATACCGATATCTGAGGTCTGCGCTGCCGAAGTGTTGGTCGAAGAACCGGTGTTTCCGCCTGCTTCCGGAGTCTGAGGAGCGTTTTCCGATGCACCTGAATCTTTATTATCGGTTTCGGGCTGATTTTCTGACGGTGTCTGTGCTGTACTGTCTGCCGGAATTTCACTTTTAATTCCTGTCGGAGCTTCCGCGGAAAGTTTAACTCTATATTTACCCTGATTGTATTCGCTGAGATCGGCTACAAATACCATATCTGCGAGAGTTACACCCTCTTCGTGTATTCCTTCAAGGGACAGGGCATAATCTTCTGCATATTTTGAGTCGGCTGTTGCATCTCCGACTTGGAGACCGTAAGAGAAGCTTCCTCCGTCTTTGAGCAGTTTACTCTTTACATTCTCGCTTATAGGCATTTTAAATTCGATATTGTATCCGCGGTCGGTGCGAATTGTTGCAAACAAACCTTCGGAGATATTTTTTTCGTATTCGCTCCAACTGTACATATCGGTCCATGTAGTCTGAGCGAAGTTTATTTCCTTATAAACACATGCAAACCGTCCTGCTGCGTCGGCATGGATAATAAAGTTCATGCCTTTGTATGTAAATGTCGGAATGACTACGTCCTGATAGTAAGGAGCCCATTGTGTTCTGTCTGCACTTCCTTTGGCAAAATGTGCGTCATCGATTACTCCGAAGTCATCGTCTGTTACTGAAACGGCCAGATATATACAATCGTCGTCCCAAAGAAAATAACTTGTTGCTTTGACGTCATTTCCGTAAGTCGAAACACCTTCTTCATTAGGCTCGAACTTGCCGAGTCCCCAGAATTTTCCGTCGATCCACTCATGTTCGATTTGGTATGACTGCATATAAGCTGCGTCGATCTTACCGTCGATCACCGGAGTGTGTTTGAGTACTTTTTCATTTTTTTCGGCAGCGAACGAAGGAACTGCCGCGAGAGATGCCGCCAGTATTGCGGCAGATGCAAGAACTGCAAGTTTTTTCATTGGTATATTCCTTTAGCCTTTCATTGGTATGACTGTACAAAATCACGATTTATTAATTGTATTATATAGGTATTTGGTGTAATTGTCAACATTTATTTTATATATATGAATAATTTTTTTACTTTTGAGAAAAGTAATTTAAGAAATATATATGAAAGGGAAAAAGCGGAAATGATAAAAAGCAATAAAAATTATACTGAATACGCGGAGGCGCATGCAGGAAAATCAAATGTGCCTGTCGACTGTCTGAAAGCTTTTCTGATCGGAGGTTTGATCTGCTGTATTGCACAGGGGATTTTTGATTTTTACAGCTATCTCGGGGCGAATGAAGACAACGTTAAGGTTCTTGTTCCGTGTACCGTTGTATTTATTACTGCATTGCTTACCGGATTCGATCTTTTTGACGGCATTGCAAAACACGCAGGCGCCGGCACGCTCGTACCGATAACCGGTTTTGCAAATGCTGTTGTCTCGCCTGCTATATCTGCCCGTACAGAAGGTTTTATTCTTGGACTCGGTGCTAAAATATTCACAATTGCAGGTCCGGTCATACTTTACGGTACAGCTGTCAGCGCGGTTTACGGAGTTATTTATTATATTTGTCATCTTTGATAAATATCTTTTGCAGGAGATACGGTGTTTCCGGGGTATCGTTTTTACGTTTTGGCGTGAAAATGATTATCGGCGGCACCGTTTTCTGTATTTTGTATTCGTCAGAGATAAAACCGTATTGTCAAAGACGCAAAAGTGTGATAAAATATAATATAATCTTCATGCAGATGTCTCCGCCTAAGATGCGGGAGACATCTGGGGTTTTCAGCGAGAGTTAAAATTTTCATACTGAAACCTCGCGGAGCAAAGCTCCCTGCGTGGGGTGCAATCGTCGCAGCTTGATTAAGCGAGATTATCAAGTCTTGCTTTGATTTTGAAAATTAAGATAACCGGAGGGAGTATAAATGTCTGTAATTACAGAAGATGAGCCGCTTGATGCGGGTTTTGATATGATAATTCCTTTTTCGGTCAGTGTTAGCGACGGAAAAGTATGCGTTACGGCGGGAAAACGTTTTTGCTCTGCTGCAGAGGAATTTGAAAGAAGATTTTCAGATTCACCGTGTTCGCATGAAGCAAGAGATTTTGTTTTTGATTCTCTTTCGTCCGTGCTGCAGGGAAGCGGATATTTTCCTGACCGCGATGCGCTTGATATACTCACGGTTACATATACTCTTGAGAGTTTGTCGGCAATTAAAAGGAATACGGAACTTTGCAATGTGATACAGGTTTCTGAGGAGAAATTTTGCGGTTACGAAAATCTGACCGCTTTTGAACCGGATGAAATTTTTTTCGGAAATGAAGAGCGGTTTCCGCTGTTCGCCGTGTTTGACGGGAATACCGTTGTTGCGGTTGCCGCAGTTAACGGAAATGTATCAGACGGCTCTGCAGAAATATCTGTGGATACTGCGGAATGTTATAGACAGCACGGTTTCGGACGCGCCTGTGTTACAGCCGTATCAGAATATTTGCTTGAACATAGAATAAAAGTGAAATACGTATGTTTCGGTGATAATGAGGCATCATGCGCGCTTGCCAGAAGCGTCGGGTTTCATGAGGTGAATATCTGTTTTGATGCGGTGTGTTTCGCAGACGAGTAATAGTGTAATTTGAATAGAACTGTGTATATAATACCTCACGGTGTTGGCAAAAGCTTTGGATGCCTGAGCGAATATTGAATGGATAAAAAACGGTATAACCTCATCTCGGTATAAAATGCCGACATTCAGACATTAGGATCTCTGAAATGCTTATAAATCATGATTATAAAATATCTCCCGAGACTGCTTTGTCACATACGGATATACTTGAAAGGAATTTACATAATATGAATAACAGCTTTTACGCAATACTGTTCAGACAGCGCTATATAAAACGCTGGGGACTGATGCGAAACACATACGACGAAACTCTCGAAGAGCATGCAGCAGAAACAGCAATGCTCGCACATGCACTTGCTTCTATCGGAAATGAGATACTCGGAATACCCGCAAATACCGACCGCGCGGTTACTCTTGCGCTTTTTCATGATGCAACAGAGGTATACACAGGAGATTTGCCGACTCCGGTCAAATATTACAGCGATGAGATCAGAGAAAGCTATAAAAGGATAGAAGCAGAAGCCGCCGCACGCATATGCACCACACTTCCCGATAAAATGCAAAATGTATATAGGTCTATATTCGGAACAGCCGCGGCATCAGATCCGGAAGAAACACATCTACGCGATCTTGTAAAGGCAGCTGATAAACTGTCCGCATATATAAAATGCCTCACCGAGCAACGTTCCGGAAATCATGAATTCGACTCAGCCGCTCAGGCAATATATAAAACACTCTCTGAAACTGACTGTCCTGAGCTGCACTGGTTCATGGAAAATCTTTTAGAACCTTTTACTGTATCTCTCGACGAAGTCGGATTGTAAAACAATGAGCCTGTCTCCATACGCGATCAAATTGTTTTATTTCATCTTAAACTATATTCTAATAAGAACATAAGCATTAAATGGAACTCCGAAATTCTCATATATTCAAAACAAAAAATTCGCCAGCGTTTTAAAGCAGGCGAATTTTTTTATGAAATAAAACGATTAGTTAAAGTTTACAACACCGTGAGCCACGCGATAAAAAAATATTGCAAGAGCGCGTCCCAAACGTCCCGGAATACAGATAAATGCAAGCATTCCGCGGCGGCGCAGACGCTTTACCTCACGCGGATTCTTTTCACGGCATCTATCCCACATTGCAAACATTTCTCTGTCGCACTCATCACTGTTACCGAGTCTTGTAAACAGACTTCCTATAGACATCATAAGCCACATTTCATGCCACATAACGCGGTAAAGCTCAGGCGATTCCTTTTTTATTGCTTCAAGATCGTAAAGTCCGAATACTCTCTCGGTGACCAAACGCTGATCCGGCGATTTTCTTATCATATTTTTTTCGGAAACCGACTGTCCGTCACGTCCGATCAAATATCTGTAAAAATCGGCGTCGAGATAGCAAAGACGCTTAACACGCGGCAGCGGCGCATAAATATACAGGTTGTCCTCATATGAAATATGCCCAGGGAGCTTATAGTTCATTTCCTGAAGTATTTCTGTGCGGTATATTACCGAATGGAGAGTAATATACTGCTTGAGTCTGAACCGGCGGGTACGGCCCCACGAAACTATCTTTCCCTCTTCGGGAAATACATTTCCGTATCTGATACAATCACTTTTCCGTCCATCCTCATATTCATACACGTAATTAGTAACAAGCATATCTATGCCGCCTTCGGCTTCGGCGGACTCCAGTCTCTCAAGAACAGCAAAAAGAGCATCCTTGTCCACCCAGTCGTCAGAATCTACGACCTTAAAATAGCGTCCGGTCGCATGTGCGACTCCCTGATTGATTCCCTCTCCGTGTCCGCCGTTAGGCTGATGAACCGCACGGACGATATCGGGATATTTTTCCGCATATTCATCTGCTATTACTCCGGTATCGTCTTTTGATCCGTCATTTATTACAATAATTTCCATTTTATTTCCGCCTACAAGCAGACTGTCGATGCACTTTCGCATATATGCAGCCGAATTATAGCACGGAACAGTTACAGTAAGTAATTTCATCGGTGTATATGTCCTTCCTTTTCTTAAAAAGTTTCCGGCAGGTGTTGTCTTCATTCTTCCAATGTTTTACACTCATATATCAGTATAGTTACCCCATATAGTAACCAAATATACAATTTTGTAGCGATAATTTGTCTTATTTACATAATAACACTTTTTTTTCATACTGTCAAGACAAGAATCGCGGTCAGAGTCGCTTTATATTTGCCTTAGGATAATATATGTATATTACAGTAACAAAACATATCGGTTAGGCATAAGATTAAAACAAAAGCGACTTTTTATTACGCCGCAAAAGGTACATATAAATTATGCCGCCGGAAGCGCGGCACTACAGCGAAAGGAACGGTTGCATTAATGATAAAAGTTTTCATTGATCAGGGACATAATCCGCAAAATCCGAACGCAGGAGCAGAGGGAAACGGACTCAGGGAACAGGATCTCGTATATGAGATCGGAGTTCAGCTCGCCGCGTTACTTAACGCAGATCCGAATTTTGAAGCACGTCTGTCACGCAATTCTCCCGATGAAGTACTCGGAACATCTACCTCTGAAAGTCTTGCCGCAAGAGTAAACGCCGCAAATTCATGGCCCGCAGATATTTTCATAAGTCTGCATGCAAATGCGTCCGATATAACCTCGGCAAGCGGAATTGAAGGGTATGTATACAGAACTCCGTCAACGGCATACACACTGTCGGAGGATATTCTGCGCCAGCTCTCGCTCATAACCGGATTGCGCAACAGAGGAACTTCAGCACGTCCGGGACTATACGTTCTGAGAAAGACAACTATGCCTGCGGCGCTCATTGAACTCGGATACATAACAAATCCTGCAGATGCAGCACTTATGAATGATGATCCTTATATATTCGCACGCGGAGTTTATAACGGTATCAAAGAATTTTACGGTATGATATAAGACCCATGCAAGCACAATAATATGTAAATACGGTACATATCTGTATCAGATATGTACCGTATTTATTGTGAAAAAACAAAGTTTCGGGGCACCCTCCGGACTCTTACTATAGTACAAGCTGAGCCTGTTTGTAAAAACAAAACGAGTCTACTTAACTCTCAGCGCAGATATTCTGTCGGGATCCGGGGTAACATAAGCAGTCCAGTTTTTTGTATACGTCACAAATCCCGGCTTTGAACCTGCGGGCTTCTTGATATATCTTATCTGAGTATAATCAACAGCGGTATTCTCGCCGCTTTCCGCCTTCGAATTAAATGCTGCTATCTCGGCAGCTTCGGTAAAATCGGAAACGTCCGGTTCGTTTTCTCCGTCAGTAAACAATACAACATGAGAACCCGGCACATTCTTAGCATGAAACCACCAATCCGAGCGCTCCGCAGTCTTTGTTGTAAGTATATCATTCTGTATATTATTCCGTCCGCACAGTACACGGTAACCTCCCGACGTTCTGTATTCTATAGCACGGACACGGCGAACCTGTTTTTTCTGATTCTTTTTGTTTTTAATATCCTTTGCCAAGCCCGTTTCGGCGAGTTCAGCGCGTATTTCATCTATATCCGATTCAGATTCGCATCTTGACAGCGCGTCAAGCACGGTGTCTATATATACAAGTTCTGATTCGGCAAGCTTTATCTGTTCGGCAAGAACCTGCTCTGCGGTTTTCAGCTTTGAATATTTTCTGTAGTATTTCTGTGCATTCTGAGAGGGAGACATACGCGGATCGAGAGGAACAGTGACCTGCTCAAGTCCCTCGGAATAATAGTCGGTAAGCTCCGCCGACGTCATACCCTTGCTCACTGCCCATATATTTGAAGTAATAAGATCACCGAAACGTTTAAGCTTCTCGCCGTCTGCACATCCTGCAAGCTCCTCGCGCTGAAGCACAAGCTTCCTGCGCAATCTTGCGTCGGCGTTTCCGAGCATATGCAGTATATCCGACTCGCGCTGCCTGATACGCTCCGCGCGGTCCCGTTCACCGAAAAATAGTTCAAGCAAAGCGGATATACCGGCAGGATGCTCAACAGACGCGGTGTCTCCGTAAACACCTACATCCGTAAAACAGTATTCGATCGGCTTTTTATCCGCATCGCGGACAAGTGTCGGCTGATATATACCGAGTTCAAGATCCTTCAGTATACCGGACATAACATCGAAAAGGCGCTCGCAGCTATCTGAAGCACGGTGTGCGATCTCCTTTGCGAGAAGCGAGGATATTCCAAGATAGTGCGCAGTTATAAATTTATCCGCACGCAAAGTTCCGCCGTCAAAAAGTCCTTCGGCACGGCATAGGGAAAGAAAATGCTTTCTGCTCTCTGTCCTCGGATCAAGCTTATCCTGAGGAGGCGGAAGCTCGTATTTCATTCCGGGCAGAACCTGTCTTTTCTGACTTGTCGTAAAATCCACAGTACGGCATGCTCCGAGTATGCGGTGATCTCCGTCACAGAAAATAATATTGCTGTACTTTCCCATTATTTCGATGATAAGAGAACGTCTCGCGGAAAAACCCATTTCGTCCGTTCCGTCAAAAACAAGCTCAAGCACCCGTTCAAATCCCGGCTGGATAATTTCAGTCAGCTTAGCGCCGGAAAGATGTTTTCGCAGAAGCATGCAGAACATCGGAGCGGTAAGCGGATTCTCCTTGACCGAGGAGGTAACATGTATTCTCGGCGAGCTTGGCGACGCCGATATAAGCAGTCTTTCACTGCTTCTGTCCCTGTGAAGGATCAGTATAAGTTCATCTTTTTCCGGTTGCTGCACCTTCTCAACGCGCGCTCCGGTAAAGCAGCGCCGCAATTCATCTGCGACCGCCGCGACCATTCCTGCATCAAATGCCATTTTTATTCTTCCTTATTATATCATAAATCGTTGCGTGAAACGCAGCTGCGCCTCAAGGCGCGGGACTGCACATCCGTCGATTTAGTCATTCAATGTTTTCTCAGACATCCGAAATCTCGCATAGCAAGGTTTCGGTTTACGTCGTGAGGTTATTATATCATAAATCGCTGCGTGAAACGCAGCAGCGCCGTATGGCGCGGGACGGCGAAGCTGTGATTTAGTCATTCAATGTTCTCTCAGACGTCCGAAATCTTGCATAGCGAGGTTTCGGTTTACGTCGTGAGGTTATTATATCATAAATCGCTGCGTGAAACGCAGCAGCGCCGTATGGCGCGGGACGGCGAAGCTGTGATTTAGTCATTCAATGTTCTCTCAGACGTCCGAAATCTTGCATAGCGAGGTTTCGGTTTACGTCGTGAGGTTATTATATCATATTTACTTGAATTTCGCAATCCCGAAAAAATACCGGATAGTGTTATTTGGATGTAGTTGTATCGCGTTTCCGGTTTATGCAAGTGTTGACATTTTTTTTTAATTATGCTACAATATATCTATTATTATAAAATAAGATTTGTACCGGATCACAGCTGTTTACAAAAAACATATATCTGTCTGAAAGGAATGAAAATATAATGAAAAAAGAGTTGGCAAAAACTTATGCCCCGTCTGAATTTGAGGATAAGTGGTATAAGTTTTGGGAGGAAAACGGTTATTTCAAACCGGATGACGACCGGAGCAAAGAGCCGTTTAATATAGTTATTCCGCCTCCGAATGTTACCGGACAGCTTCACATGGGACATGCTCTCAACAATACACTTCAGGATATTCTTATCCGCACAAAGCGCATGCAGGGATACAATACCATGTGGATTCCCGGAACCGATCACGCGGGTATTGCAACGCAGATCAAGGTTGAGCAGATGCTCCGCGAAGAAAAAGGACTTTCCCGTCATGATATCGGACGCGAGGAATTTCTGAAGCTTGTATGGCAGTGGAAGGAAAAGTACGGTGACCGTATTATAAATCAGCTCAAGAAGATCGGATCGTCATGTGACTGGAGCCGCGAGTGCTTCACTATGGACGATAATCTTTCTGCCGCTGTAAGAAAGACCTTTGTAAATCTTTATAACAAAGGACTTATATACCGCGGTTTCCGTATTATAAACTGGTGTCCGAGCTGTGCTACCGCGATCAGTGATGCGGAAGTAGAGCATAAGGAGCTTGAGGGAGCATTTTGGCATATCCGTTATAAACTGTCCGACTGCGACGAGTATCTTACAGTTGCTACGACACGTCCGGAGACGATGCTCGGAGATACTGCTGTTGCAGTAAACCCCGAGGACGAGAGATATAAGAAATATATCGGAAAAATGCTTGTTCTGCCGCTTACAGGCAGACAGATTCCTGTCGTTGCCGACGAGCATGCGAAACCCGAATTCGGAACGGGATGCGTTAAGATCACTCCGTGTCATGATCCGAACGACTTTGAAGTCGCACAGCGTCATGGCCTTCCGATGATACAGGTGCTTACGCCTGACGCAAAGATGAACGACGAATGCGGTGTTTACGCAGGACTTGACCGCTACGAGGCGCGCAAACGCATAGTTGCGGATCTTGAAGCTTGCGGAGCGCTTGTTAAAATTGAAAAATGCACGCATGAGGTCGGTCATTGCTACCGCTGCGGAACGGTTCTTGAGCCGACTGCATCGCGCCAGTGGTTTGTTCGCATGAAGCCGCTTGCCGATCCGGCTATCAAGGTCGTTCGCGACGGTACGGTAGACTATATTCCCGAAAGATTCTCCAAGCTTTACCTTAACTGGATGGAGAATATTCACGACTGGTGTATTTCGCGTCAGCTTTGGTGGGGACACCGTATCCCTGCTTATTACTGCGATGACTGTGGCGAAATGATCGTTTCAGAAGAAAATGTTGCAGTCTGCCCGAAGTGCGGTTCCGCACATGTTCATCAGGACGAAGATGTTCTTGATACATGGTTTTCATCTGCGCTTTGGCCGTTCTCCACGCTCGGATGGCCGAACAATACAAAAGATCTCGAATATTTCTATCCTACTTCGGTTCTTGTTACCGCTTACGATATCATAACCTTCTGGGTATCTAAGATGATATTTATGGGACTTGAAAATATGAGCAGCGTATTTCCGGATGATGTGAAAAAACAGATTCCGTTCCCGCATGTCTTTATTCACGGACTTGTCCGTGACGCGCAGGGAAGAAAGATGTCAAAATCGCTCGGAAACGGTATCGATCCGCTCGAAGTTGTTGAAAAATACGGCGCTGACGCGCTTCGCTTTGCGCTTACGACAGGAAATTCTCCCGGAAATGACATGCGTTTTTCGGATGAGAAGATCGAGGCGGCGCGTAACTTTGCAAATAAGCTTTGGAATGCAGCTCGCTTTGTTCTTATGAATCTTACAACTGACGAGACAGGACTTCCATGTTCTGATGAACTTGCGCTCGAGGACAGATGGATACTGACGCGTTTTGAGCGTCTTACAGCTGAAGTTACAGAAAATATCGACCGCTATGAGCTTGGAGTTGCTCTCTCGAAGCTTTATGATTTCGTATGGGATGTATTCTGCGATTGGTATATCGAGCTTGTAAAGCCGAGACTTTCGTCAGGAGATACCAACGCTCAGCGCGTGATCGTGTTTGTTCTTTCGGAGACACTGAAACTTCTGCATCCGTTTATGCCTTTCATTACAGAGGAGATATGGCAGAGTCTGCCGCATGACGGCGAGAGCATTATGATCTCGGCATATCCGAAATATAATGAAGAGCTTGTATTCGGATCTGATGAGCAGAAGATGGGCCGCATTATTGCCTGTATACGTGCAATAAGAAATCGCCGTGCAGAGATGAACGTTCCTCCGTCAAAGAAGGCTGCGCTTTACATTGTTACCGCCGACAGGGAGACGTTTGAAGCGGGAAGCGGCTTTTTCGGAAAGCTTGCTTCGGCTTCTGAGGTGCATGTGGTTGACGGCTATCATGCCGACGATGCCGTTCAGATCGTTTCCGACGCAGCTACGATATATATTCCGCTTGCGGAGATGATCGACTTTGAAAAAGAGCTTGCGAGACTTTCCGCCGACAGGGAAAAGACTCTCAGTGAGATCGCGCGTATTGAAAAGAAGCTTGCTAATGAAGGCTTCGTGTCAAAAGCTCCGGCGGCTGTCGTTGAAGGTGAACGCAAGAAGCTCGACGGATATCGCGATACGCTTGACAATATAGAAAAGGCTATCGCAAAGATCGCAAAATAAAAGCAGTAAATCAAATTCGCTGTATTAATAACAATTTATATTTATAATAAAAAAATAAGGGAGGCTTTTCCTATGAAAAGCCTCCCTTTAAAAATAATAAAGAATTTACATAAAAATATCAGCATGGACATTTACTTATCTATCCTTGCTGATATTTTTTAGTCCTAAATATAAAAGATTTCTTTTTAACTTCGGTGTTGCCAATGCCTATTTTAGAAATCTTTTATTGAAGCGCTCGATAAACTGTAAAACACTCATGACGGTCGGCGACTGAAACTATAAAAGATTTGCTTCGATAAAGTGTGCCACACCGTCTTCGTCATTGCTGCCGGTAATATAATCCGCTGCATTCGTCACGGCTTCGATTGCATTGGAAACTGCAACTCCAATACCGCACATCTGGATTGGTTCAATATCATCGTTATCATCGCCAAAATAGACAGTATTGGTTTGTAAAATATTCAGAGCTTCAAGTGCTACTTTAATTCCGTTCCATTTTGTTGCATTTTTACTCATGATTTGCACAAGAGTGTTTTTTGCAATGGTATAATATACGTCCTTAGTTAATATGTGTTCAATTTTGGCGTATAAAGTATCATTTGCGCTGCTTGCCAAAATCTTATACAAAGTTTCCTGAGCCGGCAAATTTGGGAAATCATCATAACAGGTGGAGTCCCATTCCGGAATTGCGACATTGGAGTATATACCGTTACTTGTTTCAATAGAGATAAGTGTATCAGATATTGAAATCAGTGAGGACAAAACACATTCTCCGCTTAAACGTGGAATACTATTTTCAATTACCTCATTGGGCAAAATAATTTTGGCTCCATTCATGGTTATAGCTGCATCAAAGCCGACTTGCTCATGGTATATCAGTATGCTTCTTTCGGGTCTTGCCGTTGCTGCTATAATAGCAATACCTTCATTGTGACATTTTTTCAAGACATTAAGCGTGTATGCCGAAAGTGTCTTGTCAGTACGCAGCAGCGTTCTATCCAAGTCAACAATAATAGCTTTCACTTAAAGCTCCTCCACAAATTTTAGTTTATTGCCTTGCATTTTACCACAGGTGTTTGCAAAATTCAATTCACTTTCTTGAAATCACCGGAGTTTTAATCAGTAATACTTATTAAAAGAAGGAAATATAAAAGTTTCGGTCAAGCCTTTTTAAGGGGTTGCGGGTGTCCGAGGGCAGAGCCCTCGGAGTCCTTTTTCCCTAGGAATCTTTTCTCTGTTTATCGCTGAACTCTTCCCGAACCGTCGCCGCCTGCGAGTTTTTCAACCTCGGCAACTGTTGCGTGATTGTAGTCTCCCTCTACTGCGTGCTTGAGTGCAGAAGCGGCTACAGCGAATTCAACAGCAGCTTGCGAATCTTTTCCAGATAGAAGTGCATAGATAAGACCTGCACCGAAGCTGTCTCCGCCGCCTATACGGTCAACGATATGGAGATGATAAAGCTTTGAGAAACAGTATTCATTTCCGTCGTAAAGCATTGCGCTCCAGTCGTTGTCGAATGCGGACTTACTCTCACGGAGAGTTATAGCGACCTTTTCAAATCCGAATTTCTCGGCAAGCTGTCTTGCGACAGACTTGTAACCTTCTTTGTTAAGCTCACCTGCGGTAATATCTGTTGCTTCTGCTTCTATACCGAATACGTCCTTTGCATCCTCTTCGTTGGAGATGCATACGTCAACGTACTGACAAAGCTCGGTCATAGCCTCTCTTGCCTGTTCTCTTGTCCACAGCTTACCGCGGTAGTTCAGGTCGCATGATATCTTTATGTTTCTTGATTTTGCTGCGATACAAGCCTCGCGGCATATTTCAACGAGATTCGGTCCGAGTGCGGGCGTGATTCCCGTAAAGTGGAACCAATCGACACCGTCAAAGATCTTGTCCCAGTCAAAGTCGGAGGGCGCCGCTTCCTGAATAGCCGAATGAGCGCGGTCATAAATGCAAACGCTCGGACGCTGAGACGCACCTTTTTCATTGTAGTAGATACCGACACGGTCGCCTCCGCGAACGATAAGCGATGTGTCAACTCCGTAACGGCGGAGACTGTTTACAGCGCTCTGACCGATCGCGTGTGCGGGAAGTTTTGTAACATATGCGGCGTCAATGCCGTAGTTTGCGAGCGATACAGCGACATTTGCCTCGCCGCCGCCGAATGAAAATTGCAGGTGATCTGCCTGTACAAACCGTTCGTAATTATAGGGCTGAAGGCGGACCATAAGCTCGCCGAATGTAATAACTTTAGCCATTGTTTCTTGTCTCCTTTACAATTTCTACAGACTTTTTGCAGAGCTCTGTGATCTCATCCCATTTTCCGCCGTCGATAAGATCTGCGGTGACCATGTAGCTTCCTCCGCAAGCACAGATAACGGGGCAGGAGAGATATTCTTTAAGGTTTTTAAGCGAGATTCCGCCTGTCGGCATTATCTTGAACATCGGGAAGGGCGCGGACATTGCTTTGATCTTGGAAAGACCGCCGGACTGCTCCGCAGGGAAGAATTTCAGAACTTCAAGTCCGAATTTAAGTGCCGCGTGGTAGTCGGTCGGGGTAGTGCATCCGGGATATATCGGAATGTTTTTTTCGACGCAGTATGCGACAAGCTCCGGATCGAATCCGGGAGTAACGATAAACTGAGCGCCGGCTTCTACTGCTTTGTCAAGCTGTTCCTTTGTAAGGATCGTGCCTGCACCTACAAGCATATCGGGATGTGTCTCCCGCATTATTTTTATAGCCTTGTCTGCTCCTGCGGCGCGGAAGGTAACCTCTGCGACGGGAACTCCTCCGGCGCACAGCGCAGCTGCAAGCGGTTCTGCATCTTTTTCGGGATTGTTAAGCTTGATGACCGGAACAACGCCGATCTGTGAAATTTTTTCATTAAAGGAATTCATTTTTTAACCTCATCTTTCTCCCGAAATCGTAATGTCGGGAAAAATTGATTTTAATTGGATCTGCTCCGTAGCAGATTTGTACGGGGATAATCATTAGTTATGTATACACTTTGCTTAAAACAGCAGAACGCTGCTCTGCCTGAAGTGAATTGGCGAACATTCGGTATACGGCATGATTTTTATGCCGATATTGTTTATATAAAAATCCGTGAAAACAGTTGTCTCAGCGCTCGGAAACGTATTTGTGAAGTGTTTTACGTACTGCTCCGACACCGACAAACAGCTCTTCAGCCATTTTTACGGTTCGCTCTCCGAGTCCTGCTTTATAAAGGTCGACGCCGAAAATGTCGGAGCGGCTGTAAAGTTTTTCAAGACAGCTCATATCCTGCTTGGATTCAGTTATCTTCAGAGGAGCGACAATTGCCTGAAGCTCTTCGAGAAGCGGATCGGGAGATGGGGTAAATGTGTTTCCGCTGTCGTCAATACCCGTAAGATAACGGGCATAGCCTGCCAGTACAAGCGGTATAAGCACAAGCTCATCGGTGTTAAGACCGCGCTCGAGATATGCTTTGATAGTTTCACCGAAGCGTATGGAAAGCTTTTGGGAAGTGTCGGTGGCGATTCTCTGCGGAGCATCGGGCATGAACGGATTCGGCAGGCGCTTTGTCAAAACCGCTCCGATAAAGTCAGCCGGTTTCAGTACGCCCGGATCTACAACGACAGGCATTGCTTCGGTATAACCTATCTTGGTTATCAGACTGCATATATCCTCATCCTTCATCTCGTCGGATATAAGGGTGTATCCGAGCATGCAGCCGAAGATCGACATTGCGGTGTGAAGGGGATTGAGGCATGTACATACCTTCATTTTTTCGACCTTGTCGACAGTTTCTCGGTCGGTGAAAAGAACGCCGCCGGCTTCGAGCGGAGGACGTCCGCAGGTGTAATTGTCCTCGATTACAAGGTATTCTGTTTCTTCTGCGTTGACGAATGCGGAAGTGTAGGTGTTTTTCGCAGTTACGATAACCTCGCTGTCCTCAAATCCGTCGCTGTCGAGAAGCGCCTTTATCTTTGCGTCAGGTCTCGGAGTTATCTTGTCGATCATGCTCCACGGGAAGGTGACCTTTGTTTCGTCGCGGAGATAATCGGCAAAGTTATTCGGGACGAGTCCGGCTGCTGTCCATGCGTCGGCATATGTGAGAACGGCGGATCTCACCTTGTCACCGTTATGCGAGCAGTTGTCCATGCTCTGAAGAGTGATCGGAAGCTGTCCTGCATTGAAGCGTGCGAGCAGGAGAAGTGTTATCTTACCCATAATCAGTGAGGGATCAAATCCTTTTGCCGTATCGTTTTCCGATACCGAGTAGCCCTTTTCAGTAATTGTAAAGCTTACCATCTGAAGGGACGGCGCACGGAATATTTCGAGCAGGCGGTTCCAATCTTCGGTGAAGCTTTTGTCAGCTTTGAGACTTTCGGTGACCGATGCTATAACCTTTTTATCTGCCGTACCGTCCGATTTAAGAACGGCGAGAAGACTCAGATTGTCGAACGGACGGTATGCGCGGTCGATAATTTCGTAATCGAAGCCTTCGGCGACGATAACACCTTTATCGTAGATTCCTTCGTCAAGCGCTTTTTGCAGGACTGCCGCCGGAAAAGCGCGGAATATGTTTCCTGCGCCGAAATGGATCCAGGAAGGCTCTTTTTTTGTATTTTCCGTGACCTTTTTAATATCGAATTTCGGGAGAGCAATGTTTGCTTTATCCCATACGTCGCGGTCGCGGATTCCGTTTAAATTCAGTTTCATAGTATTTTCCTGTATATGATTTCCGGGGACTGCTGTCTCTCGACAGAGACAGACATGTCTCCTGTTTTTTTATTTTATTTTGACTGTTTTTCAATTGCTTCCCAAAGTCCGCAGAGATAAGCGGCACCGAGCGCGCGGTCATACAGACCGTAACCGGGCATAGCCTTTTCTCCCCAGATCATGCGTCCGTGGTCAGGACGCATAGGACCGCAGAATCCTGTGTCGTAAAGCGCTTTCATGATCGCGTACATGTCGAATGTACCGTCCGCACTCAGATGTGCGCTTTCTTCAAAATCGCGGGAACCGTCATTGAAACGGAGATTCCTCACGTGAGCGAAATGTATACGGCCTTTGAGCATATGAATGGTGTCGACAATATTGTTTTCAAGATTTGTTCCGTATGAACCCGTGCAGAGTGCGATACCGTTGTGACGGTTCGGAACCATATCTATCATACGCTTCATTTTTGCCTGACTTGAGATGATTCTCGGAAGACCGAATATGCTCCAAGCGGGATCGTCGGGATGAACAGCCATATTGATGTCGTATTTATCACAAACAGGCATTATGGCTTCGAGGAAATATTTGAGATTAGCAAAAAGCTGTTCTTCTCCGATATCGCTGTACATTTCGAACAGTTCTTTTATCTTTGCCATACGTTCCGGCTCCCATCCGGGAAGTACCGCGCCGTTCATGTTGTCCTTGATAGAACCGAACATTTTTTCGGGATCCATGCCGTCGATCATATCCTGATTGTATGCCATAACGGTCGTTCCGTCTGCTCTGGGACGGTCAAGTTCTGTACGTGTCCAGTCGAATACAGGCATGAAGTTATAGCATACCATGTGTATATCGGCTTTTCCGAGATTTTCGAGAGTTTTTATATATGCTTCGATGTCCTTGTCGCGGTCTGCCGATCCGGTTTTGATTGCATCGCTGACGTTGACGCTTTCGATACCGGAGATATGAAGTCCGGCGTCCTCAACTTCCTTTTTGATAGCGCCTATCTCGTCCTCTGTCCAGAGTTCGCCCGGCATCTTGTTCATGAGCGATGTGATTATTCCTTTTGTATAGCAGATCTGCCTGATCTGTTCGAGGGTAACGGTATCGTAGCTTTTACCGTACCAACGCATTGTCATTTCCATGTTCTTGTCTCCTGAGTATATATGTAGTGATTTTACTTGTTTTTGACCGCTTTTTTCGGATGAATGGGCGGATTGTTATTATCTTCTATATTTTCGGTGTATTGGAATGTTCAGATTGATTCTATAAATTTCTTTATGAATCTGCCGTAAGGCCCGCGGACGCGTTCTGCCGTTTCGAGAACTTCGACGTGAGAGAGCGGCTGCTCAAGAACTCCTGCCGCCATATTGGTCATGCAGGAAAATCCGGCAACACGCAGTCCCGCATGCTTTGCCACAATGACCTCCGGTACGGTCGACATTCCGACTGCGTCGGCACCGAGCGTGCGAAACATGCGGATCTCCGCAGGCGTTTCAAAGCTCGGCCCTGTAGACTGCAGATATACACCTGCATGAGCTGTTACATCACATTCCTTGGCGATATTCAGCGCAAGTTCTGAAAGATTTTTATCGTATGCCGCGCTCATATCGGGAAAACGCGTTCCGAGACGGTCGTCATTTTCTCCGGTCAGAGGATTCTTCGCGGTAAAGTTGATGTGATCGGTTATTATCATCATGTCGCCTGCGGAATACGCGGTGTTTATTGCTCCGGCTGCATTTGTTACAACGACGGTTTCAATTCCGAGCATTTTCATGATATAGACTGGCATTACCACATCGCGCATGGAATGTCCCTCATACGGGTGAAGTCTTCCGCTCATCAGCAGAACGTCCTTTTTACCGATGCTTCCGCAGATCCATTCTCCCGCATGGCCGGGAACTGTAGATACAGCCATTCCGGGAACTTCGCGGTAGGGTATCCTTACGGGATTTTCTACCTGTCCGGCGATATCTCCCCAGCCTGAGCCAAGTATAAGAGCAGCGGACGGATTTCGGTCTCCGATCCTGCCGCGGATATACTCCGCAGCAGAGCATATCGTATCGTAGTAGTTGTTTTTGCTGTTCATATCAGCGCCCGCCTTACTCAAAAAGTCCCGGATACGGATCGACGGTTACGAAATCTTCGTTATGCGCAGGAATACCGCGTTTTTTGTCGATGAAGTCCATAAGCGCACGGAATTCGGGCAACTTGTGCCTGTGCCCTCCGGTGCGGTACCATGATTCCGCACGGTCGCTGACTCCGAGGAGATCGAACACCTTCTTTGCTGCGAGGAAAGAATAGTAGCTTCCGCGCGGATTCGACCATGTGTCGTCGTATCCGCTTGTTTCAAGCAGATAACGCGGCGCAACGAGCGCTTTGACAAAATGCATATCGTAGGGAAGAGTATCCTCCTTGCCGGCGTACTTCTTCATTTCCGGTCCGAGCCAGTAGGGAACGATTCCGAGCAGATAGCAGAGCGGCTCGCTGCGTTTGTCGCCTTCTTCAAGCATGTCGTGTTCAATATAGCGGTAGCAGCCGCAGCCGTGAGTTCCGCTGCAGTTGGGGTTCGTATATTTAACGCGCTCGTCGAGCGCGCCTGCAAGAAGCACAGTTTTTCCGCCGCGGGAGTGGCCCGAGATCGCGATCTCGTCTGTGTCTATCATCGGGATCTGCATAAGCGCGTCGATACAGCGCATGTACGCCCACGCCCATGCGGATATTGCGCTGAAATGCATATCGGGATAAACAGTATATATACCGCTGTTGCGGCGCTCATGATACCCGTCGTGAGCGATCTCGGTGCGGTCGAACATTGCGATCGCATAACCGCGGCGCGAAGCCTCTTTAAGAACTTCGATATCGCAGTCCATCCAGCAGCCGTCTCCGGTTACGATCACAGGAAACTTCTCAATGTTCTTATTTTCCGGAGTTTCAGCAGGGATAAGCACGCGCATTGCAAAGCTGTACGGATTCGCCTTTGTACCCGTAGTGATACGGTATGTATCGAATTCACGGCGGTATCCGAGATTCATGTGGTCAATCTTCAGAAATTCAGGTTCTGGCGGCATTCCTCCGTACTCGGTTTCAATAACGAGGTCAAGTATTTCTTGACGTCTGCGTGCCCAGTCATCGGCTGTCTGAACTATACTTCCGTCGTTAAGCTTTAAAACGTCCGGAAGCTCGCTTGTGATTATATCATTGTTATACATGTCGTCTTACCTTTCGGTTTTTATTTTTATATATAATTAAAAATGATAGAAACTGATTGATATGCTGAGTATTTCAGCCGCCAATGAGCGAAAGAAGCTTTTCTCCGTCATTTGACGCGGCGTCGAGTTCGCAGTATTTTTCAGCTGCTGCTCGGATACCGTTTTCCTTCGCAAATGCTTTGACTTCAGCGGAGGAAGTGTCTCCGTCGGGAGCAAAATCGAATGCTGCGCGGATGCCGTCTACGATAAATTTCGGCTCGATTCCGTGTTTGATGCAGAGCAGAGCGGTTCCTGTCAGACGGTCGTTAGAAGCAAGCTTTCGGACAGTATCTCTTCCGACGCGGTCTACTGTGTCTCCGAGAAGCTTGTTGTCAAATCGTGAAAGCAGCTCGTATGAGAAAGAGACAAGCTCTGTCATCGGTACTCCGTATTCCGCCGAAAGCGCGAGCGAAGCCTCGATAAGCGCGCCGAGAGCGGCATATCTGAGCTGATAATCGGCCGCTGCTTCCCATATGTATGTGTAGCCTTTTTTCTTTGCAAGATATGCGAGAACGGCGTGGCTCATGTTGTGCATAAACAGCTTGCGGCGTATATAGAAATCGAACGGAGCAAACGGCTTTATCGCATAAAGTTCGGGAATTTCTCCTACGAATGCGGAACTGTCGACCGGAAGCTCGCAGTACGGCTCTACGCAGACTGCGAGAGGATCGAGTGCCTTTATACGTTCGGGAGCGGCGGGAACCATGCGTCCGATCGTAGCTTCGGCAATACCTACGCTGCTTTTAAGAAAATCCTTTGCACAGTCGGATATTTTTTCATCTATCAGAGAGCGCAGGTATTTGTCCGCGTCCATGAGATTTTCGCATACGATTATATTGAGCGGACGGGCGGATGTCTCCATACGTTTTTCAATACCTGCCGCTATCGGAGCTGCGATAAATTTAAGAATATTTGCGCCTACCGCTGTCGCCATAACATCGGCTTCGGCGATCTCTTTTGCAACTGCTTCGACGTCGTTTCCGTTTACAGCACGGACGTTTTTAACTGTGAAACGCTCGTAATCGTCCTTTCCGGTTATAAATATAGGATACTCTCCGCGCGAGTTCATATCGTCAACCAGCGACTGATTAACGTCTATAAATACCGTTTCATATCCGGTCAGACAGAAGAGCTGAGCAATAAATCCTCTGCCGATATTGCCGCCTCCGTACATTACCGCTTTTTTCATTTGTTATGTACCATTCCTTTCATTTGAAAAACGCACTCAGTCTTTTTCTTCGTTTTCATTATCTTCATCGTCCTGAGCAAAGTCCTCGCTTATGCCGGACGGGAGTCCGGAATATTCGGCGAGCTTCAGAGCTGCTGCACCGACTGTTTTCATTCCGAGCAGTTCTTCATCGGTGATGTTTATCCCGAGGCGATCCTCTGCTTCGGAGAGCATTATGACAAGATCGAGTGAATTTGCTCCGATGTCCTCGATCAGGCGCGAGCTTTCGCATACCTGCGACTGATCTGTTCCGAGTCTCTCGGACAGTATTCCGAGAATGAGTGCGTATACCGTATTTTCCATAATTAAAGCATACCCTTCCGTGTGATATCATAGGTAAAAATACACTTTTTTATCATCTATAAATATTATCACTTTTTTTGACGTTTGTCTATATCTTTTTGAAAATTGCTTCCGAAAATTGCATTCAGAAGCATTTCCGGAAAATAAACGCGTTATGGGGATCACGTAAACAAGTATATATGCGTAAGAAAAACCTTTTTAATGAAAAATGAACGCAGAAAAATACGGAAAAACTGTGAAAAAGCGTTTTTTGTGTAAAACAGAGATACATAAAATGTGAGATTTGAAAAAATATATCAAAAAAATTCCAAAGCAGACAGAAGAATATCTAAAATACACAAAAAAAATTCAAAATGATGTTGACAATGTGATTTAAATATGTTACAATCAAAGTGTACCGAAGTACATATTTTGTTCATTTTAATCATGTAATTAACTGACGCAGACAAGGAAAAGGGGCTTTGCCGCGGAAGTTAAAAATAAAAATCAATACAAGGAGAATGTTATGAGAAAAACAACTAAAAAGCTGTTGTCCTCAGCGCTTGCTGGTCTGTTTGTACTCTCAAGCCTTCCTCTGATGGGTGCTGCGGAGGCAGAGGGCAATACAGCTCTCGCTTACACACCTACTCTTGACGGAGTAAAGGATGAGGCGTATGACGCAAGCTACAGCCGAAAGATTGATACAGCATTCGGCAGTGTGGATTTCAGCTTCCTGTATGACAATGATTATATCTATGTTTACGCTGATTCTGTAGGATCGAGCGGATGGGACTGCTTTACGCTTGGCATGATGTTAACTGATTCACCCAAAGATAATTGGGATGCAGTTAATGCAGCAGGTGTTTTCGGAAGCAATCCTCATCTTGATGGATTTGACCTTCGTCACTGGATCGACGTTATGGGAACCGGTCATAAAAATCTTGGATGGAATATCGGATGGCAGGATGGAACAAAACCTGCCGATGATACAATGGAACTTGTAGATACAACTCCTGCAACCGAATATAAGCTCGTTCGCGGCGAAGAAAAAGGTGCGGTTCTCGAATTTAGAATTGCATACAAGGGTATCACAAAGGAACAGAAGCATGGAGCGCACTCTGGGGCGGAACTGACTATGCAACTTTCGTACTCGGAGATGAGTATAAGGCAACAGTTCCTGATGATACATCAGCTCCTGTAACAGACGTTCCTACAGAACCCGCAACAGAGACTCCTACAGAGCCTGAAACAGATGCTCCTGTAGATCCCCCTGTTGAAGATGCTGATTCTGCTCTCAAGTTTACCCCTGTTCTTGACGGCGTAAAGGATGAAGCGTATAATGACAGCTTTACCTATCATATCGACGCGACTGCAAATAATTGGGGAAGCGTTGATGCATCATTCCTTTATGATGCAGACTACATTTATGTACTTGCTGACATAAAAGACACTGCAAAAGGTACGTTTGACAACTTTGACCTTGCAATCGCAGCAGGCGATGCTCATTGCCAGGTTGTATGTAATCAGGCATTTAAGGGTCAAGATGGTAGTACACTTTTCTGCCGCCTTTGGGAAGCTGCTGTCGGCGAGATCGGTACTAACCTTAATGTAGGTGCTGAGTCCGCGGCAACAGAGTTTGCTATAGTAGAAAACGAGGGCGGATACGTTCTTGAGTTCCGTGTTAAGTATGCAGGCAATACCGGAGATGAGATTACAATTAACGGTACTGACTCACTTAACGGTTGGAATAACATTGCAGCAGACGGAAAGAAATTTGTTCTCGGCGAAGAGTACGCAGTTGCCCCTGCCGGCAACGAAGCTATCAAGTACACTCCTGTTCTTGACGGCGTAAAAGACGCAGCATATGATAAAAGCTATAATTTCCATATGGATGCTGCATATGGTGGAGTAGACGGAAGCTTCCTCTACGATGCTGATTATATTTATATGTATTTAGATGTAACTTCAGCAGAGAAGAGTTTATGGGATATTTTCGGTATCTCAATGATAGCTTCAGCTACACCTAATAATGACATGGATGCAGCATGCAAAGCAGCAGTGCATCTGGTAAGCAATCCTTTTTATGAAGGAAACGAGATCAGAAACTGGCAGCAGGTAATGACAGGATATCAGAATCTTGGATTTAATCTTGGCTGGCAGGAAGCTGTTCCTGAAGATGATACTTTAGAGCTTGTAAAGACAACTCCTGCGACGGAGTTCGCTGCTAATGCAACAGAAACCGGAACAGGACTTGAAATCAGAATTGCATATAAGAATCTTGTTAAAGGTGATGCAATTTCATTTGCAACAGATGCAGGAACGAATAGCTGGGGTAATGTTTGGAGTTCTGAGAACTACGAAACATTTATTCTCGGTGATGACTTCGGTCATACTCACGTATTTGATGAAGAGTACACAGTAGATGTAGCTCCTACATGTGTTTCTAAAGGTTCTGAGTCACGTCACTGCAAAGATTTTGCAGAATGCGGCGGAAAGACCGATGTAAGAGAGATCGCTATGATCGATCACAACGTTGTCGACGGCACATGCACAATGTGCGGCAGACAGAACGTAAAGAAAGCTACACCTACACTTGACGGTGTACTTGATGACGCATACCTCTCTTCTGCTGTTTACAAGACTGTAGACAATGCAACAGCAGGTAAGGCTGAATTCGGATGGTCGGCGCCCGGCGCATCAAAGAGAATGGCACTTATAAGAGCCGGCATTATGGATACAGACGGCAAGTTTCTTACCGGTGGAGATTACAGCGTAAGCGCCTTTGCAAAATCAGAAACCTACTTCCTGTGGGATGATGATGCTATCTATGTATTCGCGAAAGTATACGATGACGCAATATTCCCGACTGCTGAGGAAGATGTAAACGCATGGATTGATGCCGGACAGAGAGATGTTCCGTGGATCAATGACCTCGTTCAGCACAGCATATCTTTCCTCGGAGATGCTGCTAACAATATAACCGTTATGGCAAACGCAGGCGGAAACGCTGTATTTGCGCGCAATGCAAACGGTGTAACAACGATTGAACAGTATTTGACTTATGAAAACAATGCAAATGTTGCAGGTACGGTAGAAGACGGCTATTATACAGTCGAAGTTCGCCTCCCTGTAAACAATGACCTTAAGGAATACTTCCTTACCGAAGGATCAGATTTCGATTACGGTTACGGAATCTTTGATGTAAGTGCCGAAAAATCAGAAGACGGCGGCAATGGAATGAACCACGGTGAGTGGGTATGGATAAAGAACCAGGACAATGCAACAGGTTCGTTTATTCTTGTCGCAGATGATACTCCTGTTGATCCCGGCGATGATACGACGGCTCCTGATGTAAGCGATACAGCAGAGCCTCCTACAGAGTCTGAGACAGAAGCTCCGGTAGATCCTCAGCCTTCAAGTAATGTTATCAAGAAGGGTACACCTGAGCTTGACGGCGTACTCGACGGCAAATATCTCGGTTCCGCAGTTTACAGAACAATTGACAGCGCAAAAGCAGGCAAGTCTGAGTTTGGATGGTCGAACCCCAGCGTAGCAAAGAGAATGGCACTTATCAGAGCAGGCGTTATGAAGATAAATGGTGATGCTTATGATCTTCTTCCTGACGGTGATTTCAGCGTAAGCGCTTTTGCAAAATCAGAGACCTACTTCCTGTGGGATGACGATGCACTCTACATCTTCTCAACGATATATGACAGCGATCCTCTCGCTATCGTAGGCGAAGATGCAGCAGCTAAGAATGACTGGGCATATAATGATATTCCGTGGCTTTCCGACAATATCGTACACAACATTTACACAGCAGCAGGCAATCTTGCTATTGAAGCAAATGCAGGCGGTGAACTTGTATACGACCGTTTGCTTAATGGTACACCTCTCGGTACTCCCACAGTATCCTCAATTGCCGGACGCTGCACATGGGATAACAGCGATAACGTAAGAGGTGTTGTTGAATCAGACCGTTACACAATAGAGGTCCGCATTCCGATTCTTGATTCCGTAAAGGCTGATGTTCTTAAGGACGGAGCAACCTTCGATTACGGTTACTGGATTTTCGACGGTGACGGTGTTCCGAACGATACAAAGTGGACTTGGGTAAAGAATAAAGATACCGAGCTTACTACATTCACTCTTTCCGCTGACGCAGCAATTGCTCCGGATACAACATCGCCTGATGTAAGCGATACAAGTGAACCGCCTACAGATACACCTGAAGTAAGCGACACAAATGAGCCGCCTACAGATACACCTGAAGTAAGCGACACAAATGAACCGCCTACAGATACACCTGAAGTAAGCGACACAAATGAGCCGCCTACAGATACACCTGAAGTAAGCGACACAAATGAGCCGCCTACAGACACACCTGAAGTAAGCGATACCGACGAGCCTACTCCCGATAACCTCGGTGATGTAAACGGCGACGGTATTGTAAATGCTAAGGACCTTGTTCGTCTTATGAAGCGTGTAGCCGGCGATGAAACAATTGAAATTATCGGAACTGCTGATATCAACGGCGACGGTGTTATCAACTCTAAAGACCTTGTTCGTCTTATGAAGATTATTGCTGAACAGACAGCATAATTTAATCCAAGTTTAATACCTGTTTTCGTTCGTTATCCCCTGTCCGGAGTGATCCGGTACGAGCGAGAATAAGCAATTAAATAGTTGCCCTCCCGCAAAATTAATTTTGCGGGAGGGCAATGTTTTTGTGAAATAACAAGGTTTATGGATATTCGCCTGTGATCTATGATTGCGTCGGTGGGATGGTTCTTATTGTTTAATGTGTATTATGCAGTCATGTATGTAAAAATATCAAAACGCTGTTAAAGCTGCTAATAGCGTGTACTCATTTATATATCTTTTATTAAGCTTTACGGCAACAGATCTTATTAAGGTTACATAAATAAATGTATATACGCTTTAATATCGTTTATATTAAGGCTCAAAAGAAGGGGTTATATTAAGCACAGTATAAAATTTTTGTCTTACATAAGAAAATCCTATAACGGTTTTATCCGGTCTTTAAAGTCAGAATTGCCGGTATACGTGAACTTGTTTTTCATAGTACTGAAAAAATCTCTCCGGGATAATTTCCGGAGAGATTTTTGGCATTAAGTATTTATTTCTTAGTTATAGATTACTCGCTTTTCTTTTTGCCGGAGGATACGATAAGATTTACTATAATACCTACGATAAGAGCGGTTGCGATATTTGTTACGGTTATCGGACCGAACTGAAGCTGAAGTCCGCCGATTCCGGTTACGAGAATAGCGCTTACAACGAAAAGATTTTTCGAATCTCCGAGGTCAACGTCCTGTATCATCTTGAGACCGCTGACTGCAATAAAACCGTACAGCGCAATGCAGATACCGCCGACAACGCATACCGGAATTGTATTTACGAATTCAACAAACGGAGTAAAGAAGGAAAGAAGCATTGCAAATACTGCGGTGAGAGCAATGGTGTATACCGAGGCGTTTCCTGTAATGGCGATGCATCCGACGCTTTCGCCGTATGTTGTGTTTGGACATCCGCCGAAGAAAGAGCCGACGATAGATCCGATACCGTCGCCGAGAACTGTGCGGCAGAGGCCGGGCTCTTTGATAAGGTCACGGTCTATTACAGACGAAAGGTTTTTGTGGTCTGCAATATGTTCTGCGAAAACTACAAGCGCTACAGGAGCGAACAGAACAAGTATCTGAGCAAAATCTGCCATGCCGCCTGCGAGGGATGCGCCGTCTTTAAACATTTCTACGAAGTTAAATTTCGGAACTGAGAAGAAGCTCTGTACTGTTATTGTTTTGAAATTCTCTGTCAGAGGTGTGAAGTCGACAAGTTTAAGCGATTCGATACCGGACGCATTTCCGATAAGAGTGCAGATGACCGCAGCAATATATCCTGCGATTACTCCGATTATGAACGGTATAAGGCGAAGTGTTTTGTTACCCTTTACAGATGCAAGAACGATAGCTATGAAAGAGATCAGACCGCAGAGTATAGCTGCGAGGTTATAGTCGCCTGCGGAGGTATTGTTTACGTTTGAAATGGCCGATGTACAGAGAGTAAGTCCGATGAGTGCAACTGTCGGTCCGATTATTACTTTCGGCAGAAGCTTATCTACCCAGCCGATACCGACGAGTTTGATTATTACTGCAATTATAACATATACAAGACCTGCTATTACCGCGCCGAGGAATATTCCGAAATATCCGAAAACGCATGCGCTCGCGAGCGGTGAAATGAATGCGAATGAGCTGCCGAGGAATACGGGGCTTTTCATCTTTGTGAAGAGCAGATAAACGACCGTTCCTGCACCGGCTCCGAAAAGTGCTGCCGCCTGGCTCATCATTTCCGTTTCCGAAATGTTGTTTACCAGTGTTGGTACGAGCAGTGTCGCCGCGATTATCGCAAGCAGCTGCTGCAGCGCAAACACTACGTTTTCGCCGAATCTCGGCTTGTCCTCTACGTTGTAAATAAGTTTCATGAGGATACCTCCGTGTAAAATATTAAATTTACAAAACGGTGATTATTCACCGATAATGTTCTGGGAAATATGCCTGTACAGATTATTCTCCGTACAGCTCAACACCCGTGCGGTCGTCATACGGGGGGAGCATTACTGCCACACGTTCGCTTGCTGCGGTCGGAATACTTTTACCGATATAGTCTGCACGGAACGGCAGCTCCCTGTGACCGCGGTCGATCAGAATGGCAAGCTTTATGGCTTTCGGTCTGCCGGATGAAAACAGTGCTTCTATTGCCGCGCGTACCGTCCGCCCGGTATACAGCACGTCGTCAACGAGAACGATGCATTTATCGGCGACATCAAACGGGAGTTCAGTTCCGTTTACGATCGGATTCTCCTGTATCTTTCTGAGATCATCCCGATAGAATCCGACATCGATCGCACCGCATGGAATGTCGGTTCCCTCTGATAGTCGAATGTTTTCGGCTATCATTTCGGCGAGGACCTCGCCGCGCCTTTTTATTCCTACTATACAAAGATCCTGAGTCCCTTTGTTTTTTTCAACTATTTCATATGATATCCGCCTTACGGTGCGCCGCATTGTATCGCCGTCCATTATTGACGCTTTGAGTATGGACATCGGTGTTCTCCTTTCGCTGTGACGGGTGTCAGCGTTTTATCAGTTTGTTTCGTCTGATTTCTAAGTATTTATATTAAATAAAAAATCTTACCTTTTATATAAACAGGTAAGATGGGATCGCATTTTTAACTGTAAGTACACCTTCCTGTGTCTTACGGAATAATATATTGTATATCTTCGTAAATCTTGCGGTCTCTCTGTACCAATATTAAAGATTCAATTACGTCCAAAGTATAACATTTCTTTTACAAAATGTCAACCTTTTCGACAAAAAAAGATAACTTTTTAATATTTATAATAAACGGACAATAAAATTGTTGCAAATGGCTGACGAATATGATAAAATAAAACTCAGACAAGAGTTCCTAGTTTGGGAAGAATGTCGCGTTATATTGGCAGCGGATTATATTATCGCAGGTCTGATATAAATCTGCAGAGGTCTGTTTTTGACGCGTCAGATGATGTGTCAGCTTCTTTACTGAACTCCAATCGGGAATATTTTATAGCGGAATTACTGCCATACAGTTTGTTTTTCGTTATGTTATTACGTGTGAATAAAAATTATCAAAATATATAAAAGGAGTACATATTATGATCTATACACTCGAAAACGATTTTATTGCTATTGAAGTAAACGACATTGGTGCGGAGCTTTTTTCTCTTAAAACCAAGTCGGACGGTTTTGAATATCTTTGGCAGGGCGATCCCGAATATTGGTCGGGACGTGCGTACAATCTTTTTCCCATATGCGGACGTTTGACTGAAGGAAAGTACACATATCGTGGTAAGACATACGAAATGAATCTGCACGGATTTGCGCGCAAGACTAAATATACGTATGTAGGAAAAACAGATAACACAATGACATTTGAACTTGTTTCTGACGATGTGTCGCGTGCTGTTTACCCGTTTGATTTCAGGCTCGTTATCAGATATGAGCTTGACGGATCGACGGTTAAGACAGTATTTGAAGTATACAATACCGGTTCAGATGAGCTTATATATGCCATAGGCGGTCACCCGGGATTCAATCTTCCTCTGGGCGGCGGAGAATCTTTTGAAGATTATGTACTTGATTTCGGTGAGTCACGCACGGATGTAAAAAAGAATGTCATGAGTGAGACCTGCTATTTATTGCCTGAATCTGAAGACTTTTCGCTTGAGGACGGACATCTGCTTCCGCTCAGACACAGCATGTTTGATAATGATGCTATCTTTTTATATAACACTACCGGAGATGTTACACTGCGTTCTGTAAATGGAATCGGCAAATCGGTAAATGTTCATTTTCCGGAAATGAAATATGTCGGATTCTGGCACAAGCCTCTTACATCTGCACCTTATGTGTGCATAGAGCCGTGGACGAGTGTACCTGCATATGACGGAGTTATAGATGATTTTGATACGAAACGCGATATGATGCGTCTTGCTCCCGGCGGTTGCTATAAATCGGATTTTACCGTTACTGTTAAATAATAGATTCCTGAAAAAAATTATCTGCCGCGCACTTATCCGGTGCGCGGTCAGATTACAGTCATGTACGAATCAGTATTTTTAAGGAAGGTAAAATGAATAATCGCAGAATTACTATAGTTCTTATCATATTTATTATTGCAGTGATTGCTGTAGCGGCGTTATTCGCAGGGATATTATCAGGTCGCGGATCGGATATTCCGACTGTTGCGGAAACTGACCGCAATTTAGGTATGCAGACCGAACGTATTCCCGAAAGACCGATTAAAATAACAGAGCCGGCGGATGATTCAACCGGAATTACTGCGACCGACATTCCTGATATTACAACCGCCGAGACTAAAACTCCGTTGCCGCCCGTTACAGAGCCGGATACAACTGCTCAGCATATATCAAAGCCGCCTGTATATACAGCGGTGTATCCTCCCGCTGAACCTATTGTAATTGTTGACGCCGGACACGGATTCGGCGATCCCGGATGTATACCTGAGCTTCTCGGAGGACTTACCGAAAAGGAGCTTACTCTTGATATGGCAGGCGTGCTTTGCAGAAAGCTTGAGGCTAAAGGATTTAAGACGCTGATGGTTCATAACGGGAAAGATTTCCCGTCATTCTCGAGGCTTTGCAGACTTGCTGACAGCCTCGGTATTGAATATGAAGTCGAAAAATTTGAAGATAATAATGTATTCAGTCCGTATGAAAGATCGATTTACGCGAACTGCCTTGCAGCTCAGCACGGCGGCGCTGCCGTCTATATATCGATTCATGTGAACACAATAGAAAATAATCCCGATTATTCCGGATTTGAGATAGATTACTGTGTTGATAATCCTTATTCTGACTTTTCAAAGCAGTATTTTGACGGCATAATTTCCGAAATAAAGAAAAATTATCCCGCTGACAGGATAAAAGCGTTTGAGGACAGCTGGGAAATGGGATTTGTCGTAACAAAGCATACCCGAATGCCGTCGGTTTTGTTCGAAACAGGATTTGCAACGAATAAGTCTGATGCTGCACGGCTGTTAGATGCCGGCGAGCGGGATAAGCTTATGCAGTCGCTTGCCGATGCGATCGGTAAGGTTTGGAAAAGTTTTTAAGGAACACAAGAGAATATAGTTTTAAATTATATTTCGGCGGTAAATTGGCTGTTTTAGGGAGTTTTGACGTTTTTGTTCGACAAAATTCATTATTTTCCTTTACAATACGACATATATGTGTTATACTTCTTTCATCGAAAGTAATAAAAACGTTTTTTTTTGACAGGGAACTGTTTCAGACAATAAAATAAAGCAAACGAATCGGAGGGATTCTGCGTGAAAAGATTGTTGTCTTTGCGTCCCGCGTGCTTCGTTTGCTTATTCTATATTGTATCGTCTTTCGTTACTGCCGCGTTATTTATCCTCTCTGATTTTTATTATGCTAAAATACTTTTGGCGGCTTCTGCCGCCGTTTTTCTTTTAACGGTAATTTTGTATATTGCGAATCGTTTTATATTATGCGATTTTTCAGTTTCAAATGTTATCGTATGTGCTGTGGGTGCTGCTGCTTTGGGTGTTATGCTTTCGTCGTGGCAATTCGGTATTCGTGCCGATATGATCGTATCAAATTATTCCGGAGAAAATCAAACGGTTGAATTTACAGTCAAAAATGTAAACAGTAGGACTCCGTACAGATCGGTTTATGATATAGAAATAATTTCGATAAGCGGAGACCGTGTATCTTTGGACGCTGTTCTTAAAACTTCCGGAGACGGCATGCTATCAGTGGGTGATATTGCAGTTGCAACCGGTAATATTTCAGAAAATATCAGACACGGTGATACTGTCGCAGCAAAGCTGTCATATGCCGCTGATAAAAAAATTGTTGAATTCAGTATACCGGAGCAGTCGAATTCCGGTACCGGAAATATTATCGTAAAAGGAGAAGATACTTCGATTTTATCGTTGCCTGACAGACTGCGCAGTCATTTCTCCGATATTTTAAAAATTCGTATCGGAAAAGCTGCTCTCGGATTGCCTTCGGCGGTACTTCTCGGCGACAAAAGCAGTCTTTCTGCGTCGGTCAGACGGGATTTCTCCGCAGTCGGAGCATCTCATCTGCTTGCAGTCAGCGGAACGCATCTTTCGGTAATAATCGGTTCTCTTGATATTATTATTAAGAAGGTCAAAGTCGATAGGAGAATAAGAAATGTAACGGTGATAGCGGCGGCATTTTTCTTTGCCGCGCTTACCGGATGTTCCGCATCGGCGCTCCGCGCTGCGGCAATGCTGACGTTTACGAGACTTGCACCCATGTTCGGAAGAAGGAGCGATCCGGCTACTTCGCTTTGTACAGCGGTCGCTGCTATTTTACTTTTTGACCGTTCAGCTGCTGCTGATATTGGTTTGCTTTTGTCATTTTGTTCAACACTCGGTATAGTTACGGTAGGAACAAAACTTGGAATTATTCTTGAATTGTTCTGTAAGCGGATTGAAGGTATAAAAGAAAATGTCCCTTTTTCTTTTGTACGCACGGTGTTATCGGGAACTGTCTCATATTTTGGCTCTATTACGGTTATGAGTATATCTGCAACAGTATTTTCGTTGCCTATTGTTGCGGTGCTTTTCGGGTTTCCGTTGGCTTCGGCTCTTGTTGCGAATTTATTGCTTGTACCTCTTATTACTGTTATTATTTCTGTAACGCCGCTTGCCCTTTTGACCGGAATTTTTGCTCCGGTCGGAAATATCGCAGCATCACTTTCCACATCTGTTTCTGTACTTTCCATATCGGCGGCGCGCTTTATGGCTGATATTGGTAATAGCAGAGTGTATTTGGCGGTATCTCTTTCTGTTATTTCCGTAATAGCGGTTTTGGTATGTGTTAGTATATTCAGAAATCAGCATATTGACCGCAACTCTCGTAAAAAGATCGCAATCTCGCTTGCAGCATACGCCATGGCTGTTTGCATTACGGTTTCGGGAGTAGTTGCTCAGTATGTCGGATATTCTGACGGATGTCACGCTGTATTTGTATCTGACGGAGAAAATGACGGGTTCGTTATTTCGGACAGTGGAACCGATATCCTTATTGATATATCGGACGGAAGCAAGTCTGCTGCCGAGAGGACTATGTCGGCTGTTTCAGACGGAGTTCCGGAGGTGATCGTGCTTACACAGATTAAAAGTAAGCATATTTCGACGATCGGAGATATCTTATCGAAAAAACAGGTACAAACACTTTTTATTCCGTCAGACTGTCCTTCATCGGATAGAAATACTCTGGCTTTGCTTGTCCGCGCAGCAGAAAATGCAGGAACTGAAGTTGTTTTTTATCAGGGAGGAGAGCAGGTTGAATTCGGAAGAACCGGACTTATTATGCCGTTGCTGAGGTATGACGGCGAATCAGATTCCGGATATGAGGCGATGCTCGGTATAATGTGCGACGGCGAAGCGGCGATCGAATATATATCCGGAGCATTGCAGAACGTCAATTTTATTGACGGTATTCCGTTTATGCCACGATACGCTGTTATCGGTTCTTACAGATCAGCGCACGAAGCTCCGCTTTATTATCATAAGGCGGGAATCGAAACAATTGTATTTGCATCAGGAAATATAAAATATTATAACACGAATGCCGGAGATACCGAAACAGCGCATGTTGTACTCGGAAAAGCTATTGATCGGTATATGTTTGATCTTGATTAGATAACGGTAAACTCTTTGTTTTTCTGATAAATTTCAGAAAAACAATTGACAAAACACGAAAAAGCACTTATAATAGAATACGGATTGCATCTCCATATAGAGTCTTTCCAAGCGATTATTACGGACCACTCATTCAGAGTTGAGGCCATACGGACAGCCGGGTCCACTGCCGATTGGCGGTATCTGCCGCCTTATTGATTGAGTTAAAAGCTCAAATTTTATAAGTTGGTTACTTTATAACCGAAATGCGTATTTACGCAGACTTGTGAAACGGTCAATAAAGAGTAGTAAAAGTTTTATTGCTATATAGACTCTATAAACCCGCATATCCGTTATGGCATTATACCTTATTATAGGTCAATTATGTCACTGTTTTGAATTTTGTAATAATTACAGTCAAAATCAATGTTATAGGATATTAACGCAAGCTGTGTAAAAGCAGCCTGCGTTTTTATTTTTGATTCGGATACAGTCAGACTAAGACAAAATTTATTACATTCTGCAGCTGGACGCATGGCAGAACGGAGATTGATATGGAAAAGAAAAAATTTGAACTCGACCAAAAAAGAGCGCCGATCTATGAAGCGCTGCAAACATTTCGTCACATGCGTGTTGTTCCGTTTGACGTTCCGGGACACAAACACGGAAGGGGCAATCCTGAGCTGACGGCGTTTCTGGGAGAGCAATGTGTCAGCATAGACGTAAACAGCATGAAACCGCTTGATAACCTGTGCCATCCGATCTCTGTTATAAAAGAAGCGGAGGTTCTCGCAGCCGATGCTTTCGGAGCAGCTCATGCCTTCTTAATGGTCGGTGGAACAACAAGCTCTGTTCAAAGTATGGTACTGTCTACCTGTAAAAGAGGAGATAAGATCATATTGCCGAGAAATGTCCACCGAAGCGTTATAAACGCCCTTGTTCTCTGCGGAGCTATACCGGTATATGTCAATCCCGAAGTAGATCTCCGTCTCGGAATTTCTCTGGGAATGCGGCGCGAACAAGTCGCAAAAGCTATTGCCGAAAATCCTGATGCGGTAGCGGTTCTTGTGAATAATCCTACCTATTACGGTATTTGCAGTGATATTAAAGAGATTGTAAAAATGGCGCACGGTGCAGGAATGTACTGCCTCGCCGACGAGGCTCACGGTACACATTTCTATTTCGGAGACAGCATGCCTGTTTCCGCTATGGAAGCCGGAGCAGATATGGCGGCAGTGTCGATGCATAAAAGCGGAGGCAGTCTCACGCAGTCAAGCCTGCTTCTTATAGGCCCGAATGTAAATTCAGGTCATGTAAGACAGATAATAAATCTGACGCAAACCACGTCCGGCAGCTATCTTTTGATGTCGAGCCTTGATATAAGCAGACGTAATCTTGCGCTGAGAGGAAAAGAAGTATTTTTGTCAGTTATCCGTATGGCGGATTATGCCCGTGAGGAAATAAATGCGCTCGGCGGATATTACGCTTTCGGAAAAGAGCTTATAAACGGTAATTCAGTATTCGATTTTGATCCGACAAAGCTAAGTGTTCATACGCGTGACATCGGACTTGCAGGTATTGAGGTCTATGATATTCTCAGAGACGAATATGATATCCAGATCGAGTTCGGAGATATCGGAAATATACTTGCGTATCTGTCTATAGGCGACCGTCCGCAGGAGCTTGAGAGACTTGTAAGTGCGCTTGCGGAGATCAGACGGAGATATCAGAGAAGCACAAGCGGACTGCTGAGTCAGGAATATATCGATCCGGAAGTCGTTACAAGCCCTCAGGAAGCATTTTATGCCGATAAGAAAAGCATTCCGATAAAAGAGAGCGCAGGCTATGTATGCAGTGAATTTGTAATGTGCTATCCTCCGGGGATCCCGATTCTTGCTCCCGGTGAAAAGATCACTGCAGATATACTTGATTACATCGAATATGCAAAAATAAAAGGATGTTCTATGACCGGACCTGAAGATCCCGACATTCTGAATATCAATGTTTTGCAGTAAGGAGATAGAAATGGAACTTTGGTTCAGTGAATTTCACACAAAGGACGTAAAGCACAGCATACGCGTAAACCGGCATCTGTATTCGCACAAAAGCGATTACCAGCAAATAGATATCTTTGACACTCCCGAATTCGGAAGAGTTTTAACCCTTGACAATAATGTCATGCTTACCGAACGCGATGAATTTATATATGACGAGATGATCACACATGTTCCTATGGCAGTACATCCCAATATACAGGACGTACTGGTAATAGGTGCAGGAGACGGCGGCGTTGTCCATGAGCTTGCACGGTATGAAAAGGTAAGAAGGATCGACCTTGTTGAGATGGATCCTCAGGTTATAGAAGCCTGCCGTACTTATCTTCCCGAAAATGCCTGCCGTCTTGACGATAAGCGTGTTCATATCTATTTTGACAACGCGCTGCGTTTTATAAGGCGGTGCAAAGATCAGTACGACCTGATAATTGTTGATTCGACCGATCCTTTCGGTCCTTCCGAAGGATATTTTACCCGCGAATTTTACGGGATATGCTATAATGCTCTTCGAGAAGACGGTATTATGGTCAATCAGCAGGGAAGTCCTTTTTATAAGCATGACGCGGAAGCTATGCAGAGAAGCCACCAAAGGATCGCAAGTACATTTCCGATAAGCCGTGTATATCAGGCTCATATCCCGACATACGCCGCAGGATACTGGCTTTTCGGCTTTGCAAGTAAAAAGTATCATCCGATAGATGATCTGAATACGGAAAGTTGGCTGGCTTTGAATTTACAAACACAGTATTATACAACAAAATTACATGTCGGAGCATTTTATCTTCCCGCTTTTCTCGAAAAAATGCTTAAGGAGGTCGAATAAAGAACCATGCTTACACACAATATTGAAACTTTTATCGGATGCGACAGCGAATATGACAAAGCAGGGACCGTGCTTTTCGGCGCTCCGTTTGATTCGACAACAAGCTTCCGTCCCGGAGCAAGATTTGCCTCATCATATATACGGCATGAAAGCTTCGGAATCGAAACATACAGTCCGTATCAGGATAAAGATCTGACCGATCTTAATGTTTTTGACAGCGGAGATCTCGAGCTTTGCTTCGGAAAAGCAGAATTCGCTCTTTCAGATATAGAGGGCCGTACATCGGAAATACTCATGGACGGTAAATTCCCGCTTATGATCGGAGGAGAACATCTTGTGACGCTCGGAGCTTTGAGAGCCGTGATGAAACGGTTTCCCGATCTTCATATAATTCAGTTTGATGCGCACGCAGATCTCAGAAACGATTATCTCGGAGCAGAGCTTAGCCACGCCTGCGTAATGCGTCGCGCACACGATCTGCTCGGAGACGGGCGTATCCATCAGTTCTGTATCAGGAGCGGAGAAAAAGAAGAATTCAGATTTGCAAAAGCTCATACGGATATGCATCTGTTTGGCTTCAATGGACTTTCAGAGCTTACGAGCGCGCTTAAAGCATCGGGAACTCCGGTATATTTTACAATAGATCTCGACTGCCTGGATCCGTCCGCTTTTCCTGGAACAGGAACTCCCGAGGCAGGAGGAATAAGCTTCACAGATCTGCTCCATGCCATTATAGAAGTATGCAAAACCGATGTTGTCGGCGCAGATATAAATGAGCTTGCTCCGATGCTTGATACAAGCGGCGTTTCTACCGCAACAGCCTGCAAGGTACTCAGAGAACTGATCCTTGCGTTAAACAAATAAGTTACCGGATAAAGGAGATAAAATAATGAGCAAAGTTTTAGTTATAGGATGCGGCGGAGTTGCTTCGGTTGCTATAAGAAAATGCTGTCAGGTAAGCGAAGTTTTTTCAGAGCTTTGCATCGCAAGCAGAACCAAAGCAAAGTGCGACAGCTTGGCGGACTCTCTTAAGGGAAAAACAGCGACAAAAATAACAACAGCACAGGTAGATGCAGACAGCGTACAGCAGCTGACTGATCTGATAAATTCATACAAGCCCGATCTTGTTATGAACATTGCACTTCCTTATCAGGATCTTACAATTATGGACGCATGTCTTGCATGCGGAGTAAACTATATGGATACCGCAAACTATGAACCGGAAGATACCGACGATCCTAAGTGGCGCGCGATCTATGAAAAGCGGTGCAAGGAACAGGGATTTTCGGCTTATTTCGACTACAGCTGGCAGTGGGCATACCGTGAGAAGTTTGAAAAGGCAGGCCTTACCGCCCTTCTCGGCTGCGGATTTGATCCCGGAGTCACTCAGGCTTACTGCGCTTATGCTAAAAAGCATGAATTTGATACTATAGATACAATCGACATTCTGGACTGTAACGGAGGCGATCACGGATATCCTTTTGCCACAAACTTCAATCCGGAAGTAAATCTGCGCGAAGTTTCGGCTCCCGGAAGCTACTGGGAAAACGGACACTGGGTGGAGATTCCCGCAATGAGTATCAAGCGCGAATATACATTTGATTCGGTCGGAGAAAAAGATATGTATCTTTTGCACCACGAAGAAATAGAGTCCCTGGCTCTTAATATTCCGGAAGTCCGGAGAATACGTTTCTTTATGACTTTCGGACAGAGCTATCTTACTCATATGAAATGTCTTGAAAATGTCGGAATGCTTTCCACGACGCCCGTAAACTACGAAGGAAAAGAAATAGTTCCGATAAAATTTCTGAAAGAGCTGCTTCCCGATCCGGCAAGTCTCGGTCCGCGCACGCACGGCAAGACAAATATCGGATGTATTTTCACCGGAAAGAAAAACGGAGAGGATAAAGCTTATTATATTTACAATGTATGCGATCATCAGGAATGTTACCGCGAAGTGGAGAGTCAGGCTATCAGCTATACAACAGGCGTACCTGCCATGTGCGGAGCATTGATGCTTCTCACGGGAAAGTGGAACAGGACAGGCGTACACACCGTTGAAGAATTTGATCCCGATCCTTTTCTTGACGCACTCGATAAATACGGTCTACCGTGGAGAGAAAACCGTACTCCGGCATTGGTAGACTGATGGCTGTAACAGATAAAAGGCCGCCGTTTGAAGCACTCGGCGGAAAAACGCCGGAGGAGCTGTTTTCGGAGCTTCCTACACCCTGCTATATTATAGATGAAGGTCAGCTTCATAAAAACGGAAGAATTCTTGCGTCTGTTGCCGAAAATACGGGTTGCAAAATACTGCTTGCACAAAAGGCATTCTCAAACTATGACTTTTATCCCCTTTTATCCGATTATCTTGCGGGAACAGAGGCAAGCGGTTTTTTTGAAGCGCGGCTCGGTGCGGAAGAAATGCCCGGAAAAGAAGTTCATGTATTCTGTGCGGCATATACGGACAGCGACTTTGATTCGATTCTGAATTATGCAGATCATATAGTATTCAATTCTCCGGGACAGCTGAAAAGATTCGGAGCCAAAGCAAAAAAATGCAAAAAAAACATAGGTCTCAGAATCAATCCCGAATGTTCAACCCAGGAAGGCCATGAGATATATGATCCGTGTTCAGCGGGAAGCAGACTCGGTACTACACGTGAACAATGGGATATTCAAATGACTGATGAAACGGTGTCTATGCTGGACGGTCTGCACTTTCATACGCTTTGCGAGCAGGATGCAGATGCACTGGAGACAACGCTTAAGGCAGTCGAAGAAAAATTCGGCGATATTCTTCCGAAAATGAAATGGCTCAATATGGGCGGAGGTCATCATATTACGCGCGACGGATACGACATACAGACGCTCGAAAAATCATAAGCGCAAAGCAAAAGTGGAATACCGAAATTTACCTTGAGCCGGGAGAGGCATGCGCTCTGAACGCAGGATATCTTGCATGCCGCGTTCTTGACATTGTAAAAAACGGAAAATTCCGCATTGCCGTACTCAATACAAGCGCTGCATGCCACATGCCCGATGTTATCGAAATGCCGTATATGCCTCCGTTATACGGAGCAATGGAGGGAAGTGTGTCTCAGTACGTTTACCGCCTCGGAGGACCTACCTGTCTTGCAGGAGATATCATCGGAGATTACAGCTTTGACTGCGAACTTAAAACCGGAGATCTTTTGCTGTTTGGCGATATGGCTATCTACTCAACCTGCAAAACCAATACTTTTAACGGAATGCCTTTGCCGAATATATGGAAAAGAACTGTAAACGGACGGCTTGAACAGTTGACAGATTTCGGATACGACGATTTTAAAATGAGACTCGGAAGAATTTGATTAAATAAATTCTTTATATGTCATGACTCTGATAAAAAGTATATCTGAATTATTTCTTACAATTATAGTAAGAATCAGGCGGGTGCCCCGGAACCTTGTTGTTTCACAATAAAAATCCTGAACTATATATTATAGCTCAGGATTTTTGTTTTATATTTTTACCGTTTTTTATTTAATATCATTATTTTCGGTAACATTCTTTCTTCCGATCGAGCGCATAAACGATACTGTAAGCACAATAACAACAATTGCAGCTACAAAATCGGCTATCGGGGCAGCAAAGAGTATACCTTCGATTCCGAAAAATACAGGAAGAATTAAAATAAGCGGAATGAAGCAAATAATATCGCGTATAAGAGAAGCAAGTACCGCCTGAACAGGTTTTCCGGACGCCTGGAAGAAGATCGAAGTCATTTTTATTGTGCATGTAAGTACGACAAGAGAAAGGAAAATGCGAAATGTTTTCTCGGCAAAAATCCAATAATCGTCGGGATTCGGAATGTTAGTCGGATTTCCGAAAATACCTACAACCGCTCTCGGCGCGAATTCAAAAAGTGCAGTTGATGCAAGTCCGATAACAAGGGTACATGTCAGAATACTAAAATACAGTTTTCTGACTCTGCCGTAATTTTGGGCGCCCATATTATATCCGATAATCGGCTGACATCCGAGTACAATTCCGACAACAAGATTTATTACAACGGTAAATACCTTGCTCTCAATTCCGATAATTGCAATCGGAATATCAACGCCGTACTGTGATACAGCACCGTATTTCGCAAGCATGATATTGCACACTAAAGATATTATAACAATAGTCATCTGAGTAATAAACGACGACGCTCCAAGCTTCAGTGCATTACCGAACGCTTTAAAGTCAGGTATAAAGCTTTTAAGCGTAAGCTTAAACGTCTTTGTACGGAAGAAGTAAACAAAGCTGATAACAAACGAAACGCACTGTCCGATGATCGTTGCAAGCGCCGCGCCTGTCATTCCGCGGTGTAAAACAAAAATGAATACCGGATCGAGAATAATATTTGTAATAGCACCGGTAAGCATTGAAGCCATCGACCATGCAGGACTTCCGTCCGCACGTATAACTGCATTCATCATATTCATCAACATATAGATCGGGAAAAACATAAGAATGATATTGAAATATTCAACAGCCATACCTATGCTGTTTTCAGATGCGCCGAACAATGTTAAAAGCTGAGTTTTGATCGGAAAGAACACAGCCATAAGTACAATACTTGCCAAAAGAGTGATTGAAATTCCTGTTCCGATAGCCTTATGTGCAGACCCCGTATCCTTTCTTCCCTGACATATGTTCAGATAAGCGGCACAGCCGTCGCCAAAGCACCATGCAAATGCCTGAGCAATAATAAATATCGGGAATACAACACCGGTCGCCGCATTTCCGAGTGTACTCAGTTCACTGTTGCCTATAAATATCTGGTCTACAATATTGTAAAGTGCGCTGACTAAAAGAGAGAGTACACAGGGAATCGAAAATTTAAGCATAAGCTTTGGGATTTTCTCCGTTCCCAATATTCCACCTGCTTCTGATTGATTCATAAAATCCTCCTGAAAAATTAAATAATTCGGAGTCTTTATCAGAGAGAAAGCTGCCTGAAAACTACGAAGAACAAAAAAGAAAAGCACAGAATCGCCGTGATTCTACGCTTTTAAGCTGTTCGACAAGATTATTATATCAAATTCCGGACAATTTGTCAAGGCAAACCTGTATATAAAAAATTTAACGGCCGATTTCTAAGAAGACGTGAACTGCACATCCGGCACACGGTCTATTTCATACGCCGTCCTATTCTTATACAAAAGGGACAGAGGCGTTATTTCCCTCGGCATCGAATTTTGCTGTTAATTGTGAAAACACTTTTCTTGCCACGCGCGCACCCAGTACAAATAGTATTCCGTTTTTCGGGTACACTATTCTGTATAAAGAAACGGGGTGTTTGAATGGCAAACAGACTTTCAAATGAAAAATCACCGTATCTCTTGCAGCATAAGGACAATCCCGTAAACTGGTATCCTTGGTGCAGAGACGCTTTTGAAAAAGCTGATGCGGAAGATAAACCTATCTTTTTGAGTATCGGTTATTCTACTTGTCACTGGTGCCATGTGATGGCGCATGAATCCTTTGAGGATAACGAAATTGCTGAATTACTTGATGATTATGTGTGTATCAAAGTCGACCGTGAAGAACGGCCTGATATTGATTCTGTCTATATGTCGGTTTGCCAGGCGCTGACAGGATCGGGCGGTTGGCCCCTGACGATTTTTATGACACCGAAGCAGAAACCGTTTTTTGCCGGAACCTATTTCCCTAAAACGAACAGATACGGTCAGCAGGGACTTTCCGATCTGCTTCGGCAGATTTCATATCTTTGGAGAGAAGAACGCGATAAACTTTTGGATTCAAGTGAAAAAATCATATCTGTACTAAAGCAGGTTCGCTCGTCGGAGTCGAGCGAACCTGACAAAACTATTCTGCATCGAGGGTATAGTTTGCTCTCACGATCCTTTGACCCTTACTTTGGCGGATTCGGTATAGCTCCGAAATTTCCGACTCCGCATAATCTGCTCTTTTTGATGCGACTGTATGAAGCAGAGAAGAAACCGGAAGCTCTGCAAATGGCTGAAATTACATTGCAGTCAATGGCACGCGGCGGGATATTCGATCATATCGGCGGCGGTTTTTCGCGTTATTCTACTGACCAAAAGTGGCTTGTTCCTCACTTTGAGAAAATGCTGTACGACAATGCATTGCTGATATTAGCATATTTGGAAGCGTATCAGCTTACTAAAAATTCATTTTATGCCGATGTTGCCAGGCGGACTTCTGACTATATTTTGGATGAACTGACCGATCAAAGCGGCGGTTTTTATTGCGGACAGGACGCGGACAGCGACGGTATTGAGGGGAAATATTATGTTTTTACCCCTGATGAGGTTTTAAGAGTACTCGGAGAAAAAGACGGAATGAAATTCTGTGCGGAATATGGTATTACACAGCGCGGCAATTTTGAAGGAAAAAATATTCCGAACCGGATAGGAAAATCAGATAAATCATGGGATGAGGGTGATCCCCGTTTGAAGAATCTCTGTGAATACAGAAAAGCGAGAACACGCCTTCACCTTGACAACAAAATTTTGCTTTCATGGAATGCATGGGCGATCATCGCACTGACAAGAGCCGGATTGATTCTTGACGATTTACGATATACGAGTGCCGCGGTAAAAGCTCAAAAATTTATCCGTGAAAAAATGACAGATGAAAACAATCGGCTTTTTCTTCGTTACTGTGACAGAGAAGCTGCCAATAACGGTCAGCTTGACGATTACGCCGTATATGCGCTTGCCCTGACTGAGTTATACCGCTCTACATTTGAGGTCGGCTATCTGAATGAGGCGGTACTTCGAACAAGGCAGATGATAGATTTGTTTGAAGATAGAGGGAGCGGAGGATATTATCTGACCGCTCATGACTCTGAAGCGCTGATTACACGTCCAAAAGAGACCTATGACGGAGCGATCCCCTCCGGAAACTCTGTTGTTGAGATGGTATTAGAAACGCTTGCATCACTCACGGGTGAAACGTTATTTTGTGAAGCGGCAGACCGTCAGCACAGGTTTATGGCGGGACAGATCAAGGAATATCCGGCGGCGCATTGCTTCTCTTTGATGGCAATGACAAAAGCACTTTACCCGCACAGAGAGCTGATTTGTGCAGGATCCGAAGTACCGGAAGAGCTTTACGCCTATTTGAGGGAGTACCCGGCGCACGACCTGAGTATATTGTTCAAGTCAGAGGAAAACGGAACGGCGCTGTCGATAGCCGCGCCGTTTACAGCAGATTATCCTGTATCCGGAAATACTGTATGGTATCTTTGCGAAAACGGAACCTGTCATGCTCCGCAGACAGACTTTGATAAACTTAATTTATCCTAAAGGAGCGAAAATTTATGAAAGAAATTGATTGTGGTATATTATGAGCGGTAAATATGATGTCATTGTGGTAGGGGCAGGTCTTGCGGGATTGTCATGTGCCTATGAACTTTCTGCAAAAGGGAAAAGAGTATTGGTTCTTGAAGCTCACGGATATGCAGGCGGCAGAGCATCTTCCTTTAATGATAACGGTATGGGGGTCGAATCGGGACTTCACCGATATATAGGGTACTATTCGGCATTGCCAAGGCTTTTGAAAAATTGCGGGGTGAAAATAGAAGATATCGTTACATGGGAGGAGAAAGCCGACATTATTGTTAAGAATAAAAACCAAAAGCTTGTCCTTGGCTTGGCACCCTTTTTTGCTCCTGTAAAAACACTCAGAGGGATTCTTGGAAATAAAGATATTTTGACAGTTCGCGATAAGCTGTCGTTAGTCCCTTTTTTCGTCAGTGGTTTTCTGAGTTATATGTTTTGTAATAAACTTGATAATTTTTCGGTCAGTGAATATGCTTGCAGAAAAGGTGTTTCTGAAAAAAGCAAACGCTTGATCCTTGAACCCCTGAGCAGCGGTATCTTCTTTTTACCGCCTGAAAATTATTCTGCCTATGCATTTTTCGGTTTGTTTGCACCTGCAATTCCAAAGTTTTATAAAATGCGGATAGGTGCTTTTCTTGGCGGTATGACCGATGTAATGTGCAGCCCTATCGTAAGAAAAATTGAGGAGCTTGGCGGAAAAATATCCTATCACACTCCTGTTAAAAGCGTTATAAGCAAGAATGACAGAGTAATAGGAGTAAAATCGGAGAATGGGAATGTATACAGTGCAGATCAGATCGTAATTGCTTCAACACTTTCCTCGGCAAAGAAAATTTTAACGCCGCTAAAGAACAGAGAATGTCTGAAAAACTTTTTTTCTTTAAAGACGATGTCGGCCTGCACTATCCAATTTGAATTGAAAAGACCGGCGCTCGAAAAGGATATTACAGCTTTCGGACCGTCAACCGATGCGGTAAGCTTTGCAGAGCAGTCACGTTCGACCTTCAGAGGAAAAAAAGGACGTCTGTCGGTCATTTTAGGCAATGCCGGGGAGTATTGTAAAAAATCACCGCAGGATATTTTAAAGACGGTTGTTCATCAGTTAGGTGAACTCGGTATTAATATCAGTGACAGTATTGTAAGTTATAGAAAAATTGCAGAGGAAGATGAATTTTATTCGTTGGATAAAGGCAATCAGCATCTGAGACCAAAGCAGAAAACAGGAATTAAAGGTTTGACACTTGCGGGAGATTACACACTCACTTCTTCTTTTGCAACAATGGAGGGCGCCGTTCTGTCAGGCAAAAAAGCGGCTAAAGAGGTTCTGATCAATATCGGTAACTTGAGATAATTTAGTTTTTGAAAAATGATTCGGTATAAATTAGATGAATATCTTTTGAATTGAGCAATGAAAGCTTTCTGTCGGATAGCAGAGATTCGCTTTAAATGTCAGCTACTTATTTTGTAACTGAATTAAAAAACTACAAGTTTCAACTTGTAGTTTTTTGTCGGTGGGCTACGAAAATATATTTCACTTTCAATGCGTGCCCTTGAACCATTACATGGTTTTAGTCAAACAACTCTATCGTTTCTGAACATTAATTTTATTTTCGTAAACGATGTTATATCTTTAAATTGCATATATTTTCGTACAGGTCTTGAAAGCGTTTGTATTTACTAAGCGGTTGTATTTCCTCGGCTGATAATTTTTCAATCAGTCTGTTCTTTATTGTTGACTTAGTGGTACACGCGGTCAATTCGCTTTCCTGTACCAATGGTGATTTCATTAGCGAGTTATGTGTGATTACATTACCTGCGCAACGTTCAATCAAATTCAGATAATACATGATGGAGTTTTCAACGGCGTTCATGGCTTGGTCAGTATCGCCGATTGCCAAATATGCCTGAGCTAGCAGGATATAACAATCACCAGAATCAAAATCGTGATACGGCGGGTGATAACATTCCTTGAAGATCACTTTCAGGATATTCAAGAATGTTTGATATACATCGATCGCGTTGTTGTATTTCCCGGTTTTATAATATGCCTTTCCCAATCGGACTGTATTGTTCTCAAGTGTTTGTAGAGCATAGTCGATATCACTACACAGACATGTGATTTCGCGTGCATGATTTCCCATATATTCGTTTACTTTTGCCATATTGGAATATAGGGTGAGATCTGTACGTGCTGGAAAATTTAGAGCCTCGACAGTTGCTTTATCATACCTGCCTTCCGATGAATATAAAAATATCAGAGCCTGACGCGCATTCATAATGTCCGATATATTTTTTGAGTATGATATAATAAGATTTGCCTGTCGGATAGTTTCATCGCAAATTTCTTTTGCGCGTTCGGCGGAGTACAGATAACTGTTTTCGGGCAGAGCCAGTGCAAGACCGAGCCGGATACAGTTATTCAACAGAATCATATTATTCGGGTATTTTTTTAACCCCTCAATCATCATATCATATGCGTGCAGATAAGTGTCCTGTTTACCGTATTCTTTTATTGCATCTGCTTTTTGAACGATTCTCAACGCTTCGTCATTTTCGCTTGCCCCCTCGATTCCGAACAAAATATCTGTGCTTACACCGAAAACGCTCGCTAGCGGTATAATCTGTGAAATATCCGGTAGGCCGGTTTCATTTTCCCATTTCGATACCGCTTGCGCGGTTACATTAAGTTGTTCGGCTAATTCATCCTGTGTCAGATTTCTTTCCTTGCGAAGTTTTTTTATTGTTTGTCCTATGGAATTAGTCATTGTTTTTCCTCCATCAATTATAATTTCTGTACTGTGTCTATATTATAACATAAATCTAAGGCGAAGCCTTGTAAGCGGCAAAGCCGATAGGACGTAAGTCCTAATTTATGCTTCAATGTTCTCTCAGATGTCCAAAGGTTTGCTCAGCAAAGCTTCGGTATACATCGTGAGGTTATTATAACACTCAAACAGCCATATGTGAAGCGACATAAAGGTTAGTTCAATCCAACGGAGCGTTGTGTTTTGGAAAAAGCATCACATAACTGTATGTAATGCATAGCTGTCAGAACTGTCGACCGGCATGCCGAACTGATACTGCGTAAGGCTTTTACGTGTTCTAAGTTCATGCAGAAAATTACCAAAACTATAGTCTCTCATAATATCCTCCGTTTGCTTGCTGTCTATATTATACAGTAACTTTAATATCCGTTCAAGATACAAGTTATCTACCGCAAGTAGAAGATATCCTATCAATGATAAGTTTGTTTTGCTGAGATGCTTGGCGAAGGGGTTCAAGCACATAATCTGTCCGATACACCACAAAGTACATGCCAGATACTTGAATAATTTAAACAGATTAATAAAATTTCATTGCTTATTGAAAGTATAGCACCAAAATATGATTTTCAGCTGATTGAATACATCCTTTAAATGCAAGAAAAACGACAAGCTTCTTTTTATCGAAACTTGTCGTTTTTTGAAAAGGCAGTATAAAATAGATGCTTGTCGTGTACAAGTTCAAAACCTTGTGAATTTGTCCTCAAAAATCTAATTTTGATACTATGCGTATTGAAATTAGGCTTTTTATTTTTCTGAAAAGACTTAAAATCAAGGTTTTTATGGTTTATTGCTTTTACTTAAAATTTCATCTATATTTTGCGTGTAAAATTCTGAGAACGTTACGCCGCTGTTTTCAAACACCTTTAACATATCGACAAAATCATCTATAAAAATAAAACTTTCACGTTGACGTTCATATTCAGCAGAGATATCAAATTTGGAAAACAGCATATGGTTTGCCTCCATAAATCGTATCTGAAACGCCCTGACAAAATATTCGTTTATCACTGCATAATCCACGTTATAACTTTTGGGCATATTCTTGTGAACTTCAAAAAAGCGTGTGTGATTTTTTAGCAGTTCCTTGTTTGCCTCAACAATCGGATTTACAAAGCAGTGCGCATATTCGTGCGCGATTCCCTTGGCAAAAAAATCAAACATCCAGTAAGGCTTGCCGTTTTCATCATAATATGGCATATAGCGAACTGTATAAGCAATTTTCTTTTCTCCCAACGCAATATTAAATCCATAGTTTCCTGCAATGGGGCATATTATTAAATGAAATTCATTAGCATTACTTTTGAAATAGTTTTCAATATATGATATCCAAGTATCTAAATCACAGGAATTTATGTATTCGAGTATGCTTGCGTAATATGTGTTTTGTGTATGGAAGAAATCGTCAAAGCAGCTTTCCTCTGCGAATTGCGTCGTTTTTACCGCCCATAAATGCAGTTCGTGCGAATCATCTTTAAGTATATTTTCCAAATTTAGAATTGCTTTCAGTGGACGGATATGAAAAAAATAATTTTCCGTTATTAATTCCTTCGTGATTTGCACTGCGGCATGATCTTTATATGTCTCAAACCAATCGGATATATTTTTTAAATATGTCTTATTATTAAGGCATTGCACGGTCTTTTCCTGTTCACCTGCAAGATATAACAAAATTTGTACAAGCTCTATTTGCTTATTTATTTCAGCTTTCATGTTATCACCGTAAATTAGTTTTATGGCACAGAAATTTGCCGGATTTCAATCTGTGTTTTAAACATTATAATATACAAATATGAAAAAAATTATCATACCATAATATATCATTCCACAAAGACTGTAAATTGCTATTTTATTAAAAGTATCCTCTTGATCGTATCCATAGTATTATTTCACATTGAGTAGAGCAAATACATTTAATTAAATGTGTGATAATATTTTAAGTGGTAAATTGTAATGGTTCTAAGTCCTCCGTCGAAAACGTAAAAACATCTTTTCTATTGTTCTTAGACATGATACAAAATTATATCATAATTTCTCCTGCAATTCAACGCTTTGCGGAGTAAAGTTAACTCTTTTCTTCTCTATTTTCTCCGGAAATGACAATTTGAGAGAAAAGAGAAAATACAAAAAAAGAGACGACAACTTTCTGTCGAAAATTGCCGTTTACTGGTGCGCTTGAGCATTCTATAATCGAACCGTTTACTTCATCCAGTGTAACGGTAGTATTTGCTTCGTTGTAGTTAAAGGTCAAAACTAGCTTATCGTCATATACATACACTGCATTCACAAAGCTGTCAATAAGTCTTTCCTTGTGTTCTTTCTTTGTTACTTCCATACTGCGAAATCTCTGCAGCCAGAAAATCAATCCCTCTTTGGTAAGAGGAGGGCGTTTCAGTTCTTCTTTAATAATCTTTAATTCCAATTCTTCCTTAGTGCTCTCAAGCTCGATCATACGCTGCTTTGTAGTAGCCGTGATGATCCCCCGTTCGATAGCATTCATCAGATTTGCTATCGCTCTTTCAGTTTCGCTCAACTGCTGTTTCAGAAGGATAACAGATGTGTTTTCGGTGCTGGCTACACGGAGTACGATGTTTGCAATATCTTCAATTACATCGTCCTGCATCAGTACCTCTTTGGTATAGCGAACAACAATATCTTCAATCCATTCTTTCTTTACGGTCTTCTTATCACAGGTATGCTTGTACTTCACGTTATTGCATTTATAGTACCGATGCACCGTGCCGTTCCTGCCCGTACCGCTTTCACCTGTCATAAAAACACCACATTTACCACAGAACAATTTGGTTGTCAGCAGATATTCGTCCTCGGCCTTGTGCCTTGCGGCGGCTTTTTTGTTTTTCTGTAATTGTTCCTGCACCTTGTTGAATAAATCCGTTGGAACGATCTGTGGTATACCGTTTTCGTGAACAATGTCTCTAAACCTATATTCACCGATGTAACGCCTATTTTTCAGCATATCCGTTACAATATTGATGGATATTTTTGTACCAAGTGATGTTGTTAATCCTTTGGCATTTAACAGGGTTACGATCTCCTTAATGGTCTTGCCTTTGGCGTACCACTTGAATGCTTCTAATACCCACGGAGCTTTCAGTGGGTCAATCTCAAATAACTGTTCTTTGTTAATAACATATCCGATAGGAACCGTACCACCGTTGAATTTGCACTTTAAGGCATTTTCCGTAAGACCTCTTGTGACCTTTTCAGCAAGCTCTGCGGAGTAGTATTCCGCCATTCCTTCAAGCACGGATTCAAGCAGTATGCCCTCTGAACCATCGGATATGTGCTCCGTTGCCGAGACCACTCTGACATTGTTCTTTTTAAGCACATTCTTATAACGAGCTGAGTCGTAACGATTTCTTGCGAAACGGTCTAACTTCCATACGATGATTACATCAAACTTCTGTTTTGAACTGTCTTTAATCATCTTTTGGAATTGCGGTCGGTTATCCGTCTTGGCCGACAAGGCTCTGTCAATGTACATATCCAGAATGGTAATGCCTTGCCGTTGGGCAAATGCTGTGCATTCACGCACCTGACCGTCGATGCTTTCCTCGCGTTGGCTGTCCGAGGAATATCTTGCATAAATCACTGCTGTCATTCGCGGTTCACCTCCTGCCAATATTCCGTTTTCTTTTGTACCATAGTTTTATCACGCCCTTTCAATTTGATTGAATGCAATATTATAAAATTTCCACCTTATCCCAATAAACTCCACCTTTCTGTTTTCAAGAATGCGGAGTTAATATAAAAAGCAAGGTTTTATTTGGCAAGAAAAAATGCAAATCAATCTAATGTTCTGCTTATCTAAAAGATATTTTGCTTGTTAGAGATATTATCCAATGCCGAAAAATCTTTCAAAAAATGCTTGCAATTTTTGGATCACGCTCTGCTTCTTTTCAGCACGGTTTCCACCGCCAAAGCGGGACATCGGCGGCATAAGCTTATCAATTGCCGTACCGCTTGTCTTTACCGAACCTTCACGGAATGCCACATCAATAAATTTTCGTGTTTCCTCTTCTTTTAGATTTTCTTCTTTAATAATAGTAACAAGCTGCCTTTCTTTTTCCTCGGCTACATAGCTGCGCCACTCAATCATTACATCGGAAACCTCGTTAATACCGGCAATGAAGTTCTCGATAAGCGCCTTTTTGCTGCGCAGTTCAGGACTGGCATCGACAGCCTTGCGGATTGTGATAAGCACTTCCTTATCATCGCAATGGGAATCGTGATACTTCTTGACAAGCATCAGGATATAGTCAATATTGATTTCAATTTGCTTTATCAGCTCGATTTCAAAAACAATATCGTCTGTGATGTCCTCTTTTTCTCCTCCGGGCTTGCGATTCTTCCATTCATCACGGAGATCCTGATATCTGCCGAGATAATCCTGCAAGTCACGCTCGGAAAGAATTTCGTTCCCTGCAAACTCATCGAATGATGTCAGCAGATTACGCATACGAAGGATAGCACCGAACAGAACGATAAATTCCTTCTGTTTTTGTTCTCCAATAATGCGCTCATCTGAAAGAGGAAACTTTGTTGTCAGTTCTTCTATCATATCTGCATAGCCGGGATGATATTTTTCGTCACTATCCTCGTAACCGAAATAATAGTCCCTGTATCCGCGCATCAGCACAATGCCGCCCGCTTTTTTGTCACCGAAAAGCGAGATAGCGTCATCAGTACGCTTTTGCAGATTGCGAAAACAAACAATATTACCGAATGTTTTAATAGAATTGAGAATGCGGTTGGTACGGGAATACGCCTGAATCAATCCGTGCATTTTCAGGTTTTTATCTACCCACAGTGTGTTAAGCGTAGTTGCGTCAAAGCCTGTCAGGAACATATTGACCACAATGAGCAAATCAAGCTCCTTGTTCTTCATTCGCAGTGACACATCTTTATAGTAGTTTTGGAATTTGTCGCCGTCTGTGGAATAGTTGGTATGGAACATCTCGTTGTAATCGGCAATAGCTGTGTCAAGAAAATCACGGGAGGTTGCGTCAAGTGAGGAAGTATCTTCGGGATTTTCCTCGTCAAGAAGTCCGTCTGTTTCCGCTTCGTTTGCTCCGTAACTGTAAATAAGGGCTACCTTTAACCGCCGTTGCGGATTTTCAGCCATCTGACGCTTAAATTCCGCATAATACAGCTTAGCGGCGTCCACAGACGAAACCGCAAAAATGGAGTTGAAACCGCTGACACGCTGTTTTTGCTTGATTTCCTCAATAGTTGCTTTTCCGCTTGCAGACGCAACATCAGCTATATTTTGCAAAACATTGAATGTATATGTTTTATCCCTACGGTAAGTTTTTTGATCAAAATGAGTTAGTATGTAATCCGTCACCAAGCGAATGCGTTCGGGAGATTGAAACGCCTTTTCACGGTTAATATCCCAAACCTCTTTATCATCAATATCAGGCTCTTTATCCATCGTTTTGATATAGTCCACACGGAACGGCAGCACGTTTTTATCATTGATAGCATCTACGATAGTATAAGTGTGTAATTGATCGCCGAAAGCCTGCTCTGTTGTGCGAAGTGTGGGATTTTTGCTTACCCCTGCATTAACTGCAAAGATAGGTGTTCCCGTAAATCCGAATAAGTGATATTTTTTGAAATATTTCGTAATTGCTAAGTGCATATCACCGAATTGACTGCGGTGACATTCGTCAAAGATAATGACCACACGCTTATCAAAAACGCTGTGACCTGCGTTCTTTTTGATAAAGGTAGCAAGCTTTTGAATGGTAGTAATAATAATTTTTGCGTTATCGTCTTCAAGCTGTTTTTTCAGTATCGCAGTAGAGGAATTGCTGTTCGCCGCGCCTTTTTCAAAGCGGTCATATTCCTTCATCGTCTGATAGTCAAGGTCTTTTCGGTCTACCACAAACAGAACCTTGTCGATATAGTCCAGCTTAGACGCAAGCCGCGCCGTCTTAAACGAAGTCAGCGTTTTACCGCTGCCTGTTGTATGCCAAATATAACCGCCGCCTGCAACACTGCCGTACTTCTTATAATTGTTTGCAATCTCAATACGGTTCAAGATACGCTCTGTGGCAACAATTTGATAAGGACGCATAACAAGCAGCATATTTTCTGCCGTAAAGACGCAGTAACGGGTTAATATGTTAAGCACGGTATGCTTGCAGAAAAAGGTCTTTGTAAAGTCCACAAGGTCAGGAATAATGCGGTTGTTCGCATCCGCCCAAAAAGAGGTAAATTCAAAGCTGTTGCTGGTTTTCTCTTTTTTCGCCTTATGAGAATAGGCGTCTTTTATATGATTGAAACGGGTGGTATTGGAATAATATTTTGTGTTCGTGCCGTTAGATACCACAAATATCTGCACAAATTCGTACAAACCGCTTGCCGCAGGGAAGCTGTCACGCTGATAACGGTCTATCTGATTGAACGCCTCGCGTATCGGCACACCACGACGCTTTAACTCAATATGTATAAGCGGCAGCCCATTTACAAGAATTGTCACATCGTAACGGTTATCGTGCGCAGCGCCCTCATCGGCGGAAACGGCATATTGATTGATGACTTGCAGCGTATTGTTATGAATATTCTTTTTATCAATCAGCGTGATATTTTTACTTTCTCCGTTATCACGCCTCAGTACCTGCACATGGTCTTCCTGAATAAGGCGTGTTTTTTCCGCTATGCCGTCTTTGGAATTGGCAAGCACCTCATGAAAAAAGCGATTCCACTCATCATCGGAAAAACGATAATTATTTAGCTTTTCAAGCTGTACACGCAAATTATCAATCAAATCCTTTTCTTTATGAAGGGTCAGATATTCATAGCCTAAATCTTTCAGCAGGCGGATAAATTCTTTTTCAAGCTCCGCTTCGCTTTGATAAGCATCCGAACGTTTTTCCTGCGGCTTGTATTCGGTTACAACAGTGCTTTCGCTGCTTTGGGCAACAATATTGAAATACGGCATTGATTAAGCCCCCTTTACAATAGCGATAACGGCAATAATAATTGAAACAAGAGAAGCAATAGAAGCAAACAGACCGAAAAGATAATTGCGATTATAAAACCTGTCGACCTCTATACTTGCCATTCGGAACAAACGAGACAAAATAAAAGCAATGAAACCATATAAAATTAAAAATATGTTTTGATACCACGGCAATTGAATCATGTTTATCATTATAAATTGTGTAGGTACAACTGCAATAAATAATATAGAAAGAATCAATAAACACCATTTCATTAGCCGAAAGAATAATGAAATGAATGATTTTAACAGTGCTAAAGAAGCTCTATCTCCCTTTATATCTTTTTTGGGCAAGAACAATATTTTTATGAATACCTTTATCTCATTAAAAAACTTTTTGATTTTGCTCGTATGCTCCTTGTATCCTATTTTATCACGCCATTCTGCAAGAGTAGCTTTGCGTTGCTCTTCCTCTTTTTGCACTTTTATTTCTTCAGCCTCTACAATAGCGCAAGCAATGATGTGCTGTATTTCTTCCGCACTCATATTTTCCGGCAGATTCATATTGACCGATTGCAAAGGTTTTGAAGCAGTATTTTGTTTTGCTTTTTTCTTGTTTTTGCCTTTTCCCATCAACTTGTTTTCTCCTTAAAAGTCAATAGCTTGTTTCTGTAATATTCATATTGTTTTTGCCTTGCTTCGATTTCGGCGGGTATACCAATTTTGAGATCAGTGCAAATCGCCTCAAAATTATCAAGGACATTAACAAGGCGTTCCTGTACATCTAATGGCGGAATTGATATAAATATCCTACCTATGTCATCTTTGTTGATTTTTGTTGGAGTTGCATTCCAAAGTATGCGCTTTGCCAGTTCTGATCTGCCGATACCGCTTTCTAAGTAATGCTTTAAATATTTACTGCTTAAAATACTATGGTTAGGGCGTAACAAAGCAAGCGAAACATAATACGCCAAATCATTGTCATTTTCCACAATTGCACATTTACCAATAACACCTGCCGTAATCCTTGTCATAAATAAATCACCAGTATGTGGTTTTATTTTGAACTTTGCAAACGCCTCTGTGGAAATGAATTTTTTTGTAGCATAAAGATTGTCTATATCTTCAACACTTACAAAAGGTACGCCGTTTTCAGTATATTCTGGAGTCTGATGCGTTCCGTCATACACCTCGCATACCGCTCCAAGTGTTACCTTTTCTACAGGCATATTTTGTTCAAGCAATGTATCTCTATAATACTCATACTGTTTTTTTCTTGCCGTAAGCTCTGCCGTAAGCTCTGCCGTAAGCTCTGTGAAATTGTCCAATATACGGACAATTTCACGCTGTACAGGCAGCGGTGGAACAGGAATTATAAAATCCTCTGTAATTGATAAAGATATTTGTGGTAACGATCCCATTCCAGAAGCCGCAGTTCGGAAGTATTCCATATTATTCTTTAATACATAATAAAGATATTTAACCGAGGTTATTTCATCGGAAGTATACGCCCACATCTCATTTTTAAAAGTAAAGGATTTATCATAAAACACAGCATCAATCACACCACGAGACTGAACTAAAACTGCAGGAACTCTTGTTATATTTGCATTTGAGATATCTTTTTCGACAGCATTAATAACTGTCTTTCCTCCTGCAAACACCCGAATTTCTCCATTAGGATTCTCTATTTGCTTCATTTTGGCGGCTGTTATGGGTGTACCCTTGAGCCTTTTATACACTTCTTTGATTTTTTTATATTCCACGCCGTTCGGACAAAATTCCTGCAACAATTTTTCAAGGTTGCTCATGACCTTCTCCTTTTTCAGTAACTTCCGGAATAGTGATGTTATATAACGATTCCATATTACTAACACACATCGGATATATAATATAGTCCCACGGCAACAATTTTATCAGATATGGTATGTTTTCTGTCCGAATGACCTCATACCTCTCTTGATTAATAAAAATCACATACTTTATTTCGTCTCTGAATTGATAAACATATTCCAAAAAATTTTTATCCCTACTGAGCCGATACTCTTTAAATTCTTCTTGTTCCCGCATATCACCGTGTGACATACCGTCTATCCAGTCGTGATAAACATTTTCGCACATTGCAAGAGCAAATTCTGAATATTCGATCATAAATATACCGATTTCTTTTGAACCGGTATATTGTTTGCAACTCTCCAAATGATGTTTCCAGTTGCTTTTTAATGACTTAACTAAAAACTCATAAGTATGTACTGGATTTGTATGTGCCCACGATTTTGAACGCACCTCATCAAAGCTCGGAGTTTCATTCCACTCTTGCATAATCTTTTCTGTTTCTGACTCTACTTTTGATATAAATATACTTTCTTCCTTTTTGTGAACAGAGCCTTTTCTGTTGGTTTGAGACGAGGTTATCTGAAAATGTTCTATAAATCCATTGTCAAAAACAAAATCAGGAAACTTGCTTAAATTAGAATTAGCTTTAGCTATTCGCAAAATATTTTCAAATTCTTTCCGATCGCGCTCCAAAAGACCGAAATATGATTTACGGCAATCTGAATTAACAAAATAAGTTCTTTCATTTTTGAACTCGTCATCTGACACATCTAAATAAGTTTTATGTGTAAATGGATTCTTCATAGGTTGACCGTTTTTGCAGAATATTGCTTCTTTAAGAATATTCAGACACTTTAATTCTTGATCACCACGCATAATTTACCCCTCAATCTCCTTAATAATCCTATCAATCTCGTCCCGTAACACTTGTTCCCGTGCTACGATTTCAGCAATTTCCGCATTCAGTTTCACAATATCGATTTTCTCACGGGTATCCTCTGCCTCTACATAGGTGGAAACCGAAAGGTTATAGGCGTTCTGCTCGTTGCCTACCTCATCGTTTGGCACAAGACGGCTGAAATACTGCTCGTCCTTTCTTTCCGCGGCGGCAGTAACGATACGCTGAATGTTCGCTTCGGAAAGTCGGTTATTTTTCGTCACCTTTACAAATTCCCGTGAAGCGTCTATAAACAGAATGGAATTATCCGTTTTGTTCTTTTTCAAAAGCATAATATCAACAGATATGGTGACATTGAGGAAAAGATTTGACGGCAGTTGAATGATAGCGTCCACATAGTTGTTATCCACAAGGTATTTGCGGATTTTCTGCTCTGCGCCGCCGCGGTACATGATGCCTGGGAAACAGACGATCGCCGCCGCTCCGTTGTTAGCAAGCCATGAAAGGCTATGCATAATAAACGCCATATCGCCTTTGGACGCAGGCGCAAGCACCCCGGCGGGAGAAAATCGAATATCGTTTATTAACAGCGAATTTTTATCCCCCTCCCACGGAACAGAGAACGGCGGATTGGAAACGATCAGCTCAAAAGGCTGGTCGTCCCAGTGCTGTGGGCTGAGCAGCGTATCTTCACGCACAATGCTGAATTTATCGAAATCAATGTTATGTAAAAACATATTGATACGGCAAAGGTTATAGGTAGTCAGGTCGATCTCCTGCCCGAAAAATCCCTGTTCAATATTTTCTTTACCCAAAACCTTTTCAACCTTCAACAGAAGCGAACCCGAACCGCAGGCAGGGTCATATACCTTGTTGATTCTTGTCTTTCCGATTGTGCCGAGTCGGGCAAGCAGTTCGGAGACATCCGCAGGAGTAAAATACTGGCCGCCCTTTTTGCCTGCGTTGGCGGCATACATACCCATCAGATATTCGTATGCGTCGCCGAACAGATCGGGGTTGATACCGTCCGCCTGAAACAACGGCATTTTTTCTACGCCGTTCAAAAGCTCTGCAAGCACCTTGTTTCTCTTGGCTACTGTTTCTCCGATGGATTTGCTGTTTACATCGAAATCGTCAAACAGTCCGGCAAAATCATTTTCCGCTTCACCGCTGGCGGCGCTGCTCTCAATATGGTTAAAAACGCGTTCTAAGGTTTCGTTTAGGTTTTCGTCCTTATCCGCACGGGCACGTACATTGCAGAAAAGCTCGCTCGGCAAGATGAAAAATCCCTTTTCCTGCACCAGTCCCTCGCGGGCAGATTCTGCCTCCTCATCGGACATCTTTGCATAATCAAAATCGGGGTTGGGTTCTCCTCTTGCAATAGCAGCGGCTCGCTCACCTTTGTTGATATAGGCGGCAAAATTTTCGGAAATATAGCGGTAAAACATTGTACCTAAAACATAGGACTTGAAATCCCACTCGGACACATGCCCCGCGTGAACAAGGTCGGTAGCAATTTTATATATCGTGCGGAACAGCTCGTCCCGCTCCTGATCTTTCTTTATGTCAGCCATTGATATTACTCCTTATCTTTAAGCCATTCAGACTCTATTTCTTCAAAAGGGAAACCCCTGCTTTCGCAATAAGCCTTGATTTTCTTCATAGCCGTAATATTCGGCTTGGTTTTTCCGTTTTCCCAGCGATTTATCGTACCCACAGATACATTCAGCAGTTTAGCAAACTCTTCTTGTGATAGAAGCGCCCTTTTACGCATATTCCGTATCAACTCACCTAATGACATTGTTCTGCCGTTCTCCTTTCAAAAGGTTGCTACTATTATAACATAAACCTATCATTTTTTCAAGGTTGCTGCTCATTCTTATATTTACTTGCATTTTATCGGTACGCCTGCAATATTGTAGGCGTACCTTTTGATATATACAAAGGTGGAATCTGTAATAAAGTAAGGAGGAATTTCAATGCTCAGAAAAGCAATATCAGAAAGTGATTGAGCAAAACAGCATTCGGCTCACGAGGCTGTGTGTGACCGAAAGAGTGCAGATTTAGATGGAAAAAGAATGTACAAGAAGAATCTGCAAGCAGCCAACCGTCAGCGATAGACGGACATTTATCGTACCTCCACCGTACAGGAGCTTTGTACGGCAATGTTTCCGGGATTTCCGTTGTAAGAACAAATCCCTGCCGAACGCTTACTATACAAGCGGCAGATTTATGATCTGTATCGGCATTGCGCAGTCAGCTTTGTCTGACGCTCTGTTATTCAGAGTTGCGCTGGGGCAGTCTTCACTAATGGGAAGATGAGTCCATAGTCCTAACCTCTTTTACAAATGAATAGTAGTTCTCTGCGATGAAATGAATGACCAGCTTTTCGGAATGATACCATCTTTTCGATATGATAATGATTATCTTTCCGATATGATGTATGACCTTCCTTTTGTCGCCGTTTCTATCGGGCGACAGCAAGATAGAAACGGCGGCGAGGAATCGTCCGAGAGGCCGTGCGGCAAGGCATTCAGGGATTACAAGAAATGAAAACGGGAGAAACGGCAGGTAAAGTCGCTGAAACTGCCAATGGGTAAACTATGCCTTGCCGCGTTATGATATGCCGTTTCATGTGATAAATGAATCTATACTTCGGAATGATAATTTAATATGACATACTTTTCGGAAGTCACTCAGGATTTATCATAGATTTGTATTTGCACGCCTGCGGCGCGTTCCGGCTGTTTGATGTTCAATGATAAGCATGCAAAGAGAACCCGTCATTAAACATCAAACTGTCGGCTGAAAATATCCCTCTTAAAGATTCGTATCAGATTGCAAACCCTTCATTTCGATATGATTTATGACCGTCCTTTCAGAATGATGCGTTTTCAAAATACATACCGTTTTGGAAGAATATGATTTCATTTCGGAATGATCGCAAAAATATGACCTTCAATTTCAAAGGCGGCGACAGGAGATTTTTTTCTGTCGCCGCCGAATTTTTTTGCTTTGCAAAAATTCGCTCTATTTTTTACTTGCCAAAATAGATACTCCTTTTCATATTCTTTTTGCCTGAATCAAAAAGGCAAAAAATTATGAAGGAGTGATGCCAATGAGAGAAATCTCAAAAAAGATGGACATTGTAACCGACATTTTGGACACCGCCTTCGACAAGCCGTGGGAAAAGTATTCTGCTGAAGAATACAAAATCCAGCTTGAAGAAACAAAGTCCAAAGTCCGGGAACTAACGCCCGAACAAGAGCTGAAATTGATGAATAAGCGTATGAATCTGCGAATACAGGTGACCGCCATTTACAAAAAGGACAGACATGGCAGCCAAGCAACCCGCAAGCGATACTATCAAGCCGCCTGCTATGCCTGTGATTATATTGCCGGCACCTGTAATTTACAGAAATTCGCAAACTTTCATCCAAAGCATTTCCGTGAAGTTGCAGAGTATTGGAAAACAACAAAAGAACTAAATACGGTTTATACCGAGCTTACAGGTTTGCGCAAATATTGTGAGTATGCAGGGTGTAAATACAAGATGCCTGAAAACAAGGAACTGAATCTGCCGAAGCGCGAACCGACAAAATATAACCGCGCATGGCTACCTCACGAAATTCAGAAAGCAAAAGAACTTGCTGAAACAATGGGTAGATTCGATGTCCGGGATGCTATTGAACTCGGAGAAAAATTGGGTCTTCGGATTATCGAAGCCTGTCAGTTCAAGGTCGGAGATGTGAAATCCGCACTCGGTTGGGGCGGTTTGGAAATCAAGAGTAAGGGCGGTCAGATACGGTTTGTCCCGATTGAAACTGAAGAACAGAAGGAGCTTCTGCAACGCCTGTATCGTGAAGCAAAAGAAAAAGGGTTAATGGACGACGATTTTATTCTGAGCAAGACAATCAAATACGGTCCGCGTATGGAAAAGAAGTCTATCGAAAACTGGATATACAATCATCGCAAAAAGTTTACAGACCCAAATCGAGAGCAAACGATAAAGCGCGGTAAAAAGCCGCGGGTTAAAAACATTGTCTTCCACGGGCTTCGCCACAGCTACACACAGGAACGGGGCAAACATTTGCAAGGCGATCCTAGAAGACAGCAGAAGCTCAGCGAGGGCTTGGGTCATCATCGGTTGTCGGTGACGAATATTTACAAAGAATAAGGAGGAGATAAGTGGGCAAAGAGGTTAAAATCGTTCTCAAATCCCATATACCTGAAGATGAAATCGAAGCATTAGCGAAATGCTTCCTGCCGGACATATTAGACTTTTTTGAATCCGAAGAAGGCAGACAAGAATTTGAACAGTGGAAAAAGAAACAATCTGAAAAAAGCAATAAATAGATAACGACGGTACGAAGACTAATCCTCGTACCGTCGTCATTTTCTTTAACTACGCAGTTTCATTGAAAAAAACAACAAACCCGAACGTTTCACCGATTGGTAAAAGGTTCGGGTTTGAATGCTTTGGTGCGGGTAAAAGGACTTGAACCTTCACGAAGTTGCCCCCACTAGAACCTGAATCTAAATTGTATATTATTAAAAGGGAAGGAAAGCTCTGAATTATCGCAAATTAATGCAAAATACCCTATAAATTGCTTAATTATATAATAATAAGGACGTTTCGATTTTATTGTGTGTTAGAATTTCCTGTGATTTCGTTAGAAAAATCGTTAGACAGACAATCACCGTTTTAGCCCCGTTTTTACTACGCTTAATTTTATCATTGACGTAACAGAAGATCAACTTATTTATACTGTTTTTATAAAAAAGAAATACCAAGTATAATAGCTTTGCCAGATATTTTTGGTGTAACAAAACAATTAGCGTATATTTATTCGTTCCTGAAATCTTGCAAGACAGCGATACTACATACATGTCAGAGATATTCATGCGGAGACATATATACTCCCTAAATGCAGAAAAAATAAAAACAGTACTGTTTATGTGAATTGTTGAATAAAAAATAATAAATATTTTTTTGTAAATATATTGACATAGTTTGGCTAATATGTTAAAATACAAACAAGATAAAGTCAGATTAATAAATCTAACGATATCTTATATATAATACCCAGTTTAATATTTCTCAGGAATTACCTTTTAATAAGAACAGGACATCCCCCTAACGTATCACTTGATTTTTTCAGTATAAGGTATGAGGCTTGTTATGAAAAACTGTTTTTCCAAGGCGTGTATATCCCTTAATGAAATAACGGTATCAGACTGCAAAAATGATGCAATAAATGCTATTGCTATGTCCAAATTTAATATGTGCGTAAACAGCGCATTGCTTGCTTGATAGAGGCTTGCTTTGCGCTGTTTTGTCATATAATACTCTATCATGTGCTTGATTATATTTTTATAACAAAACATTAATTATACTAGAAATAATTGGAGTGTTTTATGATATTGTTGATTATTATGAAGAAAAGGATTAATATGTGGGGTTAGAAATTCAAAAAAATCAATACTGAATATTCAATATTCTAATCCAATTTAATATACAATTTTTTTAGTACGATGTCATAGGTATTGAATAGCATAAGCGTATTAAACAGAAACATTAAGAAGTATAAAACTTGCGGAGGAAATAAAAAAATGTCAAGGAACTTAAAAATGTCTAAGTATAACTTTATCTGTTTAGATAAAGAAGGAGATTTAATTTTATATAATTTTCTAAATGGAATATCAAGTTTAACTAAGATAAAAAAATCTGATATTGATAGTTTCACTAATGGATTTTTGACGAATTCTGAGAAACTTTATGCGGCTTGTAATGAATACAAAGAAATGGCTAATACATTGCTTAAGTTAGGTATATTAGTAGATGATGACACAGACGAAAGTGTTTTATATGATGCAAAACAGTATAGCGAAATTTATGATACAAAGCTATACCTTACTATTTTCCCAACAGGAAAGTGTAATTTTAGATGCCCATACTGTTTCGAAACCTCACAAGATTTTAGTCGAGATACAATGACGAGTGATTCGCAGGATGCAATACTTAAATTTGTTCAAAAGACAATATCTAATCATAGAATGCTTCATGTATCTTGGTTCGGTGGTGAACCGTTAGTAGCATCCGAAGTAGTTGAAAATTTATCCGATAAATTTATCCAAATTTGCAATGTAAGACATATACCCTATTCTGCTGATATGGTAACAAACGGCTTTTTACTTGATTCTAATATGTTTGATACACTTTATAAATTACAGGTATATGATTATATGATTACTATTGATGGATTTAAAAAACAGCATGATAAAAGGAGATTTACATATGATGGTAAGGGTTCATATGATACAATTATGGATAACTTGTTAAAGATACGAAATAATAAGCAGTATAAATTTGCTAATATAATGATTCGTGTCAACATGTCAACTGGATTTTTGGAAATGCTTGACGAATTTGTGAATTTTCTTGGTTCATCATTTGCCGATGATCCGCGATTCAAATTCATGTTTGTGCCTGTAGTCAAGTTTTCTAGTTCTCATTTTTCAAATGAAATTATCTATTCTAATCATAAAGAATTGTACATGCGTCTTTCTAAAAATGATGTTTATACGAATAAACTATATCCTAATATGCTAAAATTAACTTCAATACTTCCGCAGCAAAAGTGCCCGGCATGCTTAAAAAATTCATATGTTATTACTTCCGATTTGAGTGTGTATAAATGTAATGCTCACTATGATTTTGATATCAATAAAATCGGGCGAGTAAATTTAAATGGTGATCTATTAATTGATGAAACTCTTCATAGAAGGTGGTACTTAATGAAAAAGTCTATTCAGAGAATACCCGAATCTTGTAATGACTGTTTCTACTCTCCTTGTTGTCTAAATATCGATTCTGGTTGTCCAGTCAGCTATCTTAAAACGAATCCAGATGTAACATTATGTCCGTTGAAAGATGAAAATAAAAAAAATAATATTGTTGAAACAATTTTATACGCTGCTGATATATATCCCTGTACGACACTTGCATTATAATTTTATGTATATATAATTATAATCATAAAATCAAACTACTTTTCAATTTAAATATTGTAACTTTAAAATGGTATTATATCGTAAATTTCAAAATTTTGTTACAAAAGATTTATATAAATATTAGTATAATTGTTTTTAAAATTTGATTTAGAGGAGGTAAATAGTATATGATATTTACATATCAAATGCTTGTCAAAATATTAGTTGATAAATTAGGCTTTGTTCTTCTTGATGGTAGACAAGATGATTTTGCTATTAATGAATACGTTACTGATTCTGTAACGTTTATCAAATTAATTATTGCTATAGAAGAGACTATTGGAAAAGAATTAACAGATGACTTTCTTGATTACGAAATGTTGAGTTCCGCAAAAGGCTTTGCGGCAAAAATAGATTGTTTCATTGATTCTTCTAAGGATCAATAAATACTATTAAATACTGGGATTAATTAATTTTGAGCGTTACTATAGTTTTTATAAAAGAACTAAAAACGCGACGCGTTTAAGAGAAGGAGGTGAATACTTTGAAAAAGATCTTAAAAAAGAAGATAAAATTTTCATCGAATGCTATTCGTTATTTTTCCGGTGAACTTGTTCAATATTGGAAACCAGAGAATTTTCCAGATGGTACTTCTGGTACTTGTCATTATACGTGTTAACTATAATAATACCGTTATAAATTATAGTAATATTGATAGTTATTCACTATGTTAAACGAAGTAATGAATGATTAGAAATGTTATAGCAGTTTTTAATCATCGCGTTATTCTCCTAATTTTAGAAGATTGATTTTTTTGCTATGTGTATGTAGAAACTATGGTAACGCTAAGTTTTTACATATTTTGATTATTTCTTCACTGAAATAAAATTTATATATAGTATGCAGCAATAGTATATTGTTTCGTATGGGTTTGTTTTTGATAAGCGTTATTCACCCAAAAGAATAATATAATCTGCATTAACAAGTACTTTGAGAAATGAGGTGAAATAACATTATGTATTATGATGTAGTAATTATTGATAGTGGAATTAATGTGAGCAATGATTTTAACATGAATGGAATTTGTATAGAAAAAAATAGTGAAGGTTTTTTGATTGATAATAATTTGAAGGATGAATTCGGACATGGAACTATTATTTACTCTATAATAAGTAAATGTATAGATCCAAGCAAAATTTACATTATTAAACTACCTGCCAATCGCGTAGAGCTTGACGATTCTTGTTTAATTGCTGCATTGGAATATATAAAAAAGAATATTAAATGTAAAATTATTAACATTAGTTTAGGTGTAAAAAGTGGTGAAAATATAGATAAATTATATAATATATGTGCCGAAATATCAGCAATGGGGATCGTAATAGTTTCTGCTTTTGATAATGAAGGGTGTCATTCATATCCAGCTGCGTTTGATTGTGTAATTGGAGTTGATAATAAATATGATTTTAAAATTTCTACAGAATTTGATTTTGTAGAAAATAGTCCCGTAAATATCTTAGCAAAAGGAGATATACAACGTCTAACCGTTCAAGATGGCAAAATACTATTAGTCGGCGGAGCGAGTATATCGTGCGCACATATAACTTCTATTTTAACTAAAAAAATAATTGGTAATTTAAATCTTCAAGGCGCGTTGTCATATTTAAAGTCAAAATCTAGGCATATTTATTCTTCTCATAAATTAGAGGGCGTTATAGAAACACCTCTTTTTAAGATTACAAATGCAGCGGTCTTTCCGTTTACAAAAGAGGCGCATGCATTTGTTAGATTTGCTGATATGTTGAAATTTAATATACAGTGCTATTATGATATTAAGCGTTCTGGAAAAGTAGGAAGAAAGATATCTAGTTATTATGAAGGTGTAAAGACTGAAGAATGTATTAAAGATATTAATAAAATTGATTTTTCGAATATAGACACTATTATACTTGGACACTTGGATGAATTAAATGCAGTTTCTAAACGAGATTACAAGATGGAATTAATAAGAAATGCTATTGTGAATGGTGTTAACGTTTATTCATTTGATCCTCTGGATTCGTATAGTGAGATACTAAACAATTCAGGAATAAAATATTATTATCCAAGTGTAACAAATAACAATATACCGAAAAATACATTTGGAAAGTTATATAAAATTTCCAAACCAGTTGTTGGTATTTTTGGGACATCGTCACGACAGGGAAAATTTTCTCTGCAATTAACATTAAAGAGAGAATTGGAATCACATGGTTACGATGTAGGAACAGTTGGCACAGAGCCGCATTCGCCATTGTTCGATTTTGATGTTGTTTTTCCAATGGGATATAATTCTACTGTACGCTTGTATAATAACGAAATTGTATTATATTTGAATAATGAAATTAACAAATTATGTTTGAATGGTAAGGAAATTATATTAGCTTCTACACAAGCACAAATTATACCTTATTATTGTAATAATTTGCTTGAATATCCGTCAATGCAATACCATTTTGCATTAGGAATAAATCCGGATGCAATAGTAATGTGCATTAACTATCATGATGAAATACAATATATTAAAAACTCTATATATGCGCTGATGGGATTAACGGATGCGAATGTAATTGCATTTGTAATATATCCGATAACATACTCTAGTGATTGGAATGGAATATATGGTAACACAAAACATAAAATAACATATGAAGAATACAAACAGAAAGCAGACTCTTTGCTAAAAGAATTTCAAATTCCGGTTTATATGTTAGGTGATAAAGAACACATAAATGAATTGTATCAAACAATAATTAATTTCTTTTAAATATTTGCTGATAATAAGGAATGGTAAAAAGGAGATTATATTAATATGGAAGAAAAAATTAAACTTTTGTCAATAGGAAAAAAAAGGGCAAAAAAGACGAATTTAGAGGGATGGGCGAAAATTGTAGAAAGATACGCTCCGGATATGTATGATTTGTTGTATGGAGCTGGGGAGAAGGATGCATTAAAAAAAGTTCGCGAACTCAGACCTGAGATAATATTGATATTGCCAAGTATATTGCAAAATGACTTAAAAGATGGTTTGAGTTTATTAAAAAAAATAAAGGAACTGCATCCTGAAGCAGCTGTATTTGTATGTATGGGTATGGTGGATGATGAGCAGGATGCGTTTGACGAATATAAAGCTTGTGGTGCATATAAATGCTATTCAGCACCTGTAAGTATGGATGCATTATTTCATGATATGTATGTAGCATTAAATTTGGAATGATTAAACATGGGAGGACAATAGAAACCATGAAAAGAGTAAAAAACATACAGTTAGACAATTTGTTACTTTCCTTTAAAGAAATATGGAATTATGATAAGAGACTTATATTTCTTTTACTTGCTGATGTTTTTATAAGTGCGATACGACCGTTTCCCAACATTATTCTTTCTGGACGTATTGTTGATAGTATCGCTTATGGAAAGAATTTTTTGTCGGTTATCTTTTATATGGTTTTGATGTTTGGTATAAATTACTTTATAACAGCCATAGGTACTTTTTTGTCAAGATATAGAGAATATTTATTTATTAAGTTAAGTAACAAATTGGATAATGATGTAAATGAAAAATGTTGATTTTGAACAGTTTAACGATTCTTCCGTTCAAGATCGTATCATGATGGTTAACCAAGCAATACGTGGAAATAATTTTTTTACTAGCCTTACTATCGTTTTTTCTACAATTTCTCAATTTGTAACCCTTATTGGAATAGTATATGTAATGACAATTTTAAATATATGGTTGTTAGCTATTGCGTTGATAGTTATTGTTTTACAGACAATATTGCATTATATGAACCTTAGGTATGATAGAAAGTATATGGAAGATTCTGTGAGCGAACGCAGGAAAATTGCTTATGTATCACAATTAATTAAGGATATACAAAGTAAAAAAGATATTGTAATGTTTGGGATGGGTGATTACATATTAAAAAAAATCAAATCTTTTCAACAGACAATGCTAATATTCGATAAGCGCCGAATACGGTGGGGTGGATTTATTGAGATGACTACTTATTCTTTAAACGTAGCCTTTCAAATTTTTGCTTATATATTGATTGGAATTAACGCTTTTAATAAAGATATTTCTATTGGTGATTTTACAATTGGTATTGCTTCTTTGATGAATTTTATGTCTGCATCTTCCTTTGTAACTAATAACATACTTACCTTTAACGATAATTTTTTTTATATTAGGCAGTATAAATCCTTTAATAAGCTCAGAAGCAAGTTTGATAAATCATCTTCTAATATTACGTTAAACAGCATAGATAAAAACAAAATTGAAATAGAGTTTCGCAATGTTTCTTTTCGATATCCTAATAGTACTGCATTCGTATTAAAAAATATAAATTTGACAATAAAGAATAATGAACGTCTTGGGATTGTGGGATATAATGGCGCAGGCAAGACAACATTCACTCTTTTGTTAACTCGTATGTACGATCCTACAGAAGGATCGATATATTTGAATGGCATAGATATTAGAAATATTGATTATAAAGAATACCAAAAGATTATTTCATCGGTTAATCAGGACTTTTCTCTTTTGGCTTTTTCTTTGTTGGAAAATATCGCTATTACAGATATAGCATCTCAAGATGAAAGAAAAAAAGTATTGGGACTTTTAAATGATAATGGTTTACAAGAAAGAATGAGGAAGCTTTATAGAGGACTTGATACGCCGATTACAAAGACGTTGTCTGCATCAGGTGTTGATTTATCAGGGGGAGAACGTCAAAAAATCGCGGTAGTACGCGCACTTTATAAGGATTCTCCAATTCTGATACTAGATGAGCCTACATCGGCACTTGATCCAGTTGCTGAACACGAAATATTTCAGAAATTTTCAGAAATGTCCGAAGGAAAAACAACTCTTCTTATCTCTCATAGAATATATAGCACTCGTTTTTGTGATAAAATTGCAGTTTTTGATAAGGGTGAGATAAAAGAATATGGAACGTTCGAAGAGCTAATGGGATTGAAAGGCTTATATTATGAGTTCTTTCAACAACAAGCGGAATACTTTAAATAATAATAATTAGAATTTAATTTGTTAATGCAATACTGCAATATATAAACATATGACCGTCATTGCAAGAAATGAATAGTAAAGAGTAAATATTATTATCAGAATTAAGTTTATAATATTATATTTCAATGAATGGTTTAAATATTGTGTTGGTTGGTAAATACATTATAAAAATTAATTGCTTTTAAGCGGGCGGAAAGGTGTTATAATACTTATGAATAAGATACTTCCTATTGAAATATCTCCAATTATCAAAGCATATGTTAATCACGCATATCCGTTTGGAATTATAGAAGCAAATTTCAGTGAGCAGATTTTATTACGCTTGTTATGTGATAAATATGTAAATTGTATATATAGCAAAAATGATAGAAATAAATTTTATATATATGAAGCCGATAGTTGGTTTGAACAATCGGGTGCAATAACGCATCAAAACCTTATGTGTAAAGAAAAAGATATAGTATGTGTACGTGAAGCTATTGAGGAAGCACGTCGAAGAATTGTTAAAGGAGAATATGTTTATTCTTCTCCTAATGAAGGAAAAATATCCGCAATTAGTCAGGGACGAATATATGATTTTGATCACGAATGTTTGATATATGGATTTAATGATGATGAAAGATTTTATCAATCTATTGGATATATAAGACCACCAGAATATGTAAATTATTATACCCCATATAAAATTACATATGATGAATATGAAGAAGCCTTGTTAAATGTTCAAATCGGTGTAGTAGAGTTGTTATTTTACAAAGTAAATAAAGATTTTGTATTACCGAGCATTGATTTGGAAAATGTTTTAATGTTGTTTAGACAATACCTTGACTCTGATATTCCAAAGTTTTCAACCAACTATGACTTGCGTGGAATTATTGATGCCGGAGAATTGAAATTTGGTATATCTGCATGGAACGAACTCGCTATGTATATTGAATACATTGATGTTGATAAAAAAATTGATATGCGGTATGTCAGAAGTTATATGGAACATAAATATTTAATGAAGAAGCGAATTTTATATATTTTAGAGTATTTGAGTATTTTCAATTCATCTATAATCGAAAAGGTTTCTAAAATTTATCGTGAATCGCAAGATATAATGTTGCTTTCGTTAAAATATAATTTTACAGGAAGTAATATATTATTGAAACGTATTTCCGATAAAATCAAAATAAATAATATGAATGAAGTTGAATACTTATCGAAAGTAATCGATTATATAATCGCTTTTTAAATGTTTGAATATTTTTATAACCCTGTGCAGAGAAAATCCTCGATAATATCGTACATATGAATTGTGTTGATATTAAGGAGGTTACACAGAGCGGTAAGATTTTGAACTGCTGTAAAGTTTACGCTTATATCTTCAAAAAATATTCCGTCTCCCTTAATGCCATAGCCGATATACTTGATTCCGTCAAGTGTGTAAGTTTCGTTATGCACCGAATAAATTTCAGGATTAAGCATATATTCAATCTCAGACAAAGTTGTTCCGTATTTTTCCCACAAAATCATAGCAGTACTCAGTTTGATATCGGATTTTCCGGACTCGATATTTCGTATTTGACGATCGCTGTATTCTATTGATTCAGCAACTTCCTCCTGCGTCAGTCGGTTCAGTGTTCTTAATTTCTGCATAAGTTTTCCGTAGTCAGCTGACTTTTCATGTTTTTTCATATTCTTGATAGAGTATCTTGTTGGTGTTGTGCCAACAAAAACCTGAAGGAATTAAAAAATATCTATTTGTACTTGCCTGCTTACTGGGAAAAATTAAAGGAACTTCAATCTAAAACAGACAGACCTATGAAACAGAGCGGGTCTGTTTTTGATTTAGAGGAGAGGTTCGGAAAAGAGGTACATAATGATACATCTCAATGATGAAGCAATTAGATATGGTGTTTCAATGTGTGAAAGCCGACCAAGATACAAGGTATATATCGCAACAACAGCTCAACGCAGAAACGAGGTATTTAGATTATTATATTCAGCTATTGATGGCAAGGATTGTGTTATTCGTAAAAGCAACTTGCATATGGAAGCTATATTTTCAAATGGAAGTTATATAAGAACAATACCTGCGACAGCTAATGCTCGTGGCTATCGCGCGCACCTTATGATTATTGACGATTATGCAGATCAAGAAATAATTGACCGCGTTTTGCGCCCACACGAAATTTTAGAAGATGTAGATAGATACAGGGAAAAAATAAACACATCTCGCTCCGAAATGAATATTTGGGATGAGGTAGGCGCAATGTTTTTAAACAATATCGAAGAAGTGCCAGATGTGTCACAGGATGAGTTTATGAAAATACTCGGAGCAAACTGATTTTTAATTTAAGGAGAAAAGGGAAATGAATAAAGTACATATTAAGTATCACGATACAGAAATTGATAAGGTTGAGAAAATTGCAAAGGGTGACTGGATCGACCTTCGTGCCGCAGAAACCGTAGAACTGAAAGCGGGGGACTTCAAAATTATCTCTCTGGGTGTTTCAATGAAATTGCCAGAAGGGTATGAAGCACATATTGTTCCTCGCAGTTCTACATACAAAAAATGGGGCGTTTTGCAGACAAACCACATGGGCGTTATTGACAACTCTTACAGTGGAGATAACGATATCTGGGGTATGCCTGTTCTTGCGATGCGTGATACTGTAATCCATAAGAACGACCGTATTTGTCAGTTCCGCATTGTAAAGAAGATGGATGATTTACAGTTTGATGAGGTTGAACATCTTGATGGAACTGATAGAGGAGGATTTGGTTCGACCGGAATATAAAGCATAAAAAATAGGGTATGAGAAAAAACAGCTATGTTCGCTGAAAAGCTCATGCCCTATTTCATTAGTGTAAAATTGATTTTTATATTGGCTATGGCACCCATCGGTTACAGATATTATTTCGATAAAATTACATAAGCTAAAAGCCACAAGGTATTGATTTATTTTAAAGAATCGACTATAATATTTGTAACGGTGATTGCTGTCAGAACTTAAGGAGGATTTTTAATGACAGCAAGTATACAGACAAAAAACGATAGATATTATATCGTCTTAAATTGGGTTGATTCCGGAAAACGTAATCAAAAATGGGTAAAAACCGATCTGTCCGTTACAGGTAATAACAAACGAAAAGCCGAGCAAAAGTGTATTGAGATTTTGCATGAGTGGGAGGGAAAAATCGCACAGTGCAATAACTATGAAGATATTTTGTTTTCCGAGTTCCTTAATAAGTGGCTTGAGGACACAAAGCATACAATCGAAGACACAACATATAGCATATACAGAAGCATAGTCGGTAATGTTATCGCTCCGTACTTTGAAAAGCGAAAAATCAAGCTGTGTGATTTAAAAGCTCACCATATACAGGACTTTTACTCCTATAAAATGAAGTATGACGGTGTAACAGCAAACACGATTCATCACTATCATGCAAATATACACAAGGCTTTGACTTATGCTGTTAAGACCGAGCGTATTGTGTACAATCCTGCGTCGAATGTCGATCTCCCCAAAAAGCAAAAGCACATCGCAAATTATTACGATGTTGAAGAGATGCGAGAGCTTTTACGCTTTGCAAAAGGACACACAATAGAACCGGTGGTAATGCTGGCTGCATGGTTTGGCTTGCGTCGCGGTGAAATTGTCGGACTCAAATGGGATTGTATCGACTTTGAGAACAAAACTCTCTCTGTTCAAGGAACAATGACGAAAACATCGTACAAGGAACGTGCCAAGAACATAGCGTCGCTGCGAACTTTGCCAATGACAGAAGATGCAGTCAAATATCTGACAGAGTTAAAATTACGTCAGCAGAAGAACAGAGAACGGTTAGGCAAGCATTACAACAACAAATGGAATGAATTTGTCTGTGTCAAGGAAAACGGAGACATTATGAAACTTGATTATGTGACAAGAACTTTTCCTGAATTGTGTGAAAAATGTGGGCTACGCAGATTGAAGCTACATGAACTCAGACATTCAAATATTTCATTGCTTTTGAGTGACGGTGCAAATCTAAAAGAGATTCAGGAGTGGGCAGGGCACAGTACGTACACCACTACAGCGGACATATATGCTCATGTGCAGGCACAGAATAAAGTGAGGATGTCCTCATCTGTAGAAAAGTTATTATCCACCTAATAAGAAAAAAAGAAAGCCTTGAACATATCAAGACTTTCAGAAAATGGTGCGGGTAAAAGGACTTGAACCTTCACCGGATTGCTCCGACATGAACCTGAATCATGCGCGTCTGCCAATTCCGCCATACCCGCGTATTTCAATCGGTTAGAAAACCGTTAGAAAACAAGTAAATATAAAGTTGTAAAAAACAATGAAAGGTGCGAATCTCCTTGACTTTCAAGGGACAAAAGCAGGAACTGACATTAGAATAAATTAGAACCTGAATCTAGCGCGTCTGCCAATTCCGCCATACCCGCATATATGATTTTTACGTCATTTATTATATCATATAAGTTTATGTTTGTCAATAGCAAATTTTTATACCGTGAAATATGATTTGTAGGTTTACAATATATCTTTCTTTAATAAAATGTGATGTATTGCATTTTCGGGAAAAACATGTTATAATAACATCAAACAGTTATTATAAGACTGAAAGAATAAAAAAATAATCGGTATCGCTCGGGCGGCTTCGGTGCGGCTTTTATCGGCGGAACAGTTTATTTTTAGTGGATTTTATGAAGAAAGTAGCTTGCGGATTATTCATGTATCCGTATATCGCAGAGATTTGATAAGACAGTGAAAATAACTTTGCTTGATATGAATATGTCCGAACTGACAGAATATGCAGTGTCGATTGGGCAGCCTGCTTACCGCGCAAAACAAATTATGGATTGGATGATGCGCGGTGTTGAAATATCGGAAATGACTAATCTTCCGCGCACTCTTCGGGAAGATCTTGAAAGTCGCGCAAAGGTAGGCATTCCTAAAATATCCCGAAAACTCGTTTCCAAAATCGACGGAACGGTGAAATATCTGTTTGAGCTTGATGACGGTCAGTGCGTTGAGAGCGTTGTTATGAAGTATGAACACGGACGCAGTATATGTATCTCTACACAGGTAGGCTGTCGAATGGGATGCCGTTTCTGCGCATCTACGATAGGCGGACGGGTAAGAAATTTAAGACCGTATGAGATGCTTGGGCAGGTAATCGCTGCAGGCCGTGATATCGGTGAGCGCATAGACGGAATCGTGCTTATGGGAATCGGTGAGCCGCTTGACAATTACGATAATGTAGTACGTTTTTTGAGGCTTGTCGGCTCACCCGACGGATTGAATATCGGCTACAGACATATATCACTGTCTACATGCGGATATGCTGAGCGTTTGCCGCAGCTTGCTGCTGAAGGGCTTCCGATAACATTATCGGTATCTCTTCATGCTGTGTGCGATGAAGAACGTGATCTTATTATGCCGATCAACAAAAAGTTCAGTATAGATACGCTTATGCGTGCATGCGTTGATTATTTTAAAACTACCGGACGAAGGATATCTTTTGAATTTACCCTTATCGCAGGACAGAATGATGATGACGGACATGCCAGAAAGCTTGCATCATTGCTAAGAAAATATTTCGGGAAAACTCCGTGTCATGTTAATCTTATTCCGGTAAATGAAGTGGCTGGGAAGAGCTACAGGCGAAGTCCGAGAGCTTCGCAGTTCCGTGATGAACTTATAAAACTCGGAATAAATGCAACGGTCCGCCGTCGTCTCGGCTCAGACATAAATGCTTCGTGCGGACAGCTGCGCAGATCCGAAGCAGGATTGTGATCATGATATTTTACACAGTATAGTCTTATGTTATATTTTTAGGATATCTTCATTATAATAGCAGTGAGAACTTGAAATTTTCTTGATTCGGGATGAATCAGAGGATATATTTCTCTGAGAAAGGGCATGATTATTTTTCTATGGTTTTCTATGGATTAAGTGATGTCGGAATGCGCCGACAGAACAATCAGGACTCCTTCGGTTATCTTAAAATAGCCGAAAACGCCGAAGTATATATCGTATGTGACGGTATGGGCGGCGCAAAAGGAGGAAATATTGCAAGTGAAATGGCGGTCAGGGCTTTTACTTCGTATATCGGAAATGCTCTGGGAGAATTTATTGACCGTGATACGGGAAGACTTGTTTTGCCTGACGACTCAAATTCTCTCGGACTGTATGCAGAAACAGTTGAATTTGATATTCATTCCGGAAACGCATGCGGGAATTATGAGACGGTTTCAGATACAGAAGTTACATCAGGGAAGGACATCTCCGATGCT
>CABUHS010000011.1 GCA_902491535.1 uncultured Eubacteriales bacterium
TTTCCATGAAAGCGTCCGGAATTACAGTAGAAGCAAAAATATATGAAATCATCTCGATTCTTGCTTCTTATTTGAAAGAAAACAGACTAAATGAAGAGAATGCCCGATCCATCAACGAAACAGATTTGCAGGCATTAGATGAACTAACGCATTACATGGATGAACATTACAGTTTTAATATTACATTACAGACGCTTTCCACCATTGCATGTATGAGTGAAAGCAAGATGAAAAAGCTATTTAAGTCAGTTTATAATATGTCCATTACCGAATACATTCAGAGGAAAAGGATCTCTGTAGTCGAGCACATGCTTATTCAGACCGACCTCACCATTGCGGAAATTTCAAGAACTGTTGGATACTCCAACCCCAGTAGATTGATTGAAATATTCAAAAGGTATTATGGATTTACCCCTTCAAAATACAGAGAATAAGAGAATAAAAGTATTATACTAATTTTATCTAACACTATAAAATGAAATCGCCGATGTAAGCGTTGCTCACTCACATCGGCGATTTCATTGTTTAATCCAGCGGCTTGTACTCGGTCACATTTTTCAGATATGCTTTCGGATCTCCGTTGAGAATCAGGTCGGCATAGGCAACGGGATCATTGTAAATCAGGTAGTCCAGTTCAGACTGCTGGAAACGGCTATTCGCAACTTCGTCCTCTACAGCGGTGCAATTAATGGAAATCATGCTGTCGTCAGAATATCTTAGTTCAACGCAGCCTGTGTCCATGTTAAATTCACAGGAAAGTAATGTTTTCATAATACTATCCTCCAATATAGGCTCTGTTAACAAGAAAAACTCCCGCCTAATTCCTGTTAGGAATCAGACGGGAGTTTCGTATGCACCCGAAAACCGTCAGCTAACAGTTGATAAGTGATTTAGTTCCTTATCACTGTTAAGCCAAGCGTTCAAGATGTTTATAGTTACTAAAGTATTTGTTAGACTCTTCTTCTTTCATATCATAATTATGACTTTGTATCATTACAGGTACTGAACTTTCATTAAGAACATATATTACACCATCTTCGTTAAAATAGCTCCATTCGTTTGGAATTCTTATAATTCCACATTCTTCTATATTAATTACCTGCCAATCGTCATATATTGATGAACGCCCAAATAATTTAGCGCACCCACATATACTATTGAGAACTAACAGTAAAACTAACAAAACTAAAGAAACTTTTTTTAAAAACATCTTAAATCCTCCTGTATTTCAGACACGATTAACAAGTAACCGTGTCTGAAATATTTAATCAATAATATTTTGCTAAAGTTCTAAATAGTGATATCCACATCAACAAGTTATCCGGTCTGATTTTTGAAATTTGATTAATTACATTAGGCATTTCAGCAAGCCATGCATTATCGTCATAACCAGGCGTTCCGGGTATTGCTGATCCCATATCTGCGGTTTCGGTATGGTCTCTTTTTATACCTAAAGTATATAAAGCCCAATGGATAAATAGTTCTGTATGTATACCTGAGATTGTGTGACCTTGCAGATAAGTACTATTGATAGCTTTGGCTGCATGGTACATGGCTTCTGCAAGTATTTTAGAACCGCCTCTCCATAAAACACTCCAATAATTGTTTGAAGTAAAACTAAATCGGATCACTCCAAAATCAATTTTGTACTTATAAGTCAAATTTGTCCATAAAACATTAATTTTAGTGACTATATTTCGCACATAAATGTCTGTATAGTAACTACTATTAGAATAGCTTGCATATCCCAATTTATCAATACGTCCTATTGGATCATTATTACAATAAGCAAATAGCGATGCAGAACGTCTAAAGAAAAATATTAAACTTATTATTGCCTCATCTGCATTAATAAACCTGCCGACAGCAGGATCATAGTATCTGCTGTTAAGGTAATAGAGATTATTCTCAGTATCGTAGTAATAGCCTCTGTAGCGGAACGGGTTAAGTGCTGCTATTCCTGTATCAGAAATATCCTGTACAATCGTACATGAACCCCATGCATCGTAACTGTACCTTGCAACTTCTTTTGCATTCTTATCTACAATTGCAATTATATCGCCTTGTAGATTCTTTCTGAAGTAATATGGTTCGTTGTTACAGATGATACCGCATACGCTGTCTTCATTGTCATACAAAGGAACGAGCGTATTGTTATCCCACATCTCGCGAAGTATCTTTGTTCCGTCAAGGGTATAGGTATGCTTAACACCGTTTACAGTCTTAGATGTACGGATACCGTTTGCATTATATATATAGTTTATATTATCAAAAGATTTCAGCTGTCTGCCCTTTTCCCATGTCAGCGTGTGACCGAGATAGGAGGTCGGGTTGCCCTGCTTATCGTAGGAGATCGAATTATCACCGACTTTTGTCAGCAGGTCTTTCCATGTACTGTCATATGTATATACGACATCGTTCTTAGAATTGATATTGCCGTAATTGTCATATACCATTGTATTGACAACGGTTCCGTTTTTTATTTCGGTCAGCAGCTGACCGAGTGCATCGTAGGTATATTCAGTTGTACCGTCAACAGAATCTGTAACCTTGGTAATTCGGTTTTCTGCATCGTACTCATAAGAGATCGTTCTTCCGCCCGAAAGTACAATCTGGCTCACAAGCTGTGTTGTCGGACTTGATTTCAGCTTTTGATTTGCTTTATGTTCCTCTGTCACATCACCGGTGTGATAATGGAATTGTCTTGACACAAAGCCTGTTCCGAGCTGAAGCTCATCGAATACTTTTCTTCCAAAGCTATCAGTCTTGCTATGAGAGGTTACAGTTCTTCCTCCGGCAGTGAATTTTACTACCGTTTTATCACGGTTATCATAATAAACGGTATATTCAATGCCGTTTGCAGCAATAATACGTTTTTTTATAAGTCTGCCTTCGGAGTCATAGCTGTACAGAATTGAATTAATTAGGCTTTTTGCAGTCACGGTCTCACCGTTAAGAATAATAATACTCTCTAACATACGTACAATTCTACCATCATCGTATGTATAAGTATACTCGGTTTTGGATAATATGTCAAGAGTACGTACAATATTTCCATGAGCATTATATACATACTTGTAGTGCGCTGTCAGCGTATTTGAAGCGTCGTACCACTTTTCGGCGATCATCTGACCGACCGAGTTGTAGGTAGCCTTCATCTTATCGCCGTTTGCATATGTGATCTGCTTGAGTCTGCCGTTTCCGTTCCTGTATTCATAATTTATCAGCTTTTCGGTCTTGCCGTCTATGCCGATAGCTTCAAGATTGTGGAAGACGTTGTACGCAAGGGAATACTTCATTCCGTCACCGCGCGCGATCTCGGTCATATTGTCAAATGCGTCATATTTATATGATACATTCGCCAGATCTACGCAGCACGAGTTTTTGCTCGTGACCTTTGTGATTCTTCCCGAAGCGTCATACTCGTATGCGGTCTTGTTTCCGAGACGGTCGATCACTTCTTCATTGCGTGAGGTCTCACTGTCTACAGTATATTCGGTTTTGTTTCCTCTTGCGTCAGTTTCACGTACAAGATTGTTTCCGGTATCGTTTCCTGCAAGCTGACCGTTGTCGGCATTAAATCCGAAAGAGCGGTAGATAGTTCCGAATTCACCGTCTGTAAAGGTAGTTTCGGTAAGAGCATTTCCGAACGCGTCCTTTGCTTCATTGAAAGCCGGCGTATTATCAGCTGCGGTATCCTCGCTGCCGTCTGTGCTGCCGCCTATATCCGTAACTGTTTCTACAAAATCATCTGCGGAAAGATAGGTCTCAATGTTATCTCTTACAAGCTGAACATTATCAAAGTAAGCTGTACCTGTGTTGTAGTTGTAGTCGCAGTATACAGTAATATTATAAATCATGCGGAATTTCTTTTTAGCGAACTGAACGGAAGCGAACTGCCATTCCTCTGTACACGGCGAGAAATCTGCGGTATATGTTTCGATACCGTATTCGTTGAAGTAACTATCGAAGTACCTGATTACAGCACGCAGGCGGAACCGGGGAGCTTTCGCATTATTACGATCGCGGTTTACAATACCGTCTCCTTTTGCCCAACCGGACAGCGTAAAGGTCTCACGGGTATTTCTGCCTGTTTTAACGGTTACATTCTGCGCCGCGCATCTTGCGGAATCAAGGTCGCCTTTTATCTGCATTGACCGGTTCATATTAAATACCGAATTTTCGACAGAGTATACGCCTGCTGTTTCATTCCAGCTGTTAAGACCTCTTTCAAAGCTGCCGTTTTCAAGTATATTATACGTATTGGCAAAAGGATTGCTTTCAAGCTGCGCGGCGTTTATATCCGCAACACCCTTTCCGTCAACGAGAATTTCAACTCTCACGTTCTGATCGCATGTCAGTGTGAACGGTGCAACAAGTCTTACATAATCATGATCAAATTTTGAAATATGTTCACTTTCCGCAAGGACTGTTCCGCCCTCGGTCCTTACACGGATATATGCGCCGGGGTTTTCTGTTCCGGTGAATTCGGTAACAACCTTTACATAAGCCGAGAAGGTATACTCACCAGCGGTCAGAGCGTTTGTAAGCTGATAAACTCCGTTATTTGTGCAGTCTTCCTGCTTTGAATACATATTGAGCAGGCTTTTGCCGAATTTAGCACGTGATTCATTTTTAAGGCTGATTCTTATGAAATCACTGAGGTTATCAGGCATATTTGTCCAGCTGCCGAGCGAATCAAAGTCATGGTCTGAGAGCAGGTTATTGCAGTTGATCACAACCGAGCCGCTGCCGGAATAAGGATTGATTCCGCTTGCTCCGGCTTCAACACCGGTATTATCGGTATCCTCCGAATAAACGTATTCGCCGACGATATTTCCGTCATCGTCGAATGAATATACCGTCTTAATGACATTAGCGACATCTCCGTCATCTGCCTGCTCGGTCGTTGTTGCAACAGTTCTTCGTGACGCCGCCGAGTAAGAATACGATGTAGATGCACCGGTAATATATGTTTCACCGTCGACGCCGTATTCGGTTACAGATGCAACACGGTTGCCGGAATACGAATAATTTACTCTGTATACATTAATACCGTTATCTGAAAGAAGGATAGCAGTCGGTTTATTTGAAGAATATGTGATTGCCGCTTTCTTTCCGTTCGGATAGGTAACCGTACTGAGAAGATTACCGGAGTATGTATAAAGAATATTTGTTCCGTCAGGAGCTGTTATTGAAGTGAGGAATCCTCCGGAATTATATGAAAATCCGAATATACGTCCGGCGCCGTCTGTTACAGAGGTGATTCTGCCGGAGGTATATGTAATTAAAATACGGTTGTCATTCTCATCAATGATTTTGAACAGTCGTCCTTCGCTATCAAAGCGATATGTATAAGATCCGTTTGTGAGTGTTCTTTCTTCGGGATCGTAATACAATTCCTGACCGTTTATGCTCTCGTACAAATTATGGCATTGCATATTATTTTGGCATATACATGTTTTATCACTCTTTTTAAAGTAGATCTCATCACCGTTCTCGTCGATATACACATAGCCGATGTATATTTCATCTTCATGACGGAATTCAATCTGTTTAATACTCTGCATCAGATTAAGCTTGAAGCCGCAGCCGAGCTTCATGGAACTAAAGTCTGCTGTCTGAAGCTTAATAGAATTGTTATAAGTATACTGATATGATGCAAGTGCGCTATTGTACAGATGTCTTATGGTTACAGGCATTCTGTTTCCGGACCATCCAAAATCTTCGGATTCAAACATCAGATTACCGCAGGCAAGATCGATACTTCCGTGACCGAAACGTCCAAGTTCATGTGTATGAGTACGGTAAGATGTATTCACGCCGTAGCTTGATTCGTAGGTGACGATAAGCTTTGGAGTCATAATACCTGGATAAGAACTGCCGTACAGTACCACTTTATTATTACAGGATGAAGTCTCATCTAACATTTTCAGCACGAGATTGGTAAAGGAAATCTCGCCCTTATTTACAGAATCTAACAGTTTTGTGATATCAAAAGAGTAGGAAATTCCTGAACTTCCCGACCTCATGGTGTCGTAGTCTATGAGATCAGAGCTTGCCACGGGTGTACAGGTTCCTGTTATAATGTTTTCGTTCACCTGATAAAGACCGAATTTCGGATATTGACAAAGTTGTATAGAACCAGAGGATTGGAATAACTGAAGCTCTGCCTTCTTAATGCGGGGATTTCTAGGGAGCGTAGGCATATACAATTTTATATACATACGATTTGAATTACAGTTTCCGTCTCCGGAGTCGATTGTTCCTACAGTATGAGTTGATGCGGAAGACATTTTTCCTCCAATCCAACTGTATGTAGTCATAGAGCTGGGACCACCCACCTTAATCTGCGGATCAATGACGACGGGGAATACTCTCTCCTCTGCATTTATCCACTCGCTGTCTGCGGTTACGGTTAAAAGAATGTCTCCTCCTTCCAGTTCTCTGATATCATACGATACGGCAGCCGAAGCAGCTCCGCTTTCATCGGTCATAAACGGCGCGGGAATGTGAAATACTTCGTTACCGGTTTCGATATCCTCAAAAGTGACGTGATTTTCTTCTTCGTCAAATTTTACTGCTACATTCTCACATCGGAGTATAAACGGGTAACGGTAGACATCCGCTTTTTCTTTGATTACAATATCCTCTTTGACTCCGTTTCCTGTCAGAGAATAATTGAAGCTTACACCGTCTTCCTCTTCAAAGACAACTTTATTTGATACCTTATGAATTTCTGCTGCATTTTCCTCTGCGACAGTGTTCATTTTTATGAGCTTAGGCATAATCTTTGCTGTTTTCTTTTTGCTGCTTTTTAAAGACATCACTTTAATACGATGCGATCCGTCAGAGATATTAAACAGTTCATCATCAGAATCTTTCTTTCCGAATTCTGCGGTGAAACGGTTCTTACCGCCGACGAATGTACCGTCTTTTTCCGTAATTGTCACATCCACAGGTGTAAAGCACTGTGTTTCATCATCAAACACATGAATCGGCTCGGTATAGAATACCGCTTGCTCAGTTCCGTCGCTCATGCTGAATACTTTGCAGTTTTCTCCTCTGAGTTCGGGAATCTCATTTACCCGCGTTGCTGCCTTAACAGTCTCATCCGGTTTAATAGAAGCTTCTGTCTCTTCTGCGACGGCAGTATCGGGAATTATATCTGTTGCTTCCTGAACTGTAGCTTCTGCTGAATTGTCAGCAGTGTCGGACGTAAGAACAATCTCTTTCTCGGCAGTATTAATTTCTGCCGGATCAAATACGTCCTCAAAATGATTTTTACTTTCCATTGTTTTTTCCTTTCGTTTTAAACAATATATTTTTTTCAGCATTATCAGAATACGGCCGTTCCTTCCTTACTGCTGTGCCCTTATTATATAAAGTAACCCGGACACCTATTGTCCGGGTTAAAATATTTATCTGAAATTTATTTCTAAAATCTGAGGCGCAAAGCAACTGTCTCCGGTTGAAATGGCAGAAAAACCGCAGCTATCTACCTTTGGCTTTAGAACAAAGCCTTCGGACGGCTTCAAAAAACCGGCACGGTCTGTCAAAAGTTTTGTAATATCAAGACTTTGATACTTGTCCGACGGGACAGTGTCTGTAATTTCCTCTGCTGACTGGACTTTATTTTCCCATTTGGATCCGAAACTGCAAAACCGTGCGGGCAGTCCGAATGCCGTTAAGGCACAGCTGCCGCCAAACTTTGGAATGTGTATAACCGCTTTATGTACCTGTTTATCGTATAGGTCAGAAAGCTTTGAAAAATCAGGCCTGGAATACAGCCACTGTTCTCCGTATGATGCCGTTTTTCCTATAAATGCTGTTCCTCCGAAAGCATTGTTTACGTCAGGATGCAAGCTTTCGACTGTGGTATCCTGGAACAGCTTTTCCTCGTGAAGGTTAACTTCAAACAGTAATGTAACTCCGTACGGACTGCCGTGCTGCAATGTAATTGCATATTCCTTATCGCTGTTTTTCTGATATTCAATTGAGCAAGGTGCAATCATCTGTCCGGCGCTGTTAAGTACGCCGATGCAGGACAACGTAATAAACGGTTTAAATTCTTCCTTCATAAGTGAAAAACAGCGTTCATTTGACCGTACAGGCATAAATGACTGCTCGGAGGTGAGCCGGATCTCATATGGCTGCTGCTTCATACATGATACTTTTACAAGAATGCCGTTCAAAGAGGGAACAATTTCTGCATTTTCATATCTTACTCTTGTTTCACTTGTATTAATTAAATTTCCGGGTAAAATGATATCGAAACATCCGTTTTCATTTTCCAGACAAATTTTATCTGATATGGAAACCGTGGCGTTTGATCCGTATGATCGCCGTATGTTTTCATTTTCATAAAATTTCAGATCAACAAGCTTTTTTGATTTTTGGTTATATATCGGCGTACTAAAGAAATATGCTGTTTTTGTTCCGTTATCTTCCGAAGTGACCACACAGTAACGGTTTCTGTTACTATAGTCGATTACAGGCGCTTTTCTGCTGCGCAATGTTAAAATTTCATTTAAGACCGATCTCATGTCATCCACCTTTTTATTTTTTCCCGGACTTCCGCCTTTCTGCTGAAAAAACGCGAAGCTTTGTTTCTGCTATGACATATCCGACTTTTAAACTCGGACGGATCCTTTAAAATTCCGGATTCTGTAAGATCTGAAATCACGCTGTCAAGTTCTGCTGATGCTAAGGCTTCATGATTAAGATCATATTCTATCTCGATTTCATAATCAACAATTCCGAGGTAACAATTCTTATCTAATGCTATTTTGATTCCATGCCGTCCGGAACACACACTGCGTGTTGTTTCAAGACTTCCCTGGTATCGTATGTCCATATCGCGGAAAAGGGTATCGTCATACCGGTTTTTTACTATGCGCGAAGTTTCTGTACTGCAATCAGATCCTTTTAAGTGATGTTCCTTGACCGTTGCAATGCAGATTCCGTTTTCCTCCCGTATACGACAGGTTATTCCCTGATGATCCAGTTCAAAACCGTCTGTATCATAATAGTGGTTAATTTGAACTGTGGTTTTTCCTGATGAATAGCAGCGTTCTTTCAGAAAACGGTATTCATCTTCCCAAAGCATAATTTTCTTTTCAAATTCAAGCATAATTTCCTCCTCTTTTTATCTTTCCGGCGCTGTTTTTTTCAAGCTCCGGGAGTAGTTCGATTTTTGTCGGTATCTGATATTGCGGTAACAGCTCAAAACAAAGCCGCTTGACATCGGATAGTGATGTAAAATTTCCTGCGATTTTGAGACCTATCTGTATTCCGTTTTGTGTGTCGTAGCCATATGCCAGAGTTTCGCGAACCCGGCGGTCTTTTTTTAGAGCTTCCTCGATTTCATGCGGATAAATATTCATTCCGGCTTTAATTATAAGATCATCTTTCCGGCCGTAAATCTTCAGCAAACCTACGGAATTGAAAGCGGCAATATCTCCTGTACATAGCCATCCGCCCGATAAGATAGCGCTCGTTTGGGCAGTATCGTTATAGTATCCTGCCATAATGTTGCCGCCGCGGATATAAAGCATACCTTTTTCATTAATATCGGCATTTGTGCCGTTTTCTTTTACTATCATTACATCTACAGATCTCAAAGGAATGCCGACGCAGTCAGGATATGTTTTAAACAGTATCGGCGGCAGATAGCTGACTCGCGGACAAGCTTCAGTGAGACCGTAAACATGATAGATCTTTGCCTGCGGAAAGGTTTCTGCAATACGAAGTCCTACATCTCTGCTCATACATTCTCCGCTGATAGCTATATGCCTGAGAGACCGATCTGAATCATTTCTCATAAAGCGGCTTATCAGACTGAGAAGTGTAGGCGTACCGCAGAAAACGGTAATACTGTATCTTCGGATTATCTCAGGTATTTTAGGCGGATTAAAAGATTCCGAATAAAAACGGATTTTTGTTCCCCTGACAAGTGCCGTAAGAAATTCGCCTGTAAGTACCGCACAATGATAGAGCGGTCTTGAAATAAGTATAATATCCCGCTTTCCTATGGTAAAATACTCTGAAATATCCGAAACATTTGTCAGGATATTATCTTCAGTCAGCATCACTCCTTTGGGACTTCCTGTTGTGCCTGAGGTACACATTATCAATGCCGGATGTATATAGGGTTCGGAATACTGCGAATCAGAAAATTTTGTAACAGAGAGTTTTCCTATATCATCTGTGATCACAGCATCAGGACTGATCTTATTAAGAATCTTGCTGTAATGAAGTTCACCGTATCGTTTGGATAGCGGAACTGCCGTAATCCCTGCTGCAAAACAGGCAAGAAGGGCTTTTGCTGTCATAAGCTCTGACTTACACAGAATAGCGCAGCAGCGGGTTTCGGAAAGTGTTTTTGCAAATTCCTCAGTTTCTTTGGCAAGCTTCTCAAAGCTTATTTCATAGCTGCCTTCGCATACCGTTTGGTACGAATGCTCAATGAGCTTTTTTCTTAAATAATTCCATAGTTTCATGTTTTTATCACTTCTTCCGTTTTTTTTATAAATCTTAGGAGCAGCTTTTCTTCCGATTGTTTAATGGCAATCAGGCGATCTTTTATTGTGTGAAGAATTGAAAATCTTGGCTTTATAAGATGAAAGGCATATATCATTCTCAGAATGTCTGCTTCTTTTACAATATCTGAATACTGTGAACTGATTTCGCGGTTCATATGAAGCTTGTCTTCTACAGCGAGAATCCGTTCTAACATGACCTTTTTATGTTCCCAAAGCATCCGAAAAACTCTTTGGTCAGTACGCTTGTAGGGAACACTCATATCTGCAAGCTTGTTCACATACATAGCTATGTAGTCATGTACTGCTGTTCCATATGCCATTCCGTCACTGTATACCGGATAGTTATCCAATGATGAACTCATATACTCTTTCAGGCAAGTACAAATTTCCGAAGGATCTATTTCAACAATATCCGGTTTTACTTTCATACCGCATATACTTCCGTAATATCCTTCAGCCAAGCTGGCTTTTCGTCCCTCTTCAAGACATCTTTGCGGAGTTTGAAATGGTTTGTAGATCCATGAACTGTCATATGCATAAACCGTATAAGTTCGGTTATTTTGATCATATCCGCATATCATACCGTCATGTGTAAAATGGTGTTCGTGATACCAGCTTTTTCCTTTAACGTAATAATCGTCGATTCCGTCAAATGCAACATAGTATCCGTTATCCAAAAAACGGCGTATGATCCGATGTACATCAGAACCGAGATACTGCATTTTTAACCAAATTTTTTCAATATAAGGATTATCATCTGCGGATGAGTCATTGACAGAGATAAACGGAGATGTGCAGCCATACACGATTCGTCTTGAACATCTTAAGTTCATGACCCGGTTTAAATACCAGTTTTTTATACTCGGATTTTCTGTCAGCATTGCACAGCCGTTTCCCTGATAATGATAGGTACTGTAAAGCGGTTCTGAGAGCGGAAGTTCAACATGTTTATTCATTATTATCACCGATATATTTTTCTGCGAGTTTTATAACATCTGCTACTGTTACAAGATCAAACGGATTCATGTCTGCTTCGTCAAGCTGAATATTTAATGTGTCCTCTAATTCGATAAGCAGTGTTACCATTGCAAGGCTGTCAAGAACAAGATCCTCTTGCAGCCTGTCATTGTCATTTACCTCTTCTGTGCAGCTGAGTTTTTTCAAAATATCGTGTACGTTTTCTTTTAAATTCATTTTCATATCACCCTTTCAACTGTTTGTTTTATATATGAATAGCATTTATCTTCGGGCTCTTCTGTGGAGATCAATACGCCGCCGTTTGCCTTGCAGATTTTAATGTATTCTTCTCTGAGCTTATATTGCAGATCCATATCAATGTAGCGTTCTTTCTCAGCCGGCCGGCTTCGGACACGTTTTACTGCGGTTTCGACCGGTACGTCAAAGAAGAAAGCAATATCCGGTCTGACAACAGATTCTGCAATTTCATAGATCCACCGGTCCTCTTTGAATCCTCTGGCTCTGAGATTAGCCAGACAGGAATAAAAATACCGGTCGCTGATTACAACTTTGCCGTTTTGCATTGCAGGTTCAAGCACCTTATTGGAATGCTGAATACGGTCGCTTGCAGCAAGCAGCGACAGGCTTCGGTAATCATAGGCGTTGTGATCGGGGCAGTCCATGTAAGTACGGAAGATATCGGAATTGCGGACAGAATCGGTAGGCTGTTTTGTCAAAAGTAAATCTTTGTTTTGATTTTCAAGATCTGATGCAAGGCGGCGTAACATGGTTGTTTTTCCGCAGCCGTCAAGTCCGCAGAATGTGATCAGCAGACCTTTTGTTTTATTAGTCCGCATATTAAGCTTTCTCATGCTCGTTAACCTCCTTCAAATCAGATGTACGGTCATTCATAAAGAAACGTTCAGCTATATCTTTGGTGTTGTAAATATAAATTTTTTTCTCTGACGGAGATACAACACGGTGAAGAAAATTCAAATCATCACGCAGTACATCTGATGCCGCTTTTACAGCGTAATCGCTTTTCATATTAAACAATTCAGCGGTTTGAAGAACTGCAAACGCACAAATTTTGTCAAGCCCAAATGATTTTGCGTGTTCAAATATACCGTATACTTTTTCTTCGCACATTTCATCAAGAAGCATATAGATGTCAGCATATTTGTACAGTGTCATATCACGCTTCATTTTCACCCAAGGCAGTGTAGTTGCTTCTTTATGCAGATGACAGCAGAGATGGATGAAGAAATCACTTCTGCTCAGAGCAGACATATTTCCGATTACGAGGCTGTTATTGAGCATGCTATCCGGAATATTTGTATCTCCGTTTTTGTAGTCCAGTGAAAAATTGATATCTACCTCCAGGTAGTTCATGTGCGGAGATCCGGTTTCAAAGATATACGGGACTGTTTCACCTCTGAGCATTTTTGATTCGATAATTTCTTTTCTGCTTGCCGGTATAAATTCATTGTTTCGGATATAACCCTGACGAAAGCCAGCTTTTGTCAAAGTTTCTCCGATAAGAGTGATATCCTGAGGCCGGACCAGCAAATCAATATCATTTGAAGTCCGGTAACCTTCAGGATATGCTTTGCACAGGATAGCTCCTTTGAGCATTGCATATTTATCTTTATGCTCTTTCAGTACATCGGACAGAAAATCCAGACAGTGAAAAAAAACATTGTTTTTCTGAATATTCTGTTCATATGCTGATTTCAGCGAATTGCGGAATTCTCTGTTTATCATGCTGAGGTATTCGTTTTTTTTCAATACTCCGTAAGCTATTGCCTGCATCCTGTTGAAAAACAGATATCCGAGTACTTCAGGAGTTGCAAACTCCAGCAGATCTTCGTTAAGTTTGTCAGATCTGAAGCTGCAAAGCTGCTTAATTAAATTTTTTTCTCCTTTTTTCATTTTTTTAATACTCCTTTTTTGATTTTGGTTTTGTATAGGATAAGATGATCGAATGAAGTATTTTCTTTTCAGCATCGTTGAGAATACACAGTGCCTGCTTGTCCGCAAGATCGGATATCTTATGTAGTACATTCAGCTCCTCATCTGCCATATACATCTTGTCCATTGAATAGCTTTCTTCTACATACACACCTCCGCCGTATCGTCCGGATTGAGTATAGATAGGTTCGCTGAGACTCAGAATTTCAATATCTCTTCTGACAGTCCGCTCGGAAACGCCAAGCTCAAAAGCCAGATTCTGTATTGTTTCACTTCTGCGCCGGCACAGTATTTTCATAACTTCGGCTCTTCGCTCGGCAGTTCCGTACATTCTCTCACCTCCTTATCGCTATATTAAATGTTAAAGCGGACATCTATTGTCCGGTTTAAAACAATTTTGCTGACCAAAATAAAAAACGGACCCGGCAAGCTAAATTGAGCATCTGACTCAATTTAGTTTGCCAGGTCCATCTTGATTTCTTAACAAGTCCGACATTTCTCTTCGGCAGCAATATTAAATTGTTTTATTATCAGGTGTACGGCTACGGCTGCTTTCGTTACTCTCTTTCGTTTGTTTCGCAATATGTACCTGATATCCGTACTCATGAAAGCTGATTTTTAAATATTCCTTGCATTTCGGACAGCCGACCTCAATATATGAATCAGGCGTGCCCTTAAAAAGTGTTCTTCCGCAGATCGGACAGCTCGATATAAATGTTTGTTTTTCCGCCATTAATTATCCCCGCTTTCTTTTGTTTATATTTCGCTTATATATAAAAATACAGCAAATTTCTTATTTCCTATTGACAGAAGTTTCTTTCTTTGATATAATCTAATCGGAAGTTATCTGCAGATTAAGTATACAACATTTTAAGAAGTTTGTCAATGCCTAATCGGAAGTTTTGCGAAAAAATATGAGGTACTATTTATGACTTTCGGTGAAAAGCTGAAAAATGCCCGTTTAACACTGAATCTTTCTCAAAGTGAGCTTGCCGAAAAAACGGGGATATCCGAACGGTCTCTCTATACCTATGAGCAAGTCGGTACAATGCCGCGAAGCGGTAATATACAGAAAATAGCTGAGGCGCTGAATGTTTCAGTCGGATATTTGCTTGATGAAGAAGAAACCGATACAAAAAAAGATATTGATAAGGAACTGTTTCTTGCCAATGTAAAAAACAAATACGGATATAAAGGGGCGCGGGAAGCCGCAGATGTTTTAAGCCGTGCAGGAGCTTTATTTGCAGGTGGAGAGCTTGACGATAAAGCCAAAGATATTTTTTTTCAGTCGCTTATGGAAGTGTATCTGGAGTCTAAGGAAGAGGCGCGGATAAAATTCACTCCCAAACGTGTACGTAAAAAGAAAGAAAAAGAGTAAAGACTTTAATTTGTTCAATTATCATACGTTATTTTGAATCTATATATTATAAAAGGTGCTTATATTGACTATATATACTAATACTATCTCTGAAAAAATCGATGCACTGATCCGAAAGTATGATACGAGGAATCCTTTTGAACTTTGTGAAAATCTGAATATAAGAATTCGTTACAAGGATTTAGGCGTTGCAATAAAAGCTTATTATTTCTATCATGCGAGAATTAAAAATATCGTACTGAATACCCGAGTGGGAGATATTGTGCAAAAAATCTTATGCGCTCATGAATTAGGGCATGCTTTGCTTCACGGAGAACTTGCCGCTATGCGCGGATTTCAGGAACTGGAAATGTTTGATATAACTTCACGTACTGAATACGAAGCAAACTTGTTTGCGGCTGAACTTTTAATAGATGACAGTAAACTTTTTGAACTGTTAAATGATAATGAAAAGTCTTTTTTCGACGTTGCAAAAGTAATGTATGTTCCTGTTGAGCTTCTGGATTTTAAGTTCCGCATACTGAAAAATAAGGGTTACCGTCTGGAAGCACCTTACATAGCAGAATCTGATTTTATGAAAAGAAACATTCCCGGTTGTTTTGATTAAAATTTCTGTAGAGTTTTCGGAATTTCAGGACAATGTATTTATGATTTAAATAATACATTATTAATTACGGATATATATTAATGAAGTAATCTTTTTATGATATATAAAAAGCAGATACACGGAAAACTTCGTATATCTGCTTTTCTTATTAATATTCAGGTATTTTAAATAATATTTTTATTGCGGTACTGATACTGTTTCGCCGTTTACAACCTGACGGATAAGCTCTTTTGCCGTATTTACAGTTGACTGATCCGGTATCATGACGTATACATTCATAGTTGAGATAGAATATGTTATACGGCTGTCTCCGTATCCGTTTACACTGTAGTTTACAATGTTCCAGTCTCCGTCGGAATTCAGTTGGTTACGGACGAGCGATGTGATCAGATCATACGGAACCGAAGTTTCGAAACTTCCGGACATTGCACCGAGAAGTGACGAATATTTTGTAAGGATATCGGGCGACATTGCTTTGTTTGCAACCGCTTTTATAACCGCCATCTGATTCTTTCCGCGCTGGCGGTCTCCTTCCGCGAATGAATATCTTTCGCGTGAGAAAAAGAGTGCTGCTTCTCCACCAAGATGGTTGATTCCTTTGTTATAATGGTATGCTTTTCCGACAGCTTTCGGAGCGAGCGAAGAATTAAAGTCGTAATCTGAGTAGACGTCTACGCCTCCGAGACTGTCTATAATTTTTTCAAAGCCGCTGAAATTAACCCGGAAGTAGTAATCTATTTCAGTATCATAGAGCATTCCGAGCGTGTCCATGCAGACATCTACGCCGAAGTTACCGGCATGAGTAAGTTTGTCGCATACGCCGTTCGATATTGAGAGCGGAACATAATAATCACGCGGGGTTGAGAGAAGCAGAACCTGTTTTGTGTTGGTATTGATTACAGCGAGAATGTTAACGTCGCTGCGGCTTCTTTGAGGAATCTTATCGGCACGGGTATCCACACCGCTCAGATATACTGTAAAGATGCCGTCACCATATACCTCTTCGGCGGTTTTTCCGGGTTCTGTTTTAATATTGTTTTTGATTTCTATCTGTGTTATTTCACGTATTTTTGATTCGACATCTTCATAACCCTCAATATCCTTTATCGTATCGATAAACTCTATATTGAGTATTATCGCATTTATATTGTGATTTAAAAGATCGTCGATGATTTTTGTAAATTCGGAATAGTCTGCGGTTTTTACTTCTGTGTCCAGCGTTTTATTGATATTTGCTATTGCAGCGTCGGCATTTTCGCGGTCAATAAATGAGAGTATACCGAAAGTGTAATCTTTCATTTCGCTTAGTGCCTGCGCAGAGTCGTCGGTTGCAACATATATACCGATCTGTGATGTTCCTGAGTCAATGTTGGTAATATTCTTTAGCAGTCCGTATGTTTTTGAAATATAGTATATTCCTGCTATCATAATGACGGTCAGCAGAACATTTATGACTAAACCTATCCAATACCGTGTTTTTTTTCTCGGACTAAGCAGAAATGCCGAAGTAACTATCCATATAATCAGCATTATAATTATTGCCGGAAACAATATTTTAGTCGGAAGAATGTTTATCATAAACATATGGACGTCCAAAACGATCATTGCTATGAACATCAGTGCGGATAGCACAAGACCGATTCTGTGAAGGATACGTCTCTTTTTTTTGCGCTTCAGCGCTGTGTTGAAATTACCGGAGGAGCTATCTCTTACAGGGTAATTGCTGTTATAATAATTCATAAAAATCTCCATTCACCTGCCGTACAGGGTATATATTCGCGGCTTTGTATAGCAGTTTATCTCTATGACAAACCTGAATTGCCGCAAGATATAGAAAGTGTTCTTATACAGGCGGGGTAAAAAACGAAAAAACACTTATGCGTATTATTGGCCGAGTATCTGGTCGGCTTTATCAAGTGCCGATGCTATAACTGCATCCATGTCATAATACTTATATTCTCCGAGCCGTCCGCCGAAAATTATTCCTTTTTCGGAATCGGCAAGTGACTTGTACTCGGCGTAAAGCTTACTGTTTTTCTCATCATTTACCGGATAATACGGCTCGTCTCCGGGCTTCCACTCGGAACTGTACTCGCGGCTTATTACCGTTTTGGGCTGAGTTCCGAATTCAAACCATTTATGCTCGATAATGCGTGTCCACGGTGTTTCGCGGTCGGTTTACTGCTGCGTTGCCCTGGAAGTTCGGTTTATCGAGTACCTCTGTTTCGAATCTTACCGAGCGGTATTCAAGTGCGCCGAGGCTGTAACCGAAATATGCGTCGATCGCTCCTGTGTATATTACCGTATCAGCACATTTGTCAAGCTCTGTTTTGTTTTCGAGATAATCCACACCAAGTTTTACCGGAATACCTTCAAGAAGATTTTCTACAAGCTTTGTATATCCTCCGATCGGAATTCCCTGATAGAGTGCATTGAAGTAGTTGTTGTCAAATGTAAGGCGTACGGGTAAACGCTTGATAATAAACGCAGGCAGCTGATCGCAGGGACGTCCCCACTGCTTTTCGGTATATCCTTTTATCAGTTTTTCGTATATGTCAGTTCCGACAAGACTGATCGCCTGCTGTTCAAGGTTTTGCGGGTCAGTAATTCCTGCGTCGCGCCGCTGCTGCTCGATCTTTTCGGCGGCTTCCTCAGGAGTCGTCACTCCCCACATCTTATTGAACGTATACATATTGAAGGGAAGGGAGTAAAGCTCGCCGTGATAATTTGCCACGGGCGAATTGGTAAAGCGGTTGAACTCTGCGAAGTGTGTAATATATTCCCAGACTTTTTTATTGTTGGTGTGAAAAATATGCGCGCCGTATTTGTGTACATTGATGCCTTCGATCTCTTCGGTATAAATGTTTCCGCCGATATTCGGGCGCTTATCAATTACGAGTACGGATTTTCCGGCTGCTTTTGCGCGCTGCGCAAATACTGCGCCGTACAGTCCCGATCCTACTACCAGATAATCGTATTTACTCATGATATTATTCCTTTCTTTGCTTTTTCCTGTTTATGTTTTTATGTGCGTTTATTAAAAAATATATGCCGGATAATCTTGTTTTAAAAGTATATCCGGCATATGGCTTGTTATATATCAAAAGCTGCTGTCGTATTGTTTCTTTCCGAACTTTGCGGCAAGAAATGATTTAATTTTGCGGGACCAGTCGATTTTTTCAGTTGAAAGAACGGCTGTCTCAGCATACTGATATTTGTTTTTATCGAGCCATACGTCCAACAGAAGCTCGCTTACTCTTCCGAAAAGGCGTGCCTGAAAGGCATCATACTGCGTTACATCAACGCGTTTTTCAAGAGCTTCGAGTATGGGGAACAGCCAACTGCAATATTCGTCTGCTTTGTCCGATTTCATAATAAACATATTGAACATATGAGCGCCGCGCCGCTTCATAACGCGGTCAAAAGAGGTAAGATAATCCGGACAATTTTCGGAAATTATCTCCCTTGTTATGTCTAAATGTTCTCCGTAATGTGTATGCGCATAGTGATCATACAGCGTTTCTATGTAATATTTTCTTTTTTTCGGAAGAATGATATCGCTCTTTTTTATCAGTGATTCAAACTCATCTGAGGTAAGAATACATGAAAACGGATCGTTTTTTTTCTTTTGAGAAGATTTTTCACAAGTAAAGTGGCGGCGGTAATGCACAAGTCCTTTATACTGTGCCTCGGTATTTTTCCAAAGCCAGTAAAGTCCGGTAAGCTCACAGTAATACGGATTTTTTAAGGATATATTATCGCCGGTGTTATCACCGGTAAATCCGATCGCTTTTTTTCCTTCGCAGCCTACATGGAGGGGAAGATAAATACCGTCCTCCGGCATACGGTAAGGCTTATGAGCGGCTATTGCTATAATTGCTTTTTTCATTTTAATAATCGTATTTGCTGCGAGTGAGGCAGCTTCCTTTTTATTAATTATTCGGGTTAAGGCTTTGCCGTTTACGTCTTACGGCGCTGCTGCGCTTTGCGGGCCGATTTGCTGTATAATGTTAAAAATTATAACGGCGGATTATCTTCCCTGTCCGGTAAACATTACGGAGAATGTCTTGAAAATCAGCTTCAGATCAACTGCCACAGAACGTTTTTCTATGTATTTAAGGTCAAGTTCTACCCATTCATCGAAAGGCATGTCATTGCGGTTCGGCGTCGTCTGCCAATAGCAGGTGAGACCGGGGGTTATGGAAAGACGGCGGCGCTGATAATCTGTATAGTTTTCAACCTCACGCGGGATCGGAGGTCTGGGACCTACGAAACTCATATCGCCTTTAAGAATGTTGATAAGCTGAGGAAGCTCGTCGATGCTTGTCTTTCTTATAAAACGTCCTATACGGGTTATGCGCGGATCATCTTTCATTTTAAAGGCATTTCCGTCGGCTTCGTTATACTCGAGAAGATCGTCGAGCATATCTTCGGCGCCTACAATCATAGAACGGAATTTATAGAATTTAAATTTCTTTCCGTTTTTGCCTATACGTGTCTGTACAAAAATCGGAGAACCGTGGGGATCGTCACAGAATATTATAATGGACAGAATAAGCGAAGGTATGAGCAGAACTATGAGCGATATTGCCGAAAGCGCTATATCGAAAATTCTTTTAAGTACAAGATATGCTTTTTTGGATTCGCCATCGTTTACAATAACGGGGCTGCTTTGAATATGTTCTATTACGGTATTTGTTTCGGCAACCGATTCGGCTGCTGCTTTTTTTGCAAGTAAATTGTCCATTTTAACCTTCCTTATGTACGTATGCGTTTTCCGGCGACGGGAATACGGCGAAACGCTTGCCGGATACAGGAGCGGCTGTTCCGCTGAAAACGAAATGAATCGATTCTGATCGCGGAATTTTCACATTTTTAATACTAATCTTTATACGAATAATTCGATACAAATAATACTGAAAAGGAAATAATTTTGTAAAAAATTATAAAATATAACAAATTTTCAGCAATCTTTGTGTTTTTTTAATTCAAAATTTATTTTGTAACAGCATTATAACACATTGCGTCGTCTTTTGTCAATGGTTTTACTGTTTTTGACGGCGGATAGAGTCAATCTAATTTTTTGGAATAAATATAAAAAACGGTATCGGGTATATATGTGTAAGTTATCGGTACAGCGATATTGGAGATGATCGGAAAATGAAATAAAAATAAGAAAAAACTATTGCAAAACCGAGTAAAGTGTGTTATAATACCAATATACTGCGGTTTTGTGTCCGTGAGGATGCTCGCAGCCAAAATGAAAAAAACTGAATGTGAGGTGTAAGGACGTGAAGAAAGGTATCCATCCGGATTATAAGGACGCTGTTATCAGATGTGCATGCGGTGCTGAGGTAAAGACCAAGAGTACCAGCGGAGATATGCATGTTGATATTTGTTCCAAATGCCATCCGTTTTTCACGGGTAAGCAGAAGTTCGTCGATGCCGGCGGTCGTGTAGACAAATTCAAGAAGCGTCTTGAAGCAGCCGGAAAATAAACGGAAACAATTTGCTGTGGCAGTTGTTTGTTGATTTAGGCGGAATTATGCTTTCACGTAAATGATAAAAGACATACTGCATCAGAATTGCAAACAGATGAGCGGATTTCGTACAGACACAGTTCGTGCGTATTTCCGCTCTTTGTTTTGCCTTTCTGAGCATCTTTTATGCTTTCCGCGGGCAGGCGGTTTATTATTGAGAGGGAGGTTTGTGTGATGAGTGATATTTCGGCGGCAGATATTTTCAGCGGCAGTGAGGACGTTGTACCTGCTGTTCTTGTAGCGATAGATGACGGCAGCGGAAAGACCGACATTCTGCTCGATGAGCTGCAGAGACTTTTGGAAACGTCGGGAGGACATGCGTATGCCAGACTTGTGCAGTCGCGTGACCGTCCTGACGCCGGGACATATATCGGAAGCGGAAAAATAAATGAACTTAAAGAGCTTTGTGAAAACGTACAGATCCCTCTTGTTATTTTTGATGCGGAGCTTTCTCCTGCACAGATAAAGAATATTGAGGACGGACTCGGCGGAGATGTTACGGTTATCGACCGCAGTATGCTTATACTTGATATATTTGCTCTTCATGCAGCCTCCGACGAAGGAAAGCTTCAGGTCGAACTTGCACAGCTTCAGTATACCGCGCCCCGGCTTACCGGAAAGGGAATATCCATGTCCAGACAGGGCGGCGGCAATATAGCCTCAAGAGGTCCCGGGGAAACAAAGCTTGAGACCGACCGCAGAAGAATACGTAACCGTATCGCGGCGCTTAAAGCTCAGCTGGACGATCTTGAAAAGGATCGTGAGATAAGGCGGTCTCAGCGCAGGCGGTCGGGAATATTCAGCGTTGCAATCGCCGGATATACAAACGCGGGAAAGTCGACTCTGCTCAACTGTCTTACCGGTGCAGGCATACTTGCGCAGGATAAGCTTTTTGCAACGCTCGATCCCACAACACGCAAGTATACGCTTCCTGACGGAACGGATATTCTTATTACGGATACCGTGGGATTTATAAGGAAGCTTCCGCATCATCTGGTAAAGGCTTTTCATTCAACACTGGAGGAGATCTCGCTTGCCGACGCTGTACTTGCGGTAGCCGATATCTCTGATCCCGAATGCGCCGATCAGCTTCGTGTTACGCAGGAACTGCTTCATGACCTCGGCGCAGACGGAAAGCCGGTAATATATGTTTTCAATAAATCGGATCTCGTCTCGCCTGATGAAGATGTGTTGTCGTATGCTGAGATTCGGAGCGATGATGTCGTATATATATCTGCTGAGACCGGAAGCGGTACAGATGAACTCATAAAACGTATCTCGACGCTTGCCGCGGCAGGAAAGACGCGGCAGATATTTGAAATACCGAATTCGGAACTGGGAGTACTCTCTGCGCTGTACAGCGCGGCAACAGTTGAAAATGTCGAATATACAGAGACCGGGGCGGTTGTGACGGCTGTTGCGGACGCTAAGACCAAAGGTCAGTATTCGGCATATCTGCGGAAGTGAGGGATAGCTTTGAGTTCAAAAAAGGATACGGGATCCCGGACTGCAAATGAAAATCCTGTATATATTACTCTCGGCGGAGAGGGATATGCGGAGTACACCGAAAAAAAATCGGTGTTTATTGCGCATGCTGCTCATGTCAAAAGCTCCACAGAGGCGTGCGAATATATAAAGGATAAAAAATCGAGATACAGCGATGCCAGACATACCGTATATGCGTATCTTATCTCTGCTGAAAACGCGACGCGCTATTCCGATGACGGAGAACCGCAGGGAACAGCGGGAATACCTGTGCTTGAAATCATGCGAAAGGGCGGCTTTACCGATGCTGTCATTACTGTTACGCGCTATTTCGGCGGAATACTTCTCGGCGCACCCGGACTTTTACGTGCATATACTACGGCAGCGTCTGATGCTGCCGCGGACGCAGGAATTGTAAAATATTCGAAATTTACCGAGTTTACGGCAGTATGCAGTTATTCGGATCATCAAAAGCTGATTCCGGAACTTCATAAATTGGAGGTAAGAGTAGACGGCTCGTCGTACGGCGGAGCTGTGGAGCTGTCGCTTGCGGTAAAAAGCGATGCGTACCTCCGCGCCGCAGAGCGTATTTCCGATATTACCTCCGGACGTACTGTTATTACAGTTACAGGGGAAAGATTCGATTGCTGACAATATCTGTTCCTTATTTTTTACGTCAGAATGCGAAAAATGGATCATACGGACGAATCCGCGCATATTCCGCCATGAACTTTACGTGGGTATAAAGATTTTGCGGACGGTATAAGACCAAACGGTAATTACGGCGATTTTGTGTCACTTTGCGGATCGATCGGTAAAAAACAGTTTATGCAGCAGATTTTTTTGCTCTGTTTTCGGTTTTTTTGCCGCAGGAAGGATTTATTTTAAAAAAATTTACTTTTTTCCGAATATAAGTAACGGAATAAAAAAGTATTTTTTAATATTTTTGCGTATATTATAAATATATCGTAATAAAACGGGGAAATCGGAGGTTCTTTATATATGAGTTTTGTGTCGGTTTTGCGCGAGCGTGAGCGTGAATATCTGTCGCCGTGTGCCTGCCTGTCCGAAAATTGCGGAGGCAGATCCCATCCGATAAGCGAATGCGATCTGCGGGGAGAATTTCAGCGCGATCGCGACAGGATAGTTCACTCCAAGGCGTTCCGCAGACTGATGGGCAAAACACAGGTTTTTCTTGCTCCGGAACCGGATCATTTCAGAACCCGCCTTACGCACACGATGGAAGTCACTCAGATCGCAAGAACGATCGCAAGGGCGCTCCGCCTTAACGAGGATCTCTGCGAAGCGATAAGTCTCGGTCACGATCTCGGACATACGCCTTTCGGACACGCCGGCGAGCGTGTTCTGCAGAAATGCTACGATGAGAATTTCGCGCATTACCGTCAGAGTATACGTGTTGTAGAGGTTCTTGAGCCGCTTGATCTTTCGGAGGCTGTACTTGACGGAATTGTCAACCACACAAACGGTGTTGCAAGAACTCTTGAAGGGCGCATAGTCAGGATCGCCGACCGCATCGCTTACATAAACCATGATATAGATGACGCATGCCGAGCGGGAATACTTGATATCGGGGATATACCTCAGCATCTGAGCGATATCCTCGGCGATACGCACGGAAAACGTATCGACAGCATGGTGCGGAGCGTTATACGCGCGAGCGGGAATATTATTGCTGACGCCGAGAAAAACGGCGGAAGCGGCGATATTGTTCTCGAGGAACCGATCAACAGCGCAATGAACGAACTTCACGAATTTCTGTTTGAAAATGTTTACAGAAATCCTGTTGCCAAGGGCGAGGAAGGCCGTGCGTCGGCTATGCTTGAACAGCTTTACATATATTTTACCGGACATCCCGATGAGCTTCCGTCCGAATTTGAGACGATAAAAAAGACCGAATCGGCAGAGCGAGCCGTGTGCGATTACATATCCGGCATGACAGACCGATATGCGATCAACACCTTCAGAGAGCTGTTTATTCCGGAGGCGTGGAAGTTTGATAAATTTGACGGATAAACTGTCCTGACAAATAACCGCACAGCAGCTGTTTCGTCTGCGCGGGAATCGAAGCGGAGGGATGACTGATGTACGACAGTGCCGTGATTGAAGAAATAAAATACCGTAACGATCTGAGCGATGTGATATCGTCGTATGTCGCTCTTAAGCGGACAGGCTCGGGACTTACAGGGCTGTGTCCTTTTCACAGCGAGAAAACGCCGTCGTTTCACGTCGTTCCGGAAAAGGGATTTTTTCACTGCTTCGGATGCGGAGCCGGAGGAGATGTTATTACTTTTATAATGAGGATAGAAAATCTCGATTATCCTCAGGCAGTAGAATTTCTTGCGGCGCGGGCGGGAATAACCTTGCCGGAAAGCGGCAGAACAAAGGAAAACGGAGTCGGAAGAGCGCGGATAAAGCAGATGAACCGCGATGCGGCAAAATTTTTTCATGAGCAGCTGAAAGCATCGCCTGCGGCGCTTGCATATCTGAAAGACCGCGGTCTTTCCGGGGCTGCGATAAAACATTTTGGGATCGGATATTCTCCGGAAAAACCGTGGCTTCTGCACGACCACATGAGGTCGCTCGGATATACGGACGAGGAGCTTGTTACCGGGTTTTTATGCGGGATCAGCCGCAAAACGGGAAAAACGTACGACTATTTTCGCGGCAGGATAATGTTTCCTGTAATAGATACCGCGGGGGATATAATAGCGTTCGGCGGACGTGTAACAGACGGTTCGCTGCCGAAATATCTCAATACTTCCGATACTCCGGCATTTCAGAAGCGGCGCAATCTGTTCGCACTGAATTATGCGAAGAATCACTGCGAGGAAGGGTTTATACTCTGCGAGGGGTATATGGATGTTATATCGCTGCACGATGCAGGATTTACTCAGGCGGTGGCGACGCTCGGAACGGCTATAACTCCGGAGCAGGCGCGCATTATGCGCAAATATACCGATAAAGTAATAATTTCATACGATAATGATACGGCCGGACAGTCGGCGGCAAAGAAGGCTTTTTCGCTGCTCGGAGAAGCCGGAATAGACTGCCGCATTCTTCAGATGAAGGGCGCAAAGGATCCGGATGAATATATAAAAAAATTCGGAGCTGAGCGTTTCAGAATATTGCTCGGCGAGAGCAGAACGGAATTTGATCATGTATTTGATCTGATACTGAAAAAATATGATATAACGTCCGATGACGGCAAGGTGAAGGCCGCGGAGGAAATATCCGAATATATATCCGGAGTTTTTTCTGCTGTAAAGCGGGAAGTATATATCGGACGTGCCGCCGAAAAGCTCGGAATTACATCGGACACGCTCAAGACGGATGTCGGACGTATACGCAGAAAAAACGAGCGTAAGGAAAAAAACGAAAGTTTTACACGCAGTGTGCGCGATGCGGCGGGTTACGGAGACAGGATAAATCCAGACCGGCTCAAAAACCGCGGAGCGTCGGCTGCCGAAGAAGCGATTCTCGGAGTATTGCTTCTGCTGCCGGAAAATATAAGTTATGTATCCGAAACACTCGGCCTTAAACCTGCAGACTTCGTTACTGATTTCGGTAAAAGAGTATACGGTGCTGTACTTTCGATTTCTGAGCAGTCTGACGGCTTTGACTGGGGAATGCTTTCGGAGATTTTTACGGTCGATGAAATGGACCGTATAAATAAAATGCGTGCAATACGCGCAAATCTCAGCAATAACAGCGAAGAGCTTCTGAAAAAATGTATAAAGCGGCTTCGCGATGCACATACAAAAGACAAATCATTGGAGGATATTATTAATGAGAAGAGAGCTGACAGACGGCGAACTTGACCGCGCAGACGAATTTGAGGACGACATGGATGAAGAAATGATCGGCGATCCGTACAGCGACGATGCAAACGGTGAATACGGCTTTGATGACAGTATCGAATCGGATGTAAATGACGGTATGGATTACTATGACTGCGACAGGATCGACCGCGGTTCTTATGACGATACGATGGATTATATGAACTCTATTGATGATATTGTCAACATAAATGAGATTGCCGATATGGCGGCTGGAAGTATTACATCCGCTGCTGATTTTGCAGATGATGTGGCATGTCCGAAACCCGAAAAAGCCAAGAGTGCAAAGAAAACAGCACCGGAAACGGAGAATATTTCCGATGAAAATAATTCTGAAGAGAAGAAGGATTTCCTTCAGACTCTTGTAGATGCAGGAAAGGCGAAAGGCTTTTTATCTCACGGAGAAATAATGGAAGCTCTCGGTGATGATGATTATGATATCGAAAAGATAGACAAGCTGTATGAGCTTCTCGAACAGAACGGCGTCGAGGTTACCGACTATATAAATTCTCCCGATCTTGAGGAGATAGAAAATGAAGTCGAGCGTTATGAAAGCGCCGAAGAGATGGAAAAGATGCTCGCTCAGGAGGGACTTGCGATCGACGATCCGGTACGTATGTATCTTAAAGAGATCGGAAAGGTTCCGCTGCTTGACGCCGGCAAAGAGCATGAGCTGGCTGAGAGAATGGCTGCCGGAGATCAGCAGGCAAAATCTGAGCTTGTTGAAGCCAACCTCCGTCTTGTTGTAAGTATTGCAAAAAGATATGTAGGAAAGGGAATGTTTTTCCTTGATCTGATACAGGAGGGAAATCTCGGTCTTATGAAGGCTGTGGACAAGTTTGATTATCACAAGGGTTACAAGTTCTCGACTTATGCCACATGGTGGATACGTCAGGCTATAACCCGTGCGATCGCCGATCAGGCAAGGACTATAAGGATCCCTGTTCATATGGTAGAGACAATACACAAGGTGTCGAGAATCAACCGTCAGTATCTGCAGGATCACGGACGGGAAGCGACTCCGGATGAGATTGCCGAGATGATGAATATAAATCCCGAGAAGGTCAGAGAGATAATGAAGATATCCCTTGATCCGGTTTCTCTCGAAACACCTATAGGCGAAGAAGAGGACAGCCATCTCGGAGATTTTATCGAAGACGTAGATTCTCCCGCGCCTGCGGAAGCCGCATCTTATACGCTGCTTCGCGAGCAGCTCAATGAGGTGCTTCATACGCTGACGCCGCGTGAGGAACATGTGCTGAAACTGCGTTTCGGTCTTGACGACGGAAGAACAAGAACGCTTGAAGAGGTCGGAAAGGTATTCAATATTACCCGTGAACGTATACGTCAGATAGAAGCTAAGGCACTTCGTAAGCTGCGTCATCCGAGCCGCTCAAAGCGCCTGAAGGATTATCTTGACTGATAAATATTTTTAACATCAAAATTGGCGACACTGTTCACAATTTTTTTCTTGACATAATACGGCACGTGGTGTAAAATATAAAATACGAAATTGAGTAGGTATATTGTCACCGCAGATTATTATTTTCTTAATGGCTGTGTTTGTTGATGTGTATTGATACTTTTCTGTTAAACATTAGGAGGAAACCCGAATGAAAAAGAAACTGCTTAGCCTTTTTGTCGGCATATGCATGCTTCTTCCTGTCTTTCTTACCGGCTGTTCCGAAGACGGTGAGACTATAGACGTAACGAATTCACATGCAAGTGCTATGACGCTTACGCTGTATTCTATCGTTGAAGACGGTACTACGGAAGCTGCAATAAAGGCTGTTCAGGATGCGCTGAATGTTAAAACCGAGAATGAACTGAATACGCATGTCGAGCTTAAATTCTATACCGCCGATGAATATGCTGCCGTTCTTGACGCACAGTTCAAAGAAATACAGGCGGATATGGATATGCAGGCGAGACTTAAGGCTGCTGCCGATGTAGCGAGAAAAGCGGCAAGAGCTGCCGGATATTCGGTTGCAAATAAGAATCCGGAGACAGAAGCTAAAAAACCGGACGAAACCGGAGTGGCGGAAACTGTCGAGGCGGATGAGACTGTCATTAACGAGTACGGCATTGCCGACACGGTATATCCGGATGTTATTGAAGGTCAGCTTGACATATTCCTTATCAACAGCTATTCAATGTATTCCGATCTTATATCAAAAGGGGTACTCAGTGCGCTTGAGGGAGAACTATCTCTCGGTGCAAAGTCGATAACCGGATATGTTTATCCCGCACTTCTGAATTCCGCATCTGTCGGCGGTCATACGTATGCTGTGCCCAATAACCATATGGTAGGCGAATATACATACATGCTTGTCAACAAGAGCATTGCTCAGAAGTACGGATTTAATGAAAGCACGTTTAAAACTGCGGCTTCGCTTTATGACAGCGGCTTTCTTGCACGTGTTTCCGCAGGAGAGGCAGGAGCGGTTCTTATGCTGAACGATCCGGAATGCACAATAGACTATGCTACAGGAGACGAGGGAATTCTCGGAACATATGTTACCGTTCCTATGTCCACAACTCAAAAGACATATCCTCCGGAAATCATATACGGTATACCCACATATAAGAGTATCCTTTGCGCAAAGAATCAGTTCGGTGCTTCGATCGAACACGGTAACGTCGAAGATTTCTCAGGAAGAACGATCGCTTCTGCATTCCTTAAGGGATCGTACGTGGATATGCAGCAGTACAAAGATGATTATTATGTAACTGTTGTAGACGCGCCTACATATACAATGGAAGATGTTTGCAGCGGAATGTATGCTGTCAGCGCTTATTCAGTAGATCTTTCCAGAAGCATGGAGATCATAGAGCTTCTTGCGTCAGAGCCTGATGTAGTAAATCTTCTTGCATACGGTATTGAAGATGTAAACTACAGCAAGGATGACGGCTCAAACATTGTTGAGCTGTTTAATAAAGAGGACAGCGGAGATAACTATTACAGAATGAATCCGTCATATGCAGGAAACCAGTATAAGAGATTCATAACTTCCGATGCAAATGCTGAGGAGATCGCAATATCTGCAGATAACTGGGCAGGTGCAAAATCACAGAATCTTGCTTCTGTATCGCTCCCGTATTCCGGATTTGTTATTAATACGGAGCTTGTTCCTACATATATCGCTCCCGAGAATACTACCGAGCCGGATGATGAGGACGAGACAGGCGCAGTGACAGACGCTGTTACAGACAGTGGTTCAGGATCTGCAGAGCCTGAAACGCCGGCAAAGACTTATATGCCTGTTGACGAAATGCTCGCAGGACTTGAGGCTGTTTACAAAGAATATTCCGAGAAGGTTGCAAACTTTAACGGTACCGATCCCGATACCGGAGCAGCAATGTCGTTTGCAGATTATCTTGACGCTATTACCGAAAGACTCGCTGAAAATATCTACGTAAATCAGGCTCTCGATGAGTGTAACTCTGCTTCGATACTGAATCAGTATAATACGTTTGCAGGTGCGTAAGTTTTAGAATTTAATTTAATAGCAAGAATGCTAAGGGCAGACCGGAGAATCCGGTCTGCCCGTTTTATTGTGAAACGATAAAGTTTCGAGGAACCCGACCACAATATAGATTGCTCTCGGCGGTCGGTTTTTTACCCTCAAGCAACAAGATTCCGCGGTACCCGTTGGTCAGGTTCTTACACTGAAAATGCACCGGTTATGACTGCCGTATTTTGCCGTCGATAGCCACATTGTCGGCAGAAATAAATGATCCGTCTGTTTAAGCTTATAAATCAGACGGATCATGCCCGCATATTTTATACTTATAATAAATTCATTTTTACGGGAAAAACAGTACAGTATCGAATCAGGTTCAAAGTCCGTCGCACATACTGTGAAGCATTTCTGTAAACGCTTCGATAAAATCTGACAGAAGTTTTGCTTCTGCGGCAGGTGAGTGAAGTACCATTTCGTATGCCTTTGCAACAGGGATATTCATTCTTATGTTAAGCTCGCCGGATTCCTTTTTGGATCTTCCGCCCGGTTTGCAGTAGAGAGTAATCCCGAATTCCTGCAAAATAGTATCTGCAAGTATCATTCCCGGAATATCATCATAATCAAGAGACATGGCAAGCATAGTGAAGGTATTTGTGCTGCTTTTTACCCGGCCGATGCTCTTTGCTTCAAATTGCGTGTTTACATTTATTCTTCCGTCGGTACATTCAACTTTAATGCTGCATCCGCCGACCGAAGATTTCAGTGCGAGTATAGCGATATGCATAAGCGCCAATAGCGCGGACGCGATATCGCGTAACGGAATTATATATCCGTTTCTGCATACAACGTCTATAGAAATGTGGAAGCCGAACTTCGAAAAATACTCTGTGAAAAGAGCGCGTATTTTACCGAGTATAACCGCCGCATCGGCAGGAGCGTTTGGGGCGATATTGCCGATCTCGTCGGCAAGTCCGTATACAGTCGTATTTCTGCGTGTAAAATTCCATGCACCTGCAGGAATATGTATATCTTTAAGTTCGCCCTGCTCAGCAACGAATCCGATCAGTTTGTCTGCACACAAGAGCGAAGCCGCCTCGGCGTTTTCGAGAAATATATCTTTTGTTTTTCTTTGAAGCAGAGACAGAAATACGAAGGCGAAAAAACGTTTGCCGCCGCTTTCAAAACTTCCGGCTACTGCGGTGCGGCATTGAAAATCCGGATTGCGGAATCGGACAATTTTGTAGTTTGTGCGCAGGGCTTCTATATTGTATAACGCTTCATAATTTTCGCTGACGTCAAAATGCCGTATTATCAGAGTTCCCTTGCGTAATTCCGGCATCAGCTTTTTCGCGGATGCGTTTCTGTAGATTATACGTCCTTCATCGGATGTTACTGTAATCGGAGTTACAGTCATATCAAGTTTCATTTTTGATTATTCCTTTCACAAAATTTAATATTTTGCGATTACGGGTCGACAGTATGGTATAGATAAGCATATGGCATTTGATGTTCTGACCGCAGAAGTTTTGTCTGCGGCTGTCGGTTTCTTCGTAAGACCGCTTTATATCATTCGATCTCCTGATCGAGGTTTTCAAATTCCTTTGAAGAGAAAAAGTCTGCGAGATTTATGTTCAGCCCGTCACAGAACTTTTTTACTGTTGATAAGGACACATTTTTGCGTCGGTCGTCGAGCATGCTGTATGCTGTCGAAGGTGTTACTCCTGACATCATTGCAAGCTCGTTGACAGCTATTTTTCTTTCATTGCATATACGTGCAAACGCGGCGGCAGCTGCCTGTTTTACGTTCAATATATATCACTCCTTTCGAATATTATAGAATAACAAACCGAAGTCCTGCCGTGCAAGTTTCCGGATAACTAAGGGAACATTGAATGACTGAAAGTCAGTATTCTATATCAGGCGCATCAGTGTTGGAAAGCACCTTTGTTTTTATTATATAGAATATTCGCTTCTGCGTATACGCATATGCGTAAATAAACAGGAAAAAATTTTTGAAAAGATAATTTTTCAGCAGGGAAAGTAAAAAAAAGTTGATTTTAACCTGTCATTAGGTAAATTGTAACAAAAATAAAAAATGTTGCAAATAATGCTTGTAAAACGGACGAAAAAGAGGTAAAATAAATTATATATAAAAGATATATATATATTAAATTTTGGAGGAATATAAAATGTCAGTTAAAGTTGCCATTAACGGTTTCGGCCGTATCGGTCGTCTTGCTTTCCGTCAGATGTTTGACGCAGACGGATATGAGGTAGTTGCTATCAACGATCTTACCAGCCCTAAGATGCTTGCTCATCTTCTTAAGTATGACACAGCACAGGGACCTTACTGCGGCAAAGCAGGAGAAAACAAGCACACCGTAACATACAAGGATTCGGTTCTCGGCGAGGACGGTAAGACAGTCGTAGTTCCCGGTTCCATTACTGTTGACGGAAAAGAGATCACTATTTATGCATGCCCGAAGGCTGCTGATCTTCCCTGGGGCGAACTCGGTGTTGACGTTGTTCTTGAATGCACCGGTTTCTACACCTCTAAGGAAAAGTCTATGGCTCACATTCAGGCAGGCGCTAAGAAGGTTGTTATTTCTGCTCCCGCAGGAAACGATCTTAAGACTATCGTATATAATGTAAACCACAAGGATCTTACAAAGGACGACCAGGTTATCTCCGCAGCATCCTGCACAACTAACTGCCTCGCTCCTATGGCTAAGGCTCTTAACGATACCTATCCGATCCAGAGCGGTATCATGACAACTGTTCACGCTTACACAGGCGACCAGATGATCCTCGACGGTCCTCAGAGAAAGGGTGACCTCCGCCGTGCGCGCGCAGGCGCTCAGAACATCGTTCCGAACTCTACCGGCGCTGCAAAGGCTATCGGCCTTGTTATCCCTGAGCTGAACGGTAAGCTTATCGGTTCTGCTCAGCGCGTTCCTACTCCTACAGGTTCTACAACAATTCTCGTTGCAGTTGTTAAGGGTAAGGATGTAACAAAGGATTCCATCAATGCTGCTATGGAAGCTGCTGCTACAGAGTCTTTCGGCTACAACACAGACGAGATCGTATCTTCCGATGTTATCGGTATGCGTTTCGGCTCTCTGTTTGATGCAACACAGACAATGGTTTCCAAGATCGACGACGACACATATCAGGTACAGGTAGTTTCTTGGTACGATAACGAGAACTCCTACACAAGCCAGATGGTTCGTACAATCAAGTATTTCGCAGAACTTGGTTGATTTGAGTCTATAACTTTATAAAAAAGGTTCGCAGGTAAAACTGCGGACCTTTTTATGTTTTTGTGCATTAGAATATGCTAAGTGCGAAACAGGGCAGCCGATGCCATATCCTTAAACCTCCTGATGCGGCGCCGCTTATCACCCTGGACATTGCAGTGAAAGCAGCTATAGAGCCGCCGCAGGTTATTTATTGTACTTTATCTATGGAAACAATTTGATATTTATTCATATTCAGTTTTAAAAGCTGTGTTAAAATAAAAAAATAAAATGCCGTAGTATAAAATCGTTTTTACAAAGCGATTTTGGTGCCGTACGGCGATGCTTCGGACGGAAAGGACCTTTTTGTATTATGAGAAATAAATATGCTTTTCTCGGTGTTGGAAATATGGCTTCTGCGATCATACGCGGAATTTCTGCTGACGGAGTTTCGCCGTCGGATTCGATATTGTATGATATAAGCAGCGAAAAGTGCGAGGCTTTTGCAAAAGAAGGATTTGCGGTTGCAAAGTCAGCTGCTGAAGCTGTCAGATTTGCTGACTTCATAGTGCTTGCCGTACAGCCGCAGGCATTTTCCGAGCTTATCGGCGAGCTTCGCGAAAGCGGCGTATGCACAGACGGAAAATGCTTTGTTTCGATCGCCGCAGGTGTGTCGATCGGTAAGATATGCGAGCTTTTCGGAAAAGAAGTTGCGGTCATACGCACAATGCCGAATGCACCTCTCATGATCGGAAAGGGCGTTACTGCGCTGACGAGAAATACTCTTGTAAGCGACAAGAGCTTCGGTACTGTATGCCGCATGTTCTCCAGAGTAGGCGAGATACTTACTCTTCCCGAAGATAAGATGAACGAGGTTATAAGCGCTACGTCGAGCGCACCTGCGTATGTTTATCTTTTCATAAAATCCATTACGGATGCTGCGATAGCGCAGGGAATATCCGACGATGAGAAATTTATGAAAGATATAATCTGCCGTATGGTGATAGGCGCGGCAGAGCTTATGCTCGGTTCGAGCGAATCGCCTGACGCACTTGTTCGACGCGTTTGCACTCCCGGCGGAACAACAGAGCCGGCTGTTCAGACTCTTATCGACCGCGGAATGCCGGAAATTATAGCAGACGCCATGGACGCATGTGTTAAACGTGCCGAACAGCTCGGTAAATAAAATGCTCTGCCCGTGTTTGTCTGTACGGGTAATATAGACGGCTGCAAACGAATATAAATGATATATCAGGAAAATTCCTCCGCAATGCGGAAAGACAGGAAAAGAGGAAGGATATATCATGTGGATCGGACCTTTACGGTACAGAAGGATAAAAATATGCATTATGCTGATCGTCGCGGTCTTTTTCGCGGCCGGTGTTTTTGCGGAATATGAACTTATGAAATCGGACAGGCATCTCTCAGATAGCCTAGGCAATTTTATATGGACATTCAGCGGCGGAAACGGGTTTTCGGATTGCAGTACCAGGGGTGAATATGCCCTTACGGCGCTCAGAGGACTTAAATATCCTGCACTTCTGTGTATATTGCTGTTTTTATGCGGTTTTACGGTCTATGCTCCTGCTGTTTCTGCGGTTGCCGCGGCGTATTCTGCTGCAACTTTCGGTGCTATGTGCATGCAAACTGCGGAGCTTACGCTCGGATATCTTTTTCTTGCTGTTGTCTGCTCTGCATCTCTTGTGGCTGTCTGCGAGCTTTGTGTTTATTCTGCATATCTCGGCAGGGAGCTTTCGCACAAGGCTCCTCCGAATATAAAACTTTTGTCGGGCATGCCTGAGGTCAGAGAGATGTTTTTTCTCCTCTGCTCATGCGCGTGCAGGCTTATCATATACATAACGCTTTGGATGCTGATTTCGCCTCATCTCAGCGGCATTGGTTAATTCTGTCCGGGTTCGGACTTATATAAAGGGTACCCGTTATCAGATGCATTGCGTCTTACGTTGTACAAAGCACTGTGCGGAGAAGCTCCGCGCTTTACTGAAAGGAAAGATCACAGGATGTCAAAATACAGTGATTTAATGAAAAAGGTCTTCGACTCTCAGCGAGTCGGGAAAGGTGTTGACAAGGAACCGGAGAGTCCTAAAAATTTTATCGGGTTCTTTAAGTATTTCAAACGCAATTTCAATGATATATTCAAGGTGAACATTCTGCTTGTTATAGGAAGTTTCCCGGTTTTTTTCGCACTTTATGCGATGACGGGAAACCTGAATAATATATCTACTGCCCCGACTTCACCGATATTTGCGCAGCTTCACGGCGCTATGCTTCACGGTACGCAGTTGTCGCCTGTGACTATGGCGATGTTCGGTGTTCACGGTGTTCAGGGAGAGCTTTCGGTTATGACGACAGCGACTGCGGTAATGTTCTCGCTTGCCGGACTTTTGATCTTTACGCTCGGACCGGTTACAACGGGCGCAACATATCTGCTCAGGAATCTTATTAAAGGAGAACCGCTGTTTTTCTGGCAGGATTTTAAGTATTCGGTAAAACGCAACTTAAAGCAGGGGCTGCTTCTCGGAATAATTGACAGTCTTATAATTGTACTGCTTGCTTATAATATTACGCTTTCGTATTTTAATCTCGGAACGTATGTTACGAACTTTGTATTTTATGCCAATATAGCGCTGATATTTTTGTTTTTACTGATGCGTCCGTATTTGTATCTCATGCTTGTGACGTTCGATTTATCGATATTTAAGCTGTTTAAAAATGCACTTATCTTTGCTATAATCGGAGCAAAGCGCAATATCCCTGCTTTTGTCGGTGCGGCGCTTGTGATTGCGGTCAACTGGTTTCTTCTCGGTGTATTTGCACCGCTCGGGGTGTGTATGCCTCTGTTTATAACGCTCGGAGCGGTGTGGTATATATTCATATATGCCGCGTTTCCGAAGATCAAGGAGATAATGATAGATCCGTATTACGATGATGACGGCAATGTAAAAAAATCTGCCGGAGAATCGGCGGAAGCATAACAAAGCTTTTACAGAGATAATTTTACTGAAAGATCTGCTTTTTTACAGGGCAGGTCTTTTTTGTTAATATTAACGTTATACGTGCCCTATACGGTGTTATCTTTTTGCAGATTCACTGCAACTGCTTTACAAAAATGATTTATATACTTGAATTTTCGTCTGTTATATGCTATACTGTTTAAGTATAGTCAAATACCCGAAGGGGGGACAAAAATGACAGAAACAAATGAAAATAAATCTACGGAAGCTTCTGAAGTGCGCGGAGGAATCGCTTTTGCGGAACGTAATATACCAGAAGAAAAAAATGTGAAAAGTCTTGAACAGCTTAACGAAAGCGCACTTCGCACGGCTGACGGACAAAATAAGCGCGCTTTAAGTGGCAGACCGAACGGTAAAGATGAGAAAAACGATGTGTCCGAAAAAAACGGCGCAGATTCTGATGCTTTCGATATTACAGATAAACCGGAAGTTATAAAAACAAAGCTCGGAGCCGGAAGTATTATCGGGCGGGCATTTGCGGTATTATTTGCGGCTATAGCTCTTACAGTGTTTGCGTTGCTCAGCGTGATATTTGTTCTGGAACGCGGACCGTCTCCGACTGCGAAGCGTCTGTTCGTTCTGTCCGTAAAAGAGACGAGCGCCGGAGGCTTTCTCGCGGATATTTTTCTTTCTGACAGTGAAGTCGAAGCTATAATGAACGAGCAGAGTCAGTCCGTTATTGCTCCGGATGATATAACAGATTCAAGTCTGATAAAGATTCCGGGACGCGACGAAACAAAACCTGCCGATACGGAAGTACAGGATCCCGATTCGACCGGAGAAGGCGGAGTACAAACGGGCGAGCCTGATGAGACCGATGTATCGCCGGATGATCATGATGCGGTTTCTCCTGACGACGGAATTGTGATCGAGAAAATAAAGAAAAGTACATATAACGGCGTTGTTATGAAGATATCTGATCCGACACGTGTATTTCTCGGAACTCCGGAAAGCTACGGACAGAATTCTGTCGGTCTTACGCTTCGTCAGATGATAGACAGATACGGCGCGGTCGGAGGCATAAACGGCGGAGGATTTTACGATCCGAACGGAAGCGGAACGGGAGGAATTCCCGACGGCCTTGTCATAGACAAGGGCGAGCTTGTGTGGGGAAATCCCGGCGGCAGCTACAATGTTATCGGATTTGACGGGGACGGAATTCTTCATGTCGGAAATATGACAGCAGGACGTGCCCTTGAACTCGGAATAAAATATGCATGCAGCTTCGGACCGACACTTATTATAAACGGTGTTCCGTGCAACAGCCGCGGAAATCTCGGCGGAGGAATGAATCCGCGTACAGCTATCGGTCAGTGTGCCGACGGTACCGTGCTTATGGTCGTTATTAACGGCAGAAGCCTCGGAAGCCTCGGTGCGACATATGACGATCTTACCGAACTGTTTATTGAACTCGGTGCGGTAAACGCCGCAAATCTTGACGGAGGATCTTCCTCGCTTCTTATGTATAACGGAGAATTTCTCAATACCTCGGCTTCAATGATCGGAGAGCGTGAGCTTCCGACTACATTTCTTGTAAAATAATTCTGTGCATATGAGGTTTTTCTGACAGACCGGAACTTAATGATTCAGGATCGGAGTCCGTATATTTGATTGCGGTACTTCGGGAAAGGTACAGTTGTTAAAGTGAAAAGAACGAAAGCAAAAAAGAAAATGCCGCGCTTTTGGCGTGTGTTTATCATAGTTACGCTGAGTCTCGCCGCAGTCATAGTATTGCTTGCCGCAGGATTTGCGTTTTACATGCGCGATTATGAAAATTCCCGTCCCGAAAATCTTGCGGATAACTTTATGAGTGAATTTACAACAGACGATCTTGAAACTCTTATCACAGAGAATTTCCCGGATGATTGCGGTGATTTTCTTTCAAAGGAAGAGACCGTTCACAATGTTATAATGCCGCTTTTTGAGGACGGCGTAAAATGTGTTAAGAGTACGGGTGAATATACGTCCGAAGCTCCGGTATATATGCTTACCGGAGGTGACCGTACTATCGCACGTGTTAAATTCAGCTCTGTGGGAAAGACTCTTTTCGGATTTACAAAATGGGGATCGGCTGATATTGAGTATACTGCTGATTTCTCCGATCTTCACCGTGACGGTATGTATATAAAAGTTCCCGGCGGCGCAGAAGTACGTTATGCCGGAATGAAACTCGGCAGTACATACAGAAGTGGTTCCGGAAAATATGAGGGACCGTGTGCCGAATTTGAAGATCCTGCGAAGCTTCCTATAACCGAGATATATAATGTCGGAGAGGGGTACGGCACAATAATGCCGGCTGTAACTCTCGGAGACACCGCTTTATCGCTTATTTCGGATACGGCTGATCCGGAAAGCGGTATTCATACATTGAAATACGCATATCCCGATTCGAGACTTAGCAGTGTTACGCTTATTGTTCCGTCCGAAGCTTCGGTATATGTGAACGGAAAGCCTGCATCTGAGGATTATATAACCGAACGCGGAATCGCATATTCCGGACTGAATGACTGGAACGCCGCTGCGGAGCATATCCCGACGAGAGTCAGATATGATTTTACGGGACTTATTACGGATATCACATGGAATGTGTATATTGCCGAAGGTGTCGAGCTTACACCTGCAGATTCCGATGAAGCCATGAAAGTATATATGTACGAATATCCGCAGGAGCTGCTTATGACGGCTAAAATAAACGCGCCTGTCGGATCGGTTGTAAAGGTCAACGGAATAGAGCTTACCGACAGTCAAATAACCGATAAAAGTGCGGTGTGCGCAGAGATAGCAAGCATAGCTTCATTTATAAAGAATCCTGCAAACGCATGTCTTTACGAACTTGCCGGACTGTTTGCAGAGCCTAAAGTGGAGATAATTTCTCCTGACGGAGTCCCGCTCGATGTTGTTATAAGCGATGACGGAACTTACAGTTATGAGCGCAGTGAGTCACAGGAACTTAAAGACGCTCATGAAAAGTATGTTGAGGGCTTTGTTGATAATTATATCAAATATTATACCGACGGAAACAGAAGTATTGCCGCAAACTTTCAGGGACTTATTCTGCCGTATCTGCAACCCGGATCGGAAGCATATAATTATCTTTCAAAAGTGTACAGTTCTCTCGCATGGACTGCTAAATGTACCGTGCATGAGAAAGCGATAAAAACATATAACTATCAGCAGTGGGGAGAAAATTGCTTCTCATGCAGTGTTGACTTTTCGCTTAGCTTTTACTCTCCGAATTCAGGTCAGGAGACAAATGAAAATGTCAAAGGCTGGAAGCTTTACTTTGTAAATACGACCGGAGCTGAAAACGGTTGGAAGATAGCAAAGATCATACTTTAAAAGAACTTATAAATAATTTGAATTGACGGAAACGGGTTTGTAATTATGAAAAAAAGAAGAAGTATAATTGTTTGCATTGTCGGATCGCTTCTTATAATACTTGGTTTTACCGCATTTTTTGCTGCTAATTGGTATATATCAAAGTACGGAGATATCGGCTTTGCTTCGGTGCTTTACACACTGCTTGCCGGACTCGGCGGAACTGAGGAAGGGCTTATAACCGATTATCTTAAAAGCGGACTTTGCCCGGCTCTTGTGCTGTCGCTTGTAGTATGCGTTTTTCTGTTTATCAATTTTAAACGGGGAATCGAAGTAAAGCGGAAAAATAAGGATAATCTCAGACTTTATCCGTTCCCGAATGCATTTTCAATGATAGTGTCTGTAGTACTCTCGCTTGTTTTGCTTGGATTCGCTGGACAAAAAGTCGGATTTTTTGAATGGGTCGTGTCTATGACCGACAGCACATCGCTTTATGATGACGAATATGTCGATCCGGATAAAACCGATATTTCTTTCCCTGAGAAGAAGAAAAATCTTATATATATTTTCCTTGAGTCTATGGAAACATCTTTTCTTTCGCTCGGACTCGGCGGAGGAGAACCTTATAACCTTATTCCCGAGCTTTATACTCTTGCAGAGGAGAACGTCAACTTCTCACATAACGACGGTATAGGCGGATGGGGCTTGGTTTCAAATACGACGTGGACGGCGTCGTCCATGATTGCGCAGACTGCGGGTATTCCGTGTACGACTCCGATCAACGGAAACAAACTCGGAGAGTATGATTCAATGTTCCCGGGTGTTACCACGATAATGGATATTCTTCATGACAACGGGTACGAGCAGGCGCTTATGGTAGGCTCAGTCGGAAGCTTTGCAGGAAGAGACAAGTATTATCTGCAGCACGGTACCGACAATGTATATGATCTTACGAATGCAAGGAAAGATGCTGTTGTTCCGAAGGATTATTTCGTGTGGTGGGGCATGGAGGACATGTATTTGTTCAGATATGCGAAGCAAAAGATCCTGCAGATGTCAGATTCGGGTAAACCTTTTGCATTTTCCATGCTTACCGTTGATACGCACCACATCGGAGGATATAAGTGCGAGCTTTGCACAGATACCTATTCCGAACAGTATGAAAATGTTATATCGTGTTCGAGCCGTCAGGTATATCAGTTTATAGAATGGCTCCGGCAGCAGGATTTCTACGATGATACTACGATCGTAATATGCGGAGATCACAGAAGTATGGATAAAGGTTATGCAGACAGAACATTTTCTTCATCGTATGACCGGCACATATATAACTGCATAATAAATTCATCGGTTGAGACGGATAATACTAAAAACCGTGTATTTACTCCTATGGATATGTTCCCTACGACTCTTGCCGCAATGGGATGCAATATTGAAGGCGACCGACTCGGTCTCGGAACTAATCTTTTCTCCGATCTTCAGACAGTTGCGGAGAGATACGGCGCAGATGAGCTTAATTCTGAAATTGAAAAGAATTCTCTCTATTATATTACAAATTTTATAAACGGCTGACAGTAAAAAATGTGCGGCTGTATAACCTAAGCCAGACGTCCCCCGCCTCTATAGGCGGCGGGTTCCGTTTCGGAATTTCAGTGGGAGTTATAATCTCCCCACTGAAACCCTGAGGAACTAACGCTCCCTGTGCCGGTTGCAATCTGTCGCAGGCTCTGCACTTTGCGAGCAAAGCAGAGCGTTGCTCCGATTTAAATTAAAAAGCAAGTAACGTGCGCTTTTCAGCGTACGTTACTTGCTTTTTATACGGTGTATTTTTATAGGTCAGTTTTTCCGGTGCTTCATGCATACCTTATTGAGGATTCATTGAATCTGACTGCTTTTCATTATTTGTATTGCTTGTGTAAATATTGTCGGAATCGAGTTCGCGGCGCTTTGACTCTATCCATTGTATGTTTGCGGAACGTACTTTATTATTTATATTTCTATAACCTTTTATTATAAAATAATTTATGACAAGCATAGTTAATATATATATGAATATATCTGAGATTCCATCAAATCCTTCGTTTAAATATGTGGAAATAAATGATGCAATGGAAATGACGATCAGTATAAGAGGGTAGTAGATACTCATTTTTTCATCTATTCTCCAGTTTTTTTCCTCTTTTTCAAGGAATTTTTCGATCGATATTTCTCCTTTTCCGCGTTTTATGCTCTTTCGGTTTGCCCTTTTAAACTTTTTTTCCATTGTCGAAGCAACTTCCTTTGCCATGTCGTCACTGACAAGCTCGGAGAATTTTACCTTGGGACGTCTGTCGCGTTTTCTGACGATATAATAGCAGATAAGGTACGCTGCGGATATGACGCCAGAGACAAAAGCTGAATAATCGAAGATATCAGTCTGCTCTATATCCAAGGCAAAGAATATTATAAGAAAACTGAGAATTGCGACCGCTCCGCAGATTATTTTAAGTATATTCATTGAAATGCGTTTCATTTTGAACATAATGCGCCTGATTATTATATTCGATGTTATCATCATAATTCCGGATGTCATAATTCCTATAATATATCCGAGCAGATTCAGCGTTCCGGGAATATGCATAAGATCAATCGCTTCACCGTCAGGTATGTTTGACAGATAGCAAAATATATTTATTATTGCCTCAATAAGCATCACCCATGCTACCGATTTAAGCCAGTCGACAGCAAACAGTACCGAATGTTTGAAGCCAAGATCGGAACAGAACATTTTGCAGAAATGTTCAAGGTTTTTTCCCGTGACAGATTCCGGCGGCTTGCCTGCTTGCTCGGCGCTCATGAAGATATCAAGCAGATAGTTCATTCTTTCCTCGCGCGTCCGGTCGTCAATATTCTGGCTAAGTACGTATATTTCTATCTGTTCGAATACACGGCGGTAATCTTTGCCGAGTTTATCCGTGTAAAAAATATAGCTGTCTTTCATTTTATATCAGATCCTTTCAGTATGTTTTCTGCTGCTGCAGTGATCTTTGCGTAATTGTCTTTAAAGTTTTCAAGCGCGTTTTTTCCGCTTTCGGTTAAGGAATAGTATTTTCTGATCGGACCGTAAGGCGATTTTTCCTTACGGCATGAGATATGGCCTTTCTTTTCGAGACGTGTAAGTACGGGGTATAGCGTTCCCTCGAGCAGTGTGTCAAATCCGCATTTTTCCAGACGCGTCAGTATTTCATATCCGTATGTTTCGCCTTCCGATATTACCGATAAGACACATCCTTCCAGAATTCCTTTTAAAAGCTGCGATTCTTCCAATGTTCTCCCCCCCTTGAATGACGGATAACTCAGACAATAACGGTTTAAATGCTTATCAATATTATGCTGGCTACTTTGTATAGCCGAGTAGGTTAACTATAATATAGCACAACTACTTTGCTATGTCAAGTAGTTGCGCTGATTTTTTTTAATGTATTTCGATAGATTCTGAATAATTGCTCCGGCTGTAAAATATTTTATTCAGTTTTTATCATTGTGTTTATCATAACGGCTGAAATCTAAGTGCGGATTTCAGCCGTTATAAAGTTTCTTTATCGTATTTGCACAGTTACGGTTTTACCCTGAAACAACAAGGTTATGGAATACACTCCCGCAAACTTTGATTGAGCCCGGCGGGTGGGGTTGTTGTTTGTATAAATCATATATAAATCGAAAACGGCTGTTATTTATTCGGCTTCTTTGATATATTCCGGAAGTTCTCCGATATTTGTCCACATAACGAGCATAGCTCCGCTTTTTAGCGATATACATGCTTCTGTTCCGGTGAATTCATTGCTTACACCGATAGGGAAATCTCCTGTTACAACAGCATCTGTAAGCGGATACTTAAGTCCGCGGAGATCTACGCCCGTGCATCGGTCTCCTATGCTGAATACAGATACCATACCGCCGAAGCGTTCGGAGAACAGCAGAGATCCTCCGCGGATTACTGTGAGTGCTTCCCGGTCAGAGAGTATATATCCCTGCGCGCCGCGTGAGGCGATAAAGTTAAGTGACTGAATGTTGGCAATTGTGTGATCAAGCCGTCCGCCGAGCGCCCCGCATATGATTATTTCGTTGCCGCCGTATTCGAGTGCTTTACGTATCGCCGCGATCATGTCGGTATCATCCTTTTCCGCGGGCATTTTGACGACGTTTTTTTCGCTCGGAACGTAACCGAGCGAATCAAAATCTCCGATAATGATGTCCGGATGTATGCCGTGCGCAGAGGTATAGCTGTAGCCTCCGTCGGCAGCTATTACAAGTGCGTCCTTAACATTATCGCTTCCGATCGATAATCTGCCGTATTCGCCTGCACCGAAAATAAAGCATTTTTTTCTCATGAGCTATGTATTTAAATTTCGCTATGCGAAGTATCCTTTCATAAATATACAAATGATATTTTACCACATATGCGCCGGTATGGAAAGTGTTTTTTCAAAATTTATCCTGAATTTGTCCCATTTCCTATTGTTAAAAAACACATTATATGGTATACTTATAACAAAAAGAATGATGTCCTCTATTTTTAAATTAGGCGGCATCAAAGCACTTTTTACGGAGACGGTGGGATTCGTCTCTGAAATACCTGATAACAGAGTTGTTGCCCGTCTTTAAATCGGCTCGGTTTCTGTTATGGAATATTAAATAAAGATCAAAAAGGGTAATGGTTTTACCGTATGGCTAATATTTTAAAAAAGCTGCCTGATGTGCTTCGCGCCGCCGCGGGACTTTTAACGCCTGATAACTGTTTTGTTTCGGCTGTTATTGTCGCAGGCGGAAGCGGCTCGCGTATGGGAAATATGCCCCGGACGAAGCAGCTGACCGAAATCGACGGTATTCCTGTTATAGTCAGGACTCTACTTGCGTTTCAGTCATGTACACAGATCGATGAAATTATCGTTGTAGCGCGAAAGGATGAGCTTTCGCTCTATGAGGATTTTAAGAAAAAATACGGCATTACAAAGCTTGTACGTGCGGTTTCGGGAGGAGATACCCGGCGTGAATCGGTTTTGAGCGGTGTATCGGCGATATCTGAGGCTTCGGAGTATGTTGCTATACACGACGGCGCGCGCTGTCTTATAACACCGGATATGATACTCAGCGTGCTTAAAAAGGCATGTGCATGCGGAGCAGCGGCAGCGGCTGAGCGTATGACTGATACTGTAAAAAGATGTGATGAAAACGGATTTATAACCGATACGCTTGACCGTTCCGATCTGTGGAGGGCGCAGACGCCGCAGGCATTTAAAACGAGTTTATATTTGGCTTCTGCATATACTGCGGAGGCTGAGGGCTTCGAAGCAACTGACGACTGTATGCTTGCCGAACATATCGGATTTAAGGTCGGTCTTGTGGATTGCGGACGCGAAAATATAAAGATAACCACACGTGAGGATCTTATTATTGCGGAGGCAATACTTACCTCCCGACGCATACGCGACGCGGAGGAAAAGGCTTCCGGTAAATCGGAAGAATGCCGTAAGTCCGGTAAGTGATAGCTTTTGTGTTTTATGGTATGACAAACGTAATTTTCTGTACGCATACTGAAGGGAAAGGAGTGTATGCTGGTGGATGAAAATAATTACTGTGTATCTGCGGGAATGCCGCGTGTAGGACACGGCTATGACGTTCACAGACTGGTAATCGGACGGAAACTTATACTCGGAGGTGTTGAAATACCGTATGAAAAAGGTTTGCTCGGTCATTCGGATGCGGATGTTCTGACTCACGCAGTCATGGATTCGCTGCTCGGCGCGGCTGCGCTCGGAGACATCGGACAGCATTTCCCGGATACCGATCCCCGATATGAAGGTGCTGACAGTATCAAGCTCGCGGAGCATGTCGCAGGTCTTATCGCCGGAGCAGGGTATATTGTATCAAATATAGATGTGACAGTAGTGGCTCAACGCCCGAAGCTAATGGGATACATTCCATGTATGCGTGACACGATTGCAAAAGCTTTAGGAATTGACATATCTCGCGTGAATGTAAAGGCAACGACCGAAGAAGGACTCGGTTTTACCGGAAACGGCGAGGCGATAGCTGCGCATGCGGTATCGCTTATCGTGCCGGGCAAGGAGCGCGGCAGATAAGGTTTATTGTACTGAAAAATAATATTTGCTGATAGAATTTTGCGCTGTCTGAATGGCAGACAGCAAAACGCCTTACACACCGCTGATCCGGTGTGTAAGGCGCGTATAGTGATCATTGCCGGCGGAGCTGCGGCTACGCACTTCCTTTACTTTTGCGGCGGCTTCCGATATGCTTGGTGCGGTTGATAAAGTATCCCGAGGCTTCAGCCAGTCTGCGGCTTTTATCTCCGATGCTGTGTCGCCGGATTTCCTTTTTCTCCTGCCGTGCAATGGAGATTTCAGCGTTGCCTTTATCATAATATGGCGGCAGACCGCTTTTGTGACAGCCGCCGGAATTTCTGTATGATTCAGTTTGACGAGGAAATCGGCAGATGCCGTATAAATAATACAGTTTTTAAATCATAATAATAAATTTTTCGGAAGGAAATAAAATGGATAATTCAAAAATAATAATTTCGCCGTCGATGCTTTCATGCGATTTTGCACATCTCGGAGATGATATAAAGGCAGCTGAGGAGGCGGGAGCTGAGTATCTGCACCTTGATGTTATGGACGGAATTTTTGTTCCCAATATAAGCTTCGGACCTTGTGTTATTTCTTCTATAAGACCTGTGTCGGGGCTCGTGTTTGACGTTCATCTCATGATAACTGATCCGCTGCGCTACATAGACAGCTTTGCAAAGGCGGGCGCTGATATTATAACGATACACTATGAGAGCTGTGACAATCAGCTTGAGACGCTTCGCTATATCCGCTCACTGGGCATAAAGCCTTCGATATCAATAAAACCGGGAACCCAAACAGCTGTTCTTGAACCGATGCTTTCAGAGGTAGATATGGTTCTTGTAATGAGTGTGGAGCCGGGCTTCGGCGGACAGAAATTTATGCCGGAGACGCTTGAACATGTCCGTGATCTTGTAAGATACAGAGAAGAAAACGGATATAAGTACGATATTGAAATTGACGGGGGAATCAACCGAGATAATGTTGCTCAGGCGGTAGCGGCAGGAGTGAATGTTGTTGTTGCCGGATCTGCGATATTCGGAGCAGACGATATATCGGAGGCAATAAAGGCATTCAGGGAGAACTCAAAGTCTGTGTGACACAATCTTTATATTGGTCTTGTTAACGGTTGATTATCGGCAGAATTTGAAATAAAAACAGTTATGCCTTATCTTTTCAGAAAGAACCGGATTTTGGGTGTTTTTAGTTAAAAAATAAGAACCCGACCCGCTGAGCGCAATCAAAGATTGCGGGAAGGTACTTCAGAACTTTGTTGTTTCACAATAAAAAGCCGTAGAAACTTTTCTGCGGCTTTATGACTTTATGGGTTATTTATACTTTTATTTTTCCTGATTTTCCGAACATTCACACTGAGCGCTGAAAGACTCTCCGTTGCGGTAAACATTAAAATATACAACGCTGTTTTGCGACACAGCATCCTGTAAAAGTGAGAACATATCATCAACGGTAAATATTCTTATTCCGTTTATATGAGTGATTATGTCATCTTTGTAAAGACCGTTAGTATTAATTATTATGCCGTCTTCGGTATTCTGTTCGACAGTAACTCCGCGCGGGATACCGTATATTCTTGATGACATATCGCTGACCTGACTCAGGAGCATTCCGGTTGAAGCTATCAGTCTTATCTGTGATTCGGTATAGTAATTCGAGTTCGTATTGCCGTTTGGCGACGGACTGTCAGAATTGCCGGTTCCGTACGTTGCCGACGGTGCCGCGGCAGATTCCGGCTCTGCTTCAATGCTGCCGGAATTTGAAATTCCGGATACACCGAGTATTGTGTTTTTAAAACGGCTTTTAAAAGAAGAATCTTTTATTACTGCAACAGCGATAAATGCGGTTGCAAATAATGTCGAAAGAGAGAGGGTGATAGCTGCGGCGCTTCTGAACATTGCTGTTCGCTTTGCTCTGTTTTCTCCGTTTTTTTTCTCAATTTCATTTCTGAAAACAGAATAATACGTACTTCCGGAAAGTGTTCCGAATACAGCTTCGTGCGATTCTTCTGCAGATATATTTTCGCTTTTTATGCCGATGACCGTTTCTTTGCGGTGCGTAAATATTCTGTTTTCCGTTGCCGAACGTTTCAATGGAAAGTACCTCGCAGAAAATTATAATGCATTTTACCTTTTTGATAGAATAATCTCACGGCGTTAGCAAAAGCCTTGTAAAGCAAGCCTTCTGATGCCTGACAGAATAACATTGAATGGCTGAATCGACGGCTTCACCGTCCCGTGCCTTACGGCGCTGCTGCATTTTACGCAGCGATTTATGATATGATCATTTTAAGGTACAAAAAGTATAGCATTCATATTTGAATTTCGCTTTAATTAAATATGTCGTTTTTTATTTGGTTTTGTAAAAAAGCTTTGTATCTTCGGTTAAGTAATTTACAATAATTATGAACTTTTTAAGTATAGGTAAAACCGTCGTTTTGTTTGATCAAAACGACGGTTCTCAGTATTTTTCAAAATGTCAGATTTAATCATCTTTGGGTTTATGAGTAAACGGAAGAGTGAAAGTAAATTCACAGAATTTTCCGTATACACTTCTTACCCAGATTTCTTCATGATGTGCGTTTATTATTGTTTTTGCTATATACAGTCCGAGGCCTGTTCCTGTTTTATCGAGACCGCGGCTTTTATCGCTTTTGTAGAAACGGTCAAATACATACGATATTTCATCTTCTGAGATTCCCTGACCTTCGTTGTATACCGAAATGTATACTTTTCCCGCCTTGGTTATGATAGAAATACGGTATTTGCCTCCTTCAAACGAGAATTTTACTGCGTTGTCGCATATGTTGTAAAGTATCTGATATATCGCATCGCGGTCAGCCATTACATACATATTTTCATTGTCGCAGTCGAATGAGACATCGAGCTTCTTTTCATTTATCCTCTGTTCAAACGATATGAGAATGACGCGTGCCATTTCGCAGATATCAAACGGTTCCATGTTGAACTTACGTTCCCCTGCCTGTATACGTGTTATATCGAGCAGTGTTGTAACGAGACGGGACAGTCTGCGTATCTCTGAGGCTATAATTCCGAGATAGTATTCATGCTTCTCCGGAGGTATAGCTCCGTCGAGAATTCCGTCAATAAATCCGGCGATCGTTGTCATAGGTGTACGCAGATCGTGCGATACATTTGCGATAAAGGAGCGGCGCATTTCTTCTGTTTTGGCAAGCGAGCCTGCCATATTGTTAAACGCCTGTGCAAGGTCCGCGACTTCATTGTGACCGATAACAGGAACGCGCACGTCAAACTGTCCCGACGCAAACGATTTTGCGGCAAGGCTCATTTCTTTGAGCGGACGTGTTATGCGTTCGCTGATGAAATATACGGCGATGAGCGCGGCGAGAAGTACCCACAAACATTCCATTATAAGCGTTTTGGTCATAGTTGTGACAAAAACATTTGTAGCTGATGTCTCGGTGCAGACAAACAGTGCGCCGACGGTATCTCCGTCCTTGGACACGATCGCTGTTGCGCATGCGTTGCAGCCGCTTTTGGTAATGCCCTTTATTGACAGATTCTTAAACGGCGAGATTTTTCCGTTTTCTATATCTGCCATTAGATCTTCGCTGACATTCCGTTCGCTCACGGTTTCGATTCCGTTACTGCTTACTACTATAGTTCCTTTTTTATCGGTTATAAAAATGAACGTTTCGTCGGTAAATGTCGACATCATTGAGAGTATCCGTTTTATATTGTCCTTTTTATAGAATACGAAAAGACTGAAGTCATCTGTTCCGTAATTGTGATATTCCGATTCTATGTATTCTTTTACGTTTACAGCAGTCCGTGAAAGTGTTTCGCGGTTTATATCGCCTATATAATTTGCCAGCATCGAGCCGATTACTGCAACAAGGATAGAGAACGCGACCACGATTATCAGCAGGAATGCCGTAAGATATCTTGAAAACAGGCTTCTGTACATGCTTGAGACGTTTTTTTTATTCAATGTCAGCACCTCTGTTTGAACTTGCTTTGTAAAAAGGACGCCGCAGGCGTCCTTTTTGTATTTATCATATACGTTAAAGCTTTATATGCTGTTTTGCCCGGACTTACTGCAAAAGCTCGAATTTATATCCTACGCCCCATACGGTCTTCAGCGTCCACTTGTCCGAAACTCCGTCAAGCTTTTCGCGCAGGCGCTTGATATGTACATCGACGGTTCGTGAATCTCCGAGATAATCGAATCCCCATACCTTGTCAAGAAGCGCGTCGCGGGTAAATACCCTGTTATAGTTTGACGCGAGGAAGTGCAGAAGCTGCAATTCTTTCGGAGGTATATCGACAGATTTTCCGTTGAGCTTAAGCTCGTATTTGTCGAGGCTTATCTCCATGTTGTCAAGTTTTATTATTCCGTCGTCCTTCTGATTGTCATGTGCGGAATATCTGCGGAGTACCGCTTTGATACGCGCCGAAAGCTCCTTCATCTCAAAGGGTTTGACAATAAAATCGTCTGCGCCGAGTTCGAGTCCGAGAACTTTGTCAAAAACATCGCCTTTTGCGGTGATCATTATGATAGGCTTCGAGGAGATCTCGCGGATCTCGCGGCAAACCTGCCATCCGTCCTTTTTAGGCATCATAATATCGAGCAGGACAAGATCAGGCTCGTACATCTTAAAAAAGCTTACGCCTTCTGATCCGTCGCTGGCTGTTTTTACTTCATATCCGTCGTTTTCGAGATAAAGACGGAGCATGTCGCATATATTGACGTCGTCGTCTACAACAAGTATTTTTGTTCCGATCATAGTAAATTACCTCTCTTATTTTTATAAATCTGTACGGACGCGGCTTGCGTGCCGTATTTTTGTTTTTCATCATTTTCGGATGCGGTCTTTAAAACGGGATTGTTAAAATAGTTATTTTTTTGACCAACTTCATTATAACAGAAAAATGTCCCTTTTTTATAACATATATGTAAATAAATTATTAACAAAATGCTGTAATTTATTTTTTTATTGCCGCTCCTCTTGATAATTTCGGCTGTATGTATTATAATTTACAGATAGAATTAATTATCGAATTTTAGATGTGCGGATCAACCGCACAGAGAAAGGCACGGACTTTATAAAATGAAGCTTGGAATTGTCGGGTTACCGAACGTCGGAAAAAGCACTCTTTTCAATGCGATTACGAATGCAGGCGCTGAAAGCGCAAACTATCCGTTCTGCACGATAGAGCCTAACGTAGGTGTTGTTGCAGTTCCGGATACAAGGCTCGATGAACTTGCAAAGATGTACTCGCCTGAAAAATATACGCCTGCGATAGTTGAGTTTGTCGATATAGCAGGACTTGTAAAGGGCGCTTCTCACGGAGAGGGACTCGGAAATAAATTTCTTTCGCATATACGCGAGGTGGACGCGATCGTTCACGTTGTGCGCTGCTTTGAAAGCACCGATATAATACACGTTGACGGATCTGTAGATCCGCTGCGCGATCTCGAAACTATCAACATGGAGCTTATCTTCTCCGATCTTGAGGTTATCGAACGCAGGATAGCTCACGCAAGAAAGATGATGAAGGGTGATAAAAGCCTTGAAAAGGAAGCAGTGCTTCTTGAAAGAGTCGCAAAAGAGCTTAATGACGGCAAGACCGCTCGCTCGCTTGAGTTTACCGAGGATGAAGCTGAGATAATGCAGACGGTTCCGCTTCTTACGATGAAGCCTGTTATATATGTTGCGAATATTGCAGAGGACGAGGTCGGTACCGATATGACTCAGAATGAGGGATATATGAAGCTTCGCGAAAAGGCAGAAGAGGAAGGCGCGGAAATACTTCCTATATGTGCCGGTATCGAAGCCGAGATCGCTACTCTCGAGCAGGACGAAAAGGCAGAATTCTTAGAAGAACTCGGTCTTACGGAAAGCGGACTTGACAGACTTGTAAAGGCAAGCTACTCGCTTCTCGGACTGATAAGCTTTCTCACTGCCGGACCGCAGGAGGTTCGCGCATGGACGATACGAAAAGGAACGCGCGCTCCGCAGGCGGCAGGAAAGATACATTCTGATTTTGAGCGCGGTTTTATCCGTGCCGAGGTCATCTCTTATGAGAATCTCATGGCATGCGGCAGCCTTACTGCGGCGAAAGAAAAAGGTCTTGTTCGCAGTGAGGGTAAGGAATACGTTATGAACGACGGAGACGTTGTACTTTTCCGTTTTAACGTCTGATAAAATTTCATGAATAAGAACCCGACCCGTCGGAGCAATCAAAGATTGCAGGCGGGATGCCCCGAAGTCTTGTTATTTTACAATAAAAGCCCGGGCGTATTCCGGGACTTTGTTTCATAATAAGAAAATCCGTTAAGCGGTAAATTCCGCTTAACGGATTTTCTTATAGGTTTTGATCTAAACGGCTCAGACGCACCAAAGATCGAAATATGCGCGGACGATCTTTTTCATCTCGTCGAATACGATCATCTGACGTGCCTCTGTTGTAAAATATTTAAGCGAAGCCTTCTCGCCCGTGCGGCAGCGTTCTGTGAGATATCCGTCTTCGATAAGCGCGTCTACCGTCTTCGTACCGCCGATAAGCGAAGCGTTTTCGATCATCCAGTGGAGAAGTACGGGTGAAGAATCGCGCTCTATCGCAGTCCATATGTTGACCTTGCATACTCCGTCGCTGAAAAGAGATTTTATCTGATCGGCTGTTACGGACGATGTTCCGTGAAGAACGATCTTATGTCCGATAACTTCGCGGATCTTGCATGCTGCGTCCCCGTAATATTTGAGATCCTTGCCTGATGCGCGGTGTTCGGTTCCGAGATTGCATACGATGAGGTCAACGCCTGTTTCATCAATGAAGCGCTTGGCGTCTTCGGCAGTAGTGATAGAGTTATGCGTCGATCCGCCTGCATCATATATCTCGTCGCATGCGCCTTCGATAAGTATTTTTCCTTTCATCTTTTCGGCAAAAGCGGCTGTTTTCTTTATGTTTTCTTCGAAAGGAAGCGTTGATGCGTCGTACATGATCGAAGCATATCCCGAAAGGTCGCTCTCGAGCAGCTCGATATCGTCAACAGGCTGAACATGGTCAAGATGAAGCATCGCTGTAACGTGCGGATAAGCCTCCGAGAGGATCTCAGCGTCGGCGCGGAAGCAGCGCAGTCCCATGTCCCAGCGGCGGTTATGTGTGTAATAGGTCGCCTGCGGGCGGTGGCTGTAATTTACGGTCATGGCGAGCGTTACGGGAACGCTGTCAAAGCCGTTTTTGACGGCGAATTCTTCCGCTGCTGCGAAGATAGCTTCGGTCGTTGTGAGATTTTCGCTGCATATGCAGGGGATTACCCAGCCTTTTTCGGCTGCTTTTTCATATTCTTCAATTACTTTTTTGTAATCTGAAACAATAGGCATTATTTATGACTCCTTGTGAATTTATTTTACAATGATATTGACATACACATTTTATATTATTATAATATTAAATAAGATAATAGTCAATATGATTTCACGCATATTTTGACCGCAGCGGCTCTGTTTGCCGCCGTAAATGATGAAAAGGAACGGTAACAATATGATTTTTCTCGGTCTTGACGCCGGAAGCACCGGCATTAAATGTGTAGCGTTTTCCGAAGAAGGCGTTCAGCTTTCAGTGGCATATTCGGAATATAAAACCGCGGCGGGAGCCGGAGATATGAGCGCAGACGCTATATTCTCGGCTGCTTCTGACGTTATAAAGGGATGTGTCAGCTCTCCTGCGGTCGACCGCGGAGATGTAGCAGCGATAGCTGTAACGTCGTTCGGCGAGGCGTGCGTGCCTGTTGACCGTGACGGAAGGTGTCTCTGCGATATGGTCATGTATACTGACAGGCGCGGAGTTGAAGAAAACGACGCTATTGTTAAAAAACTCGGAAAAGACCGTATTTCAGCGATCACATGCGCAAGCCCTGCGCCTATGTATTCGCTTCCGAAGATCGTATGGGCTCTCGGCAATGTTCCCGGCGTCCGTGAAAACGCATACAAGTTTCTTCAGGCGGCTGATTTCATCTGCTTCCGCCTTTCGGGAGAATTTACTTCAACTCATACGCAGGCTTGCCGTACAGAGGCATTCGATCTTGAAAAACGTGAATTTTCACATGAGATACTCGCGGCGGCGGGCGTTGATCCCTCTCTGATGCCTGAGCCTGTTCCGAACGGAACGGTTATCGGAACACTTCGTCCCGCGCTTGCGGAGGAATTCGGACTGCCGTCCTCTGTCCGCGTTGTCGCAGGTTCGCAGGATCAGATTGCTGCTGCGACCGGAGCAGGTGTGCTTTCGGCGGGACAGGCGGTCGACGGAACCGGCTCTGTTGAATGTATTACCCCTGTTTTTGATCACATAATCCGTGACAGCAGTTTTACCGGTGATAACTTCGCCTGTGTACCTCACTCGGTCAGCGGACTTTATGCGACATACGCATTTAATTTCTCGGGCGGAGTTCTTCTGAAGTGGTTCAGAGACACCTTTGCTTCATCTGTTAAGGCAGAGGCAAAATCGCGTGGTGTGAGTGCTTACCGTATTCTTGACGAAACATGTCCTGCTGAACCGTCTGATATTCTTGTTGTTCCGCATTTTCTCGGAGCGGGCGGTACGCCGGACATAGAGCCGGATGCTAAGGGCAGCATAATGGGAATGACGATGCAGACCGGACTTCCCGATATATACCGCGCGGTCATGGAAGGTCTTACATATGAGATGGTTTACAATCTCGAAAAACTCGCTGCGCAGGGCATCTGCATAAATGAGCTTATGGCGACAGGCGGAGGCGCATCGTCTCCTGTATGGCTTCAGCTCAAGGCGGATATTTTCGGCTCGCTTTGCGGCATCCGATCTATAACTCCGCTTCTTACCGATGAAGCCGGAGCGGCAGGCTGTGCGATGATGGCAGGAGTTGCTGTCGGACGTTTTGATTCTCTTGCACAGGCGGCTGAGTCTTTCGTAAAATACGGCGATACAGTGTATCCGGATCTTGCGCATAAAGCGCTTTATGCCGAAAAATACAGCAGGTACAAGCTGCTTCGCGCCGCAACGCTTGAGGCATTTACGAAGTAAAGATAATACGGCGGCGCGTCAGCCGGATAAAACGGCGTATATAACATAACATCTGTAAGCAGGTCAGGTCGTACTGTGGTACGACCTGACCTGCTTTTTTGAAGATATAAAAGTATGAAATTTATGTGTTTTTTTCCTGTTCTATTGACAAATTCTGAAAAAGACATTATAATTAAATGCGTATTAAAATCAAATATGAATGAAGATACGGTTTGAAAAGTTGTTAGCTGAGTAGATGCAAAAGGGAATCCGGTTCGAATCCGGAACAACCGCCATTACTGTATTTGACGAAATGAAGAGTAATAATGCCATTGGATCGTTTTGGGCTTTCTGAGAAGGCTGCTCTTTCTGCGGAGACGAGTTCTTTCCGCTTATCATAAGTCAGGATACCTGCCGTATTTTCTAAAAGGTTTACCATGATTGGGCGAGAAGAGTGCAACCGATTATCATGCCGCATTGCCGGCTTTGAGGTTCTGCATTCTTTATTTTTTTGCATTATTTCAAAGCCGTAGTTTTGTTGTGCCTTTATGATCAGTTGCGCTCTTTCCTTCAGAGATGGGGGAAAGACCTTTTTATTTATTCGGAAAGAGGGGATGAAATTATGACAAGTGAAGAAAAGCGGTCTTGGGCGGTAAGACAGCTGCAAATTAAACAGTCTGAAACAGGCAGACTTCCGCTCAAAAGTGATTTTGATGTCGTTACTTTATCCCGGATAAAAGCATTTTTGGGTCCGTGGCCCAGGGCTTTAGAGACCGCAGGACTCAAAGCGGCAAAAACGGATGTTTCAAAGAAAAAGAAGCGATCCGGAAAGGGCGGAACTGTAAAGAAAACAAGTGACTGTGAAAAAACAGATAAGTAAAATAAAGGAGGATCTAAATATGAATACAAGGCATAATCGGCTGCTCGCAGGTTTGCTGGCTTTTATTATGATAATATCCGTGCTGCCTGTGTCGGCATTTGCAGCAGAAGCCGATCTGACCGTTTCTACTCCGGAGGAACTTCAAAATTTTGCATCTGATGTAAACGGAGGCAACAGCTATGAAGGAAAGACGGTTGTTTTGGCGGGTGATATAAGTCTCGGCGGCGAGGCAAACCCGTGGACGGCAATAGGAACGCAGTCTGCCCCGTTCAAAGGAACTTTTGACGGCGGTAATCATGTCATCAGCGGATTATATATTAATTCAACGAAAAGTCATCAGGGACTTTTCGGTTATATAAACGGCGGTACGGTGCAGAATGTGACCGTGCAGGGAAGTGTTACGTCGACGGGCGGAAATATAGCCGGAGTTGCTGGATATAACAATAAGGGAATAATCAAAAACTGTTCGAGTGCAGTTGATGTAAACGGTAAAGGCGGAAGCTTTGTACATTATTACGGCGGAATCGCTGCATACAACAACGGTACGGTTACAGGCTGCGTGAACAGCGGAAGCATTGCAGCTACCGGAGGAGCTGCATGCGGAGGTATCGTAGGCTGCAATTTCGGAGGAACCGTTGCCGATTGTTATAATAAAGGAACTGTTCAGAACCCCGGTTCTCATGTCGGCGGTATTATCGGACAGGGACGTAACGGCTCGGAAGTTGCAAACTGCTATAACATCGGCTCTGTAACCGGAAAAACAAATGTCGGAGCTATAGCCGGGCAGGCGCAGGACGGAGCCGCATCATGTCAAAACAGCTATTATCTGGCCGGCAGCGCGTCTTTCGGTATCGGAAGTCTGTCAAATACTGACGGAGTTATGCCGGAAGAAGCTATGAAAGCTCAGGAGTTTGCAGATAAACTCGGCGATGCTTTTATGTCCGATAAGGACGGAATAAACGGCGGATATCCCGTGCTGGCATGGCAGGAGCTTATACCCGATCTTATCATCGGAAGTTATGAGCAGTTAAAAGCTTTTGCTGACGATGTAAACAGCGGGAACACCTACGAGGGTAAGCTTGTCCGTCTTGACGTGAATGTATTTTTCGGAAAAGAAGCAAACCCGTGGACGGCAATAGGAACGCAGTCTGCCCCGTTCAAAGGAACTTTTGACGGTAACGGTCATGTTGTCAGCGGACTTTATATAAATTCGAAGTCAAGCTATCAGGGACTTTTCGGATATATAAACGGCGGTACAGTGCAGAATGTGGCCGTGCAGGGAAGTGTTACGTCGGCAGGCGGAAATATAGCCGGTGTCGTAGGGTATAACAATAAGGGAACGATTAAAAACTGCTCGAATGCGGTTGATGTAAACGGTACGGGCGGAAGCTTTGTACATTATTACGGCGGAATCGCAGCGTACAGCAGCGGTACTGTTACAGGTTGCGTGAACAGCGGAAGTATTACAGCTACCGGAGGAGCTGCATGCGGAGGTATCATAGGCTGCAATTTCGGCGGAAGCGTTACCGATTGCTATAATAAAGGAACTGTTGAAAATCCCGGCTCTCATGTCGGCGGTATCGTCGGGCAGGGACGCAATGGCGCAAGTATTGCAAACTGTTATAACATCGGCTCTGTAACAGGTAAAACAAATGTTGGAGCAGTTGTCGGACAGGCTCAGGACGGAGCTGCATCATGTCAAAACAGCTATTATCTGACCGGCAGCGCATCTTTCGGTATCGGAAGTCTGTCAAATACTGACGGAGTTATGCCGGAAGAAGCTATGAAAGCTCAGGAGCTTGCAGATAAACTCGGCGATGCTTTTATGTCCGATAAGGACGGAATAAATGACGGATATCCCGTGCTTGTATGGGAAAACTCTGTCAGCACTGATAAGCCTGTGCGTCCTGCTTTTGCAGAAAGCACGGAGCTTTCCGCTGCTCTTGCGGAATATATCCGCGAAGCGGTAAACAGTACTAAAAGCCACAAGCTGTCCTCTTCGGGAACGCTTCTCGGAGATAAAGGATATATGGCGGGCGCAAGCTCTACAGATACCGACTGGATGGCTCTTACTATGGGACGTTTCGGAATATTTGAAGCCGGAGATGACAGCTACAGTTTCCGGATCGACGACGGCGGATATGACAGCTATATCAATGCGATGAGATCGTATATAGAGAAAACATATTCGGAAAACGGCGGTATTCTTCACAGTGCCAAAGCGACCGAGTGGTACAGAGCCGCTATTACTGTTGCGGCGCTCGGAGGAGATCCGACAAGCTTCGGTACATACAACGGTAAGCCTATTGATCTTATTGCAGACGGAAGTTATAACTGCGCTTTGCGGAACGGTCCCGGTACTCAGGGTATCAACGGATGGATATGGGGACTGATCGCGTTGGACGCAGGCTGCTATGACGTTCCGGAGGATGCAAAATATACACGTGAGAATTTTATCACGGAAATCCTTAAAATGCAGCTTACTGACGGCGCGGGCGGAAATGAGTACGGCGGTTGGGTACTCGGCGGTTACGGAAATAGTTCCGACGTGGATATAACCGCTATGGCGATTCAGGCTCTTGCGCCGTACTATAACGACGACACCGTTTACACATACACAAATGAGATCAGCAAAAAAACTGTATCAAAGACAGTTCGCAGGTGTGTGGATGAGGCGCTTGAACGTCTCAGTGCAATGATGAGCGGAAACGGAGGCTTTACTTCATGGGGAACGAATAACGCGGAGAGTATTGCGCAGGTAATTGTTGCGCTTTGTTCTCTCGGAATCGATCCGGCTGAGGATACACGCTTTATCACCGCAAACGGGAAAACACTCCTTGACGGACTCCTTGATTTCCGTACATCGGACGGAGGCTTCTGCCATATAGCAGGCAGCGGATGGAACTCTATGGCGAACGATCAGGCTGCATATGCTTTGGTTTCATACTGGAGATTTGAAAACGGAATGCGTTCGCTCTATGATATGCGCCCGAATTTTACAGATGAAGCCCGGGTGGCTATTGATACGGCGGTCGGAATGATAGATCGGCTTCCCGATCCTTCGGCAGATAACTATAAGTCTGCTCTGAAATCGGCGCTTGCCGCTTTCCGAGAAGTGCCTGAAAGCGAGCGAAGATATGTCGGCAATTATGCACAGCTTGCAGCTGCAATTGAGCTTGTCGGCGGAGAAACGGAGCTTGATACAGATGTACCGTACATTACATCTGTTGCAGTAACTCAGAAACCTGTTAAGGTAAAATATTATGACAGAGAGAATTTTGATCCCGCAGGAATGACAGTTACTGCAATATACAGCGACGGAAAACGCGAAGCGGTCAGCGGATATACATACTCTCCCGTCGGCGCTTTGACGCTTTCTGATACTAAGATATACATTACATACGGTATTCTGAAAACTTCGCTTGATATAACTGTTTCGGAGAAAATGCCCTGGGACGGAGAGGGTACCGAAGAAAATCCGTATCTTATCCGCTCGGCGGATGATCTTGCGGATATGTATACGTATATTACCGCTAAGCAAATGCCGACATCCGGAGTTCATTTCAGAATGACGCAGGATATCAATATGAAAAATATTGAAAATTGGAGAGGTATTGCTGAAAGTACATCGAAGGGCTTCTGCGGACATTTTGACGGAGCCGGATATGCCGTATGGAATCTTAACCACACGTCGAATTATAATGTTCTTGGTTTGTTCGGAAATCTCGGAGACGGTGCATTGATTGAAAATCTTACGGTTGCGAGCGGTAAGATAGGTGTTCCGGGCGGATACAACAATACGGTCGGCGGAATTGCCGCAAGAGTTGTTTCGAATGCTTCGGCAACGATACGCAACTGTCATAATTATGCGTCGGTAAGCGGTCTGTGGGGCGTGGGAGGCATTCTCGGCGAGCTGGAAGATAACGCGCATGTAACTGTTGAAAATTGCAGCAATCGCGGAGAAGTTTATGCGTCATATACCGGAGGCGGTATTATAGGTCAGGTCGGGCCAAACCGTTGGAAAAATAACGGCTCATCTGTGACGGTTGTAAACTGCTATAACGTGGGTAATATCGGCGGAACGGGAGCCTGGGGACTCGGAGGAATTATCGGAAGCTTCCGTCTTGGAAACACCGATGATTCTGCCGTTAAAAACTGTTACAATGCCGGAACCGTCAGGGAAACAGAACCTTCCGGAGCTGTTATCGGAAGCGTTTGCGAAACATCTGTATTGCTTGAAAATGTGTATTATCTGAATTCTTCATGCGATAAGGCGGTCGGAATGTTTGATGACGGAGGAAATGATACTCCCGGTACGGTTACGGGTGAGGCTGCGGCGAAAACAGAAGCAGAAATGAAGGAAGCTTCTTTTTCGGCATTGCTTGGTGATGCTTTTGCTGCGGATGCTCAGACTGTCGGCGGCGGATATCCTGTTTTGAAAGTGCAGAAACCGATCGGAGAAGAAGCTCCCGTTCGTGCAGGACTCGAGATCGGAACTGCCGAAGAACTGATTGCTTTTGCTGAGCGTGTCAATAAGGGAGAGCGCTTTACAGGTAAAACGGTAGCTCTTACTGCACACATAGATCTTTCGGATGTCGATAACTGGATACCGATCGGACGCTCAGGTAATTATTCATTTGACGGTATTTTTGACGGCCGTAACTGTGTTATTGACAACCTTTACTCTGTGAGCGGAGGACTGTTCGGCTATGTAGGATCAAACGCCGTTATTAAAAATGTCGGCGTTGCCAGCGGTGAGATAGGTAAAGCAGAGAATTACACTCAGTTCCTCGGAGGTATCGCAAACTGGAGCAACGGCGCAGACTTTATCGGATGCTGGAACGGCGCTGATATCTACTGTGCAGGCTACAGCGGCGGTATAGTCGGAACTGTACGCGACGGCGGAGAGAGCCTCATCAGGGAATGTTATAATGTCGGTACTGTCTATGGAAAAGACACGCATGTCGGCGGTATCGTCGGACATCTCGACACGACACGGGAGCAGGAAGGAACCGAGGTCAATGTTACTGTCGAAAACTGCTATAATACCGGTACGGTATATGCATCAGGTTCTGCAGGCGGCATTGCAGGCGGTATTCAGGACGGCCATACGGTACGCGGGTGCTACAATGCAGGAGACGTTTATGCTTCATCAGAATCTTTGCCGATAGCAGGATCGGTCGTCGGTTCTGTGACAAGAGCAAATACGTTTGAAAAGTGTTATTATGATGTTTCGACATGTGAAAAAGGTATCGGAGAGCTTGACAGCGGGGAGATCATCGGAATGACTGCCGATGAAATGCGTTCTTCGGATTTTGCAGAGCTTCTCGGAGGAAGTTTCACGGAAGATCCTTACGGACTTGCTAACGGCGGATATCCGATCTTCAGTTGGCAGAGTACATATGATGCCGATGATATTAACTATGTAGTCGAAAAGATCGGTGCGATAGGAGTAGTAACGCCCGACAGTGCTGACGCTGTTAATGCGGCAAGAAACGCTTATGATGACCTTGACAGCAGTCTTAAATCCTATGTTTCAAATTATTCGGTGCTTCAGCAAGCAGAAACAGAGCTTGCAGCTGTGCAGGTTTTGCGTCAGGTAAAGGATACGGCAAAGACTCAGCTTGAAAGCTATAAGGATTTTGAGGATTACCGTGATGCTCAGCAGGAAGAGCTGAAGCAGATTATCGCAGACGGTAAAATTTCTATAGAAAATGCATCTGATGAGGAATCGGCTTTGCAGGTACTTGCTGAAGCAAAGGCTGATATGGACACTGTAAAAACCGATAAACAGCTTACAGATGAGGAAGCGATAGCGTCAGTTTCCGGGCTTATAGCGGCGATCGGGGTAGTAACGCCCGACAGTGCTGATGCTGTTAATGCGGCAAGAAATGCTTACGATAACCTTGACGGCAGTCTTAAATCCTATGTTTCAAATTATTCTGTGCTTCAGCAGGCAGAGACAGAGCTTGCAGCTATGCAGACCTTACGTCAGGTAAAGGATACGGCAAAGGCTCAGCTTGAAAGCTATAAGGACTTTGCGGATTACCGCGAGGCTCAGCAGGAAGAATTGAAGCAGATCATAGCGGACGGTAAAATTTCTATAGAAAATGCATCTGACGCGGAATCGGCTTTGCAGATACTTGCAGAAGCAAAAGCTGATATGGATAAAGTCAAGACTGAAAAACAGCTTACAGATGAGGAAGCGGTAGCGTCGGTTTCCGGGCTTATAGAGGCGATCGGAACGGTAACACTCCAAAGTGCAGACGCTGTCAAAGCGGCAAGAAATGCTTATGACGGTTTAGACGATAGTTTGAAATCTCATGTTTCGAATTACATCGTACTCAATCAGGCAGAAGCAAAGCTTGCTTATTTACAGACGGTAAGTCAGGCGCAGAGTGTTTCTGAGCTTATAAATTCAATCGGAACGGTAACTCTCGAAAGTGAGTCTGTTATCGCTGCTGCGCGTGTAGCATACGATTCGCTTTCCGATGAGGCAAAAGCGCTTGTTGAGGGCTTGAATGTGCTTGAGTCAGCCGAAAAAGCGCTTGCGGATTTAAAGAACGCTGTAAATGATCCTGATGATACGAAGCTCGGAGATATCAACGGAGACGGAATGGTTAATTCAAAAGATCTTACCCGTCTTATGAAGCTTATATCCGGTGAAAAAGTTGAAGTATTCGGAACCCCCGATATCAACGGAGACGAAGCGGTCAACTCAAAGGATCTTACCCGCCTGATGAAGATCATATCGGGCGCTTTGAGCGCTTAATATGCGGCTGACCACAAATTTTCATGTATCGGGATGCTGATATATTACTTTTCCGATACGGACGTAAAGGGCGGTTCGGATTAGGACTGCCTTTTGCGGCATTACGGATACTGCAATTTTTTGTGTTGATCATAATGTACTTTACAAAATGATTTGCAGATGATAAAATAAAAGGAGAAGTCGGAATGCGACCTATAAAAAGGCTTGCTTTAATTTTGAGCAGCTTGTTTCTGGCAGTTTCATTCGTCTTGCCGTCATTTTCGGTGTCGGCGGCATCCGGTCCGGCAATTACTGCAACGCTGACAGATAACGCTGTTCAGAAAGGCAGTAAAAAAACATTCGATGTTTGGGCGAAAAATTCGGCAGGAGAAAAAATAAAAGCAACTGTAAAATTAAACGGTAAAATTGTCAGTCCGACATGGGATGATACTGAAAAAACAAGCTATACGCTTGTTTTTACCGAGGAAGGGGAAAATATTGTCACAGTTTCCGCGTCGTCTGACGGCGGAAAAAGAAAAGAACTGACGTATCATATTACATATGTAAAGGCGAAAGCCGGAGAGCAGATCGGAACGGCGGTATGGAGCATAGAACTGTTTACGGTCGGATGCGGCTATCTGATCTGTCCGGTGAGCGTGCCGATATACGAAGGAGAGACTTCGGCAGAGCAGCTGATAAGACTTCTTCATAATAACGGTTTTGTCGGATATTACGGCGGTACGCCGAAATCGGCTTTTTATCTCGGTTATATCGCGGACGGGACGGTATCTGCGGAGAAATATAACAATTATCAGAAGAGCGGAGCGCCGTTAGAGCCGAGGCTACTGAATATTTCTCCGAAAATTCCGGATATGCTTATTCCTTATCTTGAGGAAACAATGACATTTTTCGATCCTGACGATTATCTGAATAACTGGAAAGGATATATAGGGGAATTTGCATTTACCAACGGTTCGGGATGGATGTATTCTGTCAATAATATTTTCCCGAATGTCGGATTTTCCGATACATACTTATCTGACGGCGACGTCGTGCGTGTTCAGTATACTCTCGGATACGGCGCGGATATCGGAGGCTTGGGTTCTATAGGCGGAAATGTTCCCGATTTAGATGTACAGCCAACGTCAGGTTACTTTGCCGCCGCGAATAAAGATGAACTGTGCAAAGCTATAAGCAGGGCATTGACCTCCGGCGATATATCAAAGAAACGCGTAAAAGAGGCATACAGCGCTGCGGTATCGGTTATGGAAACGCTGAATGCTTCTCAGAGCGCCGTTGACTCCGCTGTGAATGTACTGAACAGTGCTTTGCTTGATCCCGGAACCGAAACAGAAACAGATTTGCCTGAAACTCAGCCTGCCGTTTATCCCCCGGAGACAGATCCTAAGGCTGATCCCGGCGATCCGGATGCTTCGGATAAGCCGTCGGATATTGAAATTCCGCCTGAATTTGTCGGTCCGATCAAGCCTCCGGATTCCGGAAACGAGACAGATAAGCCGTCCGGCGCTGACACCGGAATCCCGAGCCCCGGAAGCGTGTCAGATAAACCGTCAGTACCGCCCGTCACGGACAGCGGAATCGGTTTTGAACCTTCAAATTCCGGAAACGGTACAAATAAGCCGTCAGGTTACGGCGGATTTGAGAACTCAGGTACTTCTTCGGGCTCGGGAAGTACGGTAAATAAACCGTCTGCCTCGAACAGTGCGGAAAGTCCGAATAAGCCTTCGGCGTCGGGAAACGGATCAAATAAAACGTCAAATTCATTGCTGCCGTCCGCTCCGAGCAGTATAATCGGAGTGTTCAGACCGTCAGGTTCGTCGGGTAACGGAGAAGGTAAGTTAGGCATTAGCTTACCTTTTGCGCCGGAAGGCAGCGTATTCGATCCGCCTGATTTCGCAGGTGTTTCAAATGAATCTTTTAATCATGAGGTTACGTCTGACCGTGACAGTACAGTATCCGGCAATGAGGATGATACGCAGCAAAAATCGGACATTTCGGGCGTATCCGATGATATAACTGATGCAGCTTCTCCTGATTCGGAGGCAGTCGGAAGCACCGGAATACATAATGCCGGCAGCTCATCGGGAACAGAAAAAAGTGAATCCGGAAATAACGGCTCCGTTTCCGAAAATGATACCGATGAAAAAAACGGCGTATCTCCGAAGCCTTTTATAATCGCAGGTGTTTCGGCAGTTACCGTTGCTGCAGCTGCTTTTTACATTTTATCTGTTCGCCGTAAGAATGCGAAAATTTCCGCAGACTCTGAATCTGAAGGAGATGTCAGGAATGGCTAAGCGTTTAACCGGATTTATTCTGTTTTTCGCTGCTCTTTTTTCTGTGTTATCGGGAGCAGTATATGCTGATTCGGTTTCAGATAACGTACTCGGTATTGCAGAGCGGATTATCGCATGGAAAAAGCAGGACGTCGGCGCCGAACCTGACGGATCTCTGATAAACGACACGTTTTTGGAGCTTGCCGGAACTACGCCGGGTGACTGGTATCCGATCGGACTCGGCAGACTCGGTATTTCCGATAATTATGAAGGATACCTTGCGGTTATACGGGATCAGGTCGAAAAGCGCTATTGTCAGCCAGGAAAACTCAGCGCGGCGAAAGCTACCGAATGGCACAGAATCGCTCTTGCAGTTCTTGCGTCGGGCGGAGATCCTACAAACATCGGGACCGATGAAAGCGGTCGTCCGATAGATCTTATATCGGACGGAACTTATGACCGCGGAAAAACTACTCCGCTCGGAAGACAGGGTATTAACGGCTGGATATGGGGGCTTATTGCTCTGGACAGTATGCGGTATGAGATTCCTGAGGACGCATTTTATACACGTGATGACATTATCGTGGAAATACTGCGTCAGCAGCTCGCGGACGGCGGATTTGCACTGAGCGGAACGGTCAGTGATACCGATATTACCGCGATGGTATTGCAGGCGCTTGCTCCTTACTATAACAGTGAAGAGCAGTATACGTATCAGCGGAAGCCGACGGATACCGAAGTGACAAAAACGGTTCGCGCAGTCGTGGATGAAGCGATAGACTGTCTTTCAGGAAAGCAGCTTCCTACCGGAGATTTCGAAAGCTGGGGAACGCAGAATGTGGAAAGTACCGATCAGGTGGTCGTAGCGCTTTGCGCTTTGGGGATAGATCCCCTTACCGATGCACGTTTTATTAAAAACGGAAATACTCTGCTTGACGGAATTCTCCGTTATCAGATGCCTGACGGAGGGTTTATTCATTCGTTTACATACGATCCTGATAATCCTACATCTTTGCCTGATAAGTCGAATACGATGGCAAGCGAACAGACCTTGTATACAATGGCTGCGATATGGAGGCAGCAGTCGGGAATGCGCACGCTCTATGATTTCCGTCCGGAGCAAAGCAGCGCTTTGAAACAGCGTATTGCAGATCTTGAAACACAGATTGCCGCTACTGTCGACTTGACCGATGCTGAAAAGCTTGAAGAGTTACTTACCGCTTTTTACTCCATTCCTGAGAATGAACGTAATTATGCAGACGGATATTGGAAGCTTTCGGAGGCGGCTAAAAAAGCCGGTCTGGACGTCGGAAGAATCGCTGGTGAAACAGTGGTCGTGGAAAGCCCGGAGGATGACCTGGGTGGTACCGTTGCTCTTTACTTTTCGGATGCCGACCGCCAGGCTGCGGACTCTCTTCCCGAAAATCTGACTACCGAACAGTATGTACAGGTAACAACGCTTCTTGACAAGCTGCGTCAGTGTGAGGATTTTGATGAAAAGGAACTGTATCTGCAAAAGCTTATATCCGCCGAAGAAGCGATAAAAGCCGTGCAGGACGAGATCGACGCATTAAATACGGAAATTACTGAAAAGCTCTATCCGTTTGAAAACATTTCCCTGAAGGATAAAAAAACGGTGGACGGCATAGTGCTGAGATACGAAGCGCTCAGCGAATATGACCGCTCGAAAATTATACGATGGGAAGACGTTATAAAAACAAAAACTAAGATCGACAATATTCTGCGCGGTATTGCTATTTCCGTTGTGCTTTGCATTTTTACGGTAATTATCGCATTCTTTCTTGTGCGCAGAATACATAAAAAGCGCAGAAAGCGCGAGCTTGAAATGGAGCAGTTGGCGGCGCTTTATGAAAATGAAGATGAATGACAGATGAAAGGAGAGGACTCGGATGAAAAAGGATATTCTTGCCGTACTCGGCATTATTCTGATCGTTGCTGTACTTATAAACGGAACGCACATTCAGTCGGTGGATGAATATTATCTGACTCATATTGACGATATAACACCTGAAAGCGAAACTGTGACCGTCAGCATCCGATGCGATACGGTACTTGAGAATTATGATGACCTTGATCCGAGTCTTCGCTCAGACGAATTCGTTCCGCCAGACGGAGTCATTTTACCTGCTACAGAATATGTCCTTCGTCCCGGAGACACGGCGTTTGACATTCTGGAGCGCGCGGTGCGGTACAACAGAATACAGATGGAATATCAGGGAGCCGATAAAAACAGCTTCGGAAGCGTTTATGTGCAGGGAATAAATTATCTTTATGAATTTTCCTGCGGACCGCTTTCGGGCTGGATGTACCGTGTGGACGGTGAATTTCCGAATTACGGATGTTCGAAATATGAGCTGAGCGACGGACAGATAATCGAGTGGATATATACCTGTAACCTCGGAAACGATGTCGGCGCTCTGTGGCTGGAAGGAGAGAACTAATGAAAGCATTCGGAAACTATCACCCGTTTGTACTTCTGATCTATTTTTTATCGGTATTGCTTGTAGCTATGTTTGTTTCGAATCCGGTTTTACAGACGGAAGCACTTGCCGGCGGAATTTTATTTTGTACTGTGATACATCGGAAAAGAGAAAACATCGGAAATTTAGGTTTTTATATACCTCTTTTTTTGATGATCGCAATAACAAATCCGCTGTTTTCACATAACGGTGTAACGCCGCTGTTTTTTCTTAACGGAAATCCTGTGACACTGGAAGCGTTTGTTTACGGAATTTCAATTGCGGTTATGCTGATCGGCGTTATACTGTGGTGTAAATGTTACAGCGAGATCATGACAAGCGATAAATTTCTCTATCTGTTCGGTAAAGCGATACCGAAGCTGTCGCTTGTTCTTTCTATGGCGCTCCGTTTTATTCCTATGTTCAAACGTCAGATGCACAGAGTAAACCGGGCGCAGAAGGCTATGGGACTGTATTCTTCAAAGAGCTTTACGGACAAAATAAGAAGTCACATGCGCGTTTTTATGGCTATGATTTCATGGTCGCTGGAAAATTCTATTGAAACTTCCGCATCTATGAAGGCAAGAGGATACGGATTAAAGGGAAGAACCAATTTCTCTCTGTTTCATTTTTATTCAGGAGACGCTATCCTGCTTGCAACATGTGTGCTTATGCTCGGCATTACTGTTTCCGGAGTCGCAATGAATGAGACGGTATTTTACTACTATCCGCGCATAAACGGACTTGATCTGTCTGCATATGCGATCGTTGTTTACACGGCATTCGGAATTCTTTCATTTATACCGTTTATTACCGAAGTAAAGGAGGCGCTTGTATGGAAATATTACATATCGAAAATCTGAGCTTCAGATATCCGAAAGCCGAAAAGAACGCCGTTGATAATGTTTGTCTGAGTGTCAGCAGCGGCGAATTTGTTGTTGTCTGCGGTGAATCCGGATGCGGAAAAACCACTCTTCTTAAATTGCTGAAAAAAGAGATTGCTCCCGTAGGCGAAAAGACAGGAACCGTTTATTACGGAGGAATATCCGCCGATGAGCTTGATGAAAAGACAAGTGCTTCGGATATCGGCTATGTGCTTCAGAATCCTGACAATCAGATAGTGACCGATAAGGTATGGCATGAGCTTGCTTTCGGACTTGAAAATCTCGGTGTACCGACAGAGATTATCAGGCGCAGAGTCGGCGAGATGGCGAGTTATTTCGGTATACAGTCATGGTTCCGCAAAAATACGGATGAGCTTTCCGGAGGGCAAAAGCAGCTTTTGAATCTTGCCTCTGTTATGGTCATGCAGCCGAAGATACTTATTCTGGACGAGCCTACAGCACAGCTTGATCCCATTGCCGCATCGGATTTTATTGCGACGCTGCAAAAGCTTAACCGAGAACTCGGACTGACGATTATTCTTGTTGAGCATCGGCTCGAAGAGGTATTTCCTATTGCGGATAAAGTGCTGCTTATGGAAAATGGCAGGGTGCTGATGTACGATACTCCGAGAAATGCCGGAACATGTCTCGGAAATGTCAGCGGCGCTCATCCGATGCTTCTCGGACTTCCGAGTGCGGTACGTATTTTCAACTCTTTGCATATTGACTGTGAATGTCCGCTTACAGTTAAAGAAGGGCGCGATTTTCTTGAACGTCATTTCAAAGGCACAGATGCAAATGATAGGTGCGAAGCAGGTTTAGGCGATAATGCCGGGTATGAAGGCGATACGGTAATTGAACTGAAAAAGGTATGGTTCCGTTATGAAAAGGATCTTCCGGATATTCTTCGCGGAACATCACTGAAAATTTACCGCGGAGAAATTTACTGTATTCTCGGAGGAAACGGAACCGGAAAAACAACGGCTCTCGGTGTTATTGCAGGACTTAATAAGGCGTATCGCGGTAAAGTGCTGATAGGCGGAAAAGCCATAAAAGAGTATAAGGGTAATTCGCTGTATCGCGGTAATCTTGCATTTCTGCCGCAAAATCCTCAGACCGTTTTTATCAAGGATACCGTTCGTGAGGATTTTGCCGATATTTTGCAAGCCATCGAAACTCCGAAGAAAGTTATATCGGAGGAGATAGTTAAGATTGCGGAGAAGATCGGAATAAGCGCTTTGCTTGACAAGCACCCGTATGATCTGAGCGGCGGCGAACAGCAGAAATGCGCTTTAGCAAAAATGCTTCTTCTCAAGCCGAAAATACTTCTTATGGATGAACCGACCAAGGGACTTGACGCTAATTACAAGCATACTCTTAAGGGCATACTTGCAGAGCTGCGCCGTGAGGGTATGACTATTCTGACGGTTACTCATGATGTAGAATTCGCGGCTGAAAATGCCGATCGGTGCGCGCTGTTTTTTGACGGCGAGATTCTGTCTGCTGATATTCCGGAGAAGTTTTTCAGTGAAAATAACTTCTATACTACGGCGGCAAACCGAATGGCACGCGGACTATGGAAATCTGCAGTTACCTGCGATCGGGTGACAGAATGCTGTCTTGCAGAGCGGGGTGAAGATGAATGAATACAGTTAAAAAATGCCTTTCCTATATTATTTTATGCCTGCTTGTTCCTGCCGTTATTTTATGCGGTGCATTACTGTTTGAAGAAAAACAGTATGCGTGGATATCGCTTTGCGTGACTGCGTTGTCATGTGTTCCGTTTTTTCTTTGCTTTGAAAAGAGGGAAACAAGCACTAAAAGACTTGTTCTGATCGCGGCAATGGTTGCTTTATCGGTTGTGGGGCGCTTTATCTTTACGTCTTTACCGGGATTTAAGCCTGTTACTGCTGTAGTTGTAATAACGGCAATGTATTTCGGCAGCGAAGCGGGTTTTATGACAGGTGCGTTATCTGCAGTAATATCAAATTTTTATTTCGGACAGGGACCGTGGACTCCGTTTCAGATGTTCAGCTGGGGACTTATAGGACTGATTGCCGGACTTCTTGCCGATCCGCTGAAGCGGAGCAGGATAGTTCTCGGAATCTATGCGGTCATATCCGGTATTATGTATTCCTTGCTTATGGATATATGGACGGTTTTGTGGGTTGACGGAACTTTTAATTTCACGCGTTATCTTGCGGCAGTCGTTTCGGCAACGCAGTTTACAGTTATTTATGCGGTTTCAAATCTTATATTCCTGATGCTTTTTATTAAACCGATAGGAAAAACTCTTGAGCGGATAAAGACCAAATACGGAGTATGATTTAAATTTGTCTTAAGATATATTGAATACAAAATAAACAGCTGCCCGATCGAAAGGCAGCTGCTTTTATATTTTAATATATTTAATCGGTGTAATAATATGATGATGCCGCATCAGCATTATAGCTGATGTAGTCGAGCGGATTTACGTTTTTGTTATTGACGATCATCTCAAAATGAAGATGCGCAGGCTGTGCATTTTCGAAAAGTGCTGTTTCGCCTATTGTGCCGAGAACTGCTCCGCCGATTACCGATGCGCCTTCTGCGATCCCGTCAGGAAGTTCATCTGATATTCCGCGGTATACGGAAACAATACCGTCACCGTGGTCGACCGATATGCATTTACCTTTCATATCGTCATCGTAAATATTTGAAATTATACCGCTTGCACAGCATTTAACGTCGCTTCCTACGGGAGCTTCAATGTCAATTCCGGTATGAACGCGGTAATCGTTCATTGTAATCGAATAAACGGGAAGATCTCCGGAATATTCAACGGTAACAACTCCGCCGACCGGCATAATATAATATGTCGGCTCTGCCGATGCCGGTTTTTCTGTTTCCGGAGAGGGAGCTTCTGTATCAGGTGCGGTGACGATCGCCGACGGTCCCGCTTCCACTGCAGCCGACGGCTTTGTTTCCGGAGGAATTACAGAAGCACTCGGATCGTTTCCGGAATTTGTTTTGTCTGTTACGGGAACCGTCTCGGAAGGAGGATTCTGTTCTTTCTTGGAAGCAATTGCGGTAAAGAGGGTTACACACATAATCGTCGCCAGCATCAGCGCAAGGATTATGTATATAACGCCGCTGAGCCTTGCTCTTTTTGCGTTATAGTCCATATCTCTTTGTCCTTTCGGTTTATTTGTTTATTTCTACAGGCTTTTGTACTCTTTTTTCCTGTAACTATATTTTTACCCTGTATGACCGATTTATGCACAAGAGAGAAAAATAATATATCGCGACTGAATTTTACTTATATATATTATTTTTCCGGACAATAAAAATAAATAAAAAAGATGTTAAATTTTAAAGTGCCTGACAAACACTCTGTAATTTTGCGGTATAAACACCGGGCGCAATCAAAGATTGCGGGTGAGCGCTTCGGAACTTTGTTGTCTCACAATAAAAAATTTCCGGCGCGAATGCACCGGAAATTTGAATTATTATTTTAAATGTAATGTTTATATAATATAATAGGAAGGAATTTTACTGAACTATAGAACGTTTTATTGCTGCAATGCAATCGGCGCAAACAAGTTTGCCGCGGAAAATAGTTACGTAGTCGGAATTACCGCAGAATATGCATGAGGGCTGATATTTTTTAAGTACAATTTTATCGTCGTCAACAAATATTTCAATGGAGTCCTTTGATTTGATATCGAGTGTGTTTCTGATTTCTATAGGAAGAACAATACGGCCGAGTTCGTCGATCTTTCTTACGATTCCTGTTGATTTCATAATTTTCATTCTCCTTTTTTTGATTTTATAATTAAATTTTGTTTTATTTTGCTTATGAGCGCGGTATATGTCTCATGCTGGATTTATTTTACCATAATTGCAAAATAATGTCAATGGATAAAATGAATTTTTTATCGTAAAATAGGCTTTCAGGGCAAAAAGATATCGACTGGTTTCGACTTAATAAATAGAAATGAGTTACTTTATGTCGAAACGCGGCAAAAGCTGCGTATAATGTGAACAAATTGTAAAAGATGAAAAAAACATAAAAAAAAAATTAAAACTATTGCAAATTTTTTCTTTTTATTGTATAATGGTAAAGCTTGATGTGCGATGAGGCGGAAGGTGGCTGTATGTAAAAATACGGGGAATTTCCGCGGAGTATGTCCGAGTTTTTAAACCGGGCGGTATCGTATCAAACGGCAGCTTACATTAAAAGTTACGGCATGGCTGTTCCGGACGCGGTTCGGCTTATCCGTTATTTTTAATGGAAGATGCCGAAACACCCGGCGCGGTGTACATGGAATCCCGCTATAACCCAAGCGGCGGAATGTACCTGCGGACAGGGCATTTGATGCGTATTCCCCCCTGACACATTTTTCAAGGAGGAAAAACAGATGGCAGCAGTAAAGGAAAAGCTCAGAATCAGACTGAAGAGCTACGATCACACTCTTATCGATATGGCTGCGGAAAAGATTGTTGAGACTGCAAAGCGCAACGGCGCAACAGTTTCCGGTCCCGTACCGCTTCCTACAGATAAAGAGATCGTAACGATCCTTCGCGCAGTTCATAAGTATAAGGACAGCCGCGAGCAGTTTGAGATGAGAACTCACAAGAGACTCATTGATGTAATAAAGCCTTCGCAGAAGACTATTGAAGCAATGATGAGCCTTGAGCTTCCGGCGGGCGTTGAGATCGAGATAAAGCTCTGATCGGACTCCCGGAAAAACGCGTAAAAACACGCGGCGTATTGCCGGCGCAAAACGGCATTGAAGCAGGCCGCGCTGCGTAATGCAGCCTACGGTATTGTCATGTTGGCTCTTGCAGTCAACCAATAACATGCGCACCCTCGCGGTGCAGGAAAGGAAAAGATACTATAATGAAAAAAGGTATCATCGGAAAGAAGCTGGGTATGACCCAGATCTTCGACGAAGCGGGAAATGTAATCCCCGTAACTGTTCTCGAAGCAGGACCCTGTGTCGTTGCTCAGAAGAAAACAGTAGAAAACGACGGCTACGAAGCTGTTCAGCTCGGATTTGAAGATATCGCAGAGCGCAAGCTTACAAAGCCGGAACTCGGACATCTTAAGGCAGCAGGCGTTACAAACAAAAAGCACCTTAAGGAATTCAGACTTGACGATTGCTCGGGACTTAATGTAGGCGATACCGTCACCGCAGATATTTTTGCTGCAGGTGAAAAGGTCGACGTAACCGGCATCACCAAGGGCCGCGGATTCACAGGTGTTGTTAAGAGATGGAACGCACACATACTGAAGATGACACACGGTACAGGACCCATCCACCGTCAGCCCGGTTCTATGGGCTCGACATCCACACCGTCCCGCATTTTCAAGAATAAGATAATGCCCGGACAGTACGGAAACGAGCAGGTCACCGTATTAAATCTTGAAGTCGCAAAGATCGACGCGGAAGCAAACCTTATCGCTGTAAAGGGAGCAGTTCCCGGAGCTAAAGGCGGTATCGTATTCATCCGTGATACGGTCAAGAATGCGTAATCGGAAGGAGGAAGTTACATGCCGGTTTTAAAAATAGTCGATATGGCGGGTAAAGAAACGGGCGAGATTACCCTCTCCGATGCAGTATTCGGTGCCGAGGTAAACGCCACTGTTCTTCATACAGCGGTCAGAGCATATCTCTCCAATCAAAGACAGGGTACACAGTCTACCCTCACTCGTACAGAGGTTTCCGGCGGCGGCAAGAAGCCGTGGCGCCAGAAGGGAACAGGTCGCGCAAGACAGGGATCTACAAGATCTCCTCAGTGGAC
>CABUHS010000012.1 GCA_902491535.1 uncultured Eubacteriales bacterium
AGCGACCAAGGAGGTTGTTGTAACTATCGAGGAGCGTCTGTTTGATGAGGAAAAGGATTCAGATGAAGACCTTGTTGAACGTGCGCCTGTCGTAGTTGTTATGGGACACGTTGATCACGGTAAAACATCGCTGCTTGATAAAATACGCCATGCAAATGTTACTGCCGGAGAGGCCGGCGGAATCACTCAGCATATCGGTGCATACAGTGTCAATATAAACGGCAAAGACATTACATTTCTTGATACACCCGGCCATGCAGCATTCACCGCTATGCGTGCAAGAGGCGCAAAAGCAACAGATATAGCTATACTTGTTGTGGCAGCCGACGACGGTATAATGCCTCAGACAATCGAAGCTATTAACCATGCTAAAGATGCAGGACTTGAAATAATAGTTGCAATAAATAAGATGGATAAGCACGGAGCCAATCCAGACAACGTCCTTCAGGAACTCACAAAGTATGAGCTTATACCGGAGAGTTGGGGCGGTGACGTTATATGCGTACCGGTGTCGGCGCTTACCGGCATGGGCATAGAAGATCTTCTTGAAAATATTCTTCTTATCTCCGAAGTTAAAGAATATAAGGCTAATCCGAACAGACGCGCAAAAGGCGCTATCATCGAAGCGAAACTCGATAAAGGCAGAGGCCCTGTTGCTACTGTACTCGTACAGAACGGTACACTTCATGTCGGCGATGTTGTAATAGCCGGTACTGCCGTAGGCCATATCCGCGCTATGACTGATGATAAGGGCAGATCTGTAAAGAGCGCCGGACCTTCCGTTCCTGTAGAGATATTCGGTCTTGACGGCGTTCCCGCTGCAGGCGATGAATTCAATGCAGTTGAAAATGAGCGCATGGCACGCGAACTTGCCGAGCAGCGTAAGGAAAAACAGAAAGAAGCTTCCTTCAAAGCAAATTCAAATGTAAATCTTGACGATCTGTTTGCTCAGATTTCCGAGGGGGCAAAAGAACTTAAGATTATCGTAAAAGCTGATGTTGACGGCTCAGCAGAAGCGGTAAAAGCTTCCCTTTTAAAGCTCTCAAATGACGAGGTAAAGGTAAAAGTAATTCACTCGGCGGTCGGAGGCATCACAGAAGGTGATGTAATGTTCGCTTCAGCGTCCAATGCAATTATAGTCGGATTTAATGTACGTCCTGATAAAACAGCTATAGATTCGGCAGAGCGTCAGAAAGTCGATGTACGCACATACAGAATAATTTATGAATGCATCGAAGAGATCGAAGCTGCTATGAAAGGTATGCTTGCTCCCACGTTCAAGGAAGAGCTTCTCGGTCACGCTGAGGTTCGTCAGACAATCAGAGTGCCTAATGTCGGAACCATCGCAGGTTCATATGTACAGGACGGTCATATTACAAGAAGCGCTCAGATACGTGTTGTGCGTGACGGTATTGTTATCTTCGAGGATAAAATATCATCGCTTCGCCGCTTTAAAGACGATGTGCGTGAAGTAGCACAGGGCTATGAGTGCGGTATAGGACTTGAGCGATTCAACGATATAAAAGAGGGAGATATTCTCGAAGCATTTGAAATGGTTCAGGTTGAAAGATAAAAGCAAAAAATTTTAATGAGTAATACAAAAATCCGCTTTTGCAAATAAACCAAAAGCGGATTTTTGTATTGAAAGTAAAGTTGTTATGTGATATAATTGACAAAACCACTGTGACGATTTTGTATATGACATATTTGAATAATGAAAGGAAAACTATGGATCATTTTAATAACTATATATCAAATACCGTTTTAGGAAGCGGAAATAACAGTATTTTAATTTTTTCCAAACCAATTACACAAACAGGAATGATGTTTGTAAAACTTCGGAATCACGGAAAACAAAACTACAGATTTATGTTTTCCAATACAGTTGACAGCACATTTGACCACGGTCAAAACGCTTACGCTAATCTGAAAGGAGACATATGGAATATTGATTCTCTTGAAGTCGCAGACGGCGGACAAATCGGAAATATAGCACTTGACAGTGAAGGTACAATTGCTATAAACGGATTTGATCCTGATTATTGTTCGACGATAAACGGATTTATTCATGTCACATTCAACGGAAAATATAAATGCGAGGTTTCCACAGGAGAAAAAGTATGGACTGATGAATTTGAAATTGATATACCCGAGAATCATTATCTTGCTATTAAAATAACATTTACAGGAAATAATGTTCCGTATACTCCGGATAAAATTGTTCCCTGCTTTGTGTCGGAAAACGGTCACTGGCATACAGGACGCGATTTTCCTCAGCCTGTATTTATAGGAATTGCCGAGAACAAGACCTCTCCTGTAAAACGCATAGGCTTTCTCGGGGATTCAATTACACAGGGACTCGGCACTACAGTCGACGCTTATGAATATTGGGTTGCAGATATAGCGGAAGCTCTTCCTTGCGACAAATTTTCTGTTTGGGATCTCGGACTCGGTTTTGGACGTGCGGAGGATGCCGCCAGTTGCGGTGTGTGGCTTAATAGGGCTAAAAATAACGACATTGTTTTTGTTTGCTTCGGTGTAAACGATATTCTTCAATACTGTGATTCCGACCGGATCTGCAAAGCACTTACAACTATTATTGACTTTTTAAATAATGCAAGTGTAAAGACCGGTATATTTACCGTTCCCCCATTTGATTTTTCCGGAAATCAGGCTTCAGTGTTTGATACCGTAAATTCATACATACGCAATGATCTCAGCAAAAGAACCGACTATTTCTTTGATATGGCATCCATACTTTGTAAGCCTGACGACCATACAGCAGCCGCATACGGCGGTCATCCCGACAAAAACGGGTGCAGAGCAGTTGCCGATAATTTTTTAAGAGAAATACATCTTTAAACGTCCGAAAACAGCAAAGATCGCCTTTCTTTGCTGTTTTTGCCTGTATTTTCTACTCTTTATGACGAAATAAAAAGAATTATTAATATTATTTCAATAAATATATGATAAGATTATATCATAAAACTCACATGATAAATTTCGGATTTAAGGAGCCGGCATATGATTAAAACATCATCCTGCTTAAAAAAATACATATTTATTAAATCAACCGCTCTGTTGCTTGCCGCAACCTACTGTTTTAGCGGTGCTTTATCTGTATCTGCCGTCGGAAATTCTGATACACAGATCCCGGATCTGATACAGTCCCCATCGGTTTCAAATACCGAAGTCAGAAATAAATATGCATATGAATCCGAAAAAGATGCTGCCGAACATATATGCGGCTTGAGTCATTACGGAAATATAACCGTAATACGCGAAGCAAGTCCGGACAGATTCATAAATTCCGTACGTCTGCTCGATGCTGCAGGACCTGCGTCAGGATGGGTTGCTTCCGAAGGATGCAGCTCGGTATCTGTATCCGATGCTTCAGACATATATCCGTGGACCTCGTTTGATCAAAATAAATGTACGTCTGTAACCGCATCGGCAAGTGAAGATAATAATTGGCATTTTTTTGAAAGAAATTTTCATTCTGATGAAGATAAGCGCATAGATGTTTCAGAACTTAGTGCAGGAAGAAATTTTATTTCGGGAATAAATGCAAACTCCTGCAAGGAAATATCCTTTGCGGTGAATATGCCGGATTCAAATAATACAGGATACGAACTGCGTCTGCAGATTTTTTCAACTGATTTTTTATTATTTGATGAGATATGCACAGTCGCTTCAGACGGATGGAACGCTATTTTCGCGGACATATCGGAAGCTGTAAAACACCTATATAATAACAGTCCGATAACTAAAATAAGAATCGGGGTAAGAACTCAGAATAAAAACGCATTACCCTTTACTTTTTATTTCAGCGGATTTTCTCTTTCCGATAACAGTGCATCTTCGGTATACAGATATATAACCGATAATTACTTTGTTTACGGAGGCGCTTTAAATTACGAAAGCTCAGACGATATATACCGTTTTACAGTAAGTACATCTGCTGATTCACCTTTTATTGAAACAACATCGTTGAGAGAAAGTACACTTTCAAAATCAAATGGTATCCGGATCGCATTTATCGACAATACCGAATGTACATCGGTGACATGTTATTACAAAATCGGAGATGAAAGTGAGTATTCAGAACAGCATTCCTGCACTGTAGAAATTAAAAATGCAGCTTTGCCTGAAAGTAATATTATATCCTGTTTTCTTCCAATAACAGAATCGAATGTTACAAATTTCAGAATTGTATTCAAAGGTTGTAAAGCCGACGGTGATATCGCAATTTTAACAATAATGCCTGCATCTGCTGTATCCGGTCACTCAAATACATATGGAAATATAGACAGCTGTAAACTCTCTGAAAGTACCGGAGAAGTTCTTATTAAAGGAACCGTTTCAAACGAAATTTCAGAAAAATATTCAGGCCAGAAGATATACATTTATGCACTTGATCCTTGGCAGACAAGCGACAATCTAACGCTTTCAAATCTTCAGCCCATTACACAGACTTCTGTTTCTTCAGATTTTTCCGTAAAATTTAAAATATCCGGATATACAGTTAAAAAATTTACCGCAGCCGTCCGGACAGGAACAGGATTCATTGTTATTGATACAGATAAGTGGATAACGAATATCCGCCGTTCAGGTAATACACAGCTTGAAGAACGGGGCGCTCCGAAAAAAGGAATTATAACTGAGGTTACAGAAGCTCAGCTTATAGGTTCCGAAACATCATATGTTACTGCTGATATCGGAAAGCTCTTCTCTTCCCACGCAACTGCAGTATCTCATACCTTCGATAATGAGATTTATTATTATAATGAAGCTGAATTCGAAAAAATAGATTCGGAGATACAAAGCTATCGATATTCCGGAATAAATGTGTTTCTCCGAATAGTGCTGTCATCTCCTGAGGATTCTTATATCGCATCGCAGATGCTGTATCCTGCTGCGCGGCGCAACGTCACTCAATACTATGCGCCCAACACATCAAATCAAGCTTGCGTAAAACTTTTGTCGGCATTTTGCGATATGATCGCACAAAGATACAGCACCGATGAAAACGGAACAATAAGCGGATTGATTATCGGTTATAACATAAACCGTGCGTATGAAAATTTTTACGCAGGAGAAAAAACACTAAGCGAGTTTGCCGGATGCTGTGCAGATATGCTTAGAATAATTTATAACAATTCTGTATCTGTTAATCCTGCATTGAAGGTATACATATCTTTCAGTGATATCTGGTATTCAGATCTCGGTTCGGATTCAATGTCCGTATTCGGTGCGAGGCAACTGATAGATTCTATTGCCGCATCTATAAATCTCGGCGGTGATATCGATTGGAATCCCTCTATAACTCTTGCAAAAACCAATAGTTCAAACTCCAATTCTAATGTAAATTCCGCAATGTATGAGGACCATTCGATAACCTCAGACAAGCTTGGAATGCTATGTGCTTATATGAAACAGGATAAGCTCCTTTGCGGGAATATACCTCGAAGCGTATTGGTAATTTCCGAACCGGCAAAGAACGCGGCCGTAAAGTCGGATGATTACGACATGCGTCTCGCATCTGAATATATATATAATTTCTATAATATATCAGTTCCGGAATGTGAACTGATATCCGCATTTATTGTAACTCCTGAATTTGATGTTCTGCGTCATGAGCGCATGCTTAAATATATAGATACATCAAATTCTCTGTCCGAAACAGCTGAATATGCCAGATATTTTTCTCCGAATGCAGAAAATTGGGAGGATATACTGGGCAGTAAGCATATTGATGCACTTTTAACTTCCCGTTCGGTTACCGAAGCAGAGATATTAAAATATAAACCAAATGTTATCGGAGAAGCATATATTTGGGATATTGACGGAAAGGAAAATACAGACGGATGGATAGCAGCCGAATCATGTATTTCACTTGAAACATCAGACCTTCTTGACAGAAAAAATCTTCTGATTGCAAAATTCAAAAGAGAAAGCGATTATACTGCCCGTAAAGGGATTTCAAACACTTTTCCATACGGACGTGATTTCTCACCTTTTTCATATATTTCAATGAATATACAGCTTGCTCAGATGCCTGAGTCGGTCGACAGCGCAGAAATACTTGTCATGATCTATTCCGGCAATAATTATACATCCGCATCCACAACGATAAAGTCAGGAGAATGGAATCGTATTTCCGTTTCGCTTGAAGCGTTTGACTATTCCAAAAATACCGATAAAATAAAAATCTTTGTCAGAGGTAACGACGGTCTTGTAGATATAGGAAATCCAACGCTTATAATATCAGATATTCAAGGTCTGTCTTCGGAGTTTGACAGCAAATATCTTTCGTCTCATATATACCGTGAAAAAACGAAGCTTCTCTTCTCTGAAACTTTCGGAGATTATGACAAAATAATTATGATTTTATCAACAGTAATAGTTTCGGCAATTGTGATTGAGATACTACATATTTCGCTTCGAGTCAAACGCAACCGCCACAAAAATGAATCTGATCCGAATAGTATAAGATATACAAAAATTTAAAAAGAGAAAGGAACGGAGTTCGCCGTTCCTTTTTTATATAATTTGAAATTTATATTGATTTTTTATTTTATAACACTATTTTATCTTTGAAAAGGAAATAACAGACGTAGAGTTTCATAATATATTTATTGACAATATCAAAATAAATTTTATCGGAGAAATTATTATGTCTGTTTTTTCATCTCTATCCGGCATTTTCGGAAAATTTATGTTCCTTTTTTTGAAGGTCAGCGGCTCAGGAAATTTTCCTCCTCCTCTTGACTCCGAAGAAGAAACCCTATGCTTTATTAAAGCTCGCGAAGGAGATACTGAAGCGAGGAAAAAGCTTATTGAGCATAATCTGCGTCTTGTCGCGCATGTTATAAAAAAATATGCGTCATCAGGAACAAATACCGACGATCTTATGTCACTTGGAACTATAGGTTTAATAAAAGCTATTGATTCATTCGATATTACAAATGGGACGCGTTTTGCAACATACGCAAGTAAGTGCCTGCAAAATGAAATTTTGATGTATTTCAGATCAAGAAAAAAGCTGTCAGGAGAAGTCTCACTCGGAGATGCAATAGATACCGATAAGGATGGAAACCCACTTACATATATGGATATAATATGCTGCGAAGACACGATCGCAGACGATCTTGATTTCAAAATGAAGCTCGAAAAAGCAATGTGGGCAATCGATAAGTTGCTTTCTCCTCGCGAACGTACTATAATTATACTCAGATACGGTCTTGACGGAAATCCTCCCGTACCGCAAAGAGAGATTGCAGAAAGACTTGATATTTCAAGATCATATGTAAGCAGAATAGAAAAAAAGGCTCTGCAAAAGCTTCGTTCGGCAATGTAATAAGCATAATTTAATCACAATATCACTGTGTGTTTTTAACGCGCTTGACATTTAACTCAATAAAGATTATAATTAAACAATAAAGATATTATATTAAACTGAAATGCATACATACTGCTCTGTCCCAATATTACAAAATAAAAATTTGAATCGATAAATTTGATTCAAATTTTCTATAAAAGGAATCTACCAATTATGAGTAACAATAAAACAATGCCGCGTCTGAGTGAAAGCGATAAAATGGCAGGAAGCGGTTTTTTCGAAGGAATAATTTCCATTCGGGCGATATTATCATGTGCATCTCCGAAAAGACGAATAAATAAGATCTTCTACGCTGCGGAACGGCTTTGTTCAAACAAAAAAGAGTTCGGTTGGCTAAAAGCGATGTCAGCCACACATACATTTGAAATAGAAATTCTGCCGCGAGCCGAAATAGATTCAATGGCATTCGGAACAACACACGGGGGCATCATTGCAAGCTGTTCCGATCGTGAATATCCTGAGCTTACGTCCGAATTTATAGAAAAAACACGAAAAAAGGGATTTTATGCAATGATAGAAGGGATCGAAGATCCGTTTAATTTCGGATATGCCGTCCGTTCTATCTATGCTGCGGGAGCAGATGCAATAATACTCTCAAAACGCAATTGGATGAATGCAGCAGGAGTCGTATGTAAGTCATCTGCCGGAGCCTCCGAGCTTTGTGAGATAGCAATTTCAGACGGCGCCGATGCAGCAAAAATTTTCAGAGCTTCAGGGTTCAGAATTATATGTTCAGATATTAAAAATTCAGTATCCGTATACGAATCTGATCTGTCATTTCCGATCCTCCTTATCATCGGCGGTGAAAAAAGAGGTATTTCACGTACCCTTCTGAATAAAGCCGACGAAATAGTAAGGCTTGATTACGGACGCGAATTTCCGGAAGCCCTTTCTGCTGCATCGGCGGCTGCAATACTGTCATATGAAGTATTAAGACAAAATAAAGCAAAATAATTAAATTCTTTTGGCAATATCCGCATTTTTGCATATCATAGTATATGGAAGCCGATAATAAATCGACATAATACAAATAATGCGGAGGCTATTTTATGAAAAACGAATATTTTGCTGCGGTTAACTCATATGAAGGGTTTAAAAGCTTTTATAAGGATATTTTCGGAAATTTGAACCGCCTTTATATAATAAAAGGCGGTCCAGGAACGGGAAAATCAACCCTTATGAGAAAAGTAGCCGATGAAGCAGGAATTCAAGGATATAACGTTGAATTTTTTTATTGTTCGTCAGATCCGACATCTCTTGACGGTGTTATAATATCCTCTCTCGGTATCGGAATTGTCGACGGAACAGCTCCTCATCTTATGGATGCAGATCTTCCGGGAGCAAGAGACGAAATCGTTAATCTGTGTGATTTTTGGAAAAGTGAAAAATTACGGGAGTCACGGTCCGATATTGAATTATTAAACAAGCGTAAAAGCGCCGGATACAGTACGGTATTTTCGTATCTTGCTGCTATAGGAAATATAAACCGAAATAAGAATTCCGTTTTGGATTCTGCAATAGATTACGAAAAAATAGATAATTTCTCACGTCGCTTTGCACGGACGAATATATCAAAAAAATCCGCAGATATTTCCGGGGAAATAAATTCCGCTTCAGATATACGCGTTATTGAAGCACTCGGAATGTTCGGAAAAAAATATCTGACATCATTTGAGGAAGCCTCTGATACGCATTATTTTATAAGCGACCGCTGCGGAATTGCGCCGATACTGCTTCGAAATATATTAAAAAGACTGTCTGAATGCGGATGCCGAACAATTGTCGGAATCGGCGCACCAAGCGGAGAGATATGCGGCTTGATCTTGCCGGATAAATCGATAAGCATATCTGTCTTACGCCCTGAAAATGAGCATTTTGCAAATACAGATGAGACCGAAACATCTCCGCGCATCATCAGCACAGAGCGTTTTATTCAAAAGGATATTTTCAAAACTGTAAAACCGCATATCAAGCGCGCCGAAAAGTATATTGATATTCTTATGCAGGAAGCAGAAAATGCCTTTATCGATATCAGGACAAATCATTTTGCGATTGAAGATATATATAAAGATGCGATGGATTTCCGCAAGGAAGACGAATATACAAAAAAGCTTATCAAAAAAATATTTTCAAAAAAGTAATAAAACAAGTATTATAAAAACAAGGAAAATAAAATGACTGATAATAAACAAAAGCGCCGCGGCATAGTATTTTTTACTCTGAATGCATCATATACACACACCTCCCTTTCGCTGAGATGTCTTGCTGATGCCGTTGCAGGCCATCCCGAATTGGACTGTGAAATACTTTACGATAAAAGGGTTTCAGACGATAATCTGTCACTTTGTTACAGCCCCGCCAACACCAGCGCAAAGATTAAACCGTCACATTCGGTATGGTTGACCTTGCTTGAGAGAACTGTATCGGATATGAGAGAGCGTGTATTATATGAGCTTTACGATCTTAAAGCAGATTTTTATATCTTTTCATGCTATATATGGAACATCGAAGAAATGCTTCGGCACGCTGAAAATCTGAAAAAACTACTGCCTGATTCTAAAATAATTTTAGGCGGACCTGAGATATCATACAGATCCGACGAGTTTCTGCTAAAAAATTCATATATCGACTATATCATACGCGGAGAGGGTGAGATAACATTACCGGAAACGGTTTGTCGTATATTGTCAGGAGAAGAACCGGAAAAGACTTTGATAGGTAAGCCGTACACTGATTTTTCGTCAGACGGTACACACTATGAGCGCTTTCCGCCGAAAAATGGATCTCTTGTCTACTACGAAACATCCCGCGGATGCCCTTATACTTGCGGGTACTGTGTTTCCGGTATAAAAGATCACGGACATTGTATGATAGAATGTAAGTCCGTTGAAGCTTCTCTGTCCGGACTTCTGGAATTCGAACGGTATGACAGTATAAAGATCGTAAAACTTGTAGACAGAACATTCAATTTTGATCGTAAACGTGCTATCGCTATATGGAAAGCACTGTCAGAAGACCGTTTTACTAAAAAATATCACTTTGAAATCTGTGCAGAACTTATTGATAATGAAACACTTGATGTTTTGCGTTCTGTTCCGAAAGGAAAATTTCAATTTGAAATCGGAATTCAAAGTACAAATCCGAAAACTCTTGAAGCATGCGGCAGGAAAACAAATATAATACGAACTCTGGATAATACGGCAAAAATGCATTTCCCGGGAAATATAGCCATCCATGCCGATCTTATTGCCGGACTTCCGTATGAGGATTATAAAAGCTTTGCAAAATCGTTCAATGATACATATGGCATATGTGATGAACTTCAGCTCGGCTTTTTAAAGCTTTTGTACGGAACAGCACTGCGTTCTTCGGCGGATACTTTCGGATGTGTATATATGGAGGATCCGCCGTATACGGTTCTCAAAACATCAGATATGAGCTTCGATGACATTCAGCAACTAAAGCTTATATCTGATACTCTTGACAGATATCACGGAAGCGGCCGCTTTACAGAAACCTTAAGGTTTATTATTCCCTATGCACCGTCTCCATTTGATTTTTTTGAAGGACTTAACGATTATATCTGTAAAAATTCAGAAACCGGAGAACTGCGCGGGGTATCGCAGCGGAAAGCATATGAATTTTTATATGAATACAGCCGCTGTCTACTGGACGAAAAAGAAAGTAATATACATAATCTGTATAATGCTATAGAAAAAGATTTTTGCAGCAATGAAACCGGGCGTATGCCTCATGGCATACGTCAGCAAAGATAATTACGGATATCCTGATTTTTCAATAATATTTAATACAAAAAGAGCCTCCTGCGTCAAATCACCCATACTGACGCAGGAGGCAAATTCTATTAGCTTCTTATTATAGTTTTTTATTTACATGAATCCTCAAAATATTGAGCCGCGCACAAAACTCCGTAACGGCCGCTCTCGTATGTAAGTCCTCCCTGTAAATATGCAGTATACGGCGGGCGGAGAGGTCCGTCGGCAGAAAGCTCGATAGACGATCCCTGAGTAAATGCTCCCGCCGCCATTATGACACTGTCGCTGTATCCCGGCATTGCATACGGTTCCGGAGATACAAAAGAATCTATCGGAGATCCCTTTTGTATACCTCTGCAAAATGCGCACAGTTTTTCGGCAGTTCCGAGCTGTAAAAGCTGAATTATGTCGCTTCTCGGAACATTCCACCGCGGTTCAGCTGTACACCCGAGCGCTTCGAATATATATGCTGCAAGCGATGCAGTCTTTATTGCTTGAGCTACTACATGCGGAGCAAAAAAGAGTCCTTTAAACATATTTCGTGTATTTCCGAGTGTCGCACCGCCCTCAAGTCCAATTCCGGGCGACGAAAAACGGTATCCGCAAAGTTCGACAGCACGGGCGCTTCCTGCGAGATATCCACCGCTCTCGGCAATTCCTCCGCCGGGATTCTTTATAAGAGATCCGATAAGAAGGTCGGACGCCGGCTCTTTCTCTTCGGTAAATTCTCCGTAACAGTTGTCTACTACAATAAATGCATCAGACAATTCACGGATGAATTTTGCAGTTTCGTCGATCTGTGATACAGTGAGCGTAGGTCTGTTCAGATATCCCTTTGATCTCTGTAAAAAAACAACTTTGATTGAACGATCATTTTTAAGCTCATATGTAATTTTATCAAAATCAATTATATCCGATGCTTTGTGTTCCCGGCAAGGACTGTCCGGACCGAAATCGGTATTTATAAAATCTATCTGCTTATATTTTACGCCGAAATCTTTAAGGGAGCCGTTACCGTTTTCAGAACCGATTCCGATGACCTCGTCAAGAGTGTCGTAAGGTTTACCGGTTATTGAAAGCATTGTATCTCCAGGTCTGAGCAATCCAAAAAGTCCCACTGTCAATGCATGTGTGCCGGATAATATGCTGTGACGTACAAATGCCGATTCTGTACCGAGTACAGATGCATATATTTTGTCAAGGGTTTCCCTTCCGCGATCATCGTATCCGTATCCTGTAGACGGAGCAAACATAGCATCCGAAACACGTTCTGCCTGGAATGCTTCCATAACTTTTTCAGTTCTTATTCTTGCTATTCTGTCTATATCCGCAAAACGTTCCGAAAGCGCCTGTTCCGCCTCGTCTGCAAGCTTCAGAATTTTTTCTGAAATAACCATTTTAACTTCCTTTCGGTCATTTAATTCCCGATATTCTCCTTTTCTATAATTTCCGAAACTATTGATTTAAAGCGATTTCCTCTGACTTCGAAATTCGGAAAAGCGTCAAAGCTTGCACAAGCCGGAGAAAGAAGAACCACATCTCCCGGCACAGCAGCACTGTAAGCTTTATATACTGATTTTTCAAAATCCGGTTCGTAAATTACATCGGGAAACAATTCATCATTTCCGTTCATATCACGATTTGTTTTTTCGTCGGCAATCGCTTTTCCGATCGCTTCTGCAGTTGCGCCTGTTAAAACAACTGTTTTAGCCCTATCTGCCAAAGAGGCAGCAAGAGTGTCAAACGGAATATGCTTATCATATCCGCCGCAAATAATTACTATACGTCCTGCATCAAAATTGCCGAGCGCAGCCGCAGTACGTGTCGGAGAAGAGTCTATTGAACTATTATAAAACCGTACATTATTGCACTGTCCGACGAGTTCGCAGCGATGTTCAACTCCCCCAAATTCAGCGGCAACCTTTCTTACGGCATCATTATCCGCAATTCCGTATACTGCGCCGATAGCTGCCATATAATTTTCCACATTATGATTTCCGGGAAGCAGAATATCCGATATTTTAAGTATTTTTTCGGCATTTCCGGTTGTATTATCAGATATTTTTATAAATCCGTCCGTATCGGCATATATTCCGCTTTTATCACAGAAGTAAACGGTTTCAGTATTTTCCGGTGCATCTTTCGCCATCGATCTTGTAATATTATCTCTGCCGTTAAGTACCAGGCGACCGCCGTTCATATATCTGTAAATATTGCGTTTGGCATCAACATATTCATTCATATCTGTATGATAATTTAAATGATTAGGCGATATATTTGTGATCACAGCAATTTCGGGAGAGCATTTCATTGTATGAAGCTGAAAGCTTGAAAGCTCGACAACAGCAATATCGTCACTTGTCATTTCACCGATACGCGGCAAAAGCGGAGTTCCTATATTTCCGCCGAGAAATACATTGTATCCGGACCTCTTAAGTATCTCACTTATAAGTGTGGTCGTAGTTGTTTTTCCGTCGCTTCCGGTTATTCCGATTATCCGGCACGGAGAAAGTGCAAAAAAAAGTTCCATTTCCGACGTAAGAACCGAGCCATTATTTACTGCATCGCAGAATTCGGGAATATCATACCTTATTCCGGGCGCACGGAATATAAAATCCTCTTCTATTCCCTGAAGATAATTTTCTCCGCATATAATACGTACACCTTTTTTCTCAAGCTCGTCAGCACATGTCAGCTTTTCTTTGGGCTTAATGTCTCGTGCAACTACCGTTGCGCCGCGATCCAAAAGGAATTTTATCAAAGGATAATTAGAAATACCTATACCGCATACCGAGCATGATTTACCTGAAAAATCAACTTGTTCAATACAATTTTTCATAATATTATTACGATGACCTTTCTCATCAAGTGCGGAGCAGCCGCAGCTTTCAGCGTTATCTATATATAAATTGCGGCGGGCGCTAAATCATATACGCCCGCCGATAGTTCTCTTATAAACTGAGCCTGTAAGCCGGGTTCTGTATGTGCTTATGCACACAGCGATCATCTATCTCGATGCCGCGTTACCGCGCCACTCATGCCACCCACGGGATTCTGCCGAGCAGACATCAGACTGTCAAACGCACTCTGCTCCCGTAAACGGTGTTGCTCCGGATAGGGTTTACATTTGCGCAAAGTCGCCAGTGCGCCGGTGAGCTCTTACCTCGCCTTTCCACCCTTAGATGCACAGCATCCGGTTTATTTCTGTTGCACTTTCCCTGAAGTCGCCTTCGGCGGACGTTATCCGTTATCCTGCTCTTCGGAGCCCGGACTTTCCTCATGATACGACCTTTCGGCGTAATATCACGCGATCGCTCAGCTCAGTTCCTTATTATTATATTCCGACAAATGCGTTTTGTCAACAAAAAACAGTAAAATAAGTATAAACACAAAACAATGTTTCAGCAACTGAGAAGGCTGCGTTTTATCTTCCAAAGCTTTTCGGAAAGATCGACATAATAATTATGCGGATTTTCAAAACGTTTTACTTCATCCCACTGGAGATCGACCTGCTTTTTACAGTAGTCACGTATCTCGGAAACCGACGGAGATTTGTATACACACTTACCTCCGATAAATATAGGTTTACGAAGTTCCTGAATTTTATAATCCGTTAAAACCTTGCGCTTCCATACATAATCCGGATCAAAAAGCTCAAGCGGCTTCGATGTATCTATAACTTCATCATAAACTGTTATAAGATCTGCAATTGCTTTTCCCGAATCATTTTCATAAATACGGTACAGATTTTTAAAATGCGGATTTGTAATTTTAGCGGGATTTTCACTTATCTTTATTTTCGGAATTATATTTCCCTCATCATCTTCAACCGCTGAAAGTTTATATACACCGCCGAAAACAGGCGAACTTTTTGAAGTGACAAGCCGTTCACCGACGCCGAATGAGTCTATACATGCCCCCTGAAGTATTGTGTCGCGGATTATATATTCATCAAGAGAATTTGATACCACTATCTTGCAATCGGTCATGCCTGCATCATCAAGCATTTTTCTGGCCTTTTGAGTAAAATACGTAATATCTCCGGAATCAATACGGATAGCACATTTAGTAATACCATTTGCTTTAAAAGCTTTTATCGCATTGGGAATTCCGCTTTTAAGAACATTGTATGTATCAACAAGCAATGTAGCTGCATCAGGATACATTTTGCAATATGTATCAAATGCATCATATTCGGTATCGAACATCTGTACCCATGAATGAGCCATAGTTCCGCCCGCAGGAACTCCGAAACGTTCGTCTGCAATCGTGCATGCGGATCCGGAGCATCCGCCTATATAAGAAGCTCTTGCTCCGAGAATAGCTCCTGCCGGTCCCTGCGCACGTCTCGAACCGAATTCACTTACAGGTCTGCCGGCCGCCGCACGGACTATACGGTTTGCTTTTGTTGCGATAAGCGACTGATGGTTAAACGTAAGAAGCAAAAATGTTTCGATAAACTGAGCCTGCACCGCCGGAGCGCGTACCGTAATAACAGGTTCTCCGGGAAAAATAGGAGTTCCCTCCGGAACCGCCCACATATCTCCGGTAAATTTGAAGCTGCGAAGCGATTCAAGGAATTCGTCTCCGAAACATTTTTTACTGCGCAGATACTCGATATCCTCATCCGAAAAATTAAGATTGTTTATGTAATCAATTATTTGTTCAAGACCTGCGGCTATCGCAAAACCTCCGCCATCCGGAATCTTTCTGAAAAATATATCGAAATATGCAATCTTATCTGCCATTCCGTTATTAAAATAACCGTTAGCCATTGTCAGCTCATAAAAATCACAGAGCATTGTATAATTTTCAAGAAAATATTTGTTTTCTGACATCTTTATCTCCGTAAAATATTAAATTTTTATAAAAACATGACGATCAATTCATGTATCAATAATAAAACAACGGTGACACAGCCGAAATTCCGGATCTGCCACCGTATTATATCAAGGTTTAAAGTGACTTAAGGAATCCAATAAGACGAGACGCGATTATTTTATGTCCGTTATCGTTAGGATGAAGTCCGTCAGGACAGTATTTCTCTTTTACGATCGGTATGCACGGCTGAATTCCGCTAAGTGCATAAAGGTCAAGAACAGGTACAGAATAATATTCCGCCACCTCTTTGGCAATATCGGAATATACTTTAAGTGTTTTTCCGTTTCCTATACTTGGCTTGAAATCGTCATCACGATGCAGCGGAGTCATTACAACAATTGTTGAATCCGGATCTTTTGCAATAAGACCGCTGAGCAATGTATGCCATCCGCCGTAATATGTATCCGGGGTACGGTCGTCGTATGTACCGATCGGAGCGATTCCGTATCCGAAATCGTTGCTTCCTCCGAATATTACATTGATATCAGCGTTTTTCATTTCCTCATGTCTTATGCACAGCGCCGCCCCGCACTCTTCCACGTCTCCGGGCTGGCGGGCGATTCTTGTCCCGCTTATTCCGTAGTTACGTACCTCTGCAAGTCCGCATTCCTTCTTGAGTATATTATAATATATGTGTTCCGGGCATGAAACGCCGACTCCCGCCGTAATACTGTCACCCAAAAAATTTGCAGTTTTTCCCTTAAGTTCCATAGAAGTTTTCCTTTCAGTAACCGCAGATCAAAGAGTCTCAAGAAAACCTATAAGACGGTTAGCGATAAGCCGATTTCCTGCGTCGCTGGGATGAAGTCCGTCGGGACAGTATTTCTCTTTTATTGCCGGAACACACGGCTGTATTCCGCTTACAGACCATAGATCAAGGACAGGGACCGAATAATATTTTGCTACTTCTTTTGCAATATCCACATAAACTTCAAGAGGTTTTCCGTTACCGGGACTCGGAATTAATTCTTCACAGCGGTGAAGAGGTGTCATAACAACGATAGTTGCATCTGTGTATTTTTCTATAAGTCCGGAAAGCAGAACATGCCATGCGCCGTAATATGTGTCAGGCGTTCTGTCATCAAAAGTTCCTATAGGCGCACGACCGTGTCCGTAGTCATTTGTTCCTCCGAATACGACTATTACATCAGCGTCGTCATCCATTGTCTTATATCTGTCGCAATACGGATTACCGTAATTTTCCTCATCTTGCTGACGGGCAATTCTTGTTCCGCTTATTCCGTAATTACGGGCTTCTGCGAGTCCGCACTCACGTTTTATAAGGTTAAGATAAATGTTGTCTTCACATGTGGTTCCAACACCAGCAGTAATACTGTCACCGAGAAAGTTGATCTTTTTTCCTTCAAGCTTCATTATAAAAATCTCCAATTAAATTATTCCATAGTTATTGCGGGGAAAGTAACTTCACTTACGATATTTACAAATGTTTTTCCGCAATTAAGCAAAAGCTCACTTCCATCCGATGTTTTAAGTTTCATCGGAGCATCTACATCGGACTTTTCCCATGTTATCGGAATATACTTACCGTTTGAAGCATAATATCCTTTTCCGGTTCCGGTCATGTATACGTTTATACGGTTCTTTTCGTCATTTTTAGGCGAATGCTTGCATTCAATGATTACTACATTATCAAATTCGAGCTGTTCTCCGGTCTCTCCGTCTATGTGCTGCTCATCAATAAATTGAAAACGCTTATATTTACCGGTTGATTCATCATATTCAAATCTTGGTTGATGTACCGATGTATACGGGATCTTAATATTTGTTGCTGCGCTTCCGTTTTCGGTAGACTTCTGTTCTTCGTTATACGGAATAAATTTGAATGATGTACTGTCTCCGTCCTTATATTCGGTACGATAATTTTTAGCCTCAATAGCCTTGGATATAAGCTCTCCGTTTGACATTGCGCTATGCTCATATCCCATATTTTTGAGTCTGTCCGGATCGCGGAAATACATATTTGAGGTAAGTCCGTCGATATCATTTACATTACGTTTTTTGATACTTTCATATCCGGAATTACTTCCTCCGATATGTACATATATAGCATCATGATTTGCGGCCATATCAAGGTAATATTCACGGCATGAACGAATTGAACCTATCGTACCGAGAGTCTTGTAATCGGTCGTGAGCATCATAAGTCTTGTAATTCCGCCTTCAACGGTACATTCATACATTATGTCGGCATTGCGTATTCCGACCTGCGGGCATGCTATATGTATATTGTTTATCATTACCGCTATAGGACGCTGATCATGCAATTCCTTTGAAGAAAGCGGCATACCTGTAAGTCTGTTTACAAGTTCATAGTTATAATCTGAAACTTCGCCTGTCTCTGCAGCTGTCTGCGGTTCAGTTTCGGATTCTGTACCGGAAGCCGAAACGGTTTGATCAGGAATGGTTTCTTCTCCATTTACGTTGCTTTTGCCGTCACCGCATCCGGTCATCATAGTCGAAAGAAGAGCTAACGCTGCCAACATTGCGATAAAAGAAATGTGTTTTTTGTTATTTTTTTCTGTTCTCATTTTTCTCTGTCCTCACATTGTTACGATAAAAAAGTTAATTTTATTATTTTTATTTTTTGTTTTCAGTAGTTCCGTTAAGTTTATCAAGCCATATAAGACCTATATCCATTGCATCGTAAAGCCCGTTTTTATTAAATTGTTTAATAACTCTTTCATGAGCCGGTTTTGTAAGGTCGGTGCTAAGTATCTGCACCAGTATTGCGTCAGGAATTTCTATATCTTTTCCCTCAAAGCTTGGCGCCTTTTTTGAAGAAAGTATAAGCATAAACAGAATATGCTTATCTGACATGCTTCCGTAGCAAATCGCATTTTTCTCTCTTACAAGCGGCTTACCGCGGTAGACAAGATATTTTGCATCTGTTTTGGTTTCTGTAGCTGTACTCATATATTCCACTCCGATTTCTGTATTTTCTGATCTGACTGTATATCTACACATTCTGATAAAAGTAAAATCATATTGGTGTAAATATGTAAAAAACTGCTTTATATATTATAATATTATTTGAAGTTATTGTCAATACATATCACAATAATTAATCCGGCGTATGCAAGTTTAATATAATATAAAAGGATGCTTTTTTACAAAATAAGACGGCGGAAAATTTTCGGCAACCGCGTACAAACTGTCTGCGCGAAGGGCAAGCTTTGCTCCTTCGGCAATCGAATCGGCCGGAGCAGTTACAAGTTCCGGACCTAAGTATCCCTTTCTTATAAGCGACAAAAATTCTCTTCCTTTCGGACTGAGTCCGAGTATAAATGAAAAATCCGGCGATGCTCTCAGCATTTCAGTAGTCACACCGAAAAATCCAAGCAATAGCGTTCTGCGAAGTCTTGCGTCTGTATATTTTTTTGTTGCCGTGCGGCGTATAAGTTCATCAAAGCTTCTGCTGTTTTTAGCCGCTGAAATAAATCTGTACAACAGATCTTCGGTCATTCCGTCTGTATTCGGTGACGGATTTTTTTCAGAAAACAACAGCCACGAGACAACCGCCGGATAAATCTTTTCGATCGATACAGGCATGCTCTTTTCTGCGATTTGAAATATGGCTTCCGGGCAAATACCGCGGAGTTCCTGCATATTTCCGCCGCGGTAAAATTTGCGTGACATCCCTGCGCTTTCTGTTCCTTCTCTTCGCACCGTATACGGAACAACGTTACGGTATTTTTGTTTTTTCAGCGCCCGAATATATTCAACGCCCAGAATATCATTCGGCGTTCTGAAAAGTTCTTCGCCGAAAAATTCTTTGTATATGCGGCTTCTGAGCCGGATATCCGATTCGGAACGCTGTGTCTTTGCCGACCGTTCAGCGGTCAGAACCGAGTTATATTTTTCGTCCGACAGGCGCTCGGCAGTAAGCTCAATTTCAGAGATATCTCCGCTCTCGCTGCCGAAGCAAAGCCTGAATTCATGCTGCGGCACCGATTTAGCTATGCCACAGATCAGAGCTACAGCGGCGGAAGCAAAAAATTCAGCCCCTGAGCATGACCACGGAAAAGGAATTTCAAGTACGATGTCCGCTCCGCACTTTACCGCTGCCTCAGCGCGCGTATACTTATCGAGAACAGCAAGCTCACCGCGCTGAACATAATTTCCGCTCATGACGGCAAGCTTAACGGCTTCGGTACCGTCATGCTCGCTCATCAAATGAAACTGCTTAATATGACCGTTGTGTATCAGATTATATTCTGCGATAACTGCACTTATCTTCATTTTTTACCTTTCAAAATTTTGTATCCGAATTCGAACATAGAATTATTTTTTTATTTATAGAAACTATATTGATTTTTTTATGTTTATGTTATATAATAAGACGATATTGTTAATATTTTCAAATATTTCGGAGGAATTGTTATAATATGAACGTATTAGTAGTAAACGCCGGAAGCTCTTCTCTGAAGTATCAGCTTTTCGATACTTCGACAAATTCCGTTAAAGCAAAGGGAATTTGCGAGCGTATCGGTATCGACGGACGCATTGAACACCGTAAAGGCGAGGACGGCGAAAAGCATAAAAAAGATATACCGATGCCTACTCATGCAGATGCGACCAGGATCGTAATTGACTATCTTACCGATCCTGAACTCGGAGTTATCGCTGACATGAGCGAGATCGAAGCTGTAGGTCACCGCGTTGTCCACGGAGGTCCTTACTTCTTCCAGAGCTGTCTTGTAACCGGTGAGGTTATCGAGAAGCTTAAGCTCTGTCATTCTTTCGCTCCTCTTCATACTCCTGCTCATCTTATGGGACTTGACGGATGCCGTGCTATTATGCCTAATACGCCTCAGGTACTCGTGTTTGACACCGCGTTCCATCAGAGCATGCCTGCGAAAGCATACACATATCCGATATCTGCAGACATTGCAGAAAAATATTCGATCCGCCGCTACGGCGCTCACGGAACATCTCACCGCTATGTTTCAGAAGAGATGATCAAGCTTCTCGGAAAACCGGCAGAAGAAACCAAGATCGTTACATGCCACATCGGAAACGGTGCGTCGATATCTGCTGTAAAGGGCGGAAAATGCGTTGATACATCAATGGGATTCACGCCTCTTGACGGAATCGAGATGGGAACACGCTGCGGATCTATAGACCCTGCTATCGTTACCTTCATCATGAAAAATGAAGGTCTCACTCCCGATGAGATGGACAACTACATGAACAAGAAATGTGGATTTCTCGGTGTTACACACGGTTTCTCTTCAGACAGCCGCGACCTTGAACAGCAGATCCGCGAAGACGGTGAACACAAGGATGATGCTGTAATCGCAACCTCTGTTATGGCATACCAGGTTCAGAAATTCATCGGTTCTTATGCGGCTGCCATGAACGGTCTTGACGCAGTAGTATTCACTGCAGGTATGGGCGAAAACAATCCCGAACTCCGTGAACGTGTATGTACAAATATGGAATACTTCGGTATTAAGATAGATAAAGAAGTAAACGCTAGAGCGCATCATCAGTCTGATACAATCGAGCTTTCGACTCCCGATTCAAAGGTTAAGGTATTCCTTATTCCCACAAACGAGGAGCTTATGATCGCCCGCGATACAGAAGAGATCGTAAAAGCGCTCTGATAGGTTTTATCAGTATACTAAATTATAATTTAAACGGTGCTTTTTGTCAAGTCGGCATCAGCATCAAAACATAACAGAAAGGTTACACTATAGCAATGTTAAAAATAGGCGTAATGCCCTCATCATTCAGAGTTCCTTTTAAAGAGGCAGTAATAAAGGCACGCGACATGGGTGCAAAAGGACTTCAGCCTTACGTAACAGACGGCGAGCTTGCTCCAGAAAAACTCTCTAAGGACGACAGACGCGATATTCTTAAATTTGTACGTGACAACGGACTTAAATTCTCCGCGCTTTGTGCCGATTTCGGAATGGATTTCTCGGCATACGGAGAAAACGACGCTGATATCAAACGTACTATGAGCATGATGGATCTTGCTGTTGATCTTGATACACATATTATAACTACTCATATCGGACATGTTCCTGAGGACGAAAACAGCGAAAAATATCAGAATGTATGCAAAACGATAGAAACACTCGGTAAATACGGCGATTCTATAGGCGTTTGCTTTGCAACCGAGACCGGTCCTGAAAAAGCAATAAAACTTCGCGGAATTCTTGAAAAAGTAAATACAAAGAGTGCAAAGGTAAATCTTGATCCCGCAAACTTCGTAATGCTCTGCGGACAGGATCCTGTAGAGGCTGTTCACATCCTCAAGGATTACATCGTTCATACACATGCTAAGGACGGTATCAAAACAGGAGATACGACATATGAAGAGCTTCCTCTCGGTCAGGGAGGCGTTCCGTATATTGAATATCTCGCTGCGCTCCGCGACGAAGGCTTCGACGGCTTCCTGACGATCGAACGCGAATGCGGTGATACTCCCGAAAAGGATATTCAGCTTGCATACGACTTCCTTACCGAACAGCTTAAAAAGCTTTATTGATCTAAACTAAGATAAAAAGCCGCGCATTGCCATGCGCGGCTTTCATGATTATATGATATAAAATAATACTCGGGTATAAAAAATTAGAACAAAGCTGCCCGATAAACCGGAATTTATCAAGCTTTATTTATAGTAACAAAGCAAGCTCAATTTCATCCCCATCTTCATTTCCAGTTTCCCTAAATCCAAATTCATAATATAGATGCAGTGCAATGGAGTTATCTTTATTGCACGTTAAAGCTACTTTGTTAGATTGACCAAATGGTTTGGATGCAATATAATCCAGACATTTTCTTAAAGCAAGTTCTCCAAATCCCTGATGCTGATATGCAATATCAATCATCATATGCCAAATATTATACTCTGCAAGGTCATAATCATATATCACCATCACATAACCAACCATTATATCATCATTGAATATTCCAAAAGGAATACATTGGTTATAATATACATATGCTTGTGCTAAGCTCCTGATTGGATTTGAAACAAATTGTTCTTGTTCCTTAGCCAATTTTAAGTTAAATGCCTGTATAAAGTTATTCTCGTCAATTCTCACTAATTCAATATTACTCATAATTTCTCCTGTTTGTTGTGGAGGGATTATAACATATAATTCCCCTCCAAATTTAATGTTTCAATCGTCATAAGATGATAGTTTCTATTCATAATGAACATCTCCTTTCGGTTCAGTATATCTATATAAACACAAAGGAACCGTAACAAAATAAACTCCCTGCGTTGAATCGGGAACTTATCGAATATATCGGGGTTCTTACATTCTAAACAGGTAATTTATTTTATGCCAGTTCCAAACGTGTAATTGTATCGCTGCAAATTACGGTTTGTCACTTACATTTTAACATAAAGATTTAACTAAAGTCAATAAAGAAAAGGATATACTGACCTTGCAAAAACAGTATATCCTTTTTGATATTAAAATCAATAATCTAAAATCCTGTAAAATCACAGAACAAGGCTAGGTGCAGAATATACGCGTCCGGCAAGTTCTTGATTCAGAAGATACAGGCTCTTCGGATCATCGCCGAAAAGACGGAACTTTTTAACCAGTCCGTCGGCGTTCGTCTCTTCTTCGCCCTGCTCCTTGACAAACCAGTCAAGAAACTGCATTGTGCGAAAATCTTTAACACTGTAAGCCGCATCATAAATGTTATGAATAAGGCTTGTAACATACTGTTCGTGTTCGAATGCCGCAAGGAGAGGATCGATAAGGGCATTAAATGCCTTATCAGGCTTTGCAATAGCATCAAGCGTTACTTTAACACCGTTATTCTGCAGGTATTTTATAAAGAGCAGTGCGTGGTCGCGCTCTTCCTGAGCCTGAATGTTATACCAGTTGCCGAATCCGTCCATATCGTTATCGATATAGAAATTCGCTATATCAAGATAAAGATAAGCACTGTATAACTCTTTATTTATCTGATCGTTTAAAAGTTCTGTCACTCTTTTATCAAGCATTGTAAAAACTCCTTTCAATATTAAGGGCGACCGTTAAGCCGCCCTATAAAAATTATGTAATTATGAAAAATATCTCTTAAGAAGACCTGCGAAAGCCTTGCCGTGACGAGCTTCGTCTCTTGCCATTTCATGAACGGTGTCATGAATTGCATCGAGATTGAGCGCTTTTGCACGCTTTGCAAGATCAAATTTTCCCGCTGTTGCGCCGTTCTCGGCTTCAACTCTCATTTCAAGATTCTTCTTTGTAGAATCAGTTACAACTTCGCCGAGAAGCTCTGCAAATTTAGCAGCATGCTCTGCCTCTTCGTAAGCAGCCTTTTCCCAGTAAAGGCCGATTTCAGGATAGCCCTCACGATGTGCAACTCTTGCCATAGCGAGGTACATACCTACCTCTGTGCATTCTCCGTTGAAGTTAGCGCGGAGATCTGCCATAATATCTTCGGGGGAACCTTCTGCAACACCGACAACATGCTCCGCTGCCCAGCTGAGTTCTTCATTCATAGCTGTAAATTTAGAAGCAGGAGCCTTACATACAGGGCACTGTGCAGGTGCTGAATCTCCCTCGTGTACATAGCCGCAAACACTGCATACGTATTTCATATCATTACCTCACTTATAAAATGTAATTTTATTTTTTATCGGTATGTCCAAAGTGCTTCTGACACTCAGGGCAAAGTCCGATAAATTCGAAAACATAATTTTCTACCGCATAGCCTTCAGCATCACTTATATCATCTATAGGAGAATACTGAGGAACAGGCATATCGACATCTGCTATCTTCCCGCATTCTCTGCAAATAATATGATAATGCTTTCTGATGCCGTATTCATATCTCGCCGTTCCACCGGGCGTATAAACTCTCTGAGCGTTTCCCCGCTCACATTCACCCGCAAGAACACGAAAAACGGTAGCCCGGCTTACCTTCGGGTACTGTTTATGTACTTCTTCATAAACCATTGACGGTGTCGGATGATTTCCGAGACGCTTCAGCGCATCTAAAATTATGGTTTTTTGAAAGGTTTGCCGTTTATTAATCATATATCACCAATCCTTAATAGTATTATATATCAATAAGACAAATTTTTCAAGTGTTTTTTTAAAAAATCTTAAAAAAAATAAAAAACCGACACGCCCGCAATCTATAATTGCCGGAGGGGACGCCGGAACCTTGTTGTTTCACAATAAAAAGCCGTATCAAATCGTTTAAATCTGACACAGCTTTTATACTTATATCTGCTTAAAAATATATGATGACCACGGCGAAAGCTTTATATCTTCGATTTTATCTTTAAATACATATTCCGGATGAGAACAGAATATATTGCTGACAGGTAATTCAAAAGATACTCTGACTTCATTATTGCGTGTAACGGCAATTATAAGCCGTTCATCTGATTTATACCTCTGAAACATAAACAAATCAGGATCGCATCTTATAATTTTAAAAAATCCATCTTTAAACACTTCATATTCGGATCTTATCTTACCGATACTGCGAAAAAAATCAATAAGATCATAATTTTGATGCTTCCACGGATACGGCATACGGCAGAACGGATCGTAATATCCCTGAAGTCCCGCCTCATCTCCGTAGTATATCGACGGTACACCGAAAACAGTCGCAACAATTGTGTATGCGCATTTAAGCCGGGTAACTCCGACTCTCAGCTGTTCATCGTTCATGCGCATAGATGAAAGCTCTCCCGGAGAATGACCGTCAGACGGCTCTCCGCCAAGCACGGTAAGTATACGCTCGGTATCATGTGTTCCGAGAAAATTCATAATAACATCGGATACGCATTTAGGATAATGACGGTAAATTCCTTCTGTTGCATGCCTCAAAGCTGAATAATCACCGCGAAGAAGATATTTAATTACAGCGTTTCTCAGAGGATAATTCATCACAGAATCAAGTTCTCTGCCAGACAAATATTTTCTTCGTTTTCCGTATGAAATTTTATTTGACGCGTCCTCCCATACCTCTCCGATGACTATACCGTCTGTATTTTCAGCTTTAACTGTGTTTCTCAGTTCCGATATAAATTCGTCGGACAGCTCATCTGCAACATCAAGTCTGAATCCTGAAGCGCCGATGCGCATATATTTTCTTATTACTCCGTTTTCTCCGAAAATATACTCTCTGAAGCTCTCATTATCGCAGTTTACTCTCGGAAGGATGTCTATTCCCCACCAACACTCATATTTATCAGGATATTCCGCAAAATTATACCACTGATAATATTCAGACTCCTTTGAATTATAAGCTCCGGGCTGATCGTAATTTCCCTGTCTGTTAAAATATATGCTGTCATCTCCTGTATGATTAAAAACTCCGTCAAGGATTACCGATATTCCAAGTTTTTTACATTCGGTACAAAGTTCGGAAAATGCTTCGTCTCCTCCAAACATCGGATCGACATGCATATAGTCCGCCGTATCATATTTATGATTTGATGCTGCATCAAATATCGGACTGAGATATAAAGCGGTAACACCGAGAGACTTTATATAATTCAGCTTATCAATTATTCCGTAAATATCCCCTCCGAAAAATTCATTATTTTTCAGCGGATCGCCCCGACGCTGTGCATATTGCGGTATTCCGTTATCCCAGTCTGAGTTTATGACCGCACCGCGTTTGGGTTTACACCGTCCGGAAGAAGCAAATCTGTCTACGAAAATATGATATATGGTTCCCTGTTTAAGAAATTCAGACGTAGAAAATGAGCTGTCATACAGCATAAGCTGTCTGTCGCATGATTCTTCGAGCGGAATGAGTCTTTCAGCATTTTCCCCGCCGAATCTCCGCACCTCTTTTTCAAAATATAATTCATAATAGTAGTAATACAGTCTGCATTCCGAAAGAGACAGTAATTCCTGTGAGGATACCGTACATTGCATATATGAATAATTTTCATCGAAGCCTGTATGATTTAAATTAAAACTGATAAAACGTTCTCCGTCATGCTCACCGAGTCCGTCCGAATGCAAAATCAATTTAATCGATGATATCTTTTCGGTTTTAGGATATCTGATTACAAACCTTATATCTGAATTGTCAGGAAATGCTCCGAAAAGACAACCGTCGGATTCAATATCTTCTCCTGAAGTTCTATAATATTTAAGCTCGGATATATTTGAATCCATAAAGTTTGATCCTTTCGGTAAAAAAGAAATATCTGTGACCATATAAAATTACTCATTTTATATAGTCACATGAACTGTATATTCAGCTGATCGGCTTAACATGCCAGATTTTATCGGCATATTCACGTATACTTCTGTCGGATGAGAAAAATCCTGATGCCGCAATATTCGCAAGAGATTTTTTATGCCAGTCATTCTTCAGCGCGTAATCAGCATGCAAACGCTCTGATACCGCCATATACGGTTCAAAATCAGCAAAGCACATATACGGATCGGACACTCCCTGACTGTGCATAAAGTAATTGACTAGATTCGAAAAACGGTTTCCTGCAAAGCCTTCTCGAAGCGTATCGATAACTCCCGCAAGCCTCGGACTCTTTCGGTAATACATACTTGAATCGTATCCAATGCGCCAAAGCTCATCTGTCTCATGTGCGTCGAGTCCGAAAATATAAATATTGTCCGCTCCTACAGCGTCACGCATTTCGACGTTTGCCCCATCCAACGTACCTACTGTAAGCGCACCGTTTATCATAAATTTCATACATCCGGTGCCGCTTGCTTCCTTCCCTGCCATTGATATCTGTTCACTTATATCTGCTGCCGGAATGAGTATTTCCGCCGTACTTACACTGTAATCTTCAAGATAAATCACTCTTATGATATCACGGATTCTCGGGTGCTTTTCAATTTCCTGTCCTATACTCCATATAAGCTTTATAATATCTTTCGCGAGATAGTAACCGGGCGCAGCTTTTCCTCCGAAAATAAACGTACACGGCGGAATATCTGAATTGGGATTTTCAAGAAGTTCATTATAATATGCTATAATTTTCAGAATATTAAGCGTCTGACGCTTATATTCATGAATCCTCTTTACATGGACATCAAATATTGATTCTGTATCGAGCGATATGCCGAGTGACGCCTCAAGCTGCCGGGCAAATCTTTGCTTATTGCTCCTTTTGATCTGTCCAAGTCTGTCGAGCGCAGACGCATCATCGCTGAACTTATTAAGCTCAGTAAGCAGGCACGGATCTTTTCGAAATCCGCTGCCGATACATTCCTCAATAAATTCCGTAAGTTCAGGATTTGCATAGCACAGCCACCGCCTGTGTGCGATTCCGTTGGTTACATTACAGAATTTATACGGCATTGCTTTATAATAATCTCTGAAAACAGTTTTTTTCAGAATATCGGAATGCAGCTTTGATACACCGTTTACCGTATGAGCCGCTGCAACACTTAGATTAGCCATTCTTATCTGGTTATATCCGAGAACAGACATTCTTGATATTCGTTCCCAATCTCCGGGATAGAGCTTCCACAGATCTGCGCAAAGCCTTCGGTTGATCTCTTCGATTATAATATATATTCTCGGAAGCTTGATTTTAAAAAGATCGGCGTTCCAACACTCGAGCGCCTCAGGCATCACGGTATGGTTGGTATAAGAAACAACCGATGTCACTACCGCCCATGCTTTCTCCCATGTGTATGAATATATATCCATAAGAATTCTCATAAGCTCGGGAACAACAAGCGCCGGATGAGTATCGTTTATATGAATAACTACTTTTTCTGAAAAATTATAAAGCGAACCGTATGCAGTCAGATGATCTGCGATAATATTCTGAAGAGAAGCGGAAACAAGAAAATATTGCTGACTAAGTCTGAGAAGCTTTCCTTCATAATGCTCGTCAGACGGATACAGCACTTTAGATATAAGCTCCGCACTTGTACTTTCATGCATCGCCTTTTCATACTGCCCCTGTGAAAACAGATTCATATTTATATTTGATGCGCTGTGCGCTCTCCAAAGGCGAAGATTATTTACCGCCTTGCTGTCATAACCTGAAATCATCATATCGTACGGTACCGCTATGACCTCATCATAATCTTCATGATTTATTGTAAGATTGCTTTCGCTCCAATTTTCGGTTATACGCCCGCCGAAACGAACCGAAAATGTTTTGTCGGTTCTCGGTATAAGCCATGTATCTCCTTTGTCGAGCCATGTATCGGGAAGCTCTATCTGATTACCGTCCACAATTTTCTGCTTAAAAAAACCGTATTCATAACAAATTGAAAAGCCTGTTGCAGGATAATCCAGAGTTGTAAGCGAATCCATAAAGCATGCGGCAAGTCTTCCAAGTCCCCCATTTCCGAGTCCCGGATCAGGCTCTTCGGCATACAAAGCTTCGAGAGAAAATCCAAGATCTGAAAGTACTTCCGAAAAGGTATCTTCAAGACCGAGATTTTTCAAATTATTCTTTAGCGACGGGCCTATAAGAAATTCCATGCATATATAATAAACCTTTTTTGACTGCTTAAGTTTTATCTGCTCTTTATATTCAGATCTTTTTTGAGTCAGAATATCCTTTACGCACAATATAACGGCTTTATAGATCTGCTTTTCTGTGGCAGTATCCGGTGTTGCTCCGAAATATCCGGCAAGTTTGCGTTTCAGATTCTCCGTTATTACACCGTAATTCTCGTTTTTATTCATATTATATCCTTTCTTTGTATATCTGCACAGAAGACTCAACTCAAAATTTCAAAGTAAACAACAATCTGTCAGGGGCATATAAAGAATTCGCAGTAAATCAGAGCATAGATTCATAAAGCTTTATATATTTTTCAGCCGAAGCCTGCCATGAAAAGTCCATTTTCATAGCTCGTTTTACAAGCATATCCCAACTGTCTTTATCCCAATAAACAGATTCTGCGTATCTTATTATCTTCATCATCTCATGAGCATTATAATTTGCAAATGAAAAACCGTTTCCGCTTCTGTCAAATTTATTATATGCACGAATGGTATCATAGAGTCCACCGGTTTCTCTTACTATAGGAATACTCCCGTACCGTGAAGCAATCATCTGTGCAAGTCCGCAAGGTTCGCTTTGAGACGGCATTAAAAACATGTCCGAACCTGCATATATAAGTTTTGAAAGCTCCTTATTGAATTCGATCCTGACGCAGAATTTATCCGGATGGCGCGCCGCTACGCCGCGAAAAAAATTTTCAAAATCTCTGTCGCCCGTACCTAACAGTATAAATCTGATATTATCGCTGTACAGCATTTCATCTATAACGCGGCACACAAGATCGCATCCCTTGTGCGATACAAGCCGCGATACCATAGCAATAACAGGAGCATTGTCTCCTACAGAAAAACCGCACATTTTTTGCAGCTCTTCCTTGTTTTTTGCTTTTCCGGATATATTTTCGGCAGAATAATGATACGGAATCGAAGGATCGTTTGACGGATTATAGTATGCAGTATCTATCCCATTGACTATACCGCACATCTTATATTTACATGCTTCAAGAATATGGGAAAGCCCATGCGAATAATACTGTGTCAGTATTTCTTTTGCGTACTGTTCGCTCACGGTGCTTACCCTGTCCGACAATACGATCGCTCCTTTAGAAAGATTAATATCTCCGTCATATTCTAAAATACCGCGATCCCATTCATACAGATCAAAAAGATCTTCCATGTTTTCAAAGCCGTACTGTCCCTGATATTCGATATTATGAATAGTATACAGCGTTTTTATATTTGAATACTCCCGAATATCGTAATATTTACGTTTAAGATATATTACCGACAGCGCACTCTGCCAGTCGTTAGCATGCATTATGTCGGGATAAAAATCTACAGCACGCATAAGCTCCATGGCTGCACGTCCGAAAAAGGCAAATCGCTCTCCGTCATCAAAATTGCCGTAAAAAGAACTTCTTTTAAAATAAAATTCATTGTCTGTAAAATAAAATTTTACGCCGTCCCGCATGCAGCTCCATATTCCGCAATACTGCCGCCTCCACGCAAGAGGAACATATATTTCTTTTTCAAAGAAAAGCTCCGAGCCGAATCTTTCACGAACACACGGATACATAGGTATAACGACTCTTACATCAGCACTGTCTCCAAGCTGTTTTTTTACTGCCGCAGGAAGAGAGCCGATTACATCGCCGAGTCCTCCGGACGAAGCAAACGGCATAGCCTCTGATGCCACATAAAGTATTTTCATATTCATTCCCCGTTTATTACGAAATATATTTATAACATTTTCCCTTTAGATATGTAATATGGCTGAGCGGATATTCCGGAAAGCATTACTCCGTCCCGTATTACAACATTCTTATCGCTTATTATACAATTGAGCGAGACATTTTCTCCGCATATGCCATCCTGCATAAGAATCGAATTTTTTACAAAACTGCCCGCTCCGATCTTTACTCCGCGAAACAGAATTGAGTTTTCAACCGTACCTTCGATCACGCATCCGTCTGCTATAAGCGAATTTTTAACATTGGATCCTTCGCTGTAATAGGTCGGAGCGGAGTTCCGCACCTTTGTAAAAACAGGACGGCTTTTTATTTCAAAAAGTAAATTCATGATGCTTTCATTTCCTATGAGATCCATGCTGTGACGGTAATATGCTTCAAGTGAGGATATTGCCGCAAAATATCCGTCATATCTGTATACACGGTAGTTGACACGCTCTCGTTCACGTCTCAATGAGCGAAGAATAATATCGCGTGTAAGGCTTGTAAAATTCTGAGCTATGGAATCTGTAATCATTTTTTTCAAATATTCGGTTTTCATAACTAAAATATTCAGGCAAACCTCTGCTTCACCGCTGAAATGTTTCGGATAAATTAAAAAATTATTTATAAGTCCGTCTGTGCCTGCACTTATTATTATATTACGTCTCGCTGTTTCCGGAGTCATAATCATTTTTTTTACAGCAAACGTTATATCTGCTTCATCCTTCTTATGCTGGCTTATTATATCTTTTATATTTATATTACACACAGCATCCGAATCGGAAAGCACTACATATTCATCGGTTATATCGGAAATTGCATGACTGACACTTTTCAACGCTTCGAGGCGTGACGGTATCTCCCTTTTCCCGTAATAATCTGTAGGCGCAACATTAGGAGGAAGAATTTTAATACCGCCGTTTCGCCTGGCAAGATCCCAGTCCTTTCCGGAACCTATATGATCCATCAAAGACAAATAATTACTGTTTGTTATAACACTTATATTGTTTATATTTGAATTAACCATATTTGAAAGTGTAAAATCAATAAATCTGTATCTGCATCCGAACGGCACAGATGCTATTGTACGTGCTTTCGTAAGTTCCGGAATATTATTATCATGAACATTTGAAAAAATTATCCCTGCTGCCGACATTGCTATCCTCCGTTATGCTAAAACATTTATACAATATTCTTTATCCGCAATTGTTCCGTCGGAAATTTTTGTTCCCGGATCAAGCTTCATACCTCCGGCAATTACCGTTACACCGCAGCTTTTATCTCTGGATTTCCCGACAGTACATCCTTCGCCGAGCTTTACACCGCTATCGATTATGCTGTAATCAACTGTACAGTCTTTACCTATTATTACGTCATCCATCAAGACCGAATCCTTAACATATGCGCCTTCGCATATTCTGACTCCGCTGGAAAGTACACAGTTTTCAACAGTTCCGTTTATATTACATCCCTCTGTTACTATCGAATTTATAAGTCTGCCGCAATTTCCGATTCTGTGCGGAGGTCTTGCTTCAGTTCTGGAATATATTCGGAACGCGGGATCGCGCAGATTAAATGCAGGAGACTTTCCGAGCAGATCCATATTGGCTTCCCATAAACTCTGTATAGTTCCGACGTCTTTCCAATATCCCTCAAATGGATACGCATACAAGTTCAGCTTGTCCCGAAGCATAGACGGAATAATATTTTTTCCGAAGTCATTGTCAGATTCAGCATCTGATTCGTCGCGGATCAGATATTTTTCGAGAACAGCTCTTGAAAAAACATATATTCCCATTGAAGCTTTTGTACTTTTCGGATACATCGGCTTTTCCTCAAATTCTGTTATTCTCAATTTGTCGTCAGTACTCATTATTCCGAAACGGCTCGCTTCGGTAAAAGGAACATTAAGAACCGCTATTGTCGCGTCTGCGCCTGTTTTCTTATGTGCTTCAAGCATCTTACCGTAATCCATTTTATAGATATGATCTCCGGAAAGTATCAGCACATAATCCGGATTATACCGATTTATAAATGCAAGATTCTGATATATAGCGTTAGCGGTACCTCTGTACCATTCTGCAACCTCCTTGGCCTGATAAGGAGGAAGAATAGTTACACCGCTCTGCACTCTGTCAAGATCCCACGGACTGCCGTTCCCTATATATTCATTAAGTACAAGAGGTTGATATTGAGTAAGTACACCTACCGTATATATACCCGAATTTACACAGTTTGACATCGGAAAATCTATAATCCTATACTTTCCGCCGAAAGGAACCGCCGGTTTTGCAGTATTCTCAGTAAGTGCGTACAGTCGGCTGCCCTGTCCGCCCGCAAGAATCATAGCAATGCATTCCGTTTTTCTGTACATTTTATTTCTCCATTCTTTTTGGCTTATGTAAGCTTATTTATCAAATCGGCTTTTTGATATCACATTTCTTATTTTTATCAGGAACAAAATTATTCGGAACTTTTTTCATAATTATACCGGTATACGCCGGAAGATCAAATTTCATGATGTGCCGTCCGCTTCCGTCGGGCATTTTCCTTGGAAAGGTTTTTATAAAATCTGTATCTAATGTATTGGTTCCTCCGAATTCGTATTTGTCCGAATTCATTATGATCATGTATTTTCCCTGTTTGTCTATCGGATATTCATAATTCGCTCTTTTATTCGGTGAGAAATTTATTACAACAGTAACTGATTTACCGGCGGAATCATATCTTTCAAAAATCACTGTATTATCTGTCGCCCGGTCGGCTTCAAGCCATCTGAATCCCTCCCATGAATCATCGATTTCCCAAAGCTCCGGTCTTTCAAGATAAAGTCTGTTAAGCGCCTTTACATATCTCTGCATCTCTGTATGTCTCGGATATTTCAGCATAAACCATTCAAGCTGATTTGAAAAATCCCACTCACGGAACTGAGCAAACTCTGTTCCCATAAAAAACAGTTTCTTACCGGGAAGTGTCATCATAAACATTATGTAAGCCCGCATCATTGCAAATTTTTCATCATAGCTTCCGTACATTTTTTCCACAAGCGATTTCTTTCCGTGAACTACCTCGTCATGAGATACCGGAAGCACAAAATTTTCCGAAAATGCATACATAAGAGGAAATGTCAGCTTTTCATGATGAAACTGTCTGTATATAGGATTCATAGCGATATATTCGAACATATCGTTTGCAAAACCCATATTCCATTTGAAATTAAAACCGAGTCCTCCGTCATGCACAGGTTTTGTAATCATCGGCCATGCAGTTGATTCTTCTGCAATCATAAGCACGTCCGGAAATTCTGCAAAGACCGCTGTATTTAATTTTTTGAAAAATGACACTGCTTCAAGATTATGATTATTTCCTTCACGGTTGGGAATCCATTCTCCGGGTTTTCGGTCATAATCGAGATATAGCATAGACGCAACAGCATCTGTCCTCAATCCGTCAATATGATATACCCGCATCCAGAACAGCGCATTTGATATGAGAAAACTTTGCACCTCTTCTCTTCCCACATCAAAGCATCTGGTTCCCCACGTTCGATGCTCCATACGGTCAGCTCCCTTGTATTCATACAGCGGCGCTCCGTCAAATTCGTAAAGTCCTTGCCGATCCTTAGGAAAATGCGCCGGAACCCAATCAAGTATCACTCCTATTCCCGCGTTATGCATTGTGTCAACAAAATATGCAAAATCCTCAGGCGATCCGAATCTGGATGTCGGAGCATAGTAACCGCATATCTGATAGCCCCACGATCCGTCGTAAGGATGCTCCATTATAGGAAGAAGCTCTATGTGAGTATATCCCATGTCTTTGACATATACAGAAAGCTCATCTGCTATCTCTCTGTAATTCAGATAATGTTCACCGTCTGAAACCGAATGTCCGTCACGTGTTCTCCATGAACCGAGATGTATTTCATATATATTCATAGGCGACGGATAAAAATGTCCGTGTGCTTTTTTATTTTTCCCGGTAAATTTCATCCTGCGTGCAGACATCCATTCATCATCAGTAAACTTTATTTTGTCAAGACTTTTGATCACAGATGCGGTTTCGGTAAGTGTTTGAGATGAAAATGCATACGGATCGGATTTAAGAAACGTACCGTTTCTTCCCGTAACAGCGTATTTATAATAGCTGTTTTCATAATTTCTGATACTTGTATACTCTGCCTGCCATATTCCGTATGAGATTTTTTTCATATCAATACCTTCGTTCCATGACGAAAAATCTCCAACCACTCTGACTCGCTCGGCATCGGGAGCCCAAACTCTGAATATGTATCTGTATTTACCGGTATCATCATCAAAGCACATATGACATCCTAACAGATCATAAGCATTATAGTTTGTACCCTGATGGAAATAATAAACAGCAGAATCCGTGTTTTCTGTAGTATACATATAAAACCCTTCTCTTTATTTAGCAAATTAATATCAAATCTATTGCTTATATGATATCATACGCCAAATCCAAAATCAAGGTGTTTTACCAAATTAAGTAAACGTATTCGTTCCAAATCCATCGACAAAATACAGCAGTTCATATTCGTATTACAGCGAAAAAAGATACAAAAAAAGTCCGTGGTTCATATTTTGAATCACGGACAAATATTTTGTCAAATATTAAAAGATCAAAAATTTATCAGTATGCAACTCCCTGTGCAAGCATTGCATCAGCGACCTTAAGGAATCCTGCGATGTTAGCACCGGCAACAAGATTTCCTTCGCAGCCGTATTTTTTAGCTGCCGAAGCTGCATTGTTGTAAATGTTGATCATTATGTTATGAAGCTTTCCGTCAACCTCTTCGAATGTCCAAGAAAGTCTCATAGAGTTCTGTGACATTTCAAGACCGGATGTAGCAACGCCACCTGCATTTGCAGCCTTTGCCGGTCCAAAGAGAATTCCTGCCGAAAGGAACTCATTGATAGCTTCTGTTGTAGAAGGCATGTTAGCACCCTCTGCAACTGCTTTACAGCCATTTGCAATAAGTGTCTTTGCAGAATCGATGTTGATCTCATTCTGAGTTGCGCAAGGAAGTGCGATATCGCATTTGATCGTCCAGATACCGGAGCATCCTTCGGTAAATGTAGCGCCTTCAACACGCTTTGCATACTCGCTGATTCTCAGACGTTCAACTTCCTTTATCTGCTTCATAACGTCAAGCTGTACACCGTCTTCGTCGTAAATATATCCCGATGAATCGCTCATTGCAATTACAGTAGCGCCAAGCTCTGTAGCCTTTTCAGCTGCATAAATAGCAACATTTCCCGAACCGGATACAACTACGCGCTGACCCTTGAAGGACATACCGTTATGCTCGAGCATTTCTTTTGTAAAGTAGCAAAGACCGTAACCGGTAGCCTCAGTACGGGTGAGAGATCCGCCATAGGTAAGTCCCTTACCTGTAAGAACTCCTGTAAACTCATTGCGAAGACGCTTATACTGACCGAACAGGAAGCCGATCTCACGTCCGCCTACGCCGATATCTCCGGCAGGAACGTCTGTATCAGCACCGATATGTTTTGAAAGCTCAGTCATAAAGCTCTGGCAGAAACGCATAATCTCTCCGTCGCTCTTGCCCTTAGGATCGAAATCAGATCCGCCCTTACCGCCGCCCATAGGCAGGGTTGTAAGAGAGTTTTTGAAAATCTGTTCGAATCCGAGGAACTTAATTATGGAAGCATTTACTGAAGGGTGGAAACGAAGACCTCCCTTGTACGGACCGATAGCGGAATTGAACTGTACACGGTATCCTCTGTTTACCTGTACGTTTCCGTTATCATCTACCCAGCTTACGCGAAAACGGATAAATCTCTCGGGTTCTACGATTCTTTCAACGATATTTGCCTTAACAAGATCAGGTCTCTTTTCTATTACAGGTTCAAGCGTTGTCAGAACTTCTTCAACAGCCTGAAGAAACTCAGGCTCACCGGGGTTGTTTTTGCAGGTTTTTTCATAAACCGATGCAAGATACGCGTTTTTGATTGCCATTTTGACTAATCCTCCATGAATATCAGACTATCATATTTGAAATACATCAAACATATATTTTTATTATACAACACGAAACTCAAAATTGCAATACCAAATCCAAAAAAATGCATATTTTTTTATTTATTTACAAAATATCGAATATAATCTGCATTTAATGACGTATTTAACTTGCAAAATTTCAATTTTAAATCAAAACATAAGTAAAAATATCTTACCGGAGGAGAATTATAACGCCATGCGGAACGTAATAAAAAACAAAACTCTCTTTTTCTTTTTTAATGCCGCACTTTTAACTGTAACTTCACTTATAATGCGCACCGTAGGTGTAGCGTTTAATGTGTATGTTACAGGAAAGCTCGGTGCATCCGGAGTCGGACTGCTGTCACTTATAACATCGGCATATGGATTTTTCACCACATTTGCGCTTTCCGGCGTAAATCTTGCTGCATCAAGAATAGTTGCCGAAGGACTTGGACATGAGAATCAAGCAGAAATCAGAGGAGGAATGAAGCGCTGTCTTATATATTCTTTTTGCTTCGGAAGTGTAGGAGCGCTTGCAATGTTTTTCAGCGCAGAAGCTATCGGTAATCTTGTTATTGCGGATCCCCGCAGCGTACGTTCGCTTCGTATACTTGCCCCTAGTCTGCTCCCGCTTGCCATGTCAAGCGGAATATACGGATATCTTCATGCTGTCAGACGTGTTATAAAAAGCGCATCTGCGCAGATTGCAGAACAGGTAATACGTATAGTTGTAACGGTACTTGCACTGCGCGCTATGCTGCCCGGCGGACTTGAATACGCATGCTTTGCTGTAACACTCGGAATCACGATATCAGAAGTGGCGGCATTTTTATACAATATAGTAATATACCGTACCGATATGAAAAAGCATTGTTCGGAGAAAGGTATTGAACCTGCCGGACTCACAAAGAAAATGCTCGGCATATCTCTCCCCATGGCACTCAGTTCATATATGAGGTCCGGACTTCTAACACTGGAACATATGCTGATTCCCATAGGACTCAGAAAATCAGGAACTTCAGGAGAAACTGCAATAGCAGAATACGGCGTACTCCACGGAATGGCATTCCCTGTCGTGCTGTATCCGCAGGTACTCCTTCAGTCAATATCCGGATTACTGGTTCCGGAAGTAGCAGAAGAAGCTGCCCGCGGAAACAAGGAAACTATAAATTCAATCGCCGGACGCATTATTCACATGACGCTTCTGTTTTCCGTCGGAACCGCCGGCATAATGATCTGTTTTTCATCAGCTCTCGGTAAAACGCTTTACGGCAATGACGAAGCCGGAATGTTTATACGCGCAATAGCCCCGCTTATCCCGGTAATGTATCTTGACAGCGCAGTAGACGGACTGCTCAAAGGTTTGGGCGAACAGCTTTACTCGATGAGGGTAAATATACTTGATTCTACACTCAGTGTAGCTATGGTATGGTTTTTACTGCCTAAATACGGTGTATGGGGATATGTACTTACCGTATATGCATGTGAAATAATTAACGGCGTTCTCAGTCTCTGCCGCCTTTTAAAAGTAACTTCCCCCGGCATATCTGTAGTGCGTTCGCTTATCATGCCGCTTTGCTGTACTGTTATATGCTGCAGCTTTTCAGCGAAAATAATTCCTTTGTTTCCCGATTGTTTATCAAATGGCACCGCAGGTATGATAATCAGTTTCTTTATTTCCGCACTTATATATTTTATACTTCTTACAATATGCGGATGTGTCAAATTTTCTGCATCAAAAAACAATAGAAAATTCGGCTTAAACACACACGGTACTGCGTTGAAAGCAGGAAAAAAAGAAACAGCTAAAATAAAAATATAAAAAACGTTCAAAACACTTTCCAAATATAAAATATTATGCTATAATTGTTGTATTACCATTATTTATTATTGAAAGAAAATAAATACATTCTATATTCGCGATTCACAGTAGTATAAAGGCTTTTGCGGAACTCAACAAAAAGAAAGGAAACAAACGATGAAAACAGATATCGAAATTGCACATGATACCCGAATGCTTCCTATAGCTGATATCGCCGATTCACTTGGTATACATGATGACGAACTCGAGCTTTACGGAAAATATAAAGCAAAAATAAACGACAGTTTTATAGACCGCAATGCTTCCCGTCCCGACGGAAAGTTGATTCTTGTTACCGCAATAAACCCTACTCCCGCCGGAGAAGGAAAAACAACAACAACAGTAGGACTTGGTCAGGCTATAGCAAAGATCGGGAAAAAAGCCATAATAGCTTTAAGAGAACCTTCCCTCGGGCCGGTATTCGGTGTTAAAGGCGGTGCGGCCGGCGGAGGATATTCTCAGGTGCTTCCTATGGAGGATATAAATCTTCATTTCACCGGAGATTTTCATGCAATCACTGCTGCAAACAACCTTCTGTGCGCTGTTATAGATAATCACGTGCAGCAAGGAAACGAACTCGATATAGATCAACGCAGAATACTTTTCAGCAGAGTTACCGATACAAATGACAGGGCGCTCAGAAATACTATAGTCGGACTCGGAGGAACTGCGCACGGCGTTCCGAGAGAAGAAAAATTTATGATAACCGTTGCAAGTGAAGTAATGGCAATTCTCTGCCTTTCTTCATCAATATTCGATCTGAAAAAGCGTCTCGGCAATATACTCGTCGCATACAAGACAAACGGCGATCCTGTATACTGCCGTGATCTCGGATGCAGCGGAGCTATGGCGGTTCTTCTGCGTGATGCTCTCAAGCCGAATCTTGTTCAGACGACCGAAAATACTCCCGCGCTTATTCACGGAGGTCCGTTCGCAAATATTGCACACGGATGCAATTCTGTAAAAGCAACAAAACTCGCTCTTAAACTTGCGGATTACGCTATCACCGAAGCCGGCTTTGGTGCCGATCTCGGCGCTGAAAAATTTCTCGATATAAAATGCCGTATAGCAGAACTCAAACCGTCTGCGATCGTTCTTGTCGCAACAGCGCGTGCGCTCAAATACAACGGAGGAATACCGAAGGACAAGCTTACGGAAGAAAATATCGATGCGCTTAAGGCGGGATTCTGCAACCTCGAAGCTCACATTGACAATCTGAAACAATACGGAGTTCCTGTTGTCGTTGCAATAAACCGTTTCTACACCGATACAGACGCTGAGCTTGATCTTATAAAACAGCTCTGCAAGGAAAAAGGAGTCGAAGCAGAACTCTCCGACGTATTCGTCCGCGGCGGAGACGGCGGAATCGAACTTGCCGAAGCTGTTGTCCGTGCATGTGAAAAGGAATCAAATTTCACTCCTATATATGAATCTTCCGCATCTATCAAAGAAAAAATATACACTATAGCAACAAAGATATACGGAGCATCTGATGTAAATTACGATCCTGCTGCAGAAAAAGCGATCGCTCAGATAGAAGCACTGTCCGAAGAAAACGGTGACCGCAATTTCAAATCGTTCCCGATATGCATCGCTAAAACTCAGTATTCCCTTTCGGATAAAGCAGAGCTTCTCGGCAGACCGAAGAATTTTACGCTTAATGTGCGGGAAGTAAAGCTTTCCGCAGGCGCCGGATTTATCGTTGCACTTACCGGATCAATAATGACAATGCCTGGACTCTCAAAATCGCCTGCTGCATACAGAATCGATATTGACGAAAACGGAAATACCGTCGGTCTTTTCTGAAAGCCGAATTAAATAAAAGGAAAATAAATTTATGCTGATAAAAAGCATTCGTTCGGAATCCGAGCAGGATACGTTTAATGTGGGAGCCAGCCTTGCCCGATTAATACTTGATTCATTAAATTCACCTGAGAAAACAGAATTATCATGTGAATTTAACGATAACACTGTTACTGTTGCAATGTTCGGAGATCTCGGAGCCGGTAAAACTGTATTTGTACGCGGAATGGCTTCAATTCTCGCGCCTGACGCAGCGGTACAAAGTCCAAGTTATACAATCGTAAATGAATACATAGGGAATCCGGTTAATTTATATCATTTTGATATGTACCGTATAACAGGTGAGGACGATCTCTATTCGATTGGATTTTACGATTACTCTGATGCAGTTCTCGCTATCGAATGGAGTGAGAAGATACCGTACGCACTTCCGCCGGTATTTTACCGCGTTGAATTTTCTTCCGAAAGTGATACTGCAAGGCAGATAACAATTGAGCTTACCGAAAATAATACCGTCCGGGAGGAAAAATAAAATGAAGATTCTTTCCATTGAATGCAGTACTGAAACGGCCAGCGCTTCGATAACCGAAGACCGTGAGCTTATCGCCTTATATACAAAAAATGCAGGAAAAAAGCACAGTGAAATATTGCTTCCTATGGCAGAGGAGCTTCTTAAAAGCTGCGGATATACGGTAAGCGATATAGACGCCTTTGCATGTACTGTCGGTCCTGGATCGTTCACTGGAATACGTATAGGCGCCGCTACCGTAAAAGGGCTTGCGTTTTCATCAAATAAAAAATGTGTTGGCATATCATCGCTCGAAGCACTTGCATACGGCTTTGACCGTTTTTATGAAGGATTTATTGCCGCCCCTATAATCGACTGCAGACGCGGAAATGTTTACAATGCTCTGTTCTCGCTCGGCAAATCGAATCCCCCTTCACGTATATGCGATGACAGAATGATATCGGTAAAACAGCTCGCCGATGAGCTTGCGCAAAATGAAAAAAAAGTATTTCTATGCGGTGACGGAACAGCGGCGTTTGAAAAGATAATATCAGATGATCTCAAATATCGGAATATCCTACTTGCACCGCAATCTCTTATCTGCCCGAGCGCATATACGGTAGCGCTTTGTGCATACGACCGTATCATTGAAGGATCTGCCGTATCTGATACCGAGCTTAATCCGGTATATCTGCGCCCTTCGCAAGCAGAGCGCGAGCTTCGGGGAGAAAAAGACTGAAAAAATAAAAACTGCTTATATAACTAAAAGGAGTAATTTTATCATGAATATTAAAATTGCAATTGCATCAGACCACGCCGGATATGACCTTAAAGAAGAGATCAAAAAACATCTTGCAGATCGCGGAATTGAATTCATTGATTTCGGAACAAATAACTCGACTGATTCTGTAAACTACCCTGATTTTGCTCACGCTCTCTGCTCATCTATTCAGAGCGGCGAAACCGAACGCGGAATTCTTGTCTGCGGAACAGGTATCGGTATGAGCATGGCCGCTAACAAACATACAGGAATCCGTGCAGCGTGCTGTTCTGATACATTTTCAGCCCGTCTTACGCGTACACACAACGATGCAAATGTTCTTTGCTTCGGCGCGCGCGTGGTCGGTATAGGTGTTGCAACCGATCTTGTTGACGTATTTATAGATACTGAATTTGAAGGCGGACGTCATACAAAACGGGTTGAAATGCTAAACGCTCTTGATAAAAAATAATATTTACCGCTATATTATCTGCATGAAAGGTATATACTTATATGATTTTTGAAAAATTTGATCACATCGTTTTTGCAGGAGATTCAATTACTGATATGGGATGCTCGACCTCGTCGGGAAATAATCTCGGAGACGGTTATGTCCGCGCGGTTATGAATATGATCTACGCTTTTTATCCGGAATCTCCCGTGAGAATTACAAATGCGGGTATCAGCGGAAATACCAGCCGGGATCTGCTTGCAAGATGGGACCGCGACATACTTGCGCTCAATCCCGATTATGTCAGCATATGTATCGGCGGAAACGATGTATGGAGACAGTTTGATATGCCTGCGTTCCCTGATATAGCAGTAATGCTACCGGAATACGAAAGCAATCTTCGTGAAATGATCAGACATACACGGAATGCAGTTAAGAAAATCTTTATTCTCTCTCCATACTATATGGAACCGCTCACAGAAGATCCTATGCGTGCGAAAATGGATGATTACCGTGCAGTATGCAAAAAACTTGCAGATGAATATAACTGTGAGTATGTTGATCTCCAGGAAATGTTTGATAAATACTTTGCATTTCATCATTCAAGCTCGATCGCGTGGGATCGTATTCATCCCAACGGTGTAGGCGCAATGCTTATCGCACGTGAATTTTTAAAGCACTGTAATTTTGATTATAACCACTGAAAAAGTACCGCAGAGTTTCTAATCTCTGCGGTACTTTTTGTTTCTGTTTATAAATTATAAATGTTAGTTTTACTTTATTTCTTCAAGAACAGTATGCTTAGCTCCGTTTTCGGCAATTGCACGGTATGCCTTCCCTTTTATATACATTTTTCCTACTGTAATACGCTGCCATCCCTCCGGAAGCACGATATTTTCTCCAAGCCATTCGCATATATCTGAATCTATCCCGCCTTTCCACGGACATATTTTTGTCAGTCCGAGCATAAGTCCGGCAAGGAGGCTTCCGCGTCCGGTAATAAAATTGGTATTGAAATCCTGTTTGGGATGCACACGATCCTCCGGATCGTCTATGCTCCACTCTATACATGAATAGAAAGGTTCAATGAAAAACGTAAGATTTGCTTTATCATAAAACTCACGCGATTTTTTACGGTCTCCGATCCATGCAGGAAACATTCCGAGAAAACCTGTAAGCATAGGATATCTCAGATAATTTTCCATTCCATGCTCTATATAATATCTGATAGTCGCAGTATCGTCTCCCGAAGTATAGCCGTACGGAAAATATGACATAAGCGTCGTTGACGGCTGATTATCTCTATCTGCCATACCCTCATATTGCGGAAGTACACCGTCAGGTCGTGACGGAATAAACATTTTGTCAGCTATTTCAAGCCATTTCGCACGTTTTCCGAATCCTAACCGCTCGGAATATTCAGCGGCAGAACGGAGAATTTTTACCGACATAATATTTGTGTATGAATCATTTGAAACATCATCAGATTCTTCATCAATTCCGGTAACATGAAGAATTTCGTATCCGCGCTCTGTTTTTTCACATCTGCTTGCTATCCATTCAGAGACACCGCACATTACAGGCCATACCTTTTCTCGTATAAAACCGTCGTCTCCGGAAACCCGTGCAAATCCGTCAAATGCAAGCGCCACATCAAGATTTACATGCTGTTCTCCGGCACCGCCTGCCTGACCGGCAAACGGAACCGTTACTTCACATCCGGTAGCACCGCTTTGCCACGGAAACTGTATTCCCCGGTATCCGTTAAGCCGAGCGTTGTTTTCGGCAGCCGGTACACGTTTAAATCTATAATCCAACATAGATCTTGCCACATCGTGATCGCACATCATAGGTGTAAGGAACATAAAGCTCTCGTTATCCCAAAATACATGTCCCTGATATCCGTCGGGATTGCTGAGCGCGAACGGCGCGACAGATGCAGGGGAAAACGCTGAGCAGGAGGACATGAGGTAAAAATACGATGCATCGACAGCATCCTGCCAATCCTCACTTGCTCCGTCGATAACTATACGGCTTTCCCACAGCTTTCTCCAAGCTTCGCGATTTTTTGTTCGAAGAGAATCAAAGCCATTCCATACCGCCAGTTTAATCATTCTCAGCGCCTGATTATGCGGTTCGCTGTGCATAATACCGGGAACATATGATGTAATGCATTCAAGCTTTTTCACGTCAGGAGTTATTTCAAATACTAAATCCGATTCCATAGGTTCATGTTTGTTTTTTGATTCATAATCGCCCGATGTAAGAAAAACAACACCCGCATCCGTACTTTTATCGGAAGATATTATGCGGCACTTTCCGTCGTATTCATGCTCGCCTAAATGGCAACAAACTGTGTCAGAAATCGTATGCTTCCATTTATCATGAACTCTGTATTTAATATTTACTCCAAGAATCACCGGAGCCGATTCAGAGTTAAAACGCCATTCTGACATAAGAAGCGTCGGTGATGTGCGTGAACAAAAAACAGTATAAAGGATATTTATCCGTTCGCTGCCGCATGTCAGTACAGCTTCAGTTTCAAGCTCTCCGCATGAAAAATCATAGTTCTGGCATATTATTTCGGGAGTCACAACATGGCCTTTATATATAAATGTTATCTCGGGAGTGGGAATAACGGACATAGCCTCCACGCCTTCACACTGCCGCAACGCGGTAAATCCGCCAAGAAGTCCGTATGTACCGCTGAAAGCATTTTTAGGAAAACGAAAACCGATAAATCCGTTTGAAACATATGCTTCCGGAGAATGCTCATTCCAACTGCTAAATGAATGTTTTTTCATGTTATTCACCATTCCTTATTATATAAATCGATTTTGGGATATTGTAAATCAAATGTAGCATTTAATTGTTTTACCGAAATGATATAAAAAATCATATGCAAGGGAAAAAGACACCGTACTTAGACAGCATTTCAACAAGATCTTTATATTCTGAATCTGATAGTCTGAAATATTTATTCCTGCTTTCCCAATAAACGACCAGACATGTATCATAGGCAAAACAAAAATATTCCGCATCATTAAACAGAATCGACACATTCTTTGTAAATCCGCATGACGGATTATCTCTATACATTATTTTGTTATCAAAAAGATCAATTAAAAAACTTAAATCATTCTGAGAAAGAGATTCGTTAATATTATTATCTTCGTATGTAAATATAACTGTTCCACTCGTTAAATTTTTTGTATTTACTCTGTTTAATATAAAAAAAGTAATACAAGATAAAATAATACCGAATATTATAATGCCTCCGAAAAGTAATTTTTTCATATTAATTCTCCGCTCTTTATTGATAAACGAAATAAATTAAAATCTCAGCAACATCACAGCAAACATAATAATATTTGTATATTCAATTATAACAAACTTATACATAAATGTCAATAATTACAGGTTTACAAAACAAATTACTTTGAGCCCGTATAAATCTCTCTTGCCCTGCGAAATAAAGCGCATTCCGCGCTTTCAGTTAGCCTGCATAAAAAGCCGCATAGATAAAGATTTCTACAACCTCTTCTTTCGTACTATGCGATAACCGATTCTTTCACAACATTCGATTTGGCTCGCATATAGCTCGCCGATTTAATTTCCGTTCCGCGCTTCTACTGATCTCCCGGTAGAACCAGGGAGGATATTTATACTATAAAGAAAACCTTGAGTCCTAAGAGACTCAAGGCCTTCTGATCACTGGCAGGGGCACAAAGACTCGAACTCTGGACACGCGGTTTTGGAGACCGCTGCTCTACCAACTGAGCTATACCCCTATTTGATAGAAACATTATACTACTTTTTATTAAAAAAATCAAGATGGCAAAATAAACAAAAAGGCGTTATATTAAAGTTGTATAAATGTATTTAGAAACAAATTTGTTGTATTATGCACATTAAATACATTAAATACACAATAATCTCCCTGAGTAAAAATATTTACACAAGGAGATACATTTTTATTTTTTTTGTTTTTCAAGTTTATCAAGCGCGTCATATCTTCCAAGAAGAACGAGAATATCATTTTCCTCAATAACATGATCGGCACCGGGCGATACTTGAATACCGCTTTTCTGTTTAACGGCAATTATATTAACGTTATACTTTGCACGGACATTAAGCTCACGAATCGTTTTTTTACACCAACGCAAAGGAGCTTTCATCTCTACTATTCCGTGATGTTCCGACAGATTGATGTATTCAAGCACATCAGGAGAGGTAAGACTCTTAGCAAGCTTTTCTGCAACTGCCCTTTCCGGAATTATTACATTACTTGCGCCAAGCTTCTCCAATATCTCACGGTGAGTATCGTCGTGCGCCTTACATATAATATTAAGAATACCGAGAGACTTCAAATTCATTGTAATAAGAACAGAAGAAGCGAGATCCGAAGCTATCGCAACAATAACACAATCACAATTCTGGATTCCGAGACTGCGAAGCACCTCTCTGTTCTTCGCATCTGCAACTACTGCTCTTGTCACTCTGTCAGATATTGCTTCCACAAGTGAATCATTTATATCTATAGCAAGAACTTCGCTTCCCTGCACATACAGCTTTTCAGCTATATGTGATCCGAAACGTCCAAGTCCTATAACAGCATACGATTTCATGGAATTTAAACTCCTTTATATCTGTAAGTATTCATATATTTTTTATCCGATAAGCAAATTAGTCTGAGCATAACGATATTGCTGTCCGGAGCCTTTTTTTCTCAAAAAGCCGAGACTTATAGTAAGTATTCCTACTCTTCCGAAATACATATATATCATTATCAAAATTCTTGACGGAACACTGAGCAGCTGTGTAACACCGGTAGTAAGTCCGACTGTTGCAAGAGCCGATACCGACTCATAAAGTCCGTCGGTGAAGCCTATATTTGATGTGGCACAAATGACCGTTCCGCCGATAAAACTGAGCATTACCATAACGCCGCACAAAAGCAGTGCATCAAGTACGCTTTTATCTGATACCGTCCTGCTGAATACACTGACCGAATCCCTTCCGCGCACTCTTGACCACAAAAACAGAATTATTATAACAAAAGTAACTGTCTTAAGACCTCCGGCAGTTGATCCGGATGATCCTCCGATAAGCATAAAAAACATGGATATCGCTTTGCCTGCATCAGTAAGTCCGCCCTGATCTATTCCGGCAAAACCGGCGGTACGCACTGTAACCGATTGAAAAAATCCGGCAAGCAGCTTTTGCGGAAAACTCATATTTCCTAAAGTAAGCGGATTACTCCATTCCGCAATACAAAATGCTATAGTTCCCGTCACAATAAGTGATACAGTCGTTATCAAAACAAGCTTTGTATATACACTCCATTTTCCCGGAGAACGCACACGTAAGATCTCATCCCAGACAAGAAATCCGATTCCTCCGAAAATTATAAGCAAAGCAAGAGTCAGACATACCGTAGGATCTATTCCAAAGCGGATAATACTCGTTCCCGGCTGATCGAATCCGAAAATATCAAAGCCTGCGTTGCAATAAGCGGAAACAGAGTGAAACACACCTATTTTCAGTGCTGAAGCAAATCCGAATTCGTCCAAAAATCTCACAGTAAGTATTAACGCTCCGATAAGCTGTGTCGTAAGCGACACAGTAAGAACCCTTTTTTGAATACGAACAATATCTCCGATACCGTCTGCGCCGACAGACTGAGCGATAAGCATCTGCTGATTCATTCCCATTCTTCTCCGGAATGCAAACACAATAACAGATGCAGCCGTCATAAATCCCAAGCCTCCTATTTCGATAAGACCGAGAATGACTGCCTGACCGAAACCGCTCCACTGTGTCCATGTATCAACAAGAGAGAGTCCGGTAACGCATGTGGACGACACTGCAGTAAAAATGGACGTCCATACTCCGGCAGAAGCTCCGCTTCTTGAGGAGATCGGAAGCATGAGCAGCAAAGCTCCCGCAAGAATTATAAGCACAAAAACTATTGCGATGAGCTTACTGGCGTCAAGCGGTCTTCCCAAACGTTTAGTTGAATTTTTTGATAATATCCTCATACAGAGATAACAGAACTTCTCCTTCTACTTCAATAATTCCTTTTATTTTTTCGAATTATATACCCTGCACAAATGAATTTCAAGACGATAGGCGATATTTTTTCGTTAATTTTTTATTAAAAAATGCAGTGTACACCTGATTGGATGCACACTGCATTTACCGCATATAATTATTTGATCTTTATAGCGTCTGTACGGTAAATAAACTTGACCTGACCGTTCATTTCATCGGAAATTCCCGAGAACGAATTATAATCCTTCGCCACATCAGAAACTGCCTTTACTCTGGTTATAAGTCCGTTTATATCTCCGTCTACAGCGTCAGAAAGACGTTTAACTCCCTTTTCGTTAAACTCCGCAAGTCCGTCAGAAAGTGTCATTGCTCCGTCCCTGAGCTTTGATATTCCGTCGATCAGCGCAGGTGTGCCGTTTTTAAGTGTCAGGATTCCGTCATAGAGAGCTTCTGCTCCACTGTAAAGTTTTCCCGCACCGGAAGCAACTTTATCGGCTCCCTGAGAAAGCGCATCAGCTCCGTTTTTAGCATTTGAAACTCCCGATGTATACTGCCCGATTCCGGCATAGAAAACAGAATAACTGTCAAGCTGTTCCTTAAGAGCTGATATAGAAGCTGCGCCTGACCTTGCTTTTTCCAAAGCCTCTGTAATTTGTTTCTGAACCTCCGGCGAAGCCATATTTTCTTTTATAAGAAGCTCGATCTGCTGCTTGGTATTTTCGGATATCATACCGATCACTTCCGCAGTATTCATCTGCTCATCCGTTTTCGCGTCTATCATAAGCTTTACAGTATCGCTTGCCATTTGAGCTTCAATCGCAGAAAGTATTGCTGACTGCTGTTCTGCGCTTATCATGCCTGCGGATATTGCCGCGTCATACGATTCCTTATTCATTCCGAGAGACATAAAAACCTGTGCTTCAACATTCTCACGAATCGCCGATGTTACCTTTTCTGTTACTCCTTTACGCACTTCCGCAGTAACTGCTTCAGTTATTTTATCTTTCTGAGCATTAACAGCTTCCGAGACTTTCTGCCCTGCAATCGCTTGCGCCTGTGAAGCTACATTATCAGCATCAAGAGATGCAATCACCGAATCAAGTACCTGAGCATAATTATCTATCGTAAGATCAGGCGTTTGCAGACCTGCCGCAACAAGCTCCTTATTTGCCATCGAAAGCAGCGACTGGAATACCTGTTTTGCACCGTCGGTAATAGCAGAACTGTTTTGGTCAAGCTGTCTGAGACCGTCCGCAAGAGCTTTTGCACCGTCAGACAGTTCTGACGAGCCCGAACTCAGCGAGCCTGCACCTTTTTTCAATGCTTCCGCACCGTTTGCAAGTTTGTCAATACCGTCTATAAGATCGCCGGATTTTTCAAGAAGAGTTCCGAGTCCGTCATAGAGCGCCGACGAACCGTCCGTCAGACGCATCATTGCATCCGACATCTCTACGATCGAACCCGAAAGATCATCAAACGAGTTCAGCTTATCTGCATCTATCTTACCGAATATATCATTTACCGCAACCGTCATCGTATTTGTCATCTCAAATTCGCTGACATCGGCGCTTATAACGATATAATCAGGAATGTCAAGCTTTTCGCTGTCTATTCCGAGATCGTTTCCAAGCTCAGGAAAAGCAAGCCCGATAACGGCCGTACGGTCACCGTCGTTCAGTATTTTACCGTTTGAAACTTCAACATTTCTGAATATATCATTGTCGAGCAGCATTCCGGTAAGCATCGCAAAAGGAACATATATTTTTTCTTCTTTTCCGTCGATTTCAACCGTTTCATACTGATTATTACGATAATCAAATCTTATTGATACCCGTCCGCTTTTTCCTGCAAGTTCATCTGAGGAAATGCTTTTACCGTCAAGCTCATATGATACGCTGATATCCACCGGAAGCGCTTTCTCTATGCTTCCGGTATAGCATATGTCGTTTCCGGCGGCATCCCATACGCGCATGTTATCGCCGTTCATGGTATAAGATTCATCACCGGAAACATTTACAACATCCGAAAGTTCAGAACGGTCTGAGAGCGATCTGTTTCCAAGCGTATTTTTTATCCAGTCACTGACTATTATTTTTTTAACGCTTCCGTCAGCTCCGGCAAATACATATACCGTTTCATCCTTGCATACAGATTGGTTCTCGGCACCTTCATGTTCCGTCAGAGACACGTTATTCTCTTCGTTTGAAACAATATTGTTTTTATCGTTATTTACCGCAAATACTGCTGCGCCTGCACCTGTTGCCACCAATGCACAGCTCAACGCAACAGAAAGCGGCTTCTTAATTATATTTTTCATCGTCGGTTACCTCCGCATAAAATTCATTTTGATATCCGTTAAACATTCTGAAGAATTTTTTCATCCGTTTTATCCGATCGTACGCCTTTATTTCTGCCATTATTACCGCCGCTTGAGTGTCTTTTCATTCCGAACGTTGTAGCACCGATAAGTTTATCGCAAAGCATCAAAAGAGACGGCAGGATAAAGATAACGCAGAACATACTTACAACAGCGCCTCGCGCCATAAGCATACACATCGAGCTTATAATATCTATATCCGAATAAACAGCCACTCCGAAAGTTGCTGCAAAAAGTCCCATACCGCTGACCACTATCGAAGGAATAGATGAAGAAAGTGCAGTCACAACACTGCTGCGCTTATCATGTCCGGAAATACGCTCAGACTTATACCGTGTTGTCATAAGTATTGCATAATCCACCGTTGCACCGAGCTGAATAGTACTTATGCATATAGGCGCTATAAAAGGCAGCGACTGACCGAGATAGTGCGGAAGTCCAAGGTTTATAAATATCGCAAGCTCTATTACCGCAATAAGGATAAACGGCAACGAAATGCTCCGTTCTACGATCGCAATGATAATAAATATCGCAATTACCGAAACTGCATTAACGACCTTGAAATCACGGTCTGTAGTTTCTATCATATCTTTCATGCACGGAGCTTCTCCGATAAGCATTCCGCCGTCATCGTATTTTTTTAAAATCGAATTCAGACTGTCTATCTGACTGCCTACCTCATCGCTTGCTACCTTATATTCTGAATTTATAAGCAGAAGCTCCCATTTGTCACTTTCAAGAATTTCCCTTATACTGTCCGGAAGGATCTCCTCAGGGACACGGCTTCCGAGAACCGATTCAAGACCAAGCACATATTTAACTCCGTCAACCTTCTCCATTTCGCCGATCATGTGTCTTACATTTACGGAAGATACATCAGAGCTTACAAGAACCATATGAGTAGATGCTATATTGAAATCCTCCGAAAGCTTGGAATTTGCGATAACATATTCCATATCCTCCGGCAGACACTCTCCCATATCGTAATAAACTTCTCCGTTCGTCTTGTTATATCCGTATAAAGCCGGTGCAACAATCAGAGCAAATATCACGATAAAAGCAGGAAATACTTTTACTATCCTTGCCGAGAATCCGGACATATCAGGAATAATTGATCTGTGCTTTGTTTTCTGAAGCGGCTTATCAAAGACAAGTATCAGCGCAGGAAGCACCGTTACACATCCGATAACTCCGAGGATTACTCCTTTTGCCATTACTATACCGAGGTCGCGCCCCAAAGTAAACGTCATAAAGCAAAGCGCTGCAAATCCTGCAACTGTAGTTATCGAACTTCCGACAACAGAAGAAAGCGTTTTCCTGATCGCCTCAGACATTGCCTCACAGCGGTCATCAGTATATTCACACTGTTCATTATAGCTGTGCCATAAAAAGATCGAGTAATCCATCGTAACTGCGAGCTGCAATACCGCGGACAGCGCTTTTGTTATGTATGATATCTCACCCAGAAAATAATTTGTGCCGAGGTTAAGAAGTATCATCATACCGATCGACGCAAGAAATACAAACGGAACAAGCCAGCTGTCAAGGAAAAGAAGCATTGCCGCGCAGGCAAGCAATACGGCTATACCAACATATATCGGCTCTTCTTCCTCACACAGATCCTTAAGATCGGTAACAAGTGCGGACATTCCGGATACAAAGCATTGTTTTCCTGCGATAGATCTGATTTCACGTATCGCATCCATTGTTACATCAGCCGATGTAGAGCTATCGAAAAATACCGCCATCATCGTTGAATGATCCGTATTAAATTCATTGTAGATATCGTCAGGCAATATCTCTTTTGGTATACCAGCTTGCTCGAGCGACGTATACCACAGCACCGTCTCTACATGTTCGACAGTTTTAAGCTTATCTGCGAGCGCTGCTACATCACGGTCAGGCATATCCTCCGCAATTATGAGCGAAAAGGCGCCTTTTCCGAAATCATCAAGAAGTTCATTCTGCCCCTTTACCGTATCCATATCGTCCGGCAGATAATTGAGCATATCATAATTGACTCTTGTGCTGATAAGTCCGAGCAAAGACGGTATCATCAGAACAAGTGCAACAATAAGAATTAAAACACGGTGTTTTACTACCGCTTTTGAAAATCGCATTTGATATATTCCCCCTTATATTTCTTTATAATCCGCTTCGATAACATCAGGCTGCTGATGCTTTATTATTTTTACAGCGGCAATTACTGTACTGAAATTCAGAATTCCTTCAGAAAGCATCGTTATTCCGATCATCACAGTAAGGAGATCGGCGCTTTCGCTCGGACGGAAAATAAGAATGCCGCCGCAAACACAAGCCGCTACAGCAAAAATAAGTATCATCCACCACTCGCGGATCCCGAAGCTTTTTGAATCGATCGCTATCTGAATTTTAAATAATCCATCCGACATAAATGCAAGTCCGAGCGCTACACAAATAAAATTCACAAGACTTCCGGGATGCACCAGCATAACGATTCCGATAATTATCATAATTATCCCCAAAGAAAGGTCATACTGAAATGCAAGCCTGTAAAGATCCTTCGAGAAATATCCGACAAGCCGTATGACACCGAACAGTATCATCATAACACCGCATATTATTCCAAGCATCGAAGCAGAAAATCCCGGAAATACAATAAGCACTATTCCGAGAATGAAGAGCGCCGCAGACATTACGATATACCCTATTTTCGCAGTTCTCATCGGAGCAACCGAACGCATAATAAATTCCTCCCCATAATCAAAAATTTAATATAATCTTTATTGCATTTCCAGTATAACAAATTATTCAAACTAATAAAACAGACAATAAAACCGCAGTGTATTAATTTCAGACAAAACGCATACATTTGCCTAAATTAAAAAAGATCTGCCGGTAAACCGACAGATCATAGGATGATTTATAATTTTATGTATTTTACTCACTTGTTTTCTTTGCATCGCTTTATCATTTCATCAGACAAGCCACGGCACAGAGAAAGAAGATATCTGAGCTTTTCTATTGAATTGTCCGGCATACCGGAATTCATCCAGTCGATAAAGATTCCGAATAGCTCGCATTTTGTGAACAGTATCATAATCTCTCTGTCCTTTTCGCTTATCGTATCGCGTCCGAAAACAGTATCAAAATATGTTGTCACAACATATTCGCAAATATTCATCAGATACCGCTCATATATATCACGGTTTACCGAATTATATATGTGCATTATCGCCTTTTTATTTTCAAGTGTAAATCTGAATGCACTGTCAACACATTCGTCCAGCGAATTTATATTAGGATAGCTTGTAATAAGAGAATTCGCCTCATCCATAACTATCTCTTCGATCAGTGACGGAATATCTCGGAAATGATAATAAAACGAATTTCTATTTATTCCGCACTCCTCTACGATGTCTCTGACACTGATCCGGTTGAGCGGCTGTTCACTCAGAAGCTTCCAGAATGATATTTTTATAGCTTTTTTTGTGAAACTCGGCATTGTACATTCTCCTAACAAAATTATTGTCAAATGCTTGTTACAAAAGGTATATTATCATAAAATTGAAACAAATACATGTAAATTATATTAACAATATTTTTCAGATTAAAAAAACCGAACAGCCTGCCTGAATGTTCAGACAAACAGTTCGGTTTTCTTATTATAAATCTTACGAATTTATAAGCGATATTCCGATTGTTATCTCCTCGAGAACATCAAGGAGAACTCTGACTGTATCAAGCGATGTAAACATCGTCTTATTATTTTCTGAAGCCGCACGGCGTATTGCCGCGCCGTCTGCATAATGCACACCGGAAAATACCGAACGTGTGTTTATAATATAGCTGATGTGTCCGGATCTTATCGCATCAATAATATCACTGCTGCCCTCACTGAGCTTTCTGCGTATTTTCGTTCGTATTCCGTTTGCTTTCAGAAAATCAGCTGTTCCGACCGTCGCTTCAATATTGAAGCCCATGTTGTAGAAACGTCTGACAAGAGGAAGTGCTTCTTCCTTATCTTCATCGGCAAGCGTTACAAGAACGGTTCCGTAATTGCGAAGCTTTATTCCCGATGCGATCAGCGCTTTATACATAGCCCGGTGAAGTTTATCGTCGTATCCTATCGCTTCTCCTGTCGATTTCATTTCGGGCGAGAGATAAGCATCCATTCCGTGAAGCTTTGAAAATGAAAATGCAGGCACTTTAACATATCTGCGTTTCTTTTCGTCAGGATAAATATCATATATTCCCTGCTCATACAGACTCTGTCCGAGAATAACTCTTGTAGCAATGTCGGCTATCTGATAGCCTGTTGCTTTCGAAAGAAAAGGTACTGTTCGGGAGGATCTCGGATTGACCTCTATAATATAGACATCATCGTTTCCGTCAACGATAAACTGGATATTATAAAGTCCGACGATACCTATTCCGAGTCCTAATTTTTTTGTATACTGAAGTATCGTACCTTTGACCTTTTTAGAAACGGTAAATGTAGGATATACGCTTATTGAATCTCCCGAATGAACACCTGTACGTTCGACAAGCTCCATTATGCCCGGAACGAAAACATCCTTTCCGTCACATACCGCATCGACCTCGACTTCACGCCCGCGGATATATCTGTCAACAAGCACAGGTTTTTCTTCGTTCATTACCGCCTGCGAAAGATATTCACGCAGCTTTTCTTCTTTGGCAACGATCTGCATTGCCCGTCCTCCGAGAACAAAACTCGGACGTACAAGTACCGGATATCCGATCTCCGCAGCTGCCCGCAGTCCTTCATCGACCGTAGACACTGCGGTACCCTTAGGCTGCGGTATCGACAGCTCGGAAAGCAGACGCTCAAACGAGTCGCGGTTTTCGGCGCGCTCTACCGCTGCGCAGTCGGTTCCGATTATTCTCACTCCGCGATCGTAAAGCGGTTTTGCAAGATTTATCGCAGTCTGACCGCCAAGAGATACTATAACTCCGTCAGGCTTTTCAAGCATGACAATATTCATTACATCTTCAGGTGTAAGCGGTTCAAAATAAAGCTTATCAGATGTTGTATAGTCGGTAGAGACTGTCTCCGGGTTATTGTTTATAATAATAGCCTCATATCCGGCGCTTTTTATAGTTTTTACCGCATGAACGGTCGAATAATCAAATTCGACGCCCTGTCCTATTCTTATAGGTCCTGAGCCCAAAACTATGATCTTTTTACGGTCGGACACTTCCGATTCGTTTTCATCCTCATAGGTGGAATAAAAATACGGTATGTAACTGTCAAACTCGGATGCACAGCTGTCGATCATCTTATACACCGGAAGTATGCCGAGCTTTATACGAAGCTTATATATACTATCCTCATCCGTATTCCAAAGACGCGCTATCTCGGCATCCGAGAACCCCATCTTTTTTGCCGTCCTGAGTGTTGCTTCGTCTGCCTTATGAAGCTTCAGATAGTTTTCTTCATCAACAATGTTTTTCAGCTTGCGCAGGAAAAAGCAGTCTATCTTTGTTATATCAGACAGCGACTCAGGTGTACTGCCGCGCCTTAAAAGCTCTGCAAGCGCGCAGATACGGTCATCAGTGCCGTCAGCAATATATTTTACCATATCCTCCGATGCCATATCATCGAATTTTTTCAGATACACATGGTCCATTCCCGTTTCAAGCGACCGCACAGCTTTGAGGAGGCTCTCCTCAAAGGTTCTTCCGACGCTCATTACCTCTCCGGTTGCTTTCATCTGCGTTCCGAGCCTGTTATCTGCATCTGCAAATTTATCAAACGGAAAACGCGGCATTTTAGTCACGATATAATCGAGCGCAGGTTCAAATGACGCGGGCGTATTCGCGAGCATTATCTCATCAAGATGCATTCCAACGGCTATCTTTGCAGAAACACGTGCGATAGGATATCCGCTCGCCTTTGAAGCAAGCGCAGAAGAACGTGAAACGCGCGGATTTACCTCTATCAGATAATACTGAAATGAATTAGGATCAAGTGCAAACTGAACATTACATCCGCCCTCTATTTTAAGCGCCCGGATAATACGCAACGCGCTGTCGCGTAGCATATGATATTCTTTATTGGTAAGTGTCTGCGACGGACAAACAACTATCGAATCTCCTGTATGTATTCCGACAGGATCAAAATTCTCCATATTGCATATGGTTATTGCCGTATCGTTTGCATCACGCATGACCTCATACTCGATCTCTTTAAAGCCTTTAATACTTTTTTCAACGAGTACCTGATGTACCGGGGAAAGAGAAAGCGCGTTCTTCATCAGCAGACGGAATTCTTCTTCGTTATCCGCAAAACCACCGCCGGTTCCGCCGAGCGTAAATGCAGGTCGAAGAACTACAGGATATCCGATCTTTTCAACCGCCTCGATTCCCTGCTCCATGTTTTCCGCAATATATGAAGGAAGAACAGGCTCGCCGAGCTTCTCGCAAAGCTCTTTAAAAAGCTCCCGGTCCTCAGCCTGTTCTATACTGCGATTGCTTGTGCCGAGAAGCTCTGTTCCGCACTCGCGCAATACGCCCTTCTTTTCAAGCTCCATTGCAAGATTCAGTCCGGTCTGTCCTCCGATACCAGGCACGATAGCATCCGGTCTTTCCCGCCTTATAATTCTTGACATATACTCAAGCGTAAGCGGTTCCATATAGACCTTATCGGCAACCGTAACATCGGTCATTATCGTAGCAGGGTTTGAATTGCAGAGTATAACCTCGTAACCCTCTTCCTTAAGTGCAAGGCACGCCTGCGTTCCTGCATAATCAAATTCCGCCGCCTGTCCGATAACGATAGGTCCGGAACCTATAACCAAAATCTTTTTTATGTCAGTTCTTTTAGGCATTGCTTTCCTCCATAAGAGCTATAAAACGGTCAAATAAATACGAGCTGTCCTGCGGTCCGGGAGCGCTTTCCGGATGATACTGAACCGCAAACACTCTGTCCTCCCTGCATTCGACTCCCTCAACGGTATTATCAAGCAGATTAATATGCGTAGCAGTGAGCCTCGTAGACAGTATGCTGTCATTACTTACAGCATACGAGTGATTCTGCGATGTTATCTCTATCTTTCCGCTTTTAAGCTCCTTTACGGGATGATTACCGCCGCGATGACCGAAAGGCAGTTTATACGTAGCTGCTCCGTAAGCAAGCGATATGATCTGATGACCGAGACAGATTCCAAAAACCGGATATCTTCCGATAACAGATTTTGCGAGCGCTACCGTCTGCGGAACATCCGCAGGATCTCCGGGGCCGTTCGAAAACAGAATTCCGTCAGGCACTGTACTGTCAATCTCACCGGCGGTGCTGTTCCACGGCATTACAGTAACGCGGCACCCTCTCCGGTTGAGCATGCGTACCATACCGAGTTTTACGCCACAATCGACAACGGTAACATTATACTTCGATTCTCCGACAGCCTCCGAAATATAGCTTTCAGTACAGCTGACCTTGGAAACAGCATCGTGCGGAATTTCGGTATTACTCAGAATCTTCATACCCTGTCCAAGGCTTGTATCCGCCGTAGTAAGCAATATTTTCCGGCATCCGTGATCCCTTATATATCTTGTCAGTTTTCTTGTATCAATACCGTATATACCGGGAATGCCGAATCTCTCCATGACTGATGAGAGAGTTTCTTTTCCGCGGAAATTCGACGGATGATCGTTATACTCACGAACTATAAATCCGCCTACGGTTGGATGAACAGTCTCATAATCGTCGTCAGCCATACCGTAATTTCCTATAAGAGGGTATGTCATAACAACTGCCTGATATGTATATGACGGATCGGAAAGTATCTCCTGATATCCGACCATGGACGTGTTGAATACCATTTCGCATACGCGCTCGACAGGCGCTCCGAATGAATATCCGTAATATTCCGTACCGTCTTCTGTGATTAACTTTTTGTTAAACTGACTGTTCATACAGTTTTCCTTTCTGATAAAAAACGAATATTATTCGGCAGAATTCATATGTACTATTGCCGCATCAATAAAGCCGACAAACAACGGATGAGGTCTGTTAGGACGGCTCTTGAATTCCGGATGGAACTGAACGCCTACATAGAACGGTCTGTCCGTAAGTTCTACCGTTTCGACAAGATTTCCGTCCGGAGAAGTTCCGCCTACCGTCAGTCCGGCGTCGGTAAGAGCTGCTTTATATTCGTTGTTAAATTCATATCTGTGACGGTGACGCTCGTTTATCTCGGTCTTGCCGTAACACCTTTCAAGCGTTGTACCTTTTACGATCCTGCAGGGATAACTTCCGAGACGCAGTGTCCCGCCCTTGCCGATATCGTCACTCTGTCCGGGAAGAAAATCTATCACCTTATGCTTGCAAAGCTCATCAAATTCTCCGGAATCAGCATCAGGTATACCGGCAACATTGCGCGCATATTCGATCACGGCGATCTGCATTCCGAGACATATTCCGAAATACGGAATGCCGTTTTCTCTGGCATACTGTGCCGCATTTATCATTCCCTGGATCCCCCTGTTGCCGAAACCGCCGGGAACTATTATTCCGTCGACTCCGCCCAGAATATCTTTTACGGAATCTTTTGTAATGGTCTCAGAATCTATCCATACAATATCCACATGCGTATTCAATAAGTATCCGGCATGGCGCATTGCTTCCGCAACCGAAAGATATGCGTCATGGAGCTGTATATACTTTCCGACAAGAGCAATTTTCACGCGGCATGTACGGTTCTTTATACGTTCAACAAGCGATATCCATTCAGAAAGCTCCGGATCAGGAACATCGATTCCGAGTTCTCTGCAAACCACAGATGAAAAATTTGCTTTTTCAAGCATGAGCGGAGCTTCGTAAAGATACGGAAGGGTTATATTTTCAATAACACAATCCTGCTTGACATTACAGAACATCGATATCTTTTTGAATATGGAATCTTCGAGCGGTTCGTCGCAGCGAAGCACTATAATATCAGGACTGATACCCATTCCCTGAAGTTCCTTTACCGAATGCTGAGTAGGCTTTGATTTATGCTCGTCAGAGCCGCGGAGAAACGGAACAAGCGTTACATGTATAAACAAGCTGTTCTCGCGACCGACCTCAAGCGATATCTGTCTGACCGCTTCAAGAAACGGCTGACTTTCAATATCTCCTATCGTTCCGCCGATCTCTGTTATAACAACATCTGCATCCGTCTTTTTTCCGACTCTGTATACAAAATCCTTGATCTCATTAGTAACATGAGGTATTACCTGAACTGTAGAACCGAGATACTCCCCTCTCCGTTCCTTATTAAGTACGTTCCAGTACACCTTTCCGGTAGTAAGGTTCGAATACTGATTCAGATCCTCATCGATAAAACGTTCGTAATGCCCGAGATCAAGATCGGTTTCCGCGCCGTCCTCGGTTACATACACTTCTCCGTGCTGAAACGGACTCATCGTACCGGGATCGACATTTATGTACGGATCAAGCTTCTGAGCAGCAACCTTTAGTCCTCTTGATTTCAGAAGTCTACCGAGCGATGCAGCAGTGATTCCCTTTCCGAGTCCGGAGACAACTCCGCCTGTTACAAAAATATACTTGGTCATAATGTCTTCTCCCCTATCAATATAAAATACGACTTTTGCTTACAGTCTGACTTTCCAGTGCAGACAATTCCTATTAACTAATATTATATATCTGTTAAACCGATTTGTAAATAATTATTTTCCGCTGTCACCGTAGTTCGAAAGAACGCGTGCCGACGGATCGTTTACATTACAGCCTTCCCAGGATTTATTAGGCATCCAGAAATCAACTATCATTCCGCTTTGACCGGGATAATGCTTTTCAAATATTTCACGGTAAAGCAACGATTCCTTGGTAAAAGGTCTTGCGTGAGAGTATTTTTCACAGCGTTTTTCAAACTCTGACTCTGTATAGCAGCTCTCGGCATATTCTTTAAGATCATCAACAAGAGAATGTCCCACTGCGTCCGAAAACGCTGCTTTTTCGCGCCACAGGATCTCCTGCGGCAAAAGATCTCCTTCAAATGCATGACGGAGAAGATATTTACCTTTTCCGTAAATGTTAAGCTTGATCTTAGGATCGACGCTCATCACATATCTGACAAAATCAAGGTCTCCGAACGGCACTCTGGCTTCAAGCGAGTTTACGGAGATACATCTGTCCGCGCGGAGAACATCATACATATGAAGCTCTCTGATCCTCTTTTCCGATTCCTGCTGAAATGCCTCCGCACTCGGCGCAAAATCGGTATATTTATAACCGAACAGTTCGTCCGATATCTCTCCGGTAAGAAGCACACGTATATCTGTATGTTCGTGGATATACTTGCATACAAGGTACATTCCCATGCTTGCGCGTATAGTCGTAATATCGTAAGTTCCGAGAAGCTCAATAACAGTTTCAAGAGCAGAAAGAACATCTTCTTTTGAAATAATAACTTCCGTGTGATCACTGCCGATATGATCGGCCACCTGTTTTGCATATTTAAGATCGATTGCATCGCCGCTCATACCGATTGCAAATGTACGTATAGGCTTGCCGCTTTTCTCTGCCGCTATAGCGCATACGAGTGATGAATCAAGACCTCCTGACAGCAAAAAACCGACCTTTGCATCGGAAACAAGACGTTTTTCAACTCCCGCAACAAGCTTGTCATGTATGTTCAAGCATACTGTTTCAAGTGAGTCACTGCATACACACGAAGCTTTTGAAATATCACTGTAGCATATAAACTTACCTGATTTGTAATAATGTCCGGGAGGAAAAGGCATAACCTTATCCGAAAGTCCGACAAGATTTTTCGGCTCGCTCGCAAACATTATTGCGCCGTCTTTACCGTATCCGTAATAAAGCGGACGTATGCCGATCGGATCGCGCGCAGCAATATATTCTCCCGTTTTGCCGTCATAAATTATCATTGCAAATTCGGAATCGAGCATGCTGAACATTTCCGTTCCGTATTCAAAATACAACGGAAGAATTATCTCGCAGTCGCTGTCGCTTGCAAAGCTGTATCCTTTATCACACAGTTCCTTGCGCAGCGATGAAAAGCCGTATATCTCTCCGTTGCAGACAGCATAGCTTCCGTCAAGTTCAAACGGCTGCATTCCCTCTTCGGTAAGTCCCATAATAGCAAGGCGGTGAAATCCGAGAAAACCTTTTCCCGTGTCAATAATTCTTGTATCGTCCGGTCCCCGCGATACAGTTCTGTCAAATGCTCTTTTAAATACGTCAAAAGCGACACCGCTGTCGCAATATCCCATAATTGAACACATAACGATTCTCCTTCGATAAATTCCGATAAAAAGTAATCAGCATTCAATAGGGCAAGTGCTGTTCTCGCGGTGCCACCTATTTTTGTTCTTTGACCTCTGACAAGGAATGCCGTATAACGCCCGGCTATGCGTCGCACCTACTTAGGTATCTTATATATCCTTTTCGGATTGCAGCTTGAAAAGTGTTATTCGCACATGCTCTTCTGCGCGGATCTCACCGTCCCGCGCTCTCTGTGAGCGATCGCATGTGTTACTTCTCTTTTCTCTGACGCTTTTAAATTATATTCAAATGTATATTTTTATCTTACTTATCTTACGCCGAACAGAAGATCGCCGTAGGACGGAAGCGGCCAGTATTCGCTTGCGACAAGTGTTTCTGCCTCATCGCACAACGCACGGAGTTCGCCCATCAGGGGTAATACTTTATCCCTGATACCATACGATTCGGTTACGACATCCGCTTCTTCTCTTACTTTCAACATAGCATCCTCAAGCTCTTCGGTTTTTATCTCTATCTGATCGGTGATTACCGAAAGCTTACCAACGAGCTTCTTCTCGTAGCTGCATGACAGTCCGGGAAGCAGCGACTGTTTTCCGGCAGCAGCTGATGCAACATCGGTAGAATAATGCATAATAGCCGGAGCGATCTGCTTTTTAACCATGTCTGTCATTGTGTTTGCCTCGATCAGCACTGTCTTACAATAATTGTCAAGTGTGATTTCAAGACGCGACTTAAGCTCAACCTCTGAGAAAACCTTCTGTCCGGTAAGCATGTCCACATTCTTTTTGTCAATAAGATGAGGAATACAATCCGGGGTTGTACGGTAGTTAAGAAGTCCGCGCTTTTCAGCTTCCTCAAGCCATGAATCATCATAACCGTTTCCGTTGAAGATTATGCGGCGGTGATCTTTAAATGTCTTTTTGATAAGTTCATGAAGCGCTTCATCGAAATTATCCGCACCTTCAAGACGGTCTGCATAGATCTTCAGCGACTCGGCAACCGCGCTGTTAAGCATAATGTTAGCGCAGGATATGGAGTTTGACGAGCCGAGCATTCTGAATTCGAATTTATTTCCGGTAAATGCAAACGGAGATGTTCTGTTACGGTCGGTCGTATCTCTCGGGAATTTAGGAAGCACATGAACACCGAGCTTCATTGTAGTCTTTTTTGCAGCGTTGTAAGGAACGTCCTGTACGATAGCATCCATTATCGCGGTAAGCTCGTCGCCGAGGAAGATCGACACTACAGCAGGCGGTGCTTCGTTAGCTCCGAGACGGTGATCGTTTCCGGCAGTAGCTACCGAAATCCGGAGAAGATCCTGATAATCGTCGACTGCTTTTATTACGGCACAGAGGAAAAGCAGGAACTGTGCATTCTCGTACGGTGTTTCACCGGGAGAAAGAAGGTTTATTCCCGTGTCTGTTGCAATCGACCAGTTGTTATGTTTACCGCTTCCGTTTACGCCTGCAAACGGTTTTTCATGAAGCAGGCATACAAGACCGTGCCGCAGCGCCACCTTCTGCATGATCTCCATGGTAAGCTGGTTGTGATCTGTAGCAATATTTGTTGTCGTATATATAGGAGCAAGCTCATGCTGTGCAGGAGCAACCTCATTGTGTTCTGTCTTTGCAAGAATACCGAGTTTCCAAAGCTCTTCGTTAAGATCCTCCATAAATTCGGCAACTCTCGGCTTGATAACTCCGAAATAGTGATCGTCCATCTCCTGTCCCTTGGGAGGCTTTGAACCGAAAAGTGTACGCCCTGTATATACAAGGTCTTTTCTCTTTTCGTACATTTCCTTATCAACAAGGAAGTATTCCTGCTCCGGGCCTACAGAAGTACGCACACACTTTACATCTTCATTTCCGAACAGGCGAAGTATTCTGAGTGCCTGGCGGTTGAGCGCTTCCATAGAACGAAGCAAGGGAGTTTTCTTGTCGAGAGCTTCTCCGCCGTATGAGCAGAATGCAGTCGGAATACAAAGCGTTTTTCCTTTAATAAAAGCATACGAGGTAGGATCCCACGCAGTATATCCTCTTGCTTCAAACGTAGCTCTTATACCGCCGGACGGAAAACTTGATGCATCAGGTTCGCCCTTTATAAGCTCTTTTCCGGAGAATTCCATAATAACGCTGCCGTCAGGCGCAGGCGAAATAAAACTGTCATGTTTTTCGGCGGTGATACCTGTCAGCGGCTGAAACCAATGAGTATAATGTGTCGCGCCGTTGCGAACAGCCCAATCCTTCATTGCATTTGCGACAGCATTAGCCACAGAAATATCGAGACGCTCACCCTCGTCGATAGTCTTTTTCAGACTGTTATACACATCGGCGGAAAGATTTGCTTTCATGACTCTGTCGTCAAATACAAGGCTTCCGAAATAATCAGATACAGTTTTCATAGTTAATTCTCCCTTTCGAATTAAAAACATAAAAGACAAAAGCGTCAATGAGAGTATGTCTCAAAGACGCCTTTGCCTTTTGCTTTGAAAAGTATACACCGTTTTTTTTGATTTGTCAATACTTTTTTTGAATTTTTTTATTTTTTTGCGATTTTTTCTATTTTATATCGAAGCATGACAGTCTTTGTCTTTTATAAAAAACTTATGTATTATAGTATTGTAGAAAAATCAAAGAGCTGAATAAACAATACAGATGCTTCACCGTAAAATAAAAAAATTAAAGAAAAAATTGTTTTTCCATTGACAAAACGATCTTTTTGTAGTAGAATATCAGAAATGAGCAAAGGCGTTCATTAAGATCAGAAGTGTAATCTTCCGGTTTAATGAATGTCTTTGCTTTTTATTTATCTGCTGAGCATTTCAGAATTTCCGCGCAATATCCGCGCACCGCAAAGAAAGGAATGGTAAAAATGAAAAAAGAAGGTCAGATACGTATCCCCTCCGGGTGCGCGATATCCGCCGTTATTTCCAGAAACGGAACAAAGATAACAGGAGAAAAAATAGCAGAAAGTATGATTCCGATGCACGATCGTTCCAACGGTCTCGGAGGAGGCTTCGCCGCTTACGGTATATATCCCGAATATAAAGATTACTATGCGCTTCACATATTTTTCACCGATGATTCATGCAGGTCGGATTGCGAAAAATATCTCCGAGAAAAACTCGATATAGTAAGATCGGAAAGCATACCCGTTAGAAAAACGCCTAAAATTACAGATGAGCCTCTTATATACAGATACTTCGCACTGCCGAGAAGATTCACGCTTAGCGATTCGCAGCTTGATGAAAAAGAATTTATGGTAAGAACCATAATGATACTTAACACAACTTTCAAGGGATGCTTTGTTTTTTCGTGCGGCAAAAATATGGGTGCGTTCAAAGCGGTCGGATATCCTGAGGATGTTGCATATTTCTACCGTCTTGACGAATATGAGGGTTATTCATGGACTGCACACGGCAGGTATCCTACGAACACGCCGGGATGGTGGGGCGGAGCGCATCCGTTTGCTCTTCTCGATTATTCTATCGTACACAACGGTGAAATATCTTCATATGATGCAAACCGCAGATTTATAGAAATGTTCGGCTACAAATGTACCCTTCAGACAGATACAGAAGTTATTACATACATAATGGATTATCTGGTCCGCCGTCAGAAGCTCACGCTTGAAGAAGCAGCATATGTAGTGGCTGCTCCATTCTGGAGTACGATTGACAAAACTGATGAAAAGACACGTGAAAAGCTTTCATATCTGCGCACAGTATTTTCAAATCTGCTTATTACAGGTCCCTTTTCGATCATTCTCGGATTTGAAGGCGGACTTATGGCTCTGAATGACCGTCTCAAGCTTCGCAGCATGGTGGTCGGTGAAAAGGATGATTTTGTATATATATCGAGCGAAGAAGCCGCCATACGTGTTATGGAACCTGATGTTGATAAAATATATGCTCCGGCAGGAGGAGAACCTGTCATTGTAAAGGTCAGAGAGGGGATGTTTTAATGGGAATCGATTTTATATATCCGGAATTTGAGGTGGTACGCAGTGACAGCCGCTGCATCGGATGCGGAGTCTGCGTAAAACAATGTGCAAACGAGGTTCACAGCTTCAATAAAGAAACCGGAAAACTTTTAGCCGACGACGCAAAATGCGTAAACTGCGGCAGATGTGTTTCATTCTGTCCGACACGCGCGCTCAAAATAATCAAAAGCGATTACGGAGTAAAAAACAATTTCAACTGGACAAACAGCTCTGTAAATGAAATATATAAGCAGGCAAACAGCGGAGGTGTTCTTCTCTCCTCTATGGGAAATCCCGATCCGCTCCCTGTATACTGGGATAAAATACTCATCAATGCATCGCAGGTAACCAATCCGCCGATCGATCCGCTACGCGAGCCTATGGAAACAAGAGTCTTTCTCGGTCAGAAACCGTCTGCGATAAAGCGCTGTGAAAACGGAGAAATAGATACAACGCTCCCTCCGCAGCTCGAGCTTTCTATGCCGGTAATGTTTTCAGCTATGAGCTACGGATCTATAAGCTATAACGCGCATAAATGCCTTGCGGTTGCCGCAACCGAACTTGGAATATACTACAACACCGGAGAAGGCGGACTTCATGAAGACTTTTATGTATACGGTCCCAACACGGTCGTTCAGGTTGCATCCGGACGTTTCGGAGTTCACAAGGATTATCTTGAAACAGGTGCCGCAATCGAAATAAAGATGGGACAGGGCGCAAAACCCGGTATCGGAGGCCATCTGCCGGGAATGAAAATAGTCGGTGATGTTTCGCGCGCACGAATGATACCGGAAGGCTCGGACGCAATATCGCCTGCGCCGCATCACGATATCTTTTCCGCACTGCGGACATTTTTCCATAGAAGGTTCGTCCCAAGAAACAAAGTCTATAGAAGATCTGCGTCAGCTCGTTTACTCGCTTAAAGAGACAACGGAGTATAAAAAGCCTGTCATAGTTAAAGTTGCTGCAGTTCACAACATAGCCGCCATCGCAAGCGGTATTGCCCGCAGCGGTGCCGATATAATTGCGATCGACGGCTTCCGCGGGGGTACAGGAGCAGCTCCGACAAGAATACGTGACAATGTCGGAATTCCGATCGAGCTTGCTCTTGCTGCTGTTGATACAAGACTCCGCGAGGAAGGAATACGGAACAATGTTTCGCTTATAGCCGGCGGAAGCATCCGCAGCGCTGCCGATGTTGTAAAGGCGATCGCTCTCGGCGCAGACGCATGTTATATCGCCACCGCGGCACTCCTCGCTCTCGGCTGCCATCTCTGCAGAACCTGCCGCAGCGGAAAATGCAACTGGGGTATTGCAACACAACGCCCTGAGCTTGTAAAAAGACTTGATCCCAACGTCGGTTCAAAGCGTCTTATTAACCTTATGACAGCATGGCGCCATGAGATAAAAGAGCTTATGGGCGGTATGGGAATAAACTCCATCGAAGCGCTTCGCGGAAACAGGTCCATGCTCAGAGGAATAGGGCTTACGGAAAAAGAACTTCAGATACTCGGAATTGCTCATGCAGGAGAATAATACGGAATCAACCGTTTCAGCATGACTAAAAATCACGAAGAATTCGTTATAAAGTTTCAAAATCACTGTAGAAAAATTTTTAAAGGCGTGGTATAATATGATATCAATAAATGCAAAAGATCTGAGCTACAAAGATCTTAACAGAAAAATACAGGATTCGTCCGGCGAAATAGAACTCACCGATGTTATCGGACAGCGATTTATCGGCGCAGGCCTTTCAGATAAAAAAATAACAATAAACGGTATACCCGGTAATGCACTCGGAGCATATCTTAACGGAGCTGAAATCACAGTAAACGGAAATGCACAGGATGCAGTAGGCGATACAATGAACGAAGGTTGCATTACTGTTCACGGAAATATCGGAGATGCCGCCGGTTATGCAATGCGCGGAGGCAGAATATTTGTAAAAGGCGACGCCGGATACCGTGCCGGTATACATATGAAAGCATATAAGGAGAAATCCCCCGTACTTGTTATCGGCGGAAAAGCCGGAAGCTTTCTCGGAGAGTATCAGGCAGGCGGATCGATAATCGTTCTCGGAATCGGAGTTGGAAATTCTCCGATCGTAAGCAATTTCCCATGCACTGGAATGCACGGAGGAAAAATGTTTCTGAGATCAAGCTGCGATAACATTCACTTTCCGCATCAGGTAAGTGCGTCTTCAGCATCAGCAGACGATATCGCCATGATCCGGGAACATGTAGAAAAATTCTGTGCTTTGTTCGGATATAATCCCGAAGAGATTCTGGGTAGTCCTTTTACAGTAGTAACTCCGGACAGTAAAAATCCTTACAAGCAAATGTACGTAGATAATTAAATTTTATAAAGAAAGCAGGCTGCATATGAAGTATTCCGCGAAAGAGGTAATACAGTACGTCGAAGAAGAGGACGTAAAATTTATACGACTTGCCTTTTGCGATGTCCGAGGCAGGCAAAAAAATATTTCAATAATGCCGTACGAACTGCAGAGGGCGTTTGACAGCGGGATCGCTTTTGACGCGTCTGCAATAGAAGGTTTCGGCGATGAGGTTCATTCAGATCTATTCCTACGTCCCGATCCCTCAACGCTTACCGTTCTTCCGTGGCGTCCCGATCATGGAAGAGTCATCAGAATGTTCTGCTCTGTTCATAAACCTGACGGCAGTATTTTCGAAAATGATGTAAGAAGCATACTTATAAATGCGATAAATACCGCCGAAGGCAAAGGATATCATTTCGATTTCGGAACAGAAATGGAATTTTATCTTTTCAAGCTCGACGAAAACGGAGAGCCGACGAAAGTACCTTATGACAATGCAGGCTATTTCGATATTGCGCCGGAAGATAAAGGCGAAAATGTGCGGCGCGAAATATGTCTTACGCTCGAACAAATGGGTATATTCCCCGAAACATCACATCATGAGGAAGGTCCCGGACAAAATGAGATAGATTTCAGGTACTCAGATCCTTTGACTGCCGCAGACAATGCCGTTACATTCCTGTCAGTAGTAAGAACGGTGGCGGCAAGAAACGGTCTTTATGCCGATTTCTCTCCAAAGCCGATTAAAGATAAACCCGGAAACGGATTTCATATCAACATATCAGTAAAA
>CABUHS010000013.1 GCA_902491535.1 uncultured Eubacteriales bacterium
ATCATTAAGTGAGGAAACAGGTGGAGAGGTACGAAAACTCTCTGCCTGTTTTCCTCTTTTATGCGGTGAATGGGCTTGTCCTTTGACAATTAAATACCCATTCATCAAACACATTCCTATTGCTATTGTGATGAGCATAAGCCACATTAGCGGCTGCGCCACGATCTGCGGGAAATAAAGCAACGAGATTTCACCTGTATTTGTTTTTAGGTCTATGGCTTTCATTTCCTGCAAGGAGCGAATAACAGTTGGCTATCAGTATCGGGCGGCTCCCGATATGGCGACGACAGGCAATAGGGACAATGATACTCCTGTTCAGTCACAGTCCGAGCGTTGAAGCGTTTTCGTGCGTGATCCGTCGCAGGCAATGAGAGCAGCCGGTAGAGAACCTACCGGGGGTGAGATTCCCGTGGAGCTGACAAGCCGCCAGCCGTTTGATGACTTCCCACAGTAATCCGGGGTGTCGAGGACAAATAGGGTTGCTTTTTTATACAAGGTCAATCGGCGGGACGGGTCTACTGAAACAGAGAATTGTTTATATCTTCCCGACCTTAATTCTGTTCTGCCCTTGACCTCTACATAGGCGGCTAACCGCCTAAAAATTCAAAGGAGGTCATAACACTATGAATCACACATATTTACGAGGCGATATGTATTACGCCGATTTGGGACACGGGATCGGCTCGGAGCAAGAGGGCTACCGTCCCGTCGTTATCATTCAGAACAATGTCGGCAACAAGCACAGTCCTACGGTTATTATCGCTTCTATCACAAGCAAAAAGGACGCAAAGCCAAAACTACCTACCCACTACTACATTGACGCCGAAAACGGCTTGGAATTGCCCTCTATCGTTCTTTTGGAACAACTGCGAACCGTGGACAAACGCCGCTTGGGTGACTTTATCGGTCACTTGTCCGAAAAGCATATACACGGTATCAATCACGCTCTGGCAGTCAGTATCGGTCTGATCGAGAGCGTGCCGAAAAAGTTAATCCTTTGCCTTTGCAGCGCTTGTGCCGACAATTTCTACGGTACGGGCGCTTATTCTTTACGCAGGATTGACCCCCAGCAGACCGAGAAAGACACCTGCACCTATTGTAATCAGCGAAAAGGATATGACTACGAGATTATCCCGAAGAACCGTTAAGGGGGTTGCCTATGGAATCACAGACAGCCTATAAAATGTTATTCACGGATTATCCTGATGTAGTCAATGTTGAACAAATGTGTGAAATGCTCGGTGGTATCTGTGACAAAACCGCTTATCGGCTTTTGAAGTCCGGCAAAATCAAGAGTTTTATCGTCGGCCGCCGTTATCGAATCCCGAAGCTCAACATTCTGGAATATTTGGAATTGATAGATAAATCTACTGCGTAAAACCTCGTTTGCACATTTGGCCTATGGGGTTCTTTCTGCTACAATATAAATGTCAATGGCAGATGAATCTACGCTGTACCACTTAAAGGAGGTTTTATTATGGTAGCAGGACATCTGCGAGAAAAGAACGGGTACTATCATATGGTACTGAACTATGTGGACGAATACGGCAAACGGCACACGCCGTCCAAGTCCACGGGTCTAACCGTAAAGGGAAACAAAAAGCGTGCCGAAAAAATGCTTTCCGAAGCCCGTGCCGCAAAAGAAGCTGAATTAGAGGCAAGAGCAATCGAACGAAGCACAGGCAAAGCCCCCGCAGGTACGATTCTTTTTACGGCATATCTGCTCGACTGGTTGGATATGACGAAAAAGAATGTGGAAGAAACAACTTACGGAGCGTATTCTATGGCGATAAAAAGCAAAATCATTCCGTACTTTGAGGAACACCACCCCGGATTGGCTCTGTGCGAGGTCACGCCAAAGCATATACAAGATTACTACACCTACGAATTGACGGTGCGGGGCGTTTCCGCAAACACGGTCATACACCGCCACGCCAATATCCGTAAAGCCTTGCAGCACGCTTTCAAACTCGGTCTGATTGATACGAACCCAGCGGATCGCATTGAACGGCCGAAAAAAGATAAGTTTGTCGGCAGCGTTTACGAAGAAGATGAGTTAAACCGTCTTTTTGAAATCGTCAAAGGCGACCCCATAGAGCTTGGCGTTATCCTCGGTGCATTTTACGGTCTGCGGCGAAGTGAAGCGGTCGGCTTAAAGTGGGACGCGATTGATTTCAAAAAGAAAACAATCACTATTCGTCACACGGTTACACAGGCGACCATAGACGGCAAAAGCAAGATTATTCAAAAGGATCGGACAAAGACAAAGGCAAGCTACCGCAGCCTGCCGCTTGTACCACCGTTCGAGGAATTATTGCACCGTCTGAAAGCAGAGCAGGAGCTAAACCGAAAGCTGTGCGGGAAATCTTATTGCAGGAAATACACCGACTATATCTATGTCAACGAAATCGGTGAGCTTGTAAAGCCCGGCTATATCACACAGCATTTTCCGCTGGTTCTGCAAAAGAACGGTATGCGGAAGATTCGTTTCCACGATTTGCGGCATAGCTGCGCAAGCCTGTTGTATGCGAATGGCGTAAGCCTGAAAGAGATTCAGGAGTGGTTAGGTCACAGCGATATTTCGACCACCTCAAACATTTACACGCACCTGAATTTCACCTCAAAGGTTGCGTCTGCCAACGCCATTTTAGGTGTATATCCCTCCGCTTAATGCTCTATGTCCCTCCAATGTCCCTCCAAAAATGAGCCTGAAAACGGCAAATTTGCTGATGTGCGAGGGACGCCACATAAGAGTGCGAGCATAAAGAAAAGCCCGCAAACCCCGATATATCAAGGGTTTACGAGCTGTTAAGGTCTGGTGCCGGTGGTGGGACTCGAACCCACACACCCTTGCGGATAACAGATTTTGAGTCTGTCTCGTCTGCCAATTCCGACACACCGGCATTTAATATTTTAAGTCGTCTCCCGATGTCCTGTCCGAGAAATCGGAGGGACATCGTGGAGGGACATTAAAAGCAAGTTACATATTCAGTTTTCAAAAACCCCCGTAAAATCAAGGGTTTGCGCCAAAGTGGTATGAAACGGCGTTGTAGATTTTGAGTCCAGCACGTCTGCCAATTCCATCATTCCGGCATATTTACATAAAAAAATCGCGTATCATAATTTAAAAAACCGGATCAGCTTCTCAGAATTATGAATACATCTATATACCCGAGCATAGAAAATGACATATCGGACACATACACTATGGAAATTATAACATATGACCGAAAAAAAATCAATAGTTAATTTGATTTTAGAACCGTTTTTTGATCAATTTTCGTTCACCTATGTGATTACACAAATTGCATTTAGCTTTTGCATAAGCAAATTCTATTGAAAAATTTCAGGAAATGCGGTATAATAAGAACCCGACCCGCATGGTGCAATAAAAGATTGCACACGGACATCCCGGAGTCTTGTTGTTTTCACAATAAGCGCAGAAAATCTTACCGCGTAATCCTTTAATATTGTGCCGTGCTTGTTTTCAAACAAGCATTTTTAAACTATATAATAAAATCTTAAATATAACACTCTGCAGGATAGAAAATACAAAATGACAAAACATAAAACAGATTCATCGAAAAAAAACAATAAAATAAAGATCATGTTCGTCTGCCACGGCAACATTTGCCGGAGTCCGATGGCGGAATTTATATTCAAAAAGCTTGCATCAGACCGCGGTGTAAGCAACAGATTTTATGTAAGCTCATCTGCCACAAGTACCGAGGAGATATACTGCGGAAAAGGAAATCCGGTATACCCTCCGGCAAAAGCTGAGCTTGCCGCTCACGGAATTTGCTGCGACGGTAAATATGCAGTTCAGCTGAAACGCGACGATTACCGCAGCTATGATCTTTTTATCGGCATGGACAGCGCAAATATAAGACATATGATACGTATATTCGGCGCAGATAACGAAAACAAAATCCGAAAACTGATGGATTATACTGCGCAGGGCGGAGATGTGGCGGATCCGTGGTACACCGGCAGGTTTAATATAACTTACAGAGATATTCTGAGCGGTTGCATCGCTCTGATAGATTCACTTATAAGATAATACCGCCCGGCAATGATATCCGAATCAGATGACAGGCAAATAAAAATAAAGGAAACAACAAAATGACAAGAGAAGAGTCAATATCTATCAGTGCCGAGATCGCAACTATGATATCACGCGGCGATCTGATAATCGATTACTCAGACCGTGATGTGCAAAACTTTCGTTACGATATTCCGTCATCACAGCTGCGTTCATACATAAAGCAGGGATTTCTTAACGATCCTGACGATTCCGAAGAGCTTGAAAAATTCTATATCGTCAAGCGTCTGTGCGACATGCTTTCGCTATGGGAACGGGCAGATACAGAATATCTTCGAAATCTGTTTTCATATGCCCGTAAATTCACGGTACGTGAATTTTATTCGGATCCGTATCTGCTGAACATATCAATACCTAATGAGCAGATAGGGAGATTTATGCTTTACGGTTCGTCGTACACACGCGGAGAAATATTTCAGCATGAAATGCCCGATCTCGATGCAGACATTATTGTTCCTCACATAGGCTTTTTCAATGAAGAAGCCGTGTTCCCGAGCATATATGAAGGCGTCATTCCGTGGGTAAGCGTATGTCCTTCCGAAATGTCCTCCATGAAAGATCAGATCGCCGCTGCGCACGGAAATGTTCTTGTTCTCGGACTCGGACTCGGATATTATCCGTATCTTGTATCGCGATCTGAAAAAGCCGAAAAAATAACGATAATAGAACGCTGCCCGGAAATAATAGAGCTTTTTGAAACACATATACTTCCTCAGTTCGAACACCGGGAAAAGATAACCGTGGTACATTCCGACGCATACAATTATCTCGAAAGGCTGCGCGGCGGCGAATACGATTTTTGCTTTGCAGATATATGGGAAGGACAGGCAGACGGCGCACCTGCATATCTTAAAATAAAAGCTCATGAAAAACGGCTTACGGGGACGGAATTCACATACTGGATAGAAAAGCAGCTGATAAGCTACATAAAACACGAAGGACTCGTTCAGGAGTAAAGCTCTAATAAAAATCGGTTAGCTGCGATCGCAGCTAACCGATTTTTATTTTTAAAGTGGATACAACATGTTTTTTTCTCTGTTGTATTCATTATCAGATATTATTGTTCAGCAATAGTTCGGATTCCATAGACAATCTTCGGCTGTGGTATCGGAGCTGACTCTCATTACTGAGCGGGAGTAAACCATCCCTCGCGGTCCGTCTGCTCTGCCGTACCGTAAAGACTTCCGTCTTCTCTGTAAAACGACATTGCTTCGCCGTCCTCACTCTGAATGTCGAACACGACCGTAAGCTTTTCAAGAGTATTTTCCGTGTAGTCATATGCATATACTGTATCGCCCTCGCGGATTCGGTATGCAGCCATATTCCATGCGGCGTAATACTTTCCGTCTTCTATATTAAGCGGGACGAAATCAACAGAATATCCGAGTTTCCATGTCGTGCATCCGCTGAGCGCCCAGTTGCTCTCGGTGCATCCGTGCAGATGCTCGTTCTTCATATAGTTCATGTCATCGAGGTATGTCGGTGATATTCCGAATATCTTTGCACTGATTTCGGGGATATTGCTTACTGTGCCTACGACACGCATATCGTCATCGTGAGTCTGTTTATAATCAGAGATCTCACTGACCGATGCAACACATGCACAAAAAGCAAATACTACGGCAAATATCCGAACCGGCAATCTGCGTCTGCGGAAACAAAGAAGCAACAAACCGTCAACGAGAAGCGCTGCTCCGGGGAACGACGCTAAAATATTACGGCAGGAAACATACGGCTCAACTCCGACAATAAAAAATACCGACAGAGGAGCAATAATTAAAACAATTGCATAAAAGAGCCATTCTCCGATACTGCCTTTTTTGCTTACACGTTCCGGAACGCGCACGATAAAGAACAGCGCCGCAATAGCGATAAGCAAAACAGCACACCACAAAATATTAGGCACACTGCCTATTATTCCGATGCCGCGGACGAAGCCTTTACTGAGTGCAAGAAGATTGCAATTTACCGTGATTTTGCCGATCTGTCCGAGTGTAGGCAGGAACATCCATTTGAAATATCCCTCTTCCCATGGCATATGCAGAACCATTCTTCCGCTGTAATATATACTCTCCGGCTGAAAATGCGTAAAAAGAAAATATACGGCACACGGAATCAGAAACAGCAAAGATACAAAGGACCGTTTGCTGCGCGAGCGGAAAATCTCAGAGAGAAACACAAGCATTCCGAGCGATGCATAAAGCAAAAGTCCCTGCTCATAAAAGCTGACTGCGAAAAGTCCGAAAAACACATATCCGACAAGCAGCGCAATTTTTTTCAGTACCGGATTTTTTGCGGAATTTTCCGGTTCAAGCGCAGCATAATAGCGATCCAAAAGCCAGAAACACAGCGAACAGAAGAAAAGCGACGGAATAAGACGGCTCGAAGCGCTTATCCAATATGCTCCCTCAAAATTAAGAGGAAGCAGCAGGTAAATAACAGAGAAAAGTATCGATGTACCGAATCTTCGTCTGAATACCGATTCAAACAGCATGGCAGACAGTACATACAAAGCCGTAAGAATAAGCAGCGCTATAACCATGTGGCTGAAAAAGCGGCTCCAAACCATCTCATCAAATACACCGGCAAGCGGACGGCTTTTAAGCAGCCCCATATATTTAATATAACCCCAACGGTTGGTACTTGCCTCCTGCAATCCGTATTGAATATAATCATCAAGCTGCGCATAATACTGCAAACCGAAGTAACAATATCTAAGGAATGTCAGAACAAATAAAACGGAAAATGTAAAAACTCTCACGATTTTTCCGTTTCTGCTTTCGGGATTGTTTAAGCCATCCCACTCAAACAGTTTAATCATAAAGTTAAAACTCCTTAAAATTATTTTGCGTTATATATTTTAACATAAGTAAATAATATTGTAAATACTTCTATTATATATATTATTGACTGACTACAACGTACATAACAACACATCATAAAATATAATCAGTAAATATATTTATCAGTAAGTATCTGAAAGCAAATAAACACAAAAAAGTCCGCAATGTAATTACGGACTTTCAATATGGAGCGAGTGATGGGAATCGAACCCACGCGACCAGCTTGGAAGGCTGGGATTCTACCATTGAACTACACTCGCATGTACTTTCGGTTTCAACGATGATTATTGTATCATAAAATCTATTGGTTGTCAATACCTTTACGAAAAAAAATTAAAATTGTTTTTATGTCAGCTATTTTACCGTCTTACCATTCAACGCTGTAAAAAAGCTTTATGTTTTACCCTATTTACTATATGTAGGATTTTCGTGAAAAATATTTTTAAAGGGTATTGACAAACAGATTTATGCATGATATAATACGATTAATATTCTAAAAACGATGACGAAGACAGATGAAAAAGGTAAGCTTACAGAGAGTCAGCGGACGGTGCGAGCTGACAGCCGAGCTTTTCATTCTCTCACTTCCGAGTTGGAGGTCAGAAAGTTTTACGGCACAGTTTGTAAAACAAGTAGATACCTCCCGTGACTGCTGCGTTAAGGCATAGGAATTGTTAGGTTCCAAGAGAGGCGGCTAAGGCTGCAATTTGAGTGGTACCGCGGATGTGATTACACCCGTCTCAAAGAAAAACTTTGGGATGGGTTTTTTTGTATATCACTTCCGAAAAAATCATTATTTTCATTTATCTGGGAGAAGGGATATCAGTTGTTAACACTTGATAAAATTTTTCATGCATCGGTAGTTCTGAAAGATATCGTACGCAAAACAAATATCGTACATACGGAAGGAATCACCGATAACTGCGATCTGTACCTGAAGCCTGAGAATCTTCAAAAAACAGGTTCATTCAAGCTTCGCGGATCGGGATATAAAATCGCAATGCTGTCCGAAGAAGAAAAACAGCGCGGAGTTATCGCATGCTCCGCAGGAAACCATGCTCAGGGAGTTGCTCTTGCAGCTACAAAAAGCGGTGCATCTTCACTTATATGTCTTCCTGACAGCGCCCCCATATCCAAGATTGAGGCAACAAAAAGATACGGCGCACAGGTATGCCTTGTAGAGGGCTGCTATGATGACGCATACAATAAGGCACTTGAACTCAAAGAAGAAATGGGCTATACCTTCGTTCACCCGTTCGACGATGAAAACGTAATTGCAGGGCAAGGCACGATAGGTCTTGAGATCGTTCAGGAGCTTGACGACATTGACGCTGTTATCGTCCCGATCGGAGGCGGCGGACTTATTTCCGGCGTCGCATATGCGATCAAAGCGCTGAATCCCGCAATCAAAGTATGGGGTGTTCAAGCCGCCGGAGCGCCAAGCATGTTTAACTCGGTAAAAAGCGGCAAGATCGAATGTCTCGATACGGTATCGACAATTGCAGACGGAATCGCCGTAAAACAACCGGGCGAAAACACATTCGATCTGGTTCAGAAATACGTTGACGATATCGCACTTGTTACCGAAGATGAGATAGCTTCTGCTATCCTTGCACTTATTGAAAAGCAGAAGATGATCGCAGAAGGCGCAGGAGCAGTATCCGTTGCCGCCGCTATGTTCAAAAAATTCCCTGTCGAAGGAAAGCGCGTAGTCAGCCTTGTTTCCGGCGGTAATATAGACGTTACGATCCTCTCTCGCGTGATCGGACGCGGTCTTATGAAATCCGGAAGATCGAGCAATCTGCTCATCGAGCTTATCGACAAGCCCGGTCAGCTTCAGGAGGTTTCCCGCATTATCGCGGAATGCGGCGGAAACGTAACAAATGTTCATTATGAACATGCGAACGAGATCGAAAGCGTAAACGGCTGTTATCTCAGAATATCAATGGAAACGCGTAACTACGATCATGTACAGCAGATCGAGCATGCTCTGCGTACCGCAGGATTCAAGCTCGTTACGGAAAAGAAATCCATACAGAAAAATATTAAATAACGCTATACAACATTTTATTTGATTTGAAAGGTACAGATATAATGAGTAAGATCATATATACAAAAAATGCTCCGGACGCTATAGGTCCGTATTCACAGGCAGTCCGCTCCGGAAATCTTGTATTTACATCGGGACAGATCGCAATTGATCCCGAAAGCGGCACAGTCAAGGCTCAAACGATCGAAGAGCAGACCGAACAGGTATGCAAGAATCTCGGAGCGGTTCTTACTGCTGCCGGAAGTTCGCTTGAAAAGGTCGTCAAAACCGTATGTTTTCTTCGCAATATGGAAGATTTTGCAGCTTTCAATAATGTATACGGACGCTATTTTACCGGAAAGCCGGCAAGATCCTGCGTTGCCGTCCGCGAACTGCCGAAAAACGTTCTCGTCGAGATCGAGACAGTCGCAGAAATATAAACTGTACAGCAGAGCAAGGAAAAACAACTATGATGGATGCAACTAAATACAGCGTGGGGTACTATCCCCCTGCTGACATTACATATGACTGGGTAAAAAAAGACCACATTGAAAAAGCGCCTATATGGTGCAGCGTAGATATGCGCGACGGAAATCAAAGCCTTGTAATTCCGATGAGCCTCGATGAAAAGCTTGAATTTTACAAGATGCTTCTTAAAATCGGATTTAAGGAGATCGAAGTAGGATTTCCTGCGGCGTCCGATACGGAATATGAATTTCTCCGCACGCTTATAGACCGGAATATGATTCCGGATGATGTTTCCGTTCAGGTACTTACTCAGTGCCGCGAGCATATTATAAGGAAAACTTTTGAAGCGTGCAAGGGCGCACCGAGTGCGATCATTCATTTTTACAATTCCGTAAGCGTCGCACAGCGTGAGCAGGTGTTCCGTAAATCAAAAGAAGAGATTAAAAAGATTGCCACAGACGGAGCAAAGCTCGTCAAGAAGCTCGCGTCTGAATATGAGGGCAATTTCCGCTTTGAATATTCGCCGGAAAGCTTCACGGGAACGGAACCCGAATATGCTCTCGAAGTCTGCAACGCAGTACTTGATATTCTCGAACCGTCGGCAGACAACAATGTTATTATAAATCTTCCGGTAACCGTAGAGATGAGCATGCCTCACATCTACGCAAGCCAGGTTGAATATATGAGCAAAAATCTCAAATACCGCGAGCATGTCACAGTAAGCCTCCATCCGCACAACGACCGCGGAACAGGTGTTGCCGACACCGAGCTTGCACTGCTCGCAGGCGCCGACCGCGTTGAGGGAACGCTGTTCGGAAACGGCGAGCGCACCGGAAACGTCGATGTTATTACGCTCGCGATGAATATGTATTCACACGGAGTTGATCCTGAGCTTGATTTTTCGGATCTTCCGCATATCGCCGAGGTATATGAAGAATGTACCCGTATGCATGTTTACGAACGTTCCCCTTACGCCGGATCACTGGTATTTGCCGCGTTCTCCGGCAGCCATCAGGATGCTATTGCGAAAGGTATGAAATGGCGAGAGGAAAAGAACCTGCACAGATGGACCGTTCCGTATATTCCAATAGATCCTAAGGATATAAGCCGCACCTACGATGCGGACGTTATCCGAGTCAACTCTCAGAGCGGTAAGGGCGGAATCGGATATCTTCTTGAACAGGCATACGGATACGTACTGCCCGCAAAAATGCGTGAACACTTCAGCTATCTTTGCAAGGGTATTTCAGACCGAGACCATAAAGAGCTTAAAGCTCCGGAAGTTCTCGAGATATTCCTTGACAGCTATTTTGACCATAAAGATCCCGTATCGATCGATTCTCTCCGCTTCCTCCAGCACGGCGCTGAGGTAGAAGCCGAAATAACGCTTTCGGAAAACGGACGCACTCAGACGATGCACGCATCCGGAAACGGATCTATAGATGCAATGAGTAACGCACTCAAAGAATTTACCGGAAGCGATTATAAGCTTGTTGTTTACACCGAACACAGTATGCAGGATCAGAATTCAAAGAGTATCGCAGTTGCTTATATAGGTATCGAGTCAGAAAACGGAGAGCTGAGCTGGGGTGCGGGAAAACATACTGACATAATCCGCGCGGGCGCACAGGCGCTTCTCAGCGCATATAACAATTCCATCAGGGAGTAAATTTGAGTATGGGAATGACAATGACACAAAAGATCCTCGCTGCACATGCGGGGCTTGATAAGGTAGAAGCAGGGCAGCTGATACAGGCAGATCTCGATATCGTTCTCGGAAACGATATCACGACTCCGGTTGCTGTAAATGAATTTAAAAAAGCAGGATTTTCCTCGGTATTTAATAAAGATAAGATCGCTATAGTCCTTGACCACTTTGTGCCTAATAAGGATATCAAAGCAGCTGAGCAGTCAAAACAGTGCCGTGAATTTGCATGTTCGCACTGCGTAAGCCACTTTTATGATGTCGGAAAAATGGGTATTGAGCATGCGCTTCTCCCTGAACAGGGTGTTGTATGTGCTGGAGACTGCATAATAGGCGCTGACAGCCATACATGTACATACGGTGCGCTCGGAGCATTTTCCACAGGCGTCGGAAGCACAGACATGGCAGCCGGAATGGCTACCGGAAAAGCATGGTTCAAGGTTCCTGCGGCAATAAAGTTTGAGCTTACCGGAAAGCTTCCCTTAAACTGCAGCGGAAAGGACGTAATCCTTACTATAATAGGAAAGATCGGCGTTGACGGCGCGCTTTACCGCAGCATGGAATTTACCGGAGAGGGAGTCGCAGCACTGTCAATGGACGACCGTCTCTGCATCTGCAATATGGCGATCGAAGCCGGTGCTAAAAATGGAATCTTCCCGGTTGACGATATAACAAAAGCATATATGGAAGGACGCTGCGAGCGTACTCCTGTTATATATGAAGCAGATGCAGATGCTGTATACGAATCCGTTATAGAAATAAATCTTTCTGAGATACGTCCGACAGTAGCATGTCCTCATCTTCCCGAGAATACACATCCGGCAAGCGAGCTTACCGATATAAAGATCGATCAGGTCGTTATCGGAAGCTGTACAAACGGACGTATGGAGGATATGGAAACTGCGTACCGTGTGCTGAGCGGTAAAAAGATTGCAGACGGAATCCGCTGCATAATAATCCCCGGAACAATGGCTATTCTCCGTGAATGTGTCGAGCGCGGATATGTAACTGCGTTTATCGACGCAGGAGCAGTCGTATCAACGCCTACATGCGGTCCCTGTCTCGGCGGATACATGGGTATCCTTGCCGCAGGAGAGCGCTGCATAGCAACCACAAACCGTAATTTTGTCGGCAGAATGGGACATGTCGAGAGCGAGGTATATCTCGCAAGCCCGGCAACCGCAGCGGCAAGCGCACTGACCGGATATATCACAGAACCGACGGAGGCGTGACAATGAATACAAAAGGACTCGTTTTCAAATATCCCGATAATGTCGATACCGATGTTATCATCCCGGCAAGATATCTTAATACCTCCGATGCTGCGGAGCTTTCACGCCACTGCATGGAGGACATCGACGCAGAATTCGTAAAAAAAGTAAAACCCGGTGACGTTATGGTCGCCGGATGGAACTTCGGCTGCGGATCATCGAGAGAGCATGCTCCTCTCGTTATAAAGACCTGCGGTACGGGATGCGTTATAGCAAAGAGCTTCGCGCGGATCTTTTACCGCAATGCGATCAATATCGGACTGCCGATACTTGAATGTCCCGAAGCCGCTGACGGAATTTCCGCAGGAGATGAGGTCAGTGTTGATTTTGATACCGGAGTAATAACAAATATTACAACCGGAAAGACATATAAAGCACAGCCCTTTCCTCCGTTTATTCAGAATATTATTGCAAGCGGCGGTCTTCTTGCATCGCTGAAGAAAGACTGAGGTTAAATCATGGAAAAGAAAATTGCAGTAATAAGAGGAGACGGGATCGGTCCCGAAATCGTCGGAGAAGCAATCCGTGTACTTGATACCGTTGCAGAGCTTCGCGGCCACCGCTTTACATACGAAGAGGTGGATATGGGCGGCTGCGCTATAGACAAGTGGGGCGATCCTCTTCCGCAGGAAATGCTTGACAAATGTATCGCATCGGACAGTGTTCTGCTCGGTGCGGTCGGAGGCAAAAAATGGGACGGAGTTTCCGGAAATATGCGTCCCGAAAAAGGTCTTTTAAAGCTCCGCGCGGGCATGGGCGTTTATTCGAATAACCGTCCTGCAAAGATATGGAAGCAGCTCGCTGCCGCATCTCCGCTCAAACCGGAGATCGTGGAAAACGGAATCGATTTTATAATCGTGCGCGAGCTTATCGGCGGAATATACTTCGGAGAACATAGGACAGACAACATCGGCGATGAAAAGAATGCAACCGATATAATGTGCTATTCGGAGAGCGAGATAGAGCGCATAGGACGCATAGGCTTCGAGACCGCGCGCAAACGCGGAAAGCGCCTCTGCTCCGTAGAAAAGAGCAACGTTCTTGACTGCAGCCGTCTCTGGAAGGCAGTGATGCACCGTCTTGCCGAAGAATATCCGGATGTAAATCTTACCGACATGCTTGTTGATAACTGCGCTATGCAAATTGTAAAGAACCCGTCTCAGTTCGACGTTATCGTAACAGAGAACATGTTCGGAGATATCCTTTCGGACGAAGCATCCATGATAACAGGATCTATCGGAATGATCCCCTCGTCAAGTCTCGGAAAAACTTCGTGCGGACTTTATGAGCCTATCCACGGCTCTGCCCCTGATATTGCGGGAATGGACATAGCAAACCCGATCGGAACGATACTTTCCGCAGCAATGATGCTCCGCTACAGCTTCGATATGGCAGATGAGGCAGATATGATCGAAAATGCCGTATCCGCCGTACTTGATAAAGGCTTCAGAACCTCCGACATTATGCCGTCCGGCAGCTCGGCAGCTTCCTGCACAAAGGTGGGCTGCAAACAGATGGGAACGCTCATAGCGGAAGAGTTAAAATCTTTATAAAAGGACAGCGGCGTGAAAGTATACTTATAAAAGGTATGGCATATCACGTACATCCGATACGCAAGAATACGGAGAATAAAAATATGGCAACAAAAAGAAAATTGTCGGGTTCCGATATCATAGTACGCACACTGATAGAACAGGGCTGCGACGTTGTTTTCGGATATCCCGGCGGTCAGATAATAAACGTTTACGATTCGCTTTATAAATATCAGAGCGAGCTTAAACACGTACTTACCGCGCATGAACAGGGCGCTGCGCATGCGGCTGACGGATACGCCCGTGCAACAGGTAAAGTCGGTGTTGTTATTGCAACATCAGGCCCCGGCGCAACAAATCTTGTAACGGGTATTGCAACGGCATACCTTGATTCGGTACCGATGGTAGCTATAACGGGAAATGTCCCTGCGGCTCAGATCGGAACAGACAGCTTCCAGGAGATAGATATCACAGGTATTACTCTTCCGATAACAAAGCACAACTACATTGTCAGCTCAGTAGAAACACTGGCAGACACAATACGCGAGGCATTCAAACTTGCCCGCTCAGGCCGTCCGGGTCCTGTACTTATCGACGTCCCGAAAAACATCCAGATAGCTGAGGGTGAATATGAGGAGCAAGCTCCTGTAGAAAAGGATGCTCCGAAGCCAGCAAAGCAGATTCGCATCGAACAGGCGGCAGCATGCATCAATGAAGCAAAACGCCCGTTCATATACTTCGGCGGAGGACTCATCAACTCCGAAGCACAGGAAGAACTGCTTGCACTGGCAGATAAGATCGATGCTCCGATCGGTTGCTCATTTATGGGTATTTCCGGAGTTCCGACAAACCATCCGCGTTTTCTCGGAATGCAGGGAATGCACGGCCACTATGCTTCGTCGATGGCAATGCACCACGCTGACTGCATTATAGCTCTCGGTGTCAGGTTCAATGACCGCGTGACCGGAAACCGTACAAAGTTTGCAACGGGCGCTAAGATCGTACATATAGATGTTGACGGCGCAGAGCTTTCAAAAACCGTAAACGCAATGCACGCTCTTCGCGGAGACCTTAAAGAAACACTCAAGCTGCTTCTGCCGCTCATTTCCGAAAAACAAAATCCCCAGTGGCAGCAGGAGATCGAAAAGCTCCGTAAAGAAGAAAAAGCATCTCTCGATAACAGGGACGGTATGACTCCTCGCAATGCTCTGAGTATTCTGAACAAGTATCTTAAACCGAATACTCCCGTAGCTACAGACGTAGGGCAGCATCAGATGTGGTCTGCTCAGACGCTTCGCTTCGAAAAGAGCCGCAGATTTATTTCAAGCGGCGGTCTCGGCACAATGGGATTCGGCATGGGCGCAGCTATCGGTTCGCAGATCGGCACAGGAGAACACGGTGTTCTCGTCACCGGAGACGGAAGCTTCGGAATGTGCCTGAACGAGCTTGCGACAGCAGTATCTTACAAGATACCGCTCGTTATACTTATACTGAACAACGGTGTTCTCGGTATGGTTCGTCAGTGGCAAACTCTCTTCTTTGACAAGCATTATTCGAATACCGTACTCGACAGAAAGACCGACTTTGTGCTTCTCGCAAAGGCATTCGGTGCAGACGGTGCAAACGCTGCAACCGTTGAAGAGCTTGACGCCGCTATGACCAAAGCATTTGCGGCAGACGGTCCGTTTGTAATAAACTGCACGATCGATAAGGATGAATTTGTTCTTCCTATGCTTCCTCCCGGAGGCTCGATGGACGACATTATTGTGAAGGTGGGTGACTGATATGGCAGGATTTACCGTAGCTGTACTTGTACAGAACAAATTCGGCGTTCTGAACCGCGTTACCAGCATGTTCCGCCGCAGACAGTTCAATATTAATTCGCTGACAGTGAGCGAAACCGAATCTCCCGAATATTCACGAATTACCGTAAGCTCGGCCGGCGGCGATTCAGAAAAAAAACAGCTTATAGATCAGCTTTACAAGCTTCCCGATGTATGCTCTATCAAAGAGCTGCATGAGAAAGACTCGGTAAGCTGCGAGCTTATGCTTATCAAAGTGGGTAATGCATCGGAAACACGCGCCGATGTACGCGACGCCGCACAGGCGTTCGGCGCAAAGATCGTCGATTATACCCGTGATTCGATAGTCATGCAAATGACAGGAAGCACTCAGGATATAGACGCATTTATCGATCTTATGCGCGACTTTACTATTCTTGAGATCTGCCGCACAGGTATCGTGTCGCTTGAACGCGGAAGCGCTACCATACGCAAGACAGAGCTTGAACTGTAATAACAAAGCCAAAAGCTTATTATTATAAATTAAAAACCATATATTTTTCCAAAAGAAAGAGGTTAACTACCATGGCAAGAATTTTTTATCAGCAGGATTGCGATCTTCAGAAGCTTAACGGCAAGACCGTTGCTATCATCGGATACGGCTCGCAGGGACATGCACACGCACTCAACCTGAAGGACAGCGGCGTTAACGTTATCGTCGGTCTGTACGAAGGAAGCAAGAGCTGGGCTAAAGCAGAGGCTCAGGGACTCAAGGTCATGACCTCCGCTGAAGCAGCTAAAAATGCAGATATCATCATGATCCTTATAAACGACGAAAAGCAGGCAAAGCTTTACAAGGAAAGCATCGAGCCCAACCTTACAGAGGGCAAAACTCTTGCTTTCGCACACGGCTTTAACATCCACTTCGGATGCATCAAACCTCCGAAGAATGTAAACGTAATCATGATCGCTCCTAAGGGTCCCGGTCACACTGTAAGAAGCGAGTATCAGGCAGGAAAGGGTGTTCCCTGTCTTATCGCAGTTGAGCAGGACGCTACAGGCGATGCGCTTGACATCGGACTTGCTTATGCTCTCGGAATCGGCGGAGCGCGTGCAGGCGTTCTCGAAACGACCTTCCGTACAGAGACTGAGACAGACCTTTTCGGAGAACAGGCTGTCCTCTGCGGCGGTGTATGCGCACTTATGCAGGCAGGTTATGAGACTCTTACAGAAGCAGGCTACGATCCCAGAAACGCTTATTTTGAGTGCATCCACGAGATGAAGCTCATCGTTGACCTTATATACCAGAGCGGCTTCTCCGGAATGAGATACTCCATCTCCAACACTGCTGAGTACGGCGACTACATCACCGGTCCGAAGATCATAACAGATGAGACAAAGAAAGCAATGAAGAAGATCCTCAAGGACATCCAGGACGGAACATTTGCAAAAGACTTCCTCCTCGATATGTCCGACGCAGGCTCTCAGGTTCACTTCAAAGCTATGCGTAAGCTCGCAAGCGAGCATCCCTCCGAAGTAGTCGGAGAAGAGATCCGTCAGCTTTACAGCTGGAACGGCGAGGACAAGCTCATAAACAACTAATAAGAGCATATCACCGAGATATAACTTTCAGACAGAAGGCTTGCGGTGCTTCGTAAAATCGGGCATCGCAACGCTTTCTTGCTTATAAAGAAAGGAGCGGTCACACTATGATCAGTGACGCTATAAAGAAGGGTGCGCAGAATGCACCTCACCGCGCGCTTTACCATGCGCTCGGCATGACAGATGAAGAAATAAACCGTCCTCTCGTCGGAATCGTAAGCTCATACAACGAGATCGTACCGGGACATACCAACATTGACAAGGTCGTTGAGGCTGTCCGTATAGGTGTCGCTATGGCAGGCGGCACACCTGTTGTATTCCCTGCGATCGCAGTATGCGACGGTATTGCTATGGGACATAAGGGAATGAAATATTCTCTTGTTACCCGCGATCTTATCGCAGATTCTACCGAAGCTATGGCTATGGCTCACGGTTTTGATGCTCTTGTTATGGTTCCCAACTGTGATAAAAACGTGCCCGGTCTGCTTATGGCTGCCGCACGTCTGAATATTCCTACGGTATTTGTCAGCGGCGGACCTATGCTCGCCGGACACGTTGACGGAGCTAAAACAAGCTTTTCTTCTATATCAGAGGCTGTCGGACAGTATAACGCCGGACTTATCTCTCTTGAAAAGCTTCAGGAATACGAATGCAAGACATGTCCGACATGCGGCTCATGCTCGGGAATGTATACTGCAAACTCGATGAACTGCCTTACAGAGGCGCTCGGTATGGGACTTCGCGGAAACGGAACGATCCCTGCGGTATATTCACGCCGCATAGAGCTTGCAAAGCATGCCGGAATGACTGTAATGGAGCTTCTGAAAAAAGATATCCGTCCCCGCGATATAATGACACGCGAGGCATTTTACAATGCGCTTACAGTTGATATGGCGCTCGGCTGCTCAACAAACAGTATGCTGCATCTTCCCGCAATTGCTCATGAATGCGGAATAGATATCAACCTCAACATCGCAAATACTATCAGCGCAAAGACTCCGAACCTATGCCATCTCGCGCCGGCAGGACGTACATACATTGAAGAGCTTGACGAAGCCGGCGGAGTCTACGCAGTAATGAACGAGCTATCGAAGAAGCAGCTTCTCAATACCGAATGTATAACCGTAACCGGAAAAACAGTAGGCGAGAACATTGCTTCTGCCGTCAATCTCAACACAAACGTAATCCGACCGATAGACAATCCGTACAGTGAAACCGGAGGAATCGCCGTTCTCCGCGGAAATCTCGCACCCGACGGCAGTGTTGTAAAGCGCTCTGCGGTAGCGCCCGAAATGCTTGTACATGAAGGACCGGCAAGAGTTTTCGAATGCGAAGAGGATGCACAGGCAGCTATCAACGCAGGAAAGATAAAACCCGGAGACGTTGTCGTTATCAGATATGAAGGGCCGAAAGGCGGTCCCGGAATGCGCGAAATGCTCAATCCTACCTCCGCTATTATGGGAATGGGACTCGGAAGCAGCGTTGCTCTCATCACAGACGGACGTTTCAGCGGTGCAACAAGAGGTGCATGCATCGGTCATGTTTCTCCTGAAGCTGCAAGCGGCGGCCTGATCGGCGTTGTACAGGAAGGCGATATTATCAGCATAAATATACCAGAAAATAAACTCGAACTTAAAGTTGATGAGAGTGAGATCGCCGCTCGTATGGCGTCGTTCGTTCCCAAAACAAAAGAGCTTTCCGGATATCTCAAGCGCTACGCATCTCTTGTTTCAAGCGGCGCAGAGGGCGCAATCCTGAACTGAAACAGAGATCTGCCATGAATAACGATTTATACTGTCTGTCAATACGTCTTAATTCTCTGTCTGTATTTCGCGCGCTCCTTTCCGATCCTGTCGTGAAAGGACTCACCGATTATCTCAGCGCGGCAACGCACGGTGCCGATGATGCAAATACAGTTTATGCTTATTCGGAATTTGTTTCGAGACTGTACAATTCAGGAACAGATGACCTCGGAGAATACATAAAAAGCCTTGTAAACGATGATGAAAATTGCTTTATCCGAGCTATCGGAAAAGGAGAAACGCCGTCAGATAAGGTTCGCGAAAGCCTCAGGGAAGATCTGAAAACACTTCAGGAAACAGCAGATCTTACACCTGAGAAGCTTCGCGAAGGACTCCTCTGGGACGGAGCGCTTCCGGGATGGAACAACAGCCCTACCGATCTATGCAAAAGCTATTTTCACCGCGCAGAGAATATCGACAAATACGGCTACGGAATATATGCACGCTATCATATGTTCTATATTGATCAGGATAAACGTATAGTTCCGGTCAAAAATCCGGATTCCACACGTCTTACCGATCTTGTAGACTATGAATATGAGAAAAAGATCATTCTCGATAACACAAAAGCATTGCTTGACGGAAAGCCTGCCGCTAATATTCTGCTGACAGGTGACGCAGGAACGGGCAAATCGTCAACGATCAAAGCTGTCGTGAACGAGCTGTACTCAGAGGGACTCAGAATTCTCGAAGTCCGCAAAGAGCAGCTTCACGAGATACCGTCGATTCTTGACGAGCTTACTGCAAATCCGCTGAAATTCATTCTTTTCATAGACGATCTTTCGTTTGCAAAGGATGATGACAATTTCAGCGCTATGAAAGCCATGCTTGAAGGATCTGTATCTGCAAAATCGCAGAACGTCGTTATCTACGCGACGAGCAACCGCAGACATCTTGTCAAAGAAAAGTTCTCGGACCGCGAGGGTGACGATATCCACAGAAACGATACGATGCAGGAAATTATTTCCCTTTCCGAGCGTTTCGGTATTCAGCTTACCTTCTCCCGACCTGACAAGAACACATATCTTGATATTGTTCATCACCTCGCAGAAGCAAAAGGAATTACATGCAGCCGTGAAGAACTCGACGCTGCTGCCGAGCGTTTTGCGCTCGCACGAAGCACACGTTCTGCACGCGCCGCAAAACAGTTTATAGACGGACTGATCTCAAAGCAGTGAATTCCACGAAATCATAACCACCCGTCAAACGGGTGGTTTGCACAAGGGCTAAAAGCCCATAATGCCGACCCGCGTCTCAAGGCGCGGGCTTTCTCTTTGTTCAAGCCTTAGAGTCTTTGCCTCTTTGGCTACCCCTAAAGGGGTTAATTAAATGGGTCTGTGTATTCTTTTACGCTTAACTTGTCTAAAGCAATATCTGCTTTATCTTGGTCTTGTATATATTTCTTTATTGTGCTCTCATTTAAGCCTACCGTTGAAACATAATATCCTTCTGCCCAAAAATGTCGGTTGCCGAATTTATACTTTAAATTTGCATGTTTGTCGAACATCATCAGCGCACTTTTCCCTTTCAAGTATCCCATGAAACTTGCTACGCTCGTTTTAGGCGGTATGCTTAGTAAAAGATGCACATGGTCGGGCATCATATGTCCTTCTATTATTTCCACACCTTTGTACTTGCATAGTGTTCTAATAATTTCTTGCAAATCTTTTCGGTATTGATTATATATTATTTTTCTTCGATATTTTGGAACAATTACTATATGATACTTGCATAACCATTTTGTATGTGATAAACTATTTGTGCTGTTAGCCATTAAAATTCTCCTTTCACAGTACTCTAAGACTTGAACAACCTTATTGTACTACTTAGGGGAATTTTTTTGTATAACTTTTTACTCACACCCGCATAGCGGGTGGTTGTTTGGTTTGCTCTTTGAGCAAACCTGCCTAAAGGCATTAAAACAAAACCGTATCTTACGATAATACAAAACGTAAGATACGGTTTTATTGTTAAACCAAAAGGTTCCGGGGGTACCCGAACGCAATCAAAGATTGCATCCGGCGGATCGGGTTCTTATTTATACAATTAAATTTGTTTTTTAAATAAATATAACTTACCTCAGGACAAATTCTCCCCCGAAAAGCAGAAATCTGCGGATAAATTATTATAATTATAAGTTTGTCCTTACAGTTCTCTCAGGCAGAGATCCTCATAGGTCTCTCTCTCTACTGCAACATATTCGGTCCCGTCGTCACGTATCATTACGATCGGAGGACGGGGTATCCTGTTATAGTTGGACGCCATAGCATAGTTATATGCTCCGGTCACAAGTACGGCTATGTTATCGCCTCGCTCAGGCCTTGCAAGAGCAACATCCTCCTGAATAATGTCACCGCTCTCGCAGCAACGGCCTGCAATAGTTGCGGTAAAATCGCACGGAGCGTCGGCTTTGCTTGCGTTTATAACCGTATACTCAGATCCGTAAAGCGTAAAACGGGGGTTGTCTGTCATTCCGCCGTCTATAGAAACATAGCTTTTATAACCTGTTATAGTCTTGACGCTTCCTGCTGTGTAAAGAGTCATTCCTGCGTCGGCCACAATGCTGCGTCCCGGCTCCATAAGAATCGTCGGCTGAGCTATATCAAGCTCTGCACAAAGCGCTTTTATCTCTCCGGCAAGCCCCTTTATATTCTCACGGTAATCGATAACCGGATCACTCTCGACATACCTTACGCCGAATCCGCCTCCGAGATTGAGCATTTCCGCAGTATATCCGTAATCGGTTTTTAGCTTCTTTATGAATTTAAGCATTATTTCAGCAGCATCGCTGAACGGCTTATATTCAAATATCTGCGAACCGATATGACAGTGAAAACCCTTAAGGCAGACATTTTTAAGTGTCAGTGCATAGCGGCACAGCTCCTCAGCCTGTCCGGTCTCAATAGCAGTTCCGAATTTTGAGTCCACCTTTCCGGTTGATATTTTTTCCTGCGTATGCGGATCAATACCGGGAGTTAAACGAAGCAATATATTCTGAACTGTTCCGCGGAGAGACGCCTCATTATTTACAGCATCAAGCTCCTCGCGGTTATCTACAATAAAATAACCTATACCGCAATCCATCGCATATTCAATGTCCGCATCTGTCTTGTTGTTGCCGTGGAAAAAGGCATTTTCCATCGGGAATCCTGCCGCACAGGCGGTGTAAAGTTCTCCGGGGGATACGATATCTGTACACATACCCTCTTCTGCGATAATACGGTATATCTGCTTAAAACAGCATGATTTGCTCGCAAAAAGCGGACGGCTTCCCTCTCCCATGAACTCTTTCATAGCTGAAATATATGTGCGGCAGTTCTCCCTTATGCGGTTTTCATCCATAAGCATGAGAGGCGTTGAGTATTTTTCACACAGCTCGGTCGTATCTCTTCCGGCGAAAGTAAGATGTCCCGCATCATTTATTCCTACGTTATTATGAAGCATAAAATTTTACCTTTCCTCCCCAAGTACGGGAAACGGGTTGCGGCAGCAGCGTCTATATGCCGACAAAAACCGCAAACCGTTTTACATTTTTATTTAATTGAGTGCATAAGCTTTACAGCAATGCATCGAGACGGCGTACAGCTTCCGCTGTTGCCTCTCTTGAGCCGAATGACGTGAGACGGAAATATCCTTCTCCGCAGCTTCCGAAGCCTTCTCCGGGCGTTCCGACTACCTGAACCTTTTCAAGAAGCATATCGAAAAATTCCCACGATCCCATTCCGTTCGGGCATTTAAGCCATACATAAGGCGAAAGCGCGCCGCCCGTATAACTTATATTCTTTTTATCAAGCAGATCTGTGAGCATACGTGCATTTTCCATGTAGTATGCTATATTTTCCATGCACTGCTTCATGCCCTCTTTGCTCAGCGAAGCTTCTGCCGCTCTCTGAACCGGATAAGAAACACCGTTGAATTTGGTTGCCTGACGGCGCTTCCAAAGCGCTTTGAGACTCGTTCCTCCGGCTTCAAGTGTTTCGGGAAATACACTCCATGAGCAGCGTGTTCCAGTAAAGCCTGCCATTTTTGAGAATGAGCATATCTCAACTGCACAGCGCTCTGCGCCGGGAATTGCATAAATACTGTGCGGATAATCGCCCGTTACAAACGCTTCGTATGCGGAATCGAAAATTATCAGTGAGCCTGTAGAATTTGCAAAATCCACCCATTTCTCAAGCTGTTCTCTGCTGTATACCGCACCGGTGGGATTATTGGGAGAACAAATATAAAATACTGCGCCTTCACATTCGATTCCGTCCGGCATAGGAAGAAATCCGTTTGCTTCAGAGCCTTCCATAAAGACGACGTTATTTCCGCTCATAATGTTTGTATCAAGATATACAGGATATACAGGATCAGGAATATATACTGTGTTATCTCCCAGTATATCAACAATATTTCCTACATCGCTTTTTGCACCGTCAGATACAAATATATCATCAGCAGATACACGAACGCCGAAAGCGTTATAGTGCGAAGCAATAGCCTCTCTGAGAAAATCATAACCGTATTCCGGGGGATATCCTCTGAACGTTTCAGCTTTTCCCATCTCGCGTGCAGCTGCTTCCATAGCGTCTACAACAACTCCGGGAAGCGGAAGCGTTACATCTCCGATTCCGAGACGAACGATCTTTCCGGCTTTATCCGGATTCTGCGCGCTGTATTCTCTGACGCGGCGTCCTATTTCCGAGAACAGATAGCTCTGTTTAACATTCTGATAATTTTCATTTATTCTGATCTTCATAATCGAATACCCCGTCGTATACTTTTGCGGCAGGTCCTTTCATTGTGATTTTATAATCGGAGGAGCATACTATTTCGAGATCTCCGCCCACAAGATGCACGGTAACCGGAGAATCGGCTTTGCACCAGCCGTTTTTTACACACGCTGCTGTAACAGCGCACGCGCCTGTTCCGCATGCCCATGTTTCACCGCTTCCGCGTTCCCACACGCGCATTTTTACTTCATTATCGCCGACTATGCTTATAAACTCCGTATTAACACGCTCGGGAAACAGCGGATTGTTTTCAAATGTCGGACCGTCTTTTTCAAGATCAAGTACGGACGGATCGTCAACCCTTATTATACAGTGCGGATTTCCTACGGATACCGCCGTCATTTTGTACCTCTTTCCGTCAACGCTCACCTCTCCGTCGACAAGCTCACTTTCGGTAAGCACGGGAATTGACTCGGGGGCAAATGAGGCTGTGCCCATATCCACGATAACATCACTGACGCAATCACACTCGTCGGTGAAAAGAGTGAGATACTTAATTCCGCTGAGAGTTTCTACCGAGATCTCTTTCTTTTTGCATATTCCGTTGTCGTACAGATATTTACCGACACATCTGATCGCGTTTCCGCACATCCTGCCCTCGCTGCCGTCCGCATTAAACATACGCATTTTAGCGTCAGCAATATCCGACCGGCATATCATGACAAGTCCGTCTGCTCCGACCGAAAAATGTCTCGGAGACATTTTTATTGCTGCGCCGGACGGATCGGGAAGCTCTCCCTCCATACAGTTGACATATATATAATCGTTTCCGATGCCGTGCATCTTTGTGAAATTTATTTTCATAATGACCGCTTTCTGAATCTGAAAATTGCTCTTTCTGCTTATTTTCCGAGAATGCTCTGCATATCGTAGAGTCCGGCAGGCTTTCCGCAGATAAATCTTGCTGCTGAGATTGCGCCTTCCGCAAATACCTCACGTGAGTGCGCATTGTGCTTTAAGGAAAGAGTCTGATAATCTGTTGAAATAAGGACCTCATGCATACCGGTCTCATTACCCATACGCAAAGAGTGCATTCCTATTTCGTTTTTCTCACGTTTTGCCATTCCGTGTCTGCCGTATACCGGCTTTGCATCAGGTCGTACCGAACATATACCGTCGCATAAAAGCTTAGCTGTTCCGCTCGGGGCATCAAGCTTACGATTATGATGAGCTTCGACGATCTCTATATCCGCATCGGGAAACAGCTCTGCCGCGCGGCGTGCGAAATTATAAAGCACGGCAATTCCGAGCGACATGTTAGCGCTGAAAAACACGGGAACCGATTCAGCAGCTTTCTTTATCAGTTCAAGATCCTCGTCAGTCTGTCCCGTAGTACATATAACTATCGGAAGATTTCTTGAAACAGCATAATCTGTAAGCTCTTTTGTTGCGCTGTGATGGGAAAAATCTATTATAACATCTGCATCATCTGTATATTCGGATACGCTTTTAAGCTGAATATCCGGAGATATTTTATCTATTTTTGCACAGATGCTGTCATCTCTGCTTCCCGATTCCGCTTGCAGGCACACGGCTTTTCCCATTCTGCCGCCTGCACCGTTAAGTATTATTTTCATTTATATAGTTCCTTTTCTGTAAGACTGATTATTTATTTTATAAGACCGTGCGAGCGCATTATAGCGTACATCTTATCTGCTTTTGCTTCATCCATAGGCGTCATGGGCAGACGGAGAGTATTCTCGCACCATCCCATAGCAGCCATAGCAGCCTTTACGGGAATCGGATTTACCTCTGAGAACAAAGCATTGATAAGAGAATGATATTTATACTGAAGAGCGGCAGCGCCTGCAATATCGCCGGCAAAGAATTTCTCACATATTTCACATGTCTCGCTGGGCATAACATTTGAGAGAACCGATATTGCACCGATACCGCCGAGCGACATCATCGGGACTATCTGATCGTCATTTCCCGAGTAAAGATCGAGCTTGCCGTGTACATATGACATCGTCTCAACGACCTTTGAAATATTTCCGCCCGCCTCTTTGATAGCCACGATGTTTTCATGCTCTGCAAGAATACGGTATGTATCAGGCTCAATGTTTACTCCGGTACGGGAAGGAACATTATAAAGGATCAGCGGCGCAGAGCTTTCGTCAGCGATCTTAGTGTACATCTGTACAAGTCCCTTTTGAGTTGCCTTGTTGTAATAAGGAGTAACGACAAGTACAGCATCGACGCCTTCAGCGCATGCGCAGCGCGTAAGGTCACGGGCATAAGCAGTATCGTTTGATCCTGTTCCGGCGATAACCGGAACTCTTCCTGCAGCGCGGCGTACAGTAAACGAGATCGCCTCTCTGTGTTCGTCATCGGTAAGAGTAGAAGATTCTCCTGTTGTACCGCACACTACAAGAGCATTGATGCCGCTGTCGATCTGCCAATCGATAAGCGCTCCGAATTTTTCGTAATCAATACCGCCGTCACTGCCGAACGGTGTAATAAGCGCAGTTGCAATACCTTTAAAAATTGTCTTTTTCATATTATGCATATCCTTTCTAACATTTAATAAAGTTAATTCGTATAAACCCGGTTCGCTTTGCTATTAAACAGCGGAACGCGAAAAGCCGACCACACGGGCCGGCTAATGATTGCAAAAGATTTATTTTATCATTTTTATAAATAATAATGATAGCTCTCCGCAAAAGCGACAGTCGGAGCGATCTTATTCGCCCAAACCAGTACAGACCTGACAACAGCCTGCCCTCGGCACCTGCCCCTTTCCTGCGGACAACGGGAAGTCACCCCTTTTACATCCGCGGTACTCTTGACACAATGCACCTCTACCGTGTTTTATCATTGTAGCACATGTTTTTTTATGTGTCAACAGTTTTTTCGAAAAACTTTCAGAAAATTATAAGGAAATTTGTGTTCAGAACGACGACTATATATTACCGGAGCAGGATCGCTTCAAAATGCGATCGGAGAAAACCGTTACGGTTACGTTCAATAGCCATACTTTTTTCTTTTGGCAAACAGAAAAATAACCGTTACTATTATCGACATTATCTCAGCGGCAACTATAGACAGCCATATTCCGTCGGTCTTCCAGATAAGCGGGAATATTATGACCGCCGCGACCTGAAATACAAGCGACCTCAGAAAAGATATAAGCGCCGATGTAAGTCCGTCATTAAGCGCCGTAAAAAATGATGAGCCGAATATTGAAATACCGCAAAAAAGGAACGAGAAAGAATATATCGAGAATGCGCGTACGGTCAGTGCAAGAAGATCTTCATCATAGCCTACAAAGACAGCCGCAAGTGTTTTCGACATAAGCTCTGCAAAGACAAACATACATACCGAAAAAATTCCGATCAGCATAATACTTTTTTTGCGCAGATTTTTAAGCTCTGATCTGTTATCCGCGCCGAAATGATACCCGACAACAGGAGCAATTCCGGTCGAGTATCCGATAAATATTGCGATGAATATCATACAGACATACATAAGAACTCCGTACGCCGCTATGCCGTCCTCTCCCGCATATTTCATAAGCTGGATATTGTAAAGCATACTTACAATAGACATTGATATATTGCTCATAAGTTCAGACGAGCCGTTAGAGCATGCTTTGAGCAAAGCCTTTATATCTATTCCCGTTTTTCTGAGACGCAGCAAGCTTTTATTTTTACGGCTGAAATATAATATCGGAACAACACCGCCGATTATCTGACTTATAGCTGTTGCAGCAGCCGCCCCGACGACTCCCCATGAAAACACCGCCATAAAAAGCGCGTCAAGTATCATATTTGCAAAGCCTGATATGAGTGTTACGGCAAGTCCGAGCTTCGGTTTTTCTGCCGTAATAAAAAAACTCTGAAATTCATACTGAAGCATATAAAACGGCATTGCAATAAGAAGTATATGCCCGTATGTAATGCACTGTTCAAGCATTTCCCCTTCAGCGCCGAGAAACACCGCTATAGGGCGGATAAATATTGTCCCGATAATTGCAACAAAAACTCCAAAACCTGCGGTAATATAGACAAACATAGAAAAAAGCTTCTGCGCTTTGTCGTTATCGCCGCCGCCGAGCGTTTTGGCAATAAGCGCGCCTCCGCCGGCACCGAACATAAAGCCGAATGAGCCGAGCATCATAAGAAGCGGCATTATAAAATTAACCGCGGCAAACGGTGTTTTACCGACAAAATTTGAGACGAAAAAGCCGTCAACAACACCGTATACCGATGTGAAAATCATCATTATTATTGACGGCACCGTAAAGCGGAGAAGTCTGCCGTAACTGAAATGATCTGAAAGACTGATCCTCATTATAACTCCTTTACCTGATCTTTTAACATTGTAAGATATCTCTGTGACAGTTCGAGATATGCTTCTATATCCTGCTTCGGCCATAAGCCGAAGATCTTATTTTCGATCTCAATTATTCTTCCCGCGGTTTTCTCTGCCATGGCTCTGCCGCTGTCGGTCAGACATACTTTTTTCAACTTTCCGTCGACAGCCGACGTTATTACAGTACCGCTTTTCTCAAGTTTTCTCAACGAAGAATTTACAGTCTGTCTGCTTACGCCGGATATATGCGTTATATCGCTCAGTAAACATTCACCGCCGTGTTCGCACAGCGTATAAAGTATCATGACGGAACTGTCGGAAAGACCAAGCTTAAGCGCCGCCTCATGATATGCAGAATCAATTTCAGACGTTAAATAATTCAATCTTTTTATCTCCGAAATAACGACCGGTTTCATATTATCCTCCTTGTCCGAAATCGTACAATGTATTATAGTACGATTTCGGACATTTGTCAAGCACTTTTTAGCAGATAAAAATAAAAAACGATACATTCATGTTCGCATACAAAATAAAAATCAGAAAAACTATTGCAATCTGCCGAAAAAGGTGTATAATATATCACAGCAGAATAATATCAGGGGAGCTTGCATACAGGCTGAGAGGAAGGTGTGACCTTCGACCCGTTAAACCTGATTTGGATAATGCCAACGTAGGGATTCTTGATATACGAGTATTACGGGAAGCATCCACAGAAGAGATGCTTCTCTTTTTTATTGTGAAACAACAAGGTTCCGGGATACCCGCCCTCAATCTTTGATCGCGTCCGGCGGATCGGGTTCTTATTGTATATACGAATCGTCCGCGGCAAATACGAAAGGAGATCTTCTATGGTAAAGATCAACGGAAAAGAATTTGATATTGCAGGAAAAACTCTGTCGGAGTATCTGTCGGAAACCGACTATGATCCGATGCGTATCGCTGTAGAAAAAAGCGGTGAGATCGTTCCGAAATCCGAATATTCCGCAACAATACTGCAAAACGGAGATACCGTCGAAATAGTGAGCTTTGTCGGGGGAGGCTGATATGGGAGAATTTCCGACAAAAGAAAAATTTTTTTCTGCGCTTGCAGGAAAACACGGAAGCGAGCTTCAGAAGCGTATTTCGTCATCATCTGTTGCGATATGCGGACTCGGCGGACTCGGTTCAAACATTGCCGCAATACTTGTGCGGTCGGGAATAGGAATGCTCCGACTGATAGATTTTGACAAAGTTGATCTTTCAAATATCGGCAGACAGCAGTATTTTATGACGCAAACCGGAATGTATAAAACCGATGCACTGGCAGAAAATCTCCGCACTATATCCCCGTATACGGAAATTCACACATATACGGAGCGCATCAGTGAAGAAAACACAAGTCGGCTGATCGGAGACTGTGAAATTGTCTGCGAGGCGTTCGACCGTGCCGAAGAAAAAGCAATGCTCGTAAACCATGTTCTCGAAAAAATGCCGGACAAATATATAGTAGCAGCGTCCGGTATGGCAGGAATTTCATCAGCAAACACCGTAACCACGCGTAAAGTTTCGAGCCGTCTTTACATATGCGGAGACGGCGTAAGCGATATATCGGAAGACGGAACTGTTTTTCCGTCACGCGTAATGATCTGTGCAGCACATCAGGCTCATACGGTTTTGCGAATTATTGCAGGTCAGTACGATGCATAAACACAGGAAAGAAGGAAAGATAATGGGAAATGATAAACTGATCATAGGCGGACACGAATTTAACTCGAGATTTATTCTCGGATCGGGAAAATATTCGCTGGACTTAATAGAATCGGCTGTAAAAGACGCCGGAGCCGAGATAATCACCCTTGCTGTCCGCCGTGCGAACACAAAGGAGCATGAAAATATCCTTGACTATATTCCGGATGGGGTAACGCTTCTGCCCAACACCTCCGGAGCAAGAAACGCAAAGGAGGCAGTACGTATCGCAAGACTTGCGCGCGAGCTGGGCTGCGGAAACTTTGTAAAGATCGAAATAATGCGCGACTCAAAATATCTGCTTCCCGACAATCAGGAAACCGTGAGAGCAACTGAAATTCTTGCAAATGATGGCTTCATAGTTATGCCGTACATGTATCCCGATCTCAATATCGCAAGAGATCTTGAAAGCGCGGGAGCCGCTGCTATAATGCCGCTTGCGGCGCCTATCGGCTCCAACAAGGGACTTTCAACAAAAGACTTTATTCAGATACTGATAGACGAAACCGAGCTTCCGGTGATCGTTGACGCAGGAATCGGAAAGCCATCCCAAGCATGCGAAGCTATGGAAATGGGAGCAGCAGCCATAATGGCGAACACCGCGCTTGCAACAGCCGGAGAGCTTCCGCTTATGGCTTCGGCGTTCCGTCTTGCAATCGAAGCCGGACGGCGGGCATTTCTCGCAAAACCGGGACGGGTACTGACAAGAGGCGCGTCAGCGTCGGATCCTCTCACCGGATTTTTAAGAGACTGAGGTACCGGCAATGGAAAACAGTTTTTTTGTAGATTCGGGTAAGCTGTCACAGAAAGCTCTCGAAAAGAAACACAAACTCGAAAACGATCCGTCATCGAGAACGGATCATATGCAATACATGCCCGGTATGGAGCAGATAAGATCGGATATATGCGAAAAGGTAATGAGCAAAGTCAAGGCGTATGACAGCGCAGCATATACGGCAAGAGATGTGAAAGCGGCTCTCGAGCATGACCGCTGCACGGTCGAGGATCTGTGCGCTCTGCTCTCACCGGCAGCAGAACCGTTTCTTGAGCAGATGGCAGAGCGGGCACGGATCGAGACAGGAAGACATTTCGGAAACACCGTATATATGTTCACTCCTCTGTACATTGCAAACTACTGCGAAAACTACTGCGTTTACTGCGGTTTTAACTGCTATAACGATATAAACAGAATGAAGCTGTCAGCCGAACAGATAGAGCGGGAAATGAAGATAATCGCAGATTCGGGAATGGAAGAGATACTTATCCTGACCGGAGAAAGCCGTGCAAAGAGCAGCGTAGAATATATCGGAGAGGCATGCAGGCTCGCAAGAAAATATTTCAGATCGGTCGGACTTGAGATATATCCTGTCAATACCGACGAATACCGGTATCTGCATCAGTGCGGAGCTGACTACGTTACCGTATTTCAGGAGACCTATGATACCGAAAAGTACGAAAAGCTTCATCTTCTCGGGCATAAAAGAGTGTGGCCCTACCGTTTCAACGCACAGGAGAGAGCGCTTATGGCGGGAATGCGCGGTGTTGCGTTCTCCGCTCTGCTCGGGCTGTCGGACTTCCGCAAAGACGCGCTGGCAAGCGCGCTGCATGTTTATTATCTGCAAAGGAAATATCCTCAGGCAGAGATGTCTCTCTCATGTCCGCGTCTGCGCCCTATAATCAACAACGACCGGATAAATCCGCTCGATGTCCGTGAACGCCAGCTATGCCAGGTAATATGTGCATACAGAATCTTTTTGCCGTTTGTCGGGATCACGGTCTCCTCACGCGAGAGCGAAGAATTTCGCAACGGAATAATAAAGATCGCAGCAACTAAGGTTTCAGCCGGAGTTTCGACGGGAATCGGCGATCATGAAAGCAAGTATACCGGAAAGGAATCGGACTGTGCAGAGGGCGATGAACAGTTTGAGATAAACGACGGAAGAAGCTTCGAAAAAATGTACAGCGACATATCCGAAAACGGCTTACAGCCTGTTCTGAACGATTATCTTTATGTCTGATATTATTTGTATAACAAACAGGGCGCTGTGTAAAGTGGACTTCATTGCGCACATAAAGCTTATCGCGGAAGCTCATCCGGCAGGAATAATCCTTCGCGAAAAGGATCTTTCCGAAGACGAATATGAAATACTTGCGCGGCAGATCATGTCGGTTTGCGAAGAAACAAAAACGCCGTGCATACTTCATAGCTTTGTACATGCCGCAATAAGGCTCGGTGCAGACAAAATACATCTGCCGATAAGCCGGCTGAGAACGCTCGGTACAGACATAAAAAGCTTCTCTGTAATAGGAGCGTCATGCCATTCGGTCGACGAAGCAAAAGAAGCTGAAGCGCTCGGATGCACATACATAACTGCAGGACATATATTCGACACAGAATGTAAGGCAGGATCGCCGGGACGGGGGATACAGTTTCTGTCGGAAATATGCAAAAGCGTGTCTGTTCCGGTATACGCAATAGGCGGTATAACACCCGAACGTATCGCCGGGATATACGGGGCAGGCGCAAGCGGAGCGTGTATCATGAGCGGAATAATGTGCTGCGATGATCCTAAAAAGATCATTTCAGAGTTTAAGTTCCGGGTTTAAAGGAGAAAGAGGATGAAATTCTGCAAGGAAATGCTGCTTTTGTATGCAGTAACCGACCGTTCATGGACTGGACGGCAAAGCCTGTATGAGCAGATTGAAGATGCGCTTCGCGGCGGTACAACACTTGTTCAATTGCGCGAAAAAGGTCTTGATACAGACTCTCTTGTAAAGGAAGCAATAAAAATAGGCAAGCTTTGCAGCGAATACGGCGTACCGCTCATCATAAACGATAATGCAGAAGCTGCGCTGAGAAGCGGCGCTGCCGGCGTTCACGTCGGAATAGATGATGCTCCGGTTGCCGAAATACGCAAAGCTGCGGGAGAAAATTTCATAATAGGTGCAACTGCCAAAAGCGTTCAGCAGGCAAGAGCAGCCGAGTCGGCAGGGGCAGACTATATCGGAGTAGGCGCAGTATTCCCTTCGCCTACCAAACAAAATGCAATCAGAATAACATGCGGTCAGTTACACGAGATATGTTCATCCGTCTCGATTCCGGCGGTTGCGATAGGAGGTATTACTTACGATAATATCGAACAGCTGCGCGGAGGAGGAATGTGCGGTATCGCCGCAGTATCTGCAATATTCTCGTCTGACAATATTGCGGCAGAAACAGAAAAGCTGCGAAAAAAAGCGGCGGAGATCGTCGGCATATGATAAAAGGCGCAATATTTGACGCAGACGGCACGCTTCTCGATTCAATGTCCGTTTGGGATACGATCGGAGAAAAGTATCTGCAAAGCATAGGCTGCAAGCCGCGGGAAGATCTTGCGAAAACATTTAAAAAAATGAATCTTCATCAGGCTGCATGCTACTACCGTGAAGAATACGGCGTGTCCCTCTCCGTAAATGATATAACCGACGGAGTAAATAATATGCTGAGACAGTATTATCTGACCGAGACAAAGCTCAAACCGGGAGTTACGGATTTTCTCGCCCGACTGAATAAACACGGTGTTAAAATGTGCGTAGCAACAGCATCTGACAGAGAACTTATAAGCGGCGCTCTCTGCCGTCTCGGAGTGTCGGAATATTTCGCTGAGATATTCACATGCGCGACATCCGGTAAGGGAAAGGATTCGCCGGAAATATACAGACAGGCGGCAGAATTTATGAATACATCCCGGGCAGATACACTTGTTTTTGAGGATGCGCTTTACGCGCTCAGAACGGCATCAGCCGACGGTTTTATTACCGTAGGAGTTTATGACTGTCATGAACCGGAGCAGGACCGCATCAAAGAAACTTCGGACATATATCTGACAGAATACAGCGATTTCGACGGATTTATAACACGTGCAGAAAAGCTTTCCAACATCTCAAAATAATTCAGATTATAACAGGAAAGGCGTGATAAAAGATGAAAACAGCGCTTACGATAGCCGGAAGCGACTCCTCGGGAGGAGCGGGAATACAGGCTGATATAAAAACAATGACAGCTAACGGAGTTTATGCAATGAGTGCTATAACGGCGCTCACTGCACAAAACACGACCGGAGTTACCGCAATATCAGAGGTATCAGAGGATTTTCTGCAAAAGCAGATAGACAGTGTATTTACCGATATCCGTCCGGACGCGGTAAAAACAGGTATGGTATCCTCAGACGGGCTCGTACGGACGATAGCATCAAGACTCAGATATTTTTCCGCGAAAAATATCGTTGTCGATCCGGTAATGGTAGCTACAAGCGGTTCAAAACTTATAAACAACGGTACAGTAGAAACGATCGAGAAAGAGCTTCTTCCGCTTGCAACAGTTGTAACTCCGAATATACCGGAGGCAGAAGTACTTTCCGGTATAAAGATCACCGGCAGGCAGGATATGATAAAGGCAGCACAGATAATCGGAAAGCAGTACGGATGTTCTGTTCTGTGCAAAGGCGGACACAGCACTGATAACGCCGATGATCTCCTGCTCTGTAATAATACAATAAAATGGTTTGAGGGAAATAGGATAGATAATCCCAATACACACGGAACAGGCTGCACCCTGTCGAGTGCCATAGCCGCGAATCTCGCAAAAGGACTAAATCTTGAAGAGTCGGTCGGGCGCGCTAAGGAATATATAACCGGCGCTCTGTCCGCAATGCTGGATCTCGGAGCAGGAAGCGGTCCTATAAATCACGCCTTTGACATAAGAAGCAGATTTTCCGAAGATCCGGCCGTATAATATAAACCAGGTATTTTATGAGAGGATAATATATTATGAGAAATTACAAAACACAGATGGAAGCCGCAAAAAAAAGGATCATAACACCCGAAATGAGGCTTGTAGCCGAAAAAGAATACACAGATCCGGAAAAAATCCGTGAATCTGTCGCATCGGGTACCGTCGCAATCCCATGCAATATACGCCATACTTCTATATCCGCAGAGGGCATCGGAACAGGACTTCGTACAAAGATTAATGTCAATCTCGGAATTTCGGGAGACTGCAAAAATTACGAGACCGAAATGAAAAAGGTCGATATGGCGCTGAAGTTCGGGGCGGAAGCGATCATGGATCTGAGTAACTACGGTAAAACCAATACATTCCGCAGAGAACTTATTGCAAAATCACCTGCAATGATCGGAACCGTTCCTATGTATGATGCAATAGGCTATCTTGAAAAGGATCTGCTCGAAATAACCGCAGAGGACTTTTTGCGCGTCGTCCGCGCGCACGCAGAGGAAGGCGTTGACTTTATGACAATACACGCCGGAATAAACAGGCGTGCAGTTGAAGCTTTTATGCGCGAAGGACGCAAAATGAATATTGTATCGCGCGGCGGTTCTCTGCTTTTTGCATGGATGATGATGACAGGAAATGAAAATCCTTTTTATGAGCATTACGATGAAGTGCTTGAAATTCTCCGCGAATATGATGTAACGATAAGTCTCGGCGATGCGCTTCGTCCGGGATGCATTGACGACAGCACAGACGCCGGACAGATAAGCGAGCTTATCGAACTCGGCGCACTTACCGAAAGGGCATGGGCTAAGGACGTTCAGGTTATGGTAGAAGGTCCCGGACATATGGCAATGAACGAGATCGAAGCAAATATGAAGCTGCAAAAGCGTATATGTCATAATGCCCCCTTCTATGTACTCGGCCCGCTTGTAACCGATATCGCGCCGGGATACGATCATATAACTTCAGCGATAGGCGGGGCAATAGCCGCAGCGAACGGAGCAGATTTCCTCTGCTATGTTACTCCGGCGGAGCATCTGAGACTTCCCGATCTTTCCGACGTAAAGGAAGGAATCGTGGCGAGCCGGATCGCCGCACATGCAGCGGACATTGCTAAAGGCATTCCGCATGCAAGGGAGAGGGATAACGCAATGGCACAGGCACGTCATAAGGTTGACTGGGAGGAAATGTTCAGCCTTGCAATAGACGGTGAAAAAGCACGCGAATATTTTGAAAGCACTCCTCCGTCAGACAGGCATACCTGTTCTATGTGCGGAAAGATGTGCGCGGTCAGAACGACCAATATGATTCTTGAAGGTAAAAAAGTAGAATTTTGCACTGAAAAATAATTCAACTTTACAGTACAAAAATACACGTGTTTCTTGAGAATTTCGCTTGACAAATACCGCTGCATGTGCTATACTGAACTAAATTAAATATAAAGGCTGTGACGAAGACAGCGCTGAGATATTTATTTTTCAGAGAATCGGTACATGCTGAAAGCCGATAAATAAATCCCGGTTGCTTATCACTTCCGAGCCGGAAGTCCGAAAGACGGTGTCGTGTAGGCGCTTCCCGTGATTGCTGCGTAAAGGCATATGGATTGACAGATCTGAGCGGCAGCGAAAGCTGCAATTTGAGTGGTACCGCGGGTGAATTCACACTCGTCTCAAAGAAATTTGAGACGAGTTTTTTATTGTAAAACAACAAGATTCCGGGACACCTGCCCGCAATCTTTGATTATGCCCGGCGAGTCAGGTTCTTGCATATCTCCTGCCATTAGCAGCTTATATTTGTATTCTATTTTACGAAATATGAAAGAAGGAAAATAAAAATGAATATTTCGATCACAAAAACTCAAAATCCGAAGGAGAAACCCGACGCGTCGTCGCTCGGATTCGGGCAGATCTTTACAGATCATATGTTCTTGATGGATTATACTCCCGAAAATGGCTGGCACGACGCGAGAATCGTACCGTTCGGCAACTTATCAATACATCCCGCTTCAACCGTACTTCATTACGGCTCGGAAATATTCGAGGGACTCAAGGCATACCGCCGCGCAGACGGAAAGGTACAGCTTTTCAGACCAATCGAAAACATCCGCCGTATGAACAATTCCGCCGACCGTCTCTGCCTGCCGCAGATTCCCGAGGATATCGCAATGCAGGTACTCATTGAGTTTGTAAAGACTGAGCAGGATTGGACGCCGTCGGCTGAAGGAACATCGCTTTATATCCGTCCGTTTATGTTCGGAAACGATGAATCTCTCGGAGTCCATACAGTTCACCATGTCACATTCGCGATCATCGCTTCTCCGTCCGGAAGCTACTACAAGGAGGGTATCAACCCTGTTAAGATCATGATCGAGGATCAGGACGTCCGCGCAGTACGCGGAGGTACAGGATATGCAAAATGCGGAGGAAACTATGCCGCTTCTAACCGTGCAGGCGAGCGGGCTGAGCAGAAAGGATATTCTCAGGTTCTTTGGCTTGACGGCGTTGAACGCAAGTATATTGAGGAAGTCGGAGCTATGAACGTTATGTTCAAAATTGCCGGTGAGATCGTAACTCCTATGCTCAGCGGATCAATTCTTCCCGGAATCACAAGAAAATCATGCATAGAAGTTCTCCGCAAAGAGGGATATACTGTAAACGAACGCCTTATTTCGGTTGATGAGCTTTCACAGGCTATGGAAAACGGCACTCTCGAGGAAGCTTGGGGTTGCGGAACAGCAGCTGTTGTATCGCCTATCGGGGAGCTTTGCTACAAGGATGTAAAGTATACAGTAAATGAAGGAAAGATCGGCGCTGTAACACAGCATCTTTACGATACACTCACTTCCATCCAGTGGGGCAAGACCGAGGATACCTTCGGCTGGACAAAACAGATCGACTGATTACAAAATAATAATATTACATATATCAGCGTTCATTGCGCGTAATTATAACAGTAAAATCCGAATCCGGAATCTGTACAGATTCCGGATTCGGATTTGTTTTTATAATTAAAACCGATTATTAAACATATTCAGTATCAACATCACTTGCAAAACATCGGTTTCCAGTTATTCAAAGTTTTTCAGATATACGAAGCCTTGTTTTTCTAACTATCGGCATACGTTATGAATTTATTTCCCGTATTTTTGAAAAATACAGATAAGATAATATGCTTATCGGCAGAAAATATACACACCAGAATTCCAATAGAGCAATACCGATCCAACTTTCGTTACCCGCCTCAAATATCCCCAAAACAGGAGCAATCAAACAACTGAAAAAGAAAATGCCGTGTATCAGTAAAAGACCTTTAAGCCACCTATCCTTTTTTGTTTCTGTCTTAACCGTTAATCCGGCAAAAAAGGTAGATAAAGCCATTAAGCTATACCCTAAAAGATCATAACTGAAAAATAAGCCGAACTGCTGAAAGTCAAGAATTTCAGATGTCTGCTGAGTTAAATTATCAAGACGGACAGTTGTAACCTGTGCAAAATAAACTAACAGAATAATCACGGAATACATCACCGCAAATGCTGATGAAACATATCCGGCTAATTTTCGCTTCTGTTCGGAAAAATATGCATATGCACACATCATGGGAACAAAACTAAGAGCAATAAACATAGAAGAAAAATAACTTATGAAATTATTTCCTATAAGCATAGACAATGCAAAGCAAATTACAGCTGTTATATTTACTGCAGAGCATACCGTGCCGATTTTCCTGCTCATTATTTTATACTCTCCAAACCTGAACTGCTCCAAATTGTTATGTCCGCACAATTTGGAGCAGTTCACTTACAAATGGTTTTGATTTACTTACCGTAACAATAGCCTGCTCTGCCAATCGGCGCAGAATCTCCGGTTTTATAGAACCCAAATACATCGCCCTCTGTGCAGTTGTCACTCCACTTGAAAAAGATAGAAGCATCACCGCTGATGCCGAGATCGGCCTTCGGAACCGCAACCATCATCATATTGCCGAGCAATCTATATGAAACCGCTGAGACATCACTTACCGAATAATCCGAGCTTTCTGCAAGCTTGCCGAGAAACAGCTTTCCGCTTTCCGGAGCCTTGTAATTCAGCACGAAATTATATCCGTTCCAACCGTTCGACTCCCCAGTCGAGATAAAGAGGTTCATCCAGTTTCCGCCCTCGGGTGCCGTAATATCGTCGACTGTCTTCACAAAGAAGTATACATTTGTATCATCCTCGCAGACCTTCATTTCATCGATATCATTACGTCCGGAGTGATCAATATAGTTCTCATCACCGAAGCCCGGATTGCTTCTGTCAACAGTATCATTTTTGTAATCCTTGTAGTATGCCACTACATCGTTCCACTGCGCAAAACCGCCGTCGATATCGATTGTTCTATGATCTTTATCAACTATTCCTTTTGTTCCCTTATACTGTCTGATATAAGAAATCATCTGCATGTAATAGTTATCACCGTATCCGCCTTCCATCGGCTCCACATCACGGCTTGTATTGGGGTCGGCGCAGTCAACGAAAATGATCGGCGTATTCGGTCTCGCAGGTTGGCGCTGTGCTACCCACTCGTTCCATCCCGTAATAAAGATGATCTCAGGATCCTGCTCGATAGCCCATTCAAACTGTTCCGCAAAATTGTATCCGTGAAGATATGCGTCCGGATCCGTGTCGTTTGCACCGTTGTGCCAGCTTCTGGTACGGTCCTGCCCGCCGTACCACGCGGTAAGACTGAAGGTAACCGTACTGGAATGTTGTGCAAGAGAAACGTTTACAACTTCTTTTCTCCGGCTCGTACCGTATACGGCATCGTCCGTATAAAGACGGTCAAATTCCATCCAAGGAAAACCGTCTCTCTTTCTTTTTTCATTCGGCCACTGATTGAGCTTGATGCGGAAGAATTTCTTCACTTCGTCAGAGCAAGCAGGATCATTCGGATTTCCGATGATCATCGGCTTTTCGTCCCAGTTGAACCAAAGATGGGAATATTCCGGATGCGCCTCATAGATCTCGGCATAGATCCGATTCATCGTATCTCCGGAACTGCTGTTCGTCATAAAAGAGACCTTAGGCACGTTCCATCCGAGATTGCTGTATTCATCTAGGATCTTCATGAGCTTTAATGCGGAATCGGAATATGTAAAGGCATTCGTTGCATCAAATACAAGGAAATCGATTCCCGCGTCGGTAAGCATCTGAACATGCTTTCTCATTACCCACTCATCGGACTGTTTATAATAGCCGAACATCGGTTTCCCCCAAAAATGGTGTTCACCGACTAAACCGCCGCCGGCGTTTATCCAGTTTTGTTCCGACTCAAGCGAACCCTCGGTCTGCGCAATCAAGGAGTTATCATAGGGACCTGCAGTACCGTGTTCACCAGCCCACAAAAAGTAGAAAATACCAACGTACCGATCGCTTCTTGCATCCGGTGCCTCGGAAACTGTTGTCAGTTTTCTGCCGAGTGAATCGACCGCCGACGTTGCAGACACTTTATAGTCCGCTGTATTCACATATATATCATCATTAACGGTATTCATATTCATTTCCTCCGAAGACGAAGTTTTTTTGTTGCATGCCGGTATCGTAACCATACTGAGCATAGCAATTAAAGCAGCAATACATTTTCTTGAATTCATAAAAAATCTCTCAATAAAATAATTTCAAAATCAATATATCCGAGTGACGCTAAACACGTAAGCGACATCATTTGCCGAAAGCAAACATAATTGCCCAAAAGCCCTCGAAGAGACTTTTGGGCTGGAGCGGATAACGGGAATCGGACCCGCATTATCAGCTTGGGAAGCTGAAGTTCTGCCACTGAACTATATCCGCATACTTAACTACAATAAAATAATAGCACATACAAATTGAATAATATTGAGCTATTTATGTCCTTATTGTTAACACTTCTTCTTTGAGCTGAAATTTAAAGTCATAAAAAATAGCACAAAAATTACGGCAATCACAGATTCCTATATTAAAAAAATTGACCTGAGTGTTTCTCAGGCCAATTTTTATATTTCATATACGACTCTATATCAGCCTCTTGCTTCTATGATATTCATAGAATGTTCTCTGGATGTTTTTGCAAAAAGGTTATATCCGTCTTTCTTAGCAACAAAGTAGTAGTACTGCGTATCTGCAGGATACAGCGCCCATGTTATAGCACTGTAGCTCGGGTTGGTTATCGGACCTGCAGGAAGCCCCTTGCGCGTATATGTGTTGTACGGTGTATCCTTTTGATTTTCAAGAGACGTTATAACATCCACCGGCTCATCCAAGCCGTATTTGGTCGTCGCATCACTCTGAAGATATCCCTGTGTCTCATACGACGGATTATTCAGACGGTTATGGAATACAGATGATATCCATCCGTACTCAGACTCATATTTCGCCTCCATCTGTATCATAGATGCTAATGTTACAAGCTGATCTACAGTCATATTCTTCTGAGCGCATTCCTCACGGTATGCCTCGGGGAAGATTTCTCCGAAACGGTCGAGAAGCTTATACAGTACCGCCACCTCGGTAGATGTGCTGTAAAAATAATAGGTATCCGGATACAGATATCCATCCAGGCGATATTTCCTGTCAGGACTCGGATCAAGCTCATCAAGGAACCAATAGCCTTCAAATTTATAATTCTGAATAGCTTCGACAAATCCCTCACGGCTGCCGATACCGTTCTCAATAAACAGATCTATGATCTGATCTACTGTATATCCCTCCGGTATGGTTATCCTAATCTGAGTGACCTCAGGAGCTTTCTCATGAAATTCTTTACGGAGCATATCATAATTCATAGACGGCTTGACCGTGTAGGTTCCCGCAACATAGGGTTTGGAATCATGACGCAAGGAAGCATAAAGCTTGAATATTCCGGGATAACGTATTACTCCGGCATCTTTGAGTGCGTCGGCAAGGTCAGCCGTAGTAGCATTTTCTCCGATCGTTATCTCAACATCGTCCTCGCTTTTGACAAAGGCAAACACATCGTTGCCGATCATTACTCCGTAAAATCCGATCAGTCCGCCGACTATGATTACAACAACTATATATATTACAGCCTTGAGTATGCTTGATATTGCAGTTCCCTTATATCCGCCGTCATTTTTTTTATTTCCTCTTCCGCGTTTTGCACTGCCGCTTCTTACAGCGCGACGCTCAGGATGCAATTCCTGTCTTGCACGGTTCGAAGGATGAGCAGCACTTGACGGTACTTTATTATAAAGAGCGGTCGCCTCAAGATCGGCAGAATGTCCGGCAGGCTGCATATGTCCCGAAACGGGACGTCCCGTTCTTCCCGCAGGAGATGACAGCGACGGAGCATGAGGCATAGCGCCGGTACGGGAGGTATTGACTGCGGAATCGTTCCGGGCATTCCGGTGCGGTATATTTGTACGCTGTCCCGACGTTTCATATATGTTGCGTCCGGCCGGACGAACCTGTTTTTTTCCGTCAGATACTATAGGAACCGATCGGGTAACCGAAGACGGATCTACACGATTTACGCGATTCGATTCCGGATTTTCTGAAATATGAGTCGCCGTACGTCCTTTTTCCTGTCTTTTAGCAACGCTAAGGAACATATCTTCGCCGTCTGATGTGTTTTGAGGCGTTGTTTTTTTGTTGTAATTATTCTCCATATTATAAAACCATGCCTTTTTTCAAACTGAAACACTGCCGCACCGAATACTTGTACGGAGGTTTATACAATCGTGATTTAAGCAAAATCACCGCTATTATACCGCATTTACGATAACTCCGAGAAGGAACAGCACTGCACAGACAAGAAATGAAGGTCTGCAAAATGCCGATCTCAGAAAAACCGAAAGCTTTTCTTTTCTTATTTTCAGTGTCGGAGACGGATCTCCGGCTGTTCCTTTATTGAAAAACAGTCTTTCCGCTTCTGCGAAAAACAGAGTTATAAACAAAAGAAGCATAGCTACCGTTACAAACACAAGCAGCAGCTTATAATCAGAGCGCATAAGGTTCGCTATATAACTCTCTGAGAAAACATCCAGAAGTCCGTATACCATACCTGCCACCATTGATATTATTACCGAATCTGCTATAAGCGAAGTCAGCGAAAGAATCATTCCTATAATAAAATACTTCGGAAAAGCAGCTATTCTGAAATAAATCATTGCATACATTACAGAGCTGATAACCGCCGGAGCAACATAGCCGAAACCGTCATTCATATATTCTCCGAATATTACCGACCGGAAAATAAACTCCTTTGAGACCGCAGGGATAAATACAAATGTAATTATCATATACAGTATGTCCGAAGCAGACGAAAAGGTCGAAATATTTATATATGATGCGTATGCCGCGAAATCGCTTTTGTATATTCCGAGTTGAATATACAAAAGTTTAAACGCCGCAGATACCGCAAACAGGGTAAGCGCTGCCACTACCGCAAAATACAGCCGGTCAGGCTTTGCTACAGAAAGTCTGAGCGTAGACACGTCATTTTTATGTCTGAGCTTGCAATAGAAAATTCCCGGTATAATATATACAAGAAGCTGTATTACCACAAGAGCAATATATATATTATCCCTGCGCTCGAGTGATGAAATACTGATTCTTGACGATGCGACTGCTAAAAGCTCAGTAACCGCCACAAGAAACGGAGCGTATACACAACTTTTAGCAGGAATCATCCGCTTTACTTTTTTATCGCTTTTGCCGGACTTATCAATCTCAGTATCATTCTCAGTCTCATTGTCTGCATTTACGGATCCGTTTTTCCGTCCCGACCATTGAAGATCGAACAAAACCGACTGATCTGAACCTGTATCATTTTCGGCTTCTCCGCCCCCGGCATCGGGCACATCGCCTGCCGATACATCGCTCTGCGCCCAGTCATCTGTATTCTTTGATACGTCCGAAGAATTCTCACCGGATAAGCCATTTGTTATATCGGCATCGGAGACTGAATTATTATTCAAAGAGCGATCATCAGGCGATTTTATCTCCTGTTTTACAATATCATCTTCATTTTCGTCCGACTCAGAGCTGATTTTTTCTTCCTGCGAAGAATTTGTGCTTCTCTCCGATTTGCGTTTTTCTTCATCGGCTGCCGAACGCATGTTCTGAAGCGCCGCTGAATATCTAAGCAGCAACGGTACTCCGCTGTCACCGACTGAATCCCCGCCGGATCCGTTCTCCGGAATCACAGCGTCGGTATCGATTTCGGCTTCATCACGCAAGATTGCCTTTTTTTCCCTCTCTGCCTGCTTCCGATCTATTTCGGATAACTTTTTTTCTACATATGTATCTATTATTGCGCTCTGTGCCGATGACGATCTTTCGCGGACATCTGCCATAATTTTTTTAACGGCATCTGTAGAAGATAACGAATCTTTGGCCGGACCGTCGGAGATCCGCCCGGAATTATTGTTGTTCCGATCAGTCTCCCCGATCGGTGATACAGCTTCTTCTAATAATTTTTTTTCTTCCTGACGGGCTTTGACACCGAATTTTTTTATACGGTCACTCAGCATAAATAAACTCCGTTCCGCCGCTTTGTGGCGGTATTATCGTGCCTGTTGATCTTTTTCTCCATAATAAAGGTCTTTCACCTCATATGTGCGGTTTAAAATTATCAATCATATTACGTTACACAAGCAAAACTTCGCAGAATCTGCTCTGTCATAGATAAACACCGCTTTTAACTTTTAACTTATATAACAGCTAATAACAGAAAAATCAAATACTGTCATACACGGATAGCTTTTACTCCTCTTTCTGTTACAAGAACATTTACCGCGAGATCGTATTTGCCGCGCGGAACCTTATCTGTAATAAAGTCACTGTAGCAGACTCCGATCCTTGAGCCTTTAAAAAGAGGGAGATATCTGTCATAATATCCTTTGCCGTAACCTATACGGTATCCGCTGCGATCAAATATGACCGCCGGGATTATACATGCCGATTGCTGCATACGGCTGCTTTCAGCTTCATACACGGGAAGATCGGGCAGGGGTTCGGGAATACCGAACATTCCGTCCTCGAACAGCTCTTCGAATGACGACACAATGTGAAAAGTCATGCTTCTGTCCTCGCGTCTGCACCTTGGGAAAGCAATACTTTTTCCGTCCGCCCATGCATGTTCGATAAACGGTCTTATGTCTACTTCACCACGCATAGGATAATAAACAAGAAGAGTATCAGCGTACCGATAAGCGGCAAGCGCAGTAAGACTGCGGCATATTTTCTCATCCATAATCTTTTTTAAATGCGGATCAAGCGCTTTTCTGCGCGAAAGATATTCATCCCGCAGATGCTTCTTATGTTCTCTCAGTTCAAACATGAGCCGTTCCGTCTCTGTCGTTTACGCGGAAGCGTATCGAGTCGGCAATTCGTTCGGCGGCCTCAAATCCGCAAAGCTCACGAACAATCTCAAGTCCGAACTCAAAAGACACGCCCATTCCTGCGGCGGTTATAATGTTTCCGTCTTTCACGACTCCTTTTTCGGAAATCCGAGCGCCGATAAGCGACTTTTCATATCCGGGGTAACACGTTGCCTCTTTATTCTCAAGAAATCCGAGTTCTCCGAGAATAAACGGAGCCGCGCATATTGCGGCTATTCTGCCGCCTGCGGCGTATGACGATCGGAGCAGCTGACAAAGACGCTTGTCCTCCGATAAATTTACAGCCCCCGGCATACCCCCGGGAAGCATAATAAGTTCGGGAAGCTCATCTGTTTTGAGCTGATCCATTAAGATATCGGCTTCGACAGAAATGTTGTGAGATCCGGTCACCTGCTTTTTATCCGACACCGACACAGTCGTTACCTTTATTCCGGCACGGCGCATAAGATCTATAGGGCAAAGCGCTTCGATCTCCTCGAATCCGTCTGCAAGAAAAACATATACCATTTTCCTACGTCCTTTCTTTTGTGGCTATACTTCGCGACGCATGCAAGGCATAGCATAAACATATCATCATCTGTTGCATACTGCGATATTTGCCGCTCAATGTTAACAAAATTATATCAGATACTGCAGTCAGCAGTTTTGCATATATAAAGCGGCCTGATCTTACTTCAAATTAAGTTCGTCAACATGGAGAAAAGCATTTGCGGCAACCGGATCACCGATCTTTACCGCTGTACTGGCTTCGCAGGTATCGCAGTATATCAGCACCGTGTCATGCTGATTTCCAACAATATCGAATTTGTAAGAATGCGATGAACCCGGCGGGCATTTGCAGTGTATAAGATTATCTTCCTCAAGCTCAGCAAGAATAAAATTTACTATGTCAAAGGTCTGAGCATCATCCTCGCGGGCGCTGCAATCGTCTTCCCCGGAATCTCCGCGAAGTTCACTGAGACTTCCGACGCCGGATTCCTCAAGCAGCTTTTTCAGAATTTCGTCCGACTTCCTGCATGCTTCAACTACAGCATCCTCTTTTCCTATAAAGCATATATCAAGTCCGGTACACTGACACGTCAGCGGAAAAACATTCTTTTCAAAAAGCACGCTTTCATTAAGAGTAAAAATATGCGGCGAAGGACATACGGTACACGGTACGCTGAGACGTATCTTACGGTCCTTCATATAGGTTATTGACATTTCACTTTCGCCGCAGGTACTGCACTTAAGCTTAATATGATCTCCGCTGAGCGAGAAAACTCCGACAATACTCATCACAAATGATCCGCATATCGGACAGCGATATGCAATAGTTGTTTCTTTCGGATTCAATATCATAAAATTGAAGGTAAATTCCTTTCGTATATTTTCCGCCTTATCTGTGCGTTTTATCTGAGGCTGTCGCTGTTCACTGCACTCTCGATCTTTACAAGTCCATCGGTAACAGATCCCGTACAGGCTTCCTTACTGCTTATTTTATGTTCCTTTTTATCGGTTGATTCATCAACTATAACAATTTCACGCCAAGGCAGAATCTTTCCGTCTCCTGTTCCTATTTCAACGCCGTCTGCAATATCGTTTGCCCTGAATATCGCAAGTGACAGTCCTTCGGCGTCGCACGGAATCCCGTCAAAAATCAAACGGCGGAAGCTATGCAAAAGACTTGACGACGACACATAACTGTAATCATCATATACAGTTCCGTTTTTATCATAAAGAATGTATATGAAAGGTTCTCCGCTGTAAACTCCGTAAGGATCATACTCCGTTTGAACAGAATCTGAGGATTCACCTGTTACTGCAGAGGGATCTTCTTTGCGGTAAGACTCTTCCAGATATCTGACGGTACTGTTATTGTAGCTTACAGTAAGCTGAACCTGATCTGCCTCATTAAGAAGCATTATTTTATCAACGAAGAAATATCCGTCTTCGGTAAAGTTCTGATTTATTTCACAGTCTGTTACAGAAAACGCCGTACTGTCCGCGTTATAAGCAGCAATCGTTTTTTCATTCCACAGGATACGCGTGAGCGTTTTAGGAGTTTTTTGCTCATACAGTCTGAAACCGAGAAGCGAAAAAATAGCAACTATAATAGCTATAAGCAAAACCTTCATTATGATCCCGAGCGCTTTCAGGCAACCGCTCTTATTCTGTCCGGGTTCTGTATATTCGGTGTCTCTCTTATTTTTCATTTCCAGATATAGCTTTCGGACATCCGAAAGCTTCCTTTCTTCCATGCCTTTTATGGATATAACCCTGCCGTTTTAATCACAGGTATATATTTCCTGAATGCAGATCACTTACGGCATTTTGTTCATATGAATTTAACACACTACAATATAAATATAAGCATACATTTATATTTTGGATTATTATAGCACAACTTGGATACTTATTCAAGTTATTCAAGTAAAATTAATAGCTTCTTCTTGAAAAATTATCCTGACTGTGATATAATAGCGTTGATATGCTATAATACCTTAATAATACCCGGCGGCAAAGGACATTTTCTGACATTATGCGGCCGATGATGCCGGGTAGGTACGTATATTCTGTTCTTAAAAGAGGATTCACAAAAATATGGAATATAAATTTTCCGATAAACTTGCAGAGCTTAAGCCTTCGGCGATACGTGAAATATTTAAAAGTCTCACAGATCCCGAGGTAATCGCTTTTGCTGCCGGAAATCCGGCGCCGGAATCATTTCCGGACGAATTTATAAGAGAAGAATGCGCACGCATTTTCGCACAGGAGCCTGTAACTGCGCTCCAGTACGGAACAACGGAAGGGTATATACCTCTGCGCAGATCTGTTGCCGAAAGGCTTCAGTCAAATTTCGGATGCGGACGCGATTTCGATGACACGATAATCGTTTCCGGAGGTCAGCAAGGAATAGAGCTGACCTGTAAAGCCATGTGCAATGAGGGCGACGTCGTTATATGTGAGGATCCGAGCTTTATCGGTGCGCTTAACTCTTTCCGCTCCCTCGGAGCAAAACCCGTCGGAGTCGGTGTTGACAGCGACGGAATAAATATTGAAGCGCTCGAAAAAGCAATATCGGACGAGCCGCGTGCAAAGCTGCTCTATCTTATCCCTACTTTTCAGAATCCGTCCGGTATTACCATGTCCGAAGCAAAGCGCCACGCGGTATATGATATCGCACGCAAAAACGGTATCGTTATCATAGAGGACAATCCTTACGGTGAGCTGCGTTTCGCCGGAGAAGAAATTCCGACTATAAAAAGCATGGACGATGACGGAATCGTAGTTTACTGCGGATCATTTTCAAAAATATTCTCGGCAGGTATGCGCGTCGGATTCGTTCAGGCGCATTCATCAATTATACAGAAGCTTGTTGTTGCAAAACAGGTTGAGGATGTTCATACAAACATGCTGTCACAAATGCTTTGTTACAGCTTCATGACAAAATTCGACATGAACGGACATATCTCAAAAATACGTAAGCTCTACCGCACAAAATGTGAGCTTATGCTGAATTCGCTTGACAAGTTCATGCCCGATGAGGTAACATATACGCGGCCGGAGGGCGGTCTGTTCCTGTGGTGTACGCTTCCCGAAAGCATATCAGTATCAGAGCTTGTTCCGAAACTTCTTGAAAAAAAGGTAGCGGTAGTACCCGGAACAGCGTTTAACTGCGATACCGGCGCTCCGACAAATTCCGTTCGTCTGAACTACTCTACCCCGTCATGTGAGCAGATAGAACGCGGAATAAAGTTGTTTGCCGATACCGTCAGAGAAATGCTTGCATAAAGCAAAAAGGCTTTGGCGATGCCTCATAAGGCTGCGCCGATCATGAAAGGCAATAAAAATGAATAATGAAGAAACAAAAAAAATAATATTCTCCGGCATACAGCCGAGCGGCATACTTACCCTCGGCAACTATCTCGGAGCGCTCAAAAACTGGGTATCACTGCAGGACGATTATAACTGCATATACTGCGTCGTAAATATGCATGCGATTACAGTAAGACAGGTTCCGGCAGATCTCCGCCGTCATACCTATGAAGCGCTTGCAGTCTACCTTGCAGCAGGAATAGATCCTGAAAAAAGCATAATCTTTGTTCAGAGCCATGTGCCTGCACATGCTGAACTGGCATGGGTGCTTAACTGTAATACCATGTTCGGAGAACTTTCGCGTATGACACAGTTTAAGGATAAATGTGCAAAAAATGCAAACAATATAAATGCAGGACTTTTCACATACCCTTCGCTCATGGCAGCGGACATTCTGCTCTATCAGGCGGCACTTGTTCCTGTCGGACAGGATCAGAAGCAGCATGTCGAGCTTACCCGCGATATCGCAGAGCGCTTTAACGGTCTTTACGGCGAAACATTCACTATACCGGAACCTTATATTCCCAAAACAGGAATGAGAATCATGTCGCTCAGCGATCCGAGCCATAAAATGAGCAAGTCAGATCCGAACCCGAACTCATATGTAGCTATACTTGACGGCCGCGATGACATTATTAAAAAGTTCAAGCGTGCTGTAACCGATTCTGACGCATGCGTGCGCTATGCCGAGGGTAAAGACGGTATAAATAATCTCATGAGCATATATTCATGTCTGACAGGAAAAAGCTTTGATGAGATCGAACGCGAATTCGACGGCCGCGGATACGGAGATTTTAAGCTTGCCGTAGGTGAAACGACCGCAGATGCGCTCGCCCCGCTCAGAGAGGAATATGCCCGCCTTATAGCAGATAAAGCATACCTCGAGCAGATAATGAAAAACGGTGCAGAATCCGCATCGCGAATCGCATCACGCACAATGCGCAAGGTTTATAAAAAAACGGGATTTGTTCAGCTCTGAGAGCAGAATGTCCTTGATGTAACAAAGGTAATATAATTTATGGAAACATCGAATCTGTTTATAGCCGTGCTTATGGCGCTGCTTTGTTCCGGACTTGTGTCCTTTTCGACAACTCCGATAGCAAGTTTTCTCGCATACCGCCTCGGTGCTGTCGATGTACCTACCGACGGCCGACGTATGCATACAAAGCCCGTACCGCGTCTCGGCGGACTTGCAATATTTTTTGCATTTCTCGTCACGACCATTGTATTCTGCGAAATGTCCACAATGATAGTTTCACTTATTGTAGGCGGACTTATGATCGTAGCGATCGGCGTAGTAGACGATATATACCGTATAAAGCCTTACGCAAAGCTGATAATACAGGTAGTAGCGGCGATTTTCCCGATAATGCAAGGCGTAACAATAGACTTTTTCTCGGTCGGAGGCACATACTATGAGCTTGGCATCTGGTCAAAGCCGGTAACTCTGCTCTGGATACTTCTTGTAACGAATGCAATAAACCTCGTAGACGGTCTGGACGGACTTTCCTGCGGCATCTCGGCAATAAGTTCGCTGTCACTCCTGCTTGTTACGGTAGTATTCAACGCATCTTCAACATCGGTAATCCTCTGTGCTATACTTGCCGGAGCATGTATCGGATTTCTTCCGCACAATTCAAATCCCGCTAAAATATTTATGGGCGATACGGGCGCACTGTTCCTCGGATATACAATGTCGATAATTTCGATAGGCGGTGTGTTCAAAATACATGCAATGCTTTCATTTATTATCCCTATGTCTATATTCGGACTTCCGCTCTTTGACACACTGTTTGCGGTATTCCGCAGACTGATTCACGGACAGGCTCCGTGGCATGCGGACAGAGGTCATATACACCACAGACTTATCGACCTCGGCTTCAATCAGAAGCAATCGGTTCATATCCTTTATGCAATAAGTGCGATCCTCGGGTTGTCGGCAGTACTTTTTACGCGTGAAAATATCTGGGGAATGATAATTATTATAGCAGTAAGCGCATTTATTCTTGTTATGAATATCTACCTTATAACACATCCAGCGGCAAAGCATGAAGCCGGTTACGATCAGATCCTTACCTCAAGCAAGGACAGCAGCAATACTCCGGCGCAAACCGGAACGGTAAATGTTATATGTCCGTGCAGCGAAAAATGTCCGACATATTCTGCATGTAAAGCAGCTCAGGAACTTCCCGAGACAGAGCCCGAAACAGTTCCCGCAGCAGCACAGGATACAGATCCTGCAAAGAAACTGTAATAAATAAACATCACAATATATAAAATACTGCTTATACTATTTCTGATGCTACTGATTTTTAATAAAACCAAAGCGGTTGCTATTGACCGAAGGCTAAAGAAATAGTATAATATGATATAAGAGTACAGTTTGTACAAAGGTTTCCGCGCGCCTTACGGCATGATCTCCCGAAAGGGTATTCACCGCCGTACTACATAAATGCAAAGCGCAGTATATCCGGTTTAAATTATTTGCAAAGGGAGAGATCACATGAAAACAAAGAAGATTTTGACAGTTGCACTGTGTCTGGCGCTTCTCTTCATCCCGACGTATATTGCAATTATATGCTACAATGCTGCCCAGGCTTCTCCTGTCGATAAAAATTCGGTAACAAAGATGGTACTTAAAACACCGGGAGCAAGCGAGTACATATTTGACAAACAGGCACAGACACAGCTTCCGAATCAGATCGACGGCAGTATGATATCGTATTTTACAGATATGAACGATAATGCGTCACTGCTTACATCGCTTCCCGAACCGCTTGCAGGAAGAAGCTACTACGAAGCCGTTTACTACAGCTATGATTTCGAAACAGTATATAAATACTATTTTTCTACCGATCCTACGGAGGCATATTACGTAGATAATAATAACAGAGCATACCACATATCACTCGAAGATGCGGAAAAATTTATCTATTCGCCTTACGGAATAGATCTGTATTCATCAGCCGCTGTTCCCACACTTTCTGTCGGCAATACAGCCGTAAAGCCGCAGACAATGACGTGGCAGTACCTTATGAGTAACAATTCATATGCAAATGCAATGGTCGATACGGCAACCGAGCTTATTGTAGCTGATATTTCAAATTCGCTCGAACTTAATTTCAGTGTTGTTCCCGACTATCTTCAGGTTCAGGTAAGCAACGGAGACGAGATACTGTATAACGATCTTTATTCCAACATTTCCAATCTTAAATTTACCGATAACGGTGTATTCAACGTAAAACTTCAGGCAAAATGGTATGATGATACTACGCGAGCAAGCTACGGCGAAGCCTTTTATGATTTTTCAATAAAGGTTACTGCACCCGCTATATTTACTCTCGGAACAGATACGATCCAGCACGGCGATTTCGTCGTAATCTCCGGTAAAAATGTTGCCGAGGACGCACAGATCTCCTTTACCTCCGAGCCGAGTATCGGTGACTTTACACCTGTATTCTTCCGTGACGGAAACTACGTCCGGGCTCTTGTACCGGTTTCTTATGCCGTAGAGTACAGTTCAACAATGAAATTTACAATAGAATGTCAGGGCGCTACATCTGTTCTGAATCTGAATGTAGAACCTAAAACATACCGCGCACAGAATTACAATATTTCTGTAGACCTGATCGCCCAGTACCATGACGGAAGTGCAATAGCGGCATTTACCGAAGGTATGGCTCCGTATTTTGCAAACAGAGAGGCAACGAGATATTTCGATGTTCCGATGATATACCCTTCGGCATCTATCAAAAACCTCAATTCCGTTAAGACAGGATACGGTGTAACGCGGACACTGACAGCAACCTCTGCAAAATACCGTCATGACGGCGTAGACTTTATGACAGGCGCATCGGCGACAGCTGTAGCTGTTTATCCCGGAAAGGTAATTTTTGCAGGTCAGCAGACCATGAGCGGTCGTACAGTGGTCGTAGACCACGGATACGGGCTCAAAACGCTCTACGCTCATCTGAATTCGATCACAGTTTCGGAAGGCGATATCGTAGAGCAAGGTCAGGAACTCGGAGTTGTAGGAAACACCGGATTTACGGATTCCGTAATGCTTCATTTCGGAATGTATGTATTTGATGTTCCGGTATGTCCGTACAATTACTTCGATACAAATATTAAAATTTCTGGCGGAGTCTAATAAATCAAAATATGATTTTATAAGTCCTGAGCTTATGTAAAAAAAGATTCCGAATGTCGGATAAATCCTACATTCGGAATCTTTTCTTATGAAACAACAAGATTACGGGGTACTCGCCGGAATCTTATTTGTCTTTAAATCCTTCCGTAACTATTCAAAACAGTATATATATTTCCGGAAATTAAGATCTATATTACATAAAAAAATATGCAAAAGAAATGAAGTATGCTTCCTGCAACAACAAATAGGTGAAATACCGAATGGATATACCGATGTTTCTTTCCTGCTGCGTAAAATATTGCTCCTACAGTATACGCAAGTCCTCCTGTAAGCAGAAATACAACGCCGCCTGTTCCAAGCGCTGCAGCCGTGATCTTCCAAGCACCTACGATACACCAACCCATGCCGAGATAACATATCATCGAAAAAATCTTGAATTTCTCGATATTTACTGCATTGAGTACGATTCCGAGCGCGGCCATTCCCCATATAAAACCGAATATTACCCAGCCAAGCGCAGTATTGTTTTCTCTCACGGAACAAAGCGCTATAGGTGTATATGTTCCTGCTATCAGGACATATATCGTACAGTGATCCATGATACGCATTACCCATTTGGCACTAAGCTCCCTTGACAGACCGTGATATATACTCGACATAGTATATAGAAATATCATGGAAGCTCCGAATATTGCGGATGAAATAACACCGTATACATTTCCGTGAAGCGCCGCGAAAATAACACACAGGACTGTGGATACTATACCGACTCCTCCGCCGACTATATGCGACACCATATTGAAAATTTCTTCTCCGTGCGTATATTCCGGAATAAATCTATTTCGATTTTTTAAAGATGATTCGTTTAAGCTTACTTTTTCGGTCATAATAAATCCTCCCCTTACATTATAATACCACATAGAGAAAAAAATATCAAGTATTTAAAACGAAATTATACGGTTTTCAATACCGTTTAAGTCGTTTTTATGATTTTATATACAGTAACCAAAACCGGCAAGTATAAATCATACCTGCCGGTCTTATATATAAAATATTTTTATCTTACCCCAAACAACAGATCGCCGTACGTAGGTATAGGCCAATATTTCTCCGCGGTAAGCATTTCCGCCTTGTCCGCTTCCTCACGCAAAGCGTCCATAGCCTTAATGACCTTATCTTTATAATATACAGCTCTTTCCGTAATGTCTGACACATTTAAAGCGTCTGTGAGCGTTTTATCAAGCGTTTTTATATTTTTGTCTATCAAAGCCGACAGGTCAGAAAGTCTGACTGCGGTCTCGGATTCAAAATCACAGTTTATATCCGAGAAAGCGGCGCGCTTTGATATGACAGCATCCGAAAGCTCATTTACATATCCGCAGATCGCAGGAAGAATTTCCTTGCGTGCCATATCGACCATCGTTCTGCCCTCAATATTGATCACCTTGCAGTAATTCTCAAGCATAACGTCATACCGCGATCTTAGTTCGGTTTCGGTCAGAACTTTGTGCCTTGTAAAGAGTTCAATATTCTTTTGGTCAAGCAGATGCGGCAAACAGTCGGGAGTAGTCGGAAGATCAAGCAATCCGCGCTTTTCAACGGCTTCCTTCATCCATGTCTCGCCGTATCCGTTTCCGTTGAATATTATCCGCTTATGCGCCTTTATCGTTCGCTTTATAAGTCCGTGTATTGCCTCTTTGAAATCGTCTGCGCATTCCAACTCGTCAGCGTAAAGGCGCAGAGATTCGGCGACAGCGGTATTTATCATGACATTTGTCATTGAAATCGAATTTGCCGAACCGAGCATTCTGAATTCGAATTTATTGCCGGTAAAAGCAAACGGAGATGTACGGTTACGGTCGGTCGTGTCCTTGGGGAATTTGGGCAGGATATGAACGCCGAGACGCATCTGTGTTTTTTCAGCTGCGAGATACGGAATATCATTTTCGATCGATTCTAAAATAGATGTAAGCTCGTCTCCGAGAAACATCGAAACAATAGCCGGAGGAGCTTCATTTGCGCCGAGACGGTGATCGTTTCCGGCGCTTGCAACGGATATACGCAGCAGATCCTGATAGTTATCGACAGCCTGTATAACGGCACACAGAAAGAGAAGAAACTGCGCATTTTCGTAAGGCGTTTCACCCGGAGAAAGAAGATTTACACCGGTGTTTGTAGACAAAGACCAGTTATTGTGCTTACCCGATCCGTTAACGCCCTCAAACGGCTTTTCGTGAAGCAGACATACAAGCCCGTGACGCTTTGCGACCTGCTGCATCATCTCCATTATGAGCTGATTGTCATCTGTCGCAATATTTGTCGAACGGTAAATAGGCGCAAGCTCATGCTGTGCAGGCGCGACCTCGTTATGTTCTGTCTTTGCAAGTACGCCGAGCTTCCACAGCTCCTCGTCAAGCTCCTGCATAAACGCAGCTACTCTCGGCTTTATAGCGCCGAAATAGTGGTCGTCAAGCTCCTGCCCCTTAGGCGGTCTTGCACCGAAAAGCGTTCTTCCGGTATATATCAGATCTTTGCGTCTGTCGAACATTTCTTTATCAATAAGAAAATACTCCTGTTCGGGGCCTACAGAGGTGTTGACATGCTTTACGTCTGTTGATCCGAAAAGCTTCAGCACACGGAGAGCCTGTCTGTTTATCGCTTCCATCGAACGGAGCAACGGAGTTTTCTGGTCAAGCGCCTCTCCGCCGTAGGAACAAAAGACTGTCGGGATATAAAGAGTATTTCCTTTTATAAAAGCATATGCAGTAGGATCCCATGCAGTATAGCCTCGCGCCTCAAATGTTGCTCTCAGTCCTCCGGACGGAAAGCTTGACGCATCCGGCTCGCCCTGTACAAGCTCCTTGCCGGAAAACTCCATAATTATTTTACTGTCATCATCGGTAGGCGAAATAAAACTGTCATGCTTTTCCGCCGTTATACCTGTCATCGGCTGAAACCAGTGAGTATAATGTGTAACTCCGTGTTCAACCGCCCAGTCCTTCATGGCATTTGCAACAACATGTGCAACACCTATGTCAAGGTGTTTTCCCTCATCTATGGTTCTTTTCAGTGACGCGTAGGTTTCTTTAGGCAGACGCGCTTTCATCGTCGGCAGATTGAAAACAAGCGTTCCGAAAGCTTCCGGTATACTATTCATAATTAATCCTTTCATGTGAAAGCTCATGCCGTGTATAAACAGCAGACATTATGAAAATATTATAACGTTTATTTCGAAGCTTGTCAATATTTAAGGCCAAAATCGCACTTCTATCCTTTTACTATATAAAAATAAAGGTAGAAAAAAAATCAAAAATGTGATAGAATATATATAATGGTTATTTTTTTTAAAAGTAAAATCCATTCGGAAAATCCGATGTAAGTTAACATAGAATTATAACACGCAAAATTTGAAAATAAAACAGGAAAGAGAATTTTACCGTTGACACTTATAATTGCTGAAAAACCCAGTCTTGCGCGCAACATAGTTGCCGGAATAGGAAAAATGACAAAATACAGCGGCTATTACGAAGGCTGCGGATATATAGTAACATGGGCGTTCGGTCATCTGTTCTCGCTCTGCGATATAGAAGATTACGCATCGAAACCGCTACCTGACGAAGGTGGTAAAATAAAATGGAGCATGAACAATCTTCCGTGCTTTCCGGAAAAATTCCGTTTTAAACTGCGCCGCGGTGACGACGGAAAACCGGACGTCGGCATACAAAAGCAATTTTCGGTAATCGAAGCGCTTTGCGCACGCGATGACGTTGACCGCATTGTAAATGCAGGAGACTCGGACCGCGAAGGTGAAATCATCGTAAGGCTTTGCGTACAAAACGCTCTTAAAACCGAAAAAAAATTTGACCGCCTGTGGCTGCCCGATCAGACTCCAGAGACTGTCGCTGCTGCTCTGCGCGATATGAAAAGCGAAAGCGAATATGACTCGCTGGCAAACGAGGGCTTCGCACGAACCTATATAGACTGGCTGTACGGAGTCAACCTCACACGGTATGCGACGCTCAAAACAGGAACTCTGCTGCGCGTCGGACGCGTTATTGTTCCTATTGTAAAAGCCATATATGACCGTGACATGGCAATCAAAAATTTTAAGCCCGATATATATTATGTTGCAGCGAGCAAGGCAGAGACCGACGGAGTGGAAGTCGAGCTTGTCAGCAAAACAAAATTTGATAAAAATGAGCTTGCAGCAGTACGCGAACTTTGCGATAAATATAATGCCGCCGATGCTGTAGTTACGGCACGAAAGACAAAAAAGGACACTATCGCACCGGGAAAGCTTTATTCTCTTTCAAAGCTCCAGAACGTTCTCGGTAAAAAATACAAGATGTCAATGGACGAAAGTCTGAAAATAGTCCAAAAGCTTTACGAGGAAGGATATGTTACATATCCGAGAACAAACTCGGAATATCTTGCCACAGCCGAAAAAGACAGGATAAAACAAATACTTTCAGGCGTTGAAAAGCTCGGATATCCGGTCGTATTCAAAGATAAAAAAACGATATTTGACGATTCAAAAATAGAATCGCACTCTGCGCTTACACCGACATCAAAGATACCGAAGAAAACTTCTCTTTCAGACGACGAAATGAAAGTGTATCAGACAATATTCCGCCGATTCGCGGCCGTATTCTGCAGCGAAGACTGTATCGCGGAAAAAACCGAGATCAAGATATCAGTCGGAGACTACGAAGAGTTTACTCTTAAGGGTACCGTAATCATTTCTCCCGGATGGACTAAATACGACGATTATAATTCAAAAGATAAGCTGCTTCCTCCGCTAAAAAAGGGCGATAAGATAAATACCGCATTTGAGCCGAGAGAAAAAGAGACAAGCCCGCCCAAGCATTACACTATAGAAACTCTGAACAACTATCTTAAAAACCCTTTCCGAGACGACAAATCAGGAAAGAACAATAAAGCAGCCGAGGATAATGCCGATACCGTTCAGACTGAGGACGATACAGATGATTACCGCGCTATTTTCGAAGGTCTTGAGCTTGGCACAGAAGCAACACGGACGGGAATTATAAATAACGCGAGAAATTCAAAATATATAGCTTTGAAAAAGGATGTATATACCATTCTTCCCGGCGGAGAATTTCTTATCGAATCCCTCATGAGTATGAACATATCTATGGATAAGTATAAGACAAGTACGCTCGGACAGGCACTGAAAAAGGTTTATCGCGGCGAAATAAGTATAAGGGACAGCGTAGAGCTTGCCGAACGCGAAATAGAACAGGTATTTGCGCAACAGAATATGCAGGTCTCACCTGAGCTTGACAGCAACAGCGGCTTCTATGGAGATGTTGTCGGTAAATGTCCGGTCTGCGGACGCGAAGTCGTTCGCGGAAGATACAGCTATGGCTGCCGCGGATACAAGGAAGGATGTACCTTTAAGGTAAACATCAACATTTGCGGACGCGTAATTTCTGTGTCAAACATTCAGCTTTTGCTCGAAAACGGACGCTCTGCCGATATAAAAGGGTTTGTATCCCGTAAAACAGGAAAGACATTTGATGCGGCGCTGAAGCTCGACGGCGGACAGGCGGTATTCGATTTTTCCAATCCGAAAAATTCATCATACAAATATAATGAAAGCAATATTCCGATGTGTTCGTCAAAATACGGTTCTCCTGAGGATACATAAAAAGTGTCCCCACAGTCGGTTGATTTCCTCCGACTCAACCGACAGTTTGTTTTAAACATATAAAGCCGGATGTATTATTCAGTATTATCAGTATAAAAGGAGACAATAGCATGAATCAAGCAAAAACCGGGAAATTCATTTCCGCATGCCGCAAAGAGAGAAAACTGACTCAGGCACAATTAGCTGAAAAACTGAATATTACAGACAGAGCCGTATCAAAATGGGAAACGGGAAAAAGTATGCCCGATGCTTCTATAATGCTGGAGCTTTGTGAAATACTCGGCATCACGGTAAACGAACTGTTAAGCGGGGAAAAAGCCTGTACGGAAAGCTATGAAAAAAAGACGGATGAAAATTTGACTGTACAAAAAAGAACGGATAATAATATACTCAAAAAGAATATTATTATATCAGCTGTTTTTTCGGCTGCACTTTTAACCGGAATTATTGTATGCCTTATTTGCGATTTTGCAATATCGGGTACACTGACATGGTCACCGATTCCGGTCAGTTCATCCGTTATGGCATGGCTAATAACATTCCCAAGTATTATTTTCGGTAAAAAAGGAATCAAATTAAGTTTAATATCGTTAAGTATTTTTACCGTACCGTATCTGTACTTATTGAGTATAATAATAAAAGTAAAAAATATATTCTCAATCGGTACTCCGATATCAGTAGCTTCGATCGTATTCCTATGGCCTATATTCGCGCTATTTGTCATCATGGGAAAAACAAGAAAACAGCTCGCTTTAGGTATAACTTTTTTATCGGCAATTCCGTTTATAATTATTGTCAATACAATACTGTCCGGAATGATAGACGAACCCCGTCTTGATACATGGGATATTTTATCTTTTACGGTTTTATTTATATCGGCTTTAATTTCATTTGGCTGTTATTATATTAATAAAAGAGAGCGGTAACATAATTCAAAATGCTTTATTATAAATTTGCATAAAACATAGGGACAGCAGTTAATGCTGTCCCTATGTTTCTAATTTATCAGAAAACTGTTGTCATGAAATCTTTTCAAAAACAACAGTCTGTTCTTTCATAGATATTTTTCGGACTTTATATCCGTATTCCGTAAGTTCCTTTTTATATTTTAAGAAAGAATGATCTATTGGTATACCTGAAATATTCTGTATCTCATCAAAAGTCAATTTAAAGGATTTATGTTCCTGTTTATGAATATACTCCCACAAAATATTGTATTTACTCATTATTACCGGCCTTTTTATTATACTCAAAATTGTATCTTCTCAGCAATAAAATTTACATTTTCTTCAACAGGTTTTGTCCCGTCTACTCTTATGATAGGACAGTTCAGAGATTGCAGCCACCCTTCAACATAATCTTCGGTTCTGGCAGCCGCCATATTAAAAAATGTTTCTTCCTGTTCGTATAAATCTCCGCCCGGAAGCATTCTGTCACCAAATTTCTGAAAAGAACGGCTTCTTACACGGCTCATCCTAATATCAGCAGGAACGTCGATAAATACAGCATATTTATAAAACGGAAAAATTTCTTTACCGTAGTCCCCTTTTACAGCGGAAAAAACAAAATTCTCATGTGCTGTGACTTTATTCAAAAGAATCTTTTCAGCTTCCTGACGGGTACGCGGTTCAGAATACACATAAGATGCATCCTTCTCCCCAAAGAACAGGTCTTCATCATCAATAAAGTAAAACCCGAGTTTTTCCGCCAAAGCCTTGCCAAGTGTACTTTTACCGCTGCCGTTTAATCCGCAGACAATGATACCGATTCTCATAATAATTACTTTCTATATCACATGTAACAAAAATCAAATAAGGTTCATTACATATCTGCATGCAGAAACCGCTGCAGTTGCGCCGTCGGCTACAGCAGTTGCTATCTGTCTCACTGTTTTTGTACGGCAATCTCCTGCGACAAAAAGTCCGTCTCCGAGAGTACAGCTTTCATCCGATTTAATGTATCCGCGTTCATCTATGGGAGCAACCGATGCAAACGATTCGTTTTCCGGCTTTAATCCGACAGCGACAAAAATACCGTCGAGAGACAGCTCTTTGCTTTCGGTGTTATTTTTACTGTCCGGAGATTTTGCAAGCTTTATCGCGCGAAGCTCTCCTCCGTCCTCTATAAGTTTCTCAACTACCGTTCCGGTGATTATTTCGACGTTCGGAGCAGCTTCTAACAATTTTATAAGAGTCTGCTCACCTGTAAGAAAATCGAGGTTCTGAACCACATATACCTTTTTGCAAAGCTCAGACAGCATAACAGCCTCCTGAAGCGCCGAGTTTCCACCGCCTATAACCGCTACCGTCATATTACGGTAGAAAGCTCCGTCGCATACTGCGCAGTATGATACGCCTGCACCTTCAAGCTCTTCCTCGTTTTCCAGTCCAAGCGTACGATGATGTACTCCTGCTGCGATAATTACAGATTTCGCACGGTATTTTTCATTATCTGCGCTGAGACTCCATGTGTTATCCTCAGCTTTGAATATACCTGTTATCTCTTTTTCCTCAAGCTCCGCTCCGTGCGTGCGTACCTGCTCGGTAAGACGCTCGGCAAAATCAAGTCCGCCCATCTGAGCTGTTCCCGGATAATTTTCGATCTTTGGTGAATGCGTCACCTGTCCGCCGAAAACTTCCTTTTCGAAAACAATTACACTTTTCTCCGATCTGCGGCAATAAAGCGCGGCAGTAAGACCCGCAGGGCCTCCCCCTACTACGGCTACATCATATATCTTATCATTCATTACAGTACTTTTCCTTTCAAGTATATCGGCAAACTATACATGGAGCGGAAGTACGTCCGCTGACAGCTGACAGTTCTGTTACTGTTATGATAGCATAAAAAATGACAAATTGCAAGTATTAAGATAATGTGATAAAAAAGTAATCTATCATATATCGCGACGAACTGACAAATATCAAAAAAGCACCTGCAATCGATATGAAATATCCCGGACAATTTCCGTATTGACATAACTAAAATCATTCAGTATAATGACATCTATGCAAAACCTTGACGTTTTCAAAATGAACGCGTTTTGTTATACCGCTATATTCGCTGTTTCAAAAGTTCAACAAAAAAACTATTTATACTAAATACACTTGACAGCAAATTAAAGGAGATCCGAAATGAATAAATCACAGAATATTTATGATAATCAAATTTTTTTTGACGGATACAGAGAACTGAGAAACAATAAATACAGCGCAAATAATATTGAAGAAAAACCTGCCTTGTTTTCTTTAGCACCTGATTTGACAGGAAAAACAGTATTGGATCTTGGATGCGGCTACGGTGAAAACTGTGCAGAATTTAAACGCCGCGGAGCATCAAAGGTTAAAGGTATTGATATTTCCGAAAAAATGCTTGCTATAGCAAAAGCTGAAAATCCCGAGATCGATTTTATTCGGGCTGACATGAACGACCTATCCTTCATCAAGGAAAGCTACGATATAATTTTCAGTTCTCTCGCATTACACTATGTAGAAGATTTCGATACCCTTGCTAAGAATGTATACAAAATCTTAAATTCTGATGGCTGCTTCATATTTTCACAAGAACATCCGCTGACAACGGCACCGATAATCGGCGCAAGCTGGGCAAAAGATATCGACGGCAATATTCTTCACTACAATCTGACAGATTATACCCGTCCCGGCAAACGAAGTACAAAATGGATCGTTGAAGGAGTCGAGAAATATCACAGAACATTTTCTGATATCGTAAATGCGCTTTCCGGTGCCGGATTCGTTATTACCAAAATGATTGAACCAATACCGACAAAAGAAGCCCTAAAACGGGATAATCGTTTAGCAAAAGAATTCCATAAACCGAATTTTCTTTTGATTAAAGCAAAAAAAGAATAAAATTATGTATTTGGTTTTGCACCCAGTATCGGGTTATATTGAAATTCTGCAAAAATCCAAAAAATCGAGTAGGAGGCTGATCATTAATTGACCAGCCGACCTCTCACACCACCGTGCGTACGGGTCGGTACACGGC